>NZ_JBXAFA010000005.1:0-240310 GCF_058792515.1 Pseudomonas sp. MT92
CCCCCCCCCCCCCCCCCCCCCCCCCCCCCCCCCCCCCCCCCCCCCCCCCCCCCCCCCCCCCCCCCCCCCCCCCCCCTTTTTTAATGATACGGCGACCACCGAGATCTACACTAGGAAGACTTCGTCGGCAGCGTCAGATGTGGAGAAGAGACAGGCATGACAGCGTAGGCTTACGCCGCTTTCGCTTCCGGCTGGCTCAGGGAGCGGTTCAGCGCGCTGAACAGGGCCTTGAAGCTGGCGGTGGTGATGTTTTCGTCGATGCCGACGCCATGCACCGCACGCTCGCCATTCACCCGCAGTTCAATGTAGGCCGCTGCCTTGGCATTGGTGCCCGCGCCGATGGCGTGCTCGTTGTAGTCCATGATTTCCACGGGGACTGGCAAGCCGGCCACCAGGGCTTCCAGGGCGCCATTGCCCTTGCCGCGCCAATGCAGGTTGGTTTCGCCCTGGCCTTGGCTGGCGACTTCCACTTCGACGGCGCTGTGGCCGTTTTCTTCCTGCAGGCGATGACTGACCAGCGCGTACGGGGTATTGGCTTGCAAGTACTCGCTGTGCAGCAGGGCGTGGATCTGTTGGGCCGTCATTTCGAGGCCCAGGCGATCGGTCTCACGCTGCACGACCTGGCTGAACTCGATCTGCATGCGACGCGGCAGGCTGATGCCGTATTCCTGTTCCAGCAGGTAGGCGATACCGCCCTTGCCCGACTGGCTGTTGACGCGGATGACCGCTTCGTAGCTGCGGCCGATGTCGGCCGGGTCGATCGGCAAGTACGGTACTTCCCACAGGGCATCCGGTTTCTGCTGGGCGAAGCCCTTGCGGATGGCATCCTGGTGGGAGCCGGAGAACGCCGTGTGGACCAGGTCGCCGACGTACGGGTGACGTGGGTGCACCTGGATCTGGTTGCATTCTTCGACGACTTTGCGCACGCCGTCGATGTCGGAGAAGTCCAGTTGAGGGTCGAGACCCTGGGTGTACATGTTCAGGGCGACGGTCACCAGGTCAACGTTACCGGTGCGCTCGCCGTTGCCGAACAGGCAGCCTTCGACGCGGTCGGCGCCGGCCATCAGGCCCAGTTCGGTGGCGGCCACGCCGGTGCCACGGTCGTTGTGGGTGTGCAGGCTGATGATCACGCTGTCACGACGGTTGATGTGACGGCCGAACCATTCGATCTGGTCGGCATAGATGTTCGGGGTCGCGCATTCCACGGTGGCCGGCAGATTGAGGATCATCTTGTGCTCGGGCGTCGGGTTCCAGACTTCGATCACCGCGTCGCAGACTTCCTTGGCGAACTCCAGTTCGGTGGCGCTGAAGGTTTCCGGCGAGTATTCGAAGGTCCACTCGGTGTCGGGCTGCATGGCCGCGTATTTGACGAACAGCTTGGCGGCGTTCACGGCGATGGCCTTGACGCCGTCCTTGTCCTGATTGAAGACAATCCGGCGGAAGGAAGGGGAGGTCGCGTTGTACAGGTGAACGATGGCTTTCTTCGCCCCGCGCAGGGATTCGAAGGTACGCTCGATCAGGTCTTCACGGCCCTGGGTCAGCACCTGGATGGTGGTGTCGTCCGGGATGTGGTTGCCTTCGATCAGGGTGCGCACGAAGTCGAAGTCGGTTTGCGAAGCGGCCGGGAACGATGCTTCGATTTCTTTCACGCCCACCTGCACCAGGGTTTTCCAGAAGCGCAGCTTCTTGACGGCGTCCATCGGCTCGATCAGCGACTGGTTGCCGTCACGCAGGTCGGAACTGCACCAGATCGGCGCGGCAGTGATGGTTTTCGACGGCCAGGTACGGTCCGGGATGTCGATGGTCGGGAACGCGCGGTATTTCGAAGACGGGTCTTTGAGCATGCTCATCGGAGTAATCCTTATTGTGTGGGCCGAAAAAAGGCGGCCAGCCGGTGGATCAAATATTTTTGGGGTAAGGCGTGAGACGAGGCACCGCGATCAGCCCGGCAGTCGTGCACTGACAAGGCACAGGCTGCGGTGCTGGCGAAGCTGAATGAGGGTGTGAGGAGTTTTCATGCCTTCAACCCTAACCGCGGGGGAGAAAGATGGCAAGCAGTCGAAAAAAATTGAGAGGAATACTCGTGTCTATGTATTTATCGAGATTTTATTGTGCTGAATGGTGCTGTTTGTTCAGTTGCTTGCGCAGGGTTTGAGTGATGCGCAATCGAGGATTTTGGCATCGGGCCGTGCCCGTGCAGCTATGCTTATGGCCTCGACTGACAAGCAGGAGTCGGCGATGAACGAGTCCGATTGGAAGCTCTATTGCGTGCTGCGTCCGGTCGCCCATGAGCGGATGTGTGTGCGGATCATGGCGGATGTCGAAAAGACAGTGCTGGATAAAAACCTCTCACCTTATGAGCGGATTGAGGCGAGCGAGGAATTGCTCCAGGCCGGTCAAAAGGAGTTGTACTGGGCGTTTGGGGTGTTCAGGTTTTCGCGGCATGAAGCGCGTTCTCACTTGCTCGGGCTATGCGCCCGTGAGCTGGTCACGGCTGAAGAGCTTACCGGGTTCTCGGAGGAAACCCGGGAATGGATCAAGCACTGCCTGGCCGACCGGGAAGCCCACGGGATAGAGGACCTGGACGCTGAGTAAGCGGCGCCGGTGATGCCCTCATCGCGAGCGGACCAACCGCAGGCTTAAGGCTGAAACGCCCCAATGAAAATCGCCGGATCTACCCGCGCGTCGTTCAGGCTGACGTTCCAGTGCATATGCGGCCCGGTCGCCCGACCGGTCGAGCCGACCTTGCCGACCACATCACCACGCGCCAATGGCTGACCGACCTTCACATCGATTTTCGACATGTGGCAGAACATGCTGATGAAGCCTTGGCCATGGTCGACAAACACGGTGTTGCCGTTGAAGAAGTAATTGCCGATCAGAATCACCTTGCCAGCGGCCGGGGTCTTGATCGGTGTGCCGGCTGGCACTGCGAAGTCCAGGCCTGCGTGGGGATTGCGCTCTTCACCGTTGAAGAACCGGCGCACCCCGAACTTGCTCGACAGCGGCCCGTTGACCGGTTTGTCCAACAGCAGGTTGCTGGGGGTATTCGGGCTGAACGTGCGATAGGCGGCAATCTGCTCTGCCAGCTCGCGTTCTATGCGCTTGAGATTCTCCGGGTCAGGGTTGACCTGCTGTGTGTTCTTCAAGGTGATGCGTTGTTCCGGGTATTTTTTCTGGCCCACGGTGAAGCTCAGCGTACGGCCGCCGCTGCTGATGGACTGGGCGCCCGGTTTAACAGTCAGCGGTACGCCGACGATGGCCAGCCAATTGTTCTGCTCCTTGACCACCAGTACCGGTTTGCCCTGATAGCTGGCTTTCGGCGCTTGCGCTGAGGTGCCCAGATCCACCACCGCGACGCCGCCCGGCACCGGTTTGTTCAACAGGCGGGTGATATAGCTGTCGGCGTGGGCGTTCAGGGTCAGGCACAGCAATAGCAGAGAAGCTAAAAGGCGCGGCATGGATCAATCCAGTAATGAAAGGGTGACAGGCGTCAGGTGATTGTCTTCAACCCGCACTTGCAGTTCGCCTTCGCCCAGCTTGGCTTTCAGACGTTGACCGTTATGGGTTTGCGCGGCGTTGCGAATCGCGTTGCCGCGCTCGTCGAGCAAAATGCTGTAACCGCGGCCCAGCGTCGCCAGGGGGCTGACCACATGCAGGGTCTGCATTTGGCTTTGCAGCTGTAGGCGACGGTTTTTCAGGCCCTCGCGCATGGCGCGAGGCAGGCGCTCGGCAAGGCTGTCGAGGCGCTGGCGCAACAACGCCAGTTGCCGACCGGGATGTTGCCCGGCCAGGCGGGTTTCCAGGCGGATCAGCCGTTCACGGCGAGTGTTGAGGCTGCGTTCAAAGGCGCGGCGCATGCGCATGTCCAGATCATCCAGGCGTTGCGCTTGCTGGCGCAGGCGTTCGCCGGGGTGACGCAGGCGCCGGGAGATGCCTTCGAGGCGCAGGCGGTCGCGCATCAAACGGTCGCGCATGCGCATCACCAACCGTCGGTGCAGGCTTTCGACCCGGCGGACCAGATCGCTGGAGTCCGGTGCGAGCAATTCAGCGGCGGCGGATGGGGTCGGGGCGCGAACGTCGGCGACGAAGTCACTGATCGACACATCGGTTTCATGGCCGACGGCGCTGACGATCGGCGTTACGCAGGCATCCACCGCGCGGGCCACGGCTTCTTCGTTGAAGCACCAGAGGTCTTCCAGCGAGCCGCCACCTCGGGCCAGGATCAAGGCGTCGAAGCCGCGGGCATCGGCCAGTTTCAGCGCGCGAACAATTTGCGCGGTGGCTTCGCGGCCCTGAACGGCCGTCGGGATCAGCGTCAGTTGTATCTGAGGTGCGCGACGGCGGAACACGCTGATGATGTCGCGGATCACCGCGCCGGTAGGTGAACTGATGATGCCGATCCGTTGTGGATGGGCCGGCAGCGGTACCTTGCGCTCGGCGCTGAACAGGCCTTCGGCGCTGAGTTTTTCCTTCAATGCATCGAAGGCCAGCCGCAACGCGCCATCGCCCGCAGGTTCCACGGTGTCGAGGATCAGTTGGTAGTCCCCGCGCCCCTCGAACAGCGAGACCTTGCCGCGTACCTTGACCGCCAGGCCGTCTTTCAATGCTTGTCGCACTCGCGCAGCGTTCTGCCGGAACAGTGCGCAACGCACCTGGGCGCCGCTGTCCTTGAGTGTGAAGTACACGTGGCCGGATGCCGGGCGGGCCAGGTTGGAGATTTCGCCTTCGACCCAGATGTTGCTGAACACGTCTTCGAGCAACACCCGTGCACGGCCGTTGAGCTGGCTGACGGTCAGGACTTCACGGTCCAGGCCAAGTCTTGCAAAGGGATCTTTAATCATGGGGCGCATGATAAAGGCATTCGGTGACCAATCTCTATGACCCCGCACAAATCAGTTGTTGGAGGCTGTTTGTGGCGTGAGCTGGCTCGCGAAAGCAGTCCGGCAGGCGATATCGTCGGTGAAAATCAAGACGCCATCGCGAGCAGGCACGCTCCCACACAGGCGCGCTTGGCGCAGGTTGTTCAATCGTTGTACTGGCTCAGCAATCGCTCCATCCGCGCATTCAAGCGGCGTTTGATTTCGGTTTCGATGTGCGGCGCGAAGTCGTCGATCACGTCCTGCATGATCAATTGCGCGGCGGCGCGCAGTTCGCTGTCGAGGTACAGCAGGGCGTCGGCGCCCTTGCTGGCGCTCGGTGCCGGCTCGGCGGCTGGGGCGGGCGCTTTCGGTTCGACGGTCGGCGCGGGGGCGCTGACAGTGTCGAACAGCATCGGAATCTGTTCCTGTTCACCTTCATCGACCGTGTCGGTCAGCAGCGGTGGTTGCAGGTTGTCATCGCCGAGCAGTTGGCGGATCGACTCAAGGTCGTCCAGCAGGTGCACGGACTTTTGCAGCGGTTTTGGAGTGTCCATCGGAATGCTCAGAGTCGCTGTAAACGGTGATCTTGCAGAGGATAGCCCTGTTCGCGGTAGAAACGGAAACTCTCCCGCGCGGCCTGGCGTATCACCGGGTCTTCCACCACCACTTCTGCCACGCGGGCAAAGCGCTGGGCAAAGGCCGGCACTTTCAGGTCGAGATTGACCAACAGATCCTGGTGCTGGCCGCAGTCATCGCCAAGACCCAGGACGATCAGGCTGTCCGGTTCGCTTTCGGCAGGGCCGTGGGGCACGAAACTTTCGCCCTTGAACGCCCATAAGCGTGCGTCGAGATCCTCGCGTTGGGAGGCGTCGCTGCAATGCAGGTAAATGCGGTGCCCCATGCGCCAGGCTTTTTCAGTGAGCTTGCAGGCAAAATCCAGGCGTGCCGAAGGATCGGCGCTGGGCAGGATATAGAAGTCGACTTTGGTCATTGCGGTTCCTGAGCCTTGAGCGGCGCCGCCCGAAAGCGACGCTGCCCAGGTTCATCGGTTTCAGGCTTTGGCGCGGTCCAGCAGGTATTGGGTCAACAGGGGAACCGGACGGCCAGTGGCGCCCTTGTCCTTGCCGCCGCTGGTCCAGGCAGTGCCGGCGATGTCCAGGTGCGCCCAGTTCAGGTTCTTGGTGAAGCGCGACAGGAAGCAGGCAGCGGTGATGGTGCCGGCTTTCGGGCCGCCGATGTTGGCGATGTCGGCGAACGGGCTGTCGAGTTGCTCCTGGTACTCATCGAACAACGGCAATTGCCAGGCGCGGTCGTCGGCCGCCTTGCCGGCGCTGAGCAGTTGGCCGATCAGTTCATCGTTGTTGCCCAGCAGGCCCGAGGTATGGGCGCCCAGGGCAACCACGCAGGCACCGGTCAGGGTGGCGATGTCGATGACGGCTTGCGGCTTGAAGCGCTCGGAGTAGGTCAGTGCGTCGCACAGCACCAGACGGCCTTCGGCGTCGGTGTTGAGGATTTCCACGGTCTGGCCGCTCATGGTGGTGACGATGTCGCCCGGGCGAGAAGCGTTGCCGCTCGGCATGTTCTCGGCGCATGCCAGGATGCACACCAGGTTGATTGGCAATTTCAGCTCGAGCACGGCACGCAGGGTGCCGAACACGCTGGCAGAGCCGCCCATGTCATATTTCATTTCGTCCATGCCGGCGCCTGGCTTGAGGCTGATACCGCCGGTGTCGAAGGTGATGCCTTTGCCGACCAGGGCGTAGGGCTTCTCGGATTTCTTGCCGCCGTTGTATTGCATGACGATCAGGCGCGGCGGTTGGGCGCTGCCCTGGCCAACGGCATAGAACGAGCCCATGCCCAGTGCCTTGATCTTCTTCTCGTCGAAGACTTCGACTTTCAGGTCCTTGAACTCTTTGCCGAGGTTTTTCGCTTGCTCACCGAGGAACGTCGGGTGGCAGATGTTTGGCGGCAAGTTGCCCAGGTCGCGAGTGAAGGCCATGCCGTTGGCAATGGCGGTGGCGTGGGTCACGGCGCGTTGCACTTCAGCCTGGGCGGCCTTGATGGTCAGCAGGGTGACTTTCTTCAGGGCGCGTGGTTCGGCTTTCTGGCTCTTGAACTGATCGAACTGGTATTCACCGTCCACCAGGGTTTCGGCCAGCAGGCGGGTCTTGCCGTAGCTGTCGCGGCCTTTGACCACGATTTCGTCCAGGGCCAGGACCGCATCACTGCCGGCCAGGCCTTTGAGGGTATTGAGTACGCCGGCGATGATTTTGCGGAACGGGCGGTCGCCCAGTTCTTCATCTTTACCCACGCCCACCAGCAGCACGCGCTCGGCCTTGAGGTTGGGCAGGCTGTGCAGCAGCAGGCTCTGCCCGACCTTGCCGGCCAGGTCGCCACGCTTGAGCACGGCGCTGATCGCACCGCCGCTGAGTTCGTCGAGTTGTTTGGCGGCGACGCCGAGTTTGCGGCCTTCACCGACGGCGACCACCAACGTGGCGGTTTTCAACGTTTCCGGGTTAACGCTCTTTACAACCAGTTCCATGTCCGGGTCCCTGAATTGATGGTCAACTCGCAAGCGCTCGACACCGAATGTGCGTCGCCTGCCTGCATCTAAATAGAAAGTAATAGAAAGGCGCCAGTACCGACCGGCGACGAAGGCCGCAGTTTGAACCTCGCTAGCGGCGCCTGACAACCCTCGGTTGTACGATTGTCGGAGCGAGCCTGCTCGCGAAGAACTTGAGGCCGCGGCGGGGTTTCAGGCTTCGTGAGATATGGACGTCGCCCTTCGCGAGTGCGCTCGGTCCTACAGGCGCTTCCATGCATTGCGCAGTGACAGGCGCACCCAATCACAGGATAATGCGCCATCTTTTTCGGCGGCTCTGCCCTGCGGGTTGCCTGATATGTTTGTTTGTTTGGCTGCCTTCGCCTGACAATCCTGGAGTGTCTGGTTTGATCGTCTTCCGTTACCTATCCCGCGAAGTCTTGTTGACCTTGAGCGCCGTCAGCGCCGTGCTGCTGGTCATCATCATGAGTGGACGCTTCATCAAATACCTCGCCCAGGCCGCTTCGGGCCTTCTGGATCCGGGTTCACTGTTTCTGATCATGGGCTTCCGCCTGCCGGGATTCCTGCAGCTGATCCTGCCCTTGGGACTGTTCCTGGGGATTCTGCTGGCGTATGGCCGGCTGTATCTGGAAAGCGAGATGACCGTGCTTTCGGCTACCGGCATGAGCCAGCAGCGTCTGTTTGTCATGACCCTTTTTCCGGCCACGCTGGTGGCGCTGATCGTGGCGTGGCTGAGCCTGAGCCTGGCGCCACAAGGTGCCAATCAGTTCCAGCTGCTGCTGAACAAGCAAGATGCCCTGACCGAGTTCGATACCCTGGAGCCGGGGCGCTTCCAGGCGTTGCGCGACGGTACGCGAGTGACTTACACCGAGCAGTTGTCGGCAGATCGGATCAACCTTGGCGGCGTATTCATTTCGCAAAAGAACGCCTCATCCGACGGGAAAGATCGCGGGATTTCCGTCCTGGTGGCTGAAAAGGGCCGGCAGGAAATCAAGCCTGATGGCAATCGCTACCTGATCCTCGACAATGGCTACCGTTACGACGGTAATCCGGGGCAGGCCGACTATCGTGCGATCAAGTACGACGAGTACGGTGTATTGCTGCCCAAGCCGGATGTCAGCGACGAAGTCACCGACCGTGATGCGCTGAGCACCAGTGTCTTGATCCATAGCGATGACTTGCGTATGCGCGCCGAGCTTGAGTGGCGTCTGTCCTTGCCCTTGCTGGTCTTCATCGTGACCCTGATGGCGGTGCCGCTGTCGCGAGTCAATCCGCGCCAGGGGCGCTTCCTCAAACTGTTGCCGGCGATTCTTCTTTATATGGCTTACCTGACCCTGCTGATTGCCGCACGCGGCGCCCTCGACAAGGGCAAGATCCCGGTGGCGTTGGGCTTGTGGTGGGTGCATGCCATCTTCCTGCTCATCGGCCTGGGCCTGCTTTACTGGGAACCCCTGCGCTTGAAGATGGCGAGTCGCCGCAGCGCGCTGGAGGTGGCCCGTGGTTAAGCTCGACCGCTACATTGGTAGCAGCGTGCTCATTGCGATCCTGGCTGTGCTGGGAATCATCCTGGGGCTGGCAACGTTGTTTGCGTTCATCGATGAAATGGGCGAAATCAGCGATACCTACACCCTGGCCGATGTCGCGAGTTATGTGCTGCTGACTGCACCGCGCCGTCTTTACGAAATGTTGCCGATGGCGGCGCTGATCGGTTGCCTGATCGGCCTCGGCAGCCTGGCCAGCAACAGCGAGTTGACCATCATGCGCGCGGCCGGCGTGTCGATCGGCCGAATCGTCTGGGCGGTCATGAAGCCCATGTTGGTGCTGATGCTTGCCGGCGTGCTGATCGGCGAGTATGTCGCCCCCGCCAGTGAAAATATCGCGCAAGCCAATCGTTCGCTGGCCCAGGGCAGTGGCGACGCGCAAAGTGCCAAGCACGGCATGTGGCACCGTCAGGGCGATGAATTCATCCACATCAACTCCGTTCAGCCCAATGGCATTTTGTACGGTGTGACCCGTTATCGCTTTGACGCCGAGCGGCACATGTTGTCGGCCAGCTTCGCCAAGCGCGCAGACTTCGACAAGGAGCACTGGCAACTGACCGATATCACCACCACGCTGTTCCACGATAAAAGCTCTGAGGTGGTGACTGCCCCTGTGGAGCGCTGGGACGTGGCATTGAGCCCGCAATTGCTCAATACCGTGGTGATGACACCCGAGTCGTTGTCGATCAGCGGTCTGTGGGGGTATATCCACTATCTGGCGGACCAGGGCTTGAACAATGGTCGTTACTGGCTGGCATTTTGGGTCAAGGTGTTGCAGCCGTTGGTCACTGCTGCCCTGGTGCTGATGGCGATTTCCTTCATTTTCGGCCCGTTGCGTTCGGTGACCCTGGGTCAGCGGGTGTTTACCGGCGTGCTGGTGGGCTTCACTTTCCGCATTGCCCAGGATTTGCTGGGCCCTTCGAGCCTGGTGTTCGGTTTCTCGCCGCTGTTTGCGGTGCTGGTGCCAGCCGGCATCTGCGCCTTGGCCGGGCTGTGGTTGTTGCGTCGCGCCGGTTGATGGCGGGGCGTTCCCGGCTACTTTGGTCATAAAAAACGCCCCTGTCGCAAGACCGGGGCGTTTTTGTACTGGCCGTCTGACCTGCGAACGTGACGCTAGCGCCGTGGATCAGGTACAATTCCCGGCTATTTTTCGGCGGGCTATGCCTGCAGCCTTTTTGAGTGTTGATCCGTGAGTGATTTGAGTCATATCCGCAATTTCTCCATCATCGCCCACATTGACCATGGCAAGTCGACGCTGGCCGATCGCTTCATCCAGATGTGCGGCGGCCTGGCCGAGCGTGAAATGGAAGCCCAGGTCCTCGACTCCATGGACCTTGAGCGTGAACGCGGCATCACCATCAAGGCGCATAGCGTTACCCTGTATTACAAGGCCCGTGATGGCATCACCTATCAGTTGAACTTCATTGATACCCCTGGCCACGTTGACTTCACCTATGAAGTCAGCCGCTCGCTGGCGGCCTGTGAAGGCGCTTTGCTGGTGGTCGATGCCGGTCAGGGTGTCGAGGCGCAGTCGGTAGCCAACTGCTACACGGCGATCGAGCAGGGCCTGGAAGTGATGCCGGTGCTGAACAAGATCGACCTGCCACAGGCCGATCCGGACCGCGTTAAAGAAGAAATCGAAAAAATCATCGGCATCGATGCCACCGACGCGGTCACTTGCAGTGCCAAGACCGGTCTGGGCGTCGATGAAGTGCTCGAGCGCCTGGTCACCACCATTCCGGCGCCAACCGGCAACATCGAAGATCCGCTGCAAGCGTTGATCATCGACTCCTGGTTCGACAACTACCTGGGCGTTGTGTCCCTGGTGCGCGTACGCCATGGCCGCGTGAAGAAAGGCGACAAGATTCTGGTCAAGTCCACCGGCAAGATCCACCTGGTGGACAGCGTCGGTGTCTTCAATCCCAAACACACCGCTACCGTTGACCTGAAAGCCGGTGAAGTGGGCTTCATCATCGCCGGCATCAAGGACATTCACGGTGCGCCAGTGGGTGACACCCTGACTTTGAGCTCGACGCCGGACGTCGATGTGCTGCCAGGTTTCAAACGCATTCAGCCTCAGGTGTATGCCGGTCTGTTCCCGGTCAGCTCCGACGATTTCGAAGACTTCCGCGAGGCGCTGCAAAAGCTCACGCTGAACGACTCGTCGCTGCAATACACCCCGGAAAGCTCCGACGCCCTGGGCTTCGGCTTCCGTTGCGGTTTCCTCGGCATGCTGCACATGGAAATCATCCAGGAGCGCCTGGAGCGCGAATACGACCTGGACCTGATCACCACCGCGCCGACGGTAATTTTCGAACTGCTGCTCAAGTCCGGCGAAACGATCTACGTCGATAACCCGTCGAAGCTGCCGGACCTGTCTTCCATCGAAGACATGCGCGAGCCGATCGTGCGGGCCAATATTCTTGTGCCGCAGGAGCACCTGGGCAACGTCATTACCCTGTGCATCGAGAAACGCGGCATTCAGCATGACATGCTGTTCCTCGGTACCCAGGTCCAGGTGACCTACGATCTGCCGATGAACGAAGTGGTCCTGGACTTCTTCGACCGCCTGAAGTCCACCAGTCGCGGCTATGCTTCGCTGGATTACCATTTCGACCGTTACCAATCGGCTAATCTGGTGAAACTGGATGTGCTGATCAACGGCGACAAGGTCGACGCCCTGGCGCTGATCGTGCACAAGGACAATGCGCACTACAAAGGTCGCCAGTTGACCGAGAAGATGAAAGAGCTGATTCCGCGGCAGATGTTCGACGTGGCAATCCAGGCCGCCATTGGCGGTCAGATTGTGGCGCGGACAACCGTCAAGGCACTCAGAAAGAACGTATTGGCCAAATGCTACGGCGGTGACGTTAGCCGTAAGAAAAAACTGCTGGAAAAGCAAAAGGCCGGTAAAAAACGCATGAAGCAGGTCGGTAACGTGGAAATTCCACAAGAAGCCTTCCTTGCAGTGCTCAGGTTGGATAGTTAGGTCCTATGTCACTAAATTTCCCGCTGTTGCTGGTCATCGCCGTATTCGTCTGCGGCTTGTTGGCGTTGCTCGATCTGCTTTTCCTGGCGCCGCGTCGGCGTGCCGCCATTGCCTCCTATCAGGGCAGCGTGAGCCAGCCTGATGTGATGGTGGTCGAGAAGTTGAACAAAGAACCGCTGCTGGTCGAATACGGCAAGTCGTTCTTCCCGGTATTGTTCATCGTGCTGGTGCTGCGTTCGTTCCTGGTGGAACCGTTCCAGATCCCTTCCGGCTCGATGAAACCGACCCTGGACGTCGGCGATTTCATCCTGGTGAGCAAGTTTTCCTACGGGATCCGCTTGCCGGTGATCGACAAGAAAGTCATCGAAGTCGGTGAGCCACAACGCGGCGATGTGATGGTGTTCCGCTATCCGAGCGATCCAAACGTCAACTACATCAAGCGTGTAGTCGGTCTGCCGGGTGATCAGGTTCGTTACACCGCTGACAAGCGCCTGTTCGTCAACGGTGAATCGATTGCCGAGCAACTGGTCGGCTCCGAGCCGGGCACCTTGGGGAGCGCCGAGCTCTACAAGGAAAAACTCGGCGCCGCCGAGCACCTGATTCGCAAGGAAATGAGTCGCTACCGGGCTACGCCGGACCGTTCTTGGACCGTACCTGCCGGGCACTATTTCATGATGGGCGACAACCGCGACAATTCGAACGACAGTCGTTACTGGGATGATCCGAACATTCCCAAGGATCTGCTGGGCATGGTTCCCGACAAGAATATCGTCGGCAAGGCCTTTGCAGTCTGGATGAGCTGGCCGGAACCCAAACTCAGTCACCTGCCGAATTTCTCGCGGGTTGGCCTGATCAAGTAATCAAACACGGCGCTGTTGAACACAGCGCCGAATGCATTTCTGGAGTCGACACAATCGACGCCGGCAGCATGAAAACAACGATATTCAGGACGTTATTTTTGAACACAGCGTTAATTGTCCCAAGCCTGCGCCGAACCCCGGCGATGGCGGTGGAATCCAACCACGAACTCAGCGTGGGTAAACCGTGAGCGTCTCTTTAAGCCGTCTCGAGCGTCAGCTCGGCTACACCTTCAAGGATCAGGAACTGATGATCCTGGCCCTGACTCACCGCAGCTTTGCCGGGCGCAACAACGAGCGCCTGGAGTTCCTCGGTGATGCCATTCTCAACTTCGTGGCTGGCGAGGCATTGTTCGATCGCTTCCCGCTGGCCCGCGAAGGCCAGTTGTCGCGTTTGCGTGCCCGTCTGGTGAAAGGTGAGACCCTGGCCGTACTGGCCCGTGGTTTCGATCTGGGCGAATACCTGCGCCTGGGTTCCGGCGAATTGAAGAGCGGCGGTTTCCGTCGCGAGTCGATTCTGGCCGATGCCCTGGAAGCGCTGATTGGTGCGATCTACCTCGATGCCGGCATGGAAGTGGCGCGCGAACGCGTGCTGGCCTGGCTGGCCGGCGAGTTCGAAGGCCTGACACTGGTCGACACCAACAAGGATCCAAAAACCCGCCTGCAGGAGTTTCTGCAGTCCCGTGGTTGCGAGCTGCCGCGTTACGAAGTGGTGGATATCCAGGGTGAGCCGCATTGTCGGACGTTCTTCGTCGAATGCGAAATCATCTTACTGAATGAAAAAAGCCGAGGTCAGGGTGTGAGCCGTCGCATTGCCGAACAGGTAGCGGCCGCCGCAGCACTGATTGCCCTGGGTGTGGAGAATGGCAATGACTGATACAACCGCAACGCGCTGTGGCTATGTTGCCATCGTCGGCCGTCCGAACGTGGGCAAATCCACGTTGCTGAACCACATCCTGGGTCAGAAACTGGCGATCACCTCGCGCAAGCCGCAAACCACCCGTCACAACATGCTCGGTATCAAGACCGAAGGCGATGTACAGGCCATTTATGTCGACACCCCTGGCATGCACAAGGGTGGCGAGAAAGCCCTGAACCGCTACATGAACAAGACCGCATCGGCGGCGTTGAAAGACGTCGACGTGGTGATTTTCGTGGTCGACCGCACCAAGTGGACCGAAGAAGACCAGATGGTCCTTGAGCGCGTGCAATACGTGACCGGCCCGCTGATCGTGGCGCTGAACAAGACTGACCGCATCGAAGACAAGGCGGAGCTGATGCCGCACCTGTCCTGGTTGCAGGAACAGTTGCCGAACGCGCAGATCATCCCGATCTCGGCCCAGCACGGGCACAACCTTGACGCACTGGAACGGGTGATTGCCGGGCATCTGCCGGAAAACGATCACTTCTTCCCGGAAGACCAGATCACCGACCGCAGCAGCCGTTTCCTTGCCGCTGAACTGGTTCGCGAAAAAATCATGCGCCAGATGGGTGCCGAGCTGCCATACCAGATCACCGTCGAAATCGAAGAGTTCAAGCAGCAGGGGAAAACCCTGCACATTCATGCGTTGATCCTCGTCGAGCGTGACGGCCAGAAGAAAATCATCATTGGCGACAAGGGCGAGCGCATCAAGCGTATCGGCACCGAGGCGCGCAAGGACATGGAGCTGCTGTTCGACTCCAAGATCATGCTCAACCTTTGGGTCAAGGTGAAGGGCGGCTGGTCCGACGACGAACGCGCCTTGCGTTCGCTGGGTTACGGCGACCTGTAAATCAGGCTTGCACTACACCGTAGAACCCTGTGGGAGCGGGCTTGCCCGCGATGAGGATGTAACATTCAGCAGAGATGTTGAAGGTGAATCCGCCATCGCGGGCAAGCCCGCTCCCACATTGGTTTGTGTTGATTTCAAAACGGCATGCCTTCAGTGAGACATCCATGTCCGCAACCCAGCCAATTGGCCAACCCGCCTACGTCCTCCACTCCCGCGCCTACCGCGAAAGCAGTGCGCTGGTGGACTTCCTCACGCCGCAAGGTCGGTTGCGGGCTGTATTGCGCAGTGCGCGAGGCAAGGCCGGGACGCTTGCACGGCCATTCGTGCCACTGGAAGTGGAGTTTCGGGGGCGTGGCGAGCTCAAAAACGTGGGGCGCATGGAAAGCGCCGGCGTTTCCACCTGGCTCAATGGAGAAGCCCTGTTCAGCGGCCTTTATCTCAATGAGTTGCTGATTCGCCTGCTGCCCGCCGAAGATCCGCATCCCGCCGTATTCGATCATTACGCCGCCACCCTGCTGGCCCTGGCTGAAGGTCGTCCGCTGGAACCGCTGCTGCGCTCATTCGAATGGCGGTTGCTCGATGACCTCGGTTACGGCTTTTCTCTGATCACGGACATCCACGACGCCCCCATCGCGCCGGACGGCCTTTATCGCTTGCAAGTGGATGCGGGACTGGAGCGGGTCTATCTGTTGCAACCGGGCCTGTTCAATGGCACGGAATTGCTGGCCATGGCCGATGCTGACTGGAGCGCGCCGGGTGCCTTGTCGGCGGCCAAGCGCTTGATGCGGCAGGCGCTGGCCGTTCATTTGGGCGGCCGGCCGCTGGTTTCCCGAGAGTTGTTTCGAAAACCGTAAATTCCCCATGTATGCTGTGCACCGAACTTTCTCTTCTTCTGGAGCGCTTCCGTGACCACCAGCACCCGCATTCTTCTTGGCGTGAATATCGACCACGTTGCCACCTTACGTCAGGCTCGGGGTACCCGCTACCCGGACCCGGTGAAGGCAGCACTGGATGCGGAAGAGGCGGGCGCCGATGGCATTACCGTGCACTTGCGTGAAGACCGTCGTCACATTCAGGAGCGCGATGTGTTGCTGCTCAAGGACGTGCTGCAGACCCGCATGAACTTCGAGATGGGCGTCACAGAAGAAATGATGGCGTTCGCCGAGCGGATTCGCCCGGCGCACATTTGCCTGGTGCCGGAAACCCGACAGGAGCTGACGACGGAAGGTGGTCTGGACGTGGCGGGGCAAGAAGCCCGTATCAAGGCGGCGGTGGAGCGCCTGTCGAAGATCGGCTCGGAAGTGTCGCTGTTCATCGATGCCGATGAGCGTCAGATCGAGGCGTCCCGTCGTGTGGGCGCGCCGGCCATCGAGCTGCACACCGGGCGTTACGCCGATGCCCAGACGCCTGCCGAGGTGGCTGAAGAACTCAAGCGGGTTGCCGATGGCGTGGCGTTTGGTCTGGCCCAGGGCCTGATCGTCAACGCCGGCCATGGCCTGCATTACCACAACGTCGAAGCCGTTGCGGCAATCAAAGGTATCAACGAGCTGAACATCGGCCATGCGCTGGTGGCCCATGCCTTGTTCGTTGGCTTCAAGTCGGCTGTTTCGGAGATGAAGGCGTTGATTCTGGCGGCGGCCGCCAAGGCTTGAGCCGGGCGCAAAACCCAATGTGGGAGCTTGCTCCCACAATTATTTGGTGAGGGCTGTTAAAGCGGTGCCGGTTCCGGAGCTGGCTTGGTCTTGTCGATCCCCGGCACGAGCAACTTGCCCTCGGCCACTTGATCGCCTTCAAGTTGCGGCTGCGTGACCCAGGTCAGGATGTCGTAATAGCGGCGGATGTTGGCCACGAAATGCACCGGCTCGCCGCCACGGGCATAGCCGTATCGGGTTTTGCTGTACCACTTCTTCTCGGACAGGCGCGGCAGCATTTTCTTCACGTCCAGCCACTTGTCCGGATTCAGGCCTTCCCGCTTTGCCAGTTTGCGGGCGTCATCCAGGTGGCCGCTGCCGACGTTGTAGGCCGCCAGGGCAAACCAGGTGCGATCCGGTTCCTGGATCGACTCGTCCAGTTGATCTTTCATGTAAGCCAGGTACTTGGCGCCGCCCATGATGCTCTGCTTGGGGTCGAGGCGGTTGGACACGCCCATGGCCTGCGCAGTGTTCTGGGTCAGCATCATCAGGCCACGCACGCCGGTTTTTGACGTGACGGCCGGTTGCCACAACGATTCCTGATAGCCGATGGCCGCCAGCAGGCGCCAGTCGACTTTCTCTTTCTTGGCATAGGCCTTGAAGTGCTGTTCGTACTTGGGCAAGCGTTGCTGCAAGTGTTGGGCGAAGGTGGTGGCGCCCATATAGCCAAGGACGTCGACATGCCCGTAATAACGGTCTTTGAGGCGTTGCAGGGTGCCGTTCTTCTTGACCTTGTCGAGGTAGGCGTTGATCTCGTTGAGCAGGCTGTTGTCATCCCCGGCCGCCACCGCCCAGCTCTGGTTGCTGGCGTCACCGAGGTCAAAGGCGACCCGGATATTGGTGAAGTAGACCTGGTTCATCGCGACTTCGTTGGAGTCCACGAGGGTCAGGTCGATCTGCCCCTCATCGACCATGCGCAACAGGTCGACGACTTCAACGGCGTCGGACTCTTCGTATTCAATGCCGGGAAATTGCTTTTTCAGCTGCGCCAGCTGTTCGGCGTGGGTGCTGCCCTTGAGCACCATGATCTTCTTGCCCACCAGATCTTTCGCTTCGGTAGGGCGCGACTGGCCGTTGCGATAGATGATCTGTGGGGTCACTTCCAGATAGGAGTGGGAAAATCGCACCTGCTTTTTGCGCGCTTCGCTGCTGACCAGCCCCGCGGCGGCCAATACCGGGCCTTTGGGTTTGCCCACCTCGTTGAACAGGTCGTCGAGGTTGTCGGCGGTCTCGATCTTGAGTTCGACCCCCAGATCGTCGGCGAAGCGCTTCACCAGCTCGTATTCGAAGCCGGTTTCACCGTTGCGATCCTGGAAGTAGGTGGCGGGGCTGTTTCGGGTGATCACCCGCAGCACGCCATCCTCCTTTACGCGCTCCAGTGTGTTGGGTTTATCAACACAGCCACTGAGCATCAGGAAGAGTCCGGTTGCGATCAGCCATTTGGCGTACCGCGGACGCAAAGCCGTTGGGAAAAACATTTGCGCAGTATACGCAAAGGACCACGAGCGCCATATCTCGACAGCAAAGGGCTTGTCTGCTAGAAGGCGAAAAACCCACTTGGAGCCCGCAGGAATGGGCTACAACCCGATTTTTCACCCGTCAAAATAACTCGCGCCGAGCGCCCCGATCGGCGCCGGTTTTCCGCTCGGACACCCGCTCCGACGCCCGGGTGCAACCGCGCGTAGCGTTTCGGGTGATGTCGCGGGCTGTTTAGGCTAGAATGCACGGCCTCAAAGCACACCCCTTCCCGAGGCTGTCCCGAAGATGTTGATCCTGCGCGGCGCTCCTGCCCTTTCTGCCTTTCGCCACAGCAAACTCCTTGAGCAACTGAGCCAGAAGGTCCCGGCTGTCAGTGGCCTGTATGCTGAATTCGCTCACTTCGCCGAAGTTACCGGCGTCCTGACCGGCGACGAACAGCAGGTGCTTGCGCGCCTTCTGAAATACGGTCCAAGCGTTCCGGTCCAGGAGCCGACCGGTCGTCTGTTTCTGGTGTTGCCGCGGTTTGGCACCATTTCGCCATGGTCGAGCAAGGCCAGCGACATCGCTCGCAATTGCGGGCTGACCAAGATCCAGCGCCTGGAGCGTGGCATTGCGTTCTACGTTGCCGGCCAGTTCAGCGACGCAGACGCACAGCTGATTGCCGATGTGCTGCACGACCGCATGACCCAGATCGTCCTGGGCAACCTCGAACAGGCTGCCGGCCTGTTCAGTCACGCCGAACCCAAGCCCCTGACCGCGATCGACGTGTTGGGTGGTGGCCGCGCCGCGCTGGAAAAAGCCAACACCGAGCTGGGCCTGGCCCTGGCGGAAGACGAAATCGACTACCTGGTCAACGCCTTCGTCGGCTTGAAGCGCAACCCGCACGACATCGAACTGATGATGTTCGCCCAGGCCAACTCCGAGCATTGCCGTCACAAGATCTTCAACGCCAGTTGGGACATCGACGGCGAGAGCCAGGAAAAAAGCCTGTTCGGCATGATCAAGAACACCTACGTGATGCACAGCGAAGGCGTTCTGTCGGCTTACAAGGACAACGCATCGGTGATCGTCGGCTCCGTGGCCGGTCGTTTCTTCCCGGACCCTGAAACCCGCCAGTACGGCGCGGTGCAGGAGCCGGTGCACATCCTGATGAAAGTCGAGACCCACAACCACCCGACCGCGATTGCTCCGTTCCCGGGCGCGTCCACCGGTTCCGGTGGCGAGATCCGTGATGAAGGTGCAACCGGTCGCGGTGCCAAGCCGAAGGCTGGCCTGACCGGCTTCACCGTATCGAACCTGCAGATCCCGGGCTTCGAACAGCCATGGGAAGTGCCATACGGCAAGCCTGAGCGCATCGTGACCGCGCTGGACATCATGATCGAAGGCCCACTGGGCGGCGCGGCGTTCAACAACGAATTCGGCCGTCCGGCACTGACCGGTTACTTCCGTACCTTCGAACAATCCATCTCCACCCCGCACGGTGATGAGGTTCGCGGTTACCACAAGCCGATCATGCTGGCCGGCGGCATGGGCAACATCCGTGAAGAACACGTCAAGAAAGGCGAAATCCTCGTTGGCTCCAAGCTGATCGTGCTCGGCGGCCCGGCGATGCTGATCGGCCTGGGCGGCGGCGCGGCTTCCTCCATGGCCACCGGCACCAGTTCAGCGGACCTGGACTTCGCTTCCGTACAGCGTGAAAACCCTGAGATGGAGCGTCGCTGCCAGGAAGTCATCGACCGTTGCTGGCAACTGGGCGACAAGAACCCGATCAGCTTCATCCACGACGTGGGTGCGGGCGGTCTGTCCAACGCCTTCCCGGAACTGGTCAACGACGGCGACCGTGGTGGCCGTTTCGAACTGCGCAACATTCCAAACGACGAGCCGGGCATGGCCCCGCACGAAATCTGGTCCAACGAATCCCAGGAGCGTTATGTTCTGGCGGTTGGCCCGGCTGACTTCGAGCGCTTCAAGGCGATCTGCGAACGCGAGCGTTGCCCGTTCGCCGTGGTCGGCGAAGCTACTGCTGAACCGCAGTTGACGGTCACCGACAGCCACTTCGGCAACAGCCCGGTGGACATGCCGCTCGAAGTGCTGCTGGGCAAGGCCCCGCGCATGCACCGTTCGGTGGTGCGTGAAAACGAGTTGGGCGACGATTTCGATCCGTCGACCCTCGATATCGGCGAGTGCGTCGAGCGCGTACTGCATCACCCGGCCGTGGCCAGCAAAAGCTTCCTGATCACCATCGGCGACCGCACCATCACCGGCCTCGTGGCCCGTGACCAGATGGTCGGCCCGTGGCAGGTTCCGGTGGCCGACGTTGCCGTCACCGCCACCAGCTTCGACGTCTACACCGGTGAAGCCATGGCCATGGGCGAGCGCACTCCGCTGGCGCTGCTGGACGCTCCGGCGTCGGGCCGCATGGCCATCGGCGAAACCCTGACCAACATCGCGGCCTCGCGCATCGCCAAGATCTCCGACATCAAGCTGTCGGCGAACTGGATGTCGGCTGCCGGTCACCCGGGCGAAGACGCGCGTCTGTACGACACCGTGAAAGCGGTCGGCATGGAGCTGTGCCCTGAGCTGGGCATCACCATTCCGGTGGGCAAGGACTCGATGTCCATGGCCACGCGCTGGAACGATGAAGGCGTGGACAAGGCTGTCACTTCGCCGATGTCCCTGATCGTGACCGGTTTCGCGCCAGTGACTGACATCCGTCAGACCCTGACCCCGCAACTGCGCATGGACAAGGGCACCACCGACCTGATCCTGATCGACCTGGGCCGCGGCCAGAACCGCATGGGCGCCTCGATCCTGGCCCAGACCCACGGCAAGCTGGGCAAGCAGGCCCCGGACGTCGATGACGCCGAAGACCTCAAAGCTTTCTTCGCGGTGATCCAGGGCCTCAACGCCGACGGTCACCTGCTGGCTTACCACGACCGTTCCGACGGTGGTCTGCTGACCAGCGTGGTCGAGATGGCCTTTGCCGGTCACTGCGGCCTGAACCTGGTGCTCGACAGCGTTGCCGAGGATGCCTCCGAGATCAACGGCATCCTGTTCAACGAAGAACTGGGCGCAGTGATCCAGGTGCGTCAGGACGCGACGCCAAGCGTACTCGCACAATTCAGTGCGGCTGGTTTGGCTGAATGCGTGGCGGTGATCGGGCAGCCGATCAACAACGGTCAGATCGACATCGTCTTCAACGGCGACACCGTGTTCGAAGGTCAACGCCGCCTGCTGCAACGCCAGTGGGCCGAGACCAGCTACCAGATCCAGCGCCTGCGTGATAACGCCGACTGCGCCGAGCAAGAGTTCGACGTGATCCTGGAAGAAGACAACCCGGGCCTGAGCGTCAAGCTCAGCTTCGACGTCAACCAGGACGTCGCCGCGCCTTACATCAAGAAAGGCATTCGCCCACAGGTTGCCGTGCTGCGTGAGCAGGGCGTCAACGGTCAGGTGGAGATGGCGGCGGCGTTCGACCGTGCCGGTTTCAGCGCGATCGACGTGCACATGAGCGACATTCTGGCCGGCCGTGTCGACCTGAACGAGTTCAAGGGCCTGGTCGCTTGCGGCGGCTTCTCGTACGGCGACGTACTGGGTGCCGGTGAAGGCTGGGCCAAGTCGGCCCTGTTCAACAGCCGTGCCCGCGATGCCTTCCAGGGCTTCTTCGAGCGTAACGACAGCTTCACCCTCGGCGTGTGCAACGGGTGCCAGATGATGTCCAACCTGCACGAGCTGATTCCGGGCAGCGAGTTCTGGCCGCACTTCGTGCGTAACCGTTCCGAGCAGTTCGAAGCCCGTGTGGCGATGGTGCAGGTCCAGGAGTCGAACTCGATCTTCCTGCAAGGCATGGCCGGTTCGCGTATGCCGATCGCCATTGCTCACGGCGAAGGCCATGCCGAGTTCGCCAGCGAAGAAGCGTTGCTGGAAGCCGATCTGTCCGGTTGCGTAGCCATGCGTTTCGTCGACAACCACGGCAAGGTAACCGAAAACTATCCGGCCAACCCGAACGGCTCGCCGCGCGGGATCACCGGTCTGACCAGCCGCGACGGTCGCGTGACCATCATGATGCCGCACCCGGAGCGCGTGTTCCGCGCCGTGCAGAACTCGTGGCGCTCGGATGACTGGAACGAAGACGCCCCTTGGATGCGCATGTTCCGTAATGCGCGCGTGTGGGTGAACTAAGAGCGGGTGGACTAAGGGCCGTGTACAAGCTCAGCTTTTTTGTTCCCGACAGCCATGTCGAAGTGATCAAAAGTGCCGTATTCGCCGCCGGTGGCGGACGGATTGGCGCTTACGATCACTGCGCATGGCAGGTGTTGGGCCAAGGCCAGTTTCGTCCACTGGAGGGCAGTCAGCCGTTCCAGGGTGAGGCAGGGCAGGTCGAACAGGTCGAGGAATGGAAGGTTGAGCTGGTCGTGGCCGATGAGTTGATCCGTTCGGTGGTGGCTGCCTTGAAAGGCAGCCATCCCTACGAGACACCGGCTTATGAGGTGTGGCGGCTGGAGGATTTCTGATCTTCCAGGCTGCTGAAATGAAAAACCCGCTGAAAGCGATTTCAGCGGGTTTTTTTTTGCCTGTATTCACTTGCGATCCTGCAGGTCAGCGCAGTATCGACCCAGGCAGGCTTTTGTGCCGAGGGAGCAGGGTTACGGACGAATCTCGATCATCGTGCCATCCGGCACCAGGTTCCAGACTTCACGCATGTCCCTGTTGCGCATGGCCACGCAGCCGTCGGTCCAGTCCAGGGTGTGGAACAGGTCTTCCGGGGTGTCTTCGGTGTCCGGGGTGCCGTGGATCATGATCATGCCGCCTGGCGCGACACCTTCGCGGCGCGCGCGGGCAGAGTCAGTGATGTTCGGGTAAGAGATGTGCATCGCCAGATTGAAGTTGTTGCTGGTCTTGCGCCAGTCGATCCAGTAGAAACCCTCCGGCGTGCGTTTGTCGCCCTCCATCAATTTCGGCCCCCTGGGGTTTTTGCCCAGGGAAATGCGATAGGTCTTTATCGGCTTGCCGTCATTGATCAATTGCAATTGATGAGCGGACTTGAGAACCAGGACTTTCTCGATGACCTTGCCGTTCAGCGTTTCCACGGCAGACGCCTGGGATACCGTGATGAAAGACAAGCAAAACAGGGCAAGCAACCAGCGCATTGAAACGATTCCCCAAAAGGTGTCGCGACTATTCATTTATAGATGTTTTTTTAGTTGGCAGGCTGAGCGAGCGGCGGGATCGATTCGGACCGTACGGGGTAGACCTCGGCCCGCCGGTCAGCGAAGAAGCATTCTAAGGTACGGCCCACCGTGCGGAAAGCCAGCTCATCCCAAGGAATGTCGACTTCGTCGAATAATTGCACTTCCAGGCTTTCAGGGCCGGCGGCGAAGTTCAGGTCCGCCAGTTCGGCGCGGAAAAATACATGCACCTGGCTGATGTGCGGCACGTCGATCAGGGTATAGATGCTCAGGTTGCGCACCCGGGCGCAGGCTTCCTCGGCGGTTTCGCGAATCGCCGCCTGCTCGATGGTCTCGCCGTTTTCCATGAAACCGGCGGGCAGGGTCCAATAGCCCAGGCGTGGCTCGATGGCGCGTCGGCACAGCAATACCTTGTTGCCCCAGGTCGCCACGCAACCGGCGACGATATTGGGGTTCTGGTAATGAATGGTCTGACAGCTGTCGCAAACGAAGCGAAGGCGCGAATCACCTTCGGGAATGCGCTGGGTCACCGGGTTGCCGCACTGACTGCAAAATTTCATGCTTGAGTTCCTGAATGCTGCGCCTATCTTGGCGTGCGGCGGTGTCTGTCGGCAAGTTGTCGTTTCGCGACACGCCGCTCTGCGGGGGCTTGGGCGACCGAGGCGATTGGTGCATGATGCAGGGTAAGGCACAGATCGAGAACACTCATGCTGGACGAGCTACTGCATCGGGTAAGCAACCACACACCGCGCACGTTGGAGACCGACCGACGTTTCCCCGAGGCCGCCGTACTGATGCCCATCACTCGCAGTGACGAGCCGGAACTGCTGCTGACCTTGCGTGCCAGCGGACTCTCGACCCACGGCGGCGAGGTGGCCTTTCCCGGCGGCCGACGCGACCCCGAAGACCCCGACCTGATTTTCACCGCCCTGCGCGAAGCCGAAGAAGAGATTGGTTTGCCGCCAGGGTTGGTCGAAGTGATCGGCCCGCTCAGCCCGCTGATTTCCCTGCACGGCATCAAGGTCACCCCTTATGTCGGGGTGATTCCCGACTTCGTCGAATACCAGGCCAACGATGCCGAGATTGCCGCGGTGTTCAGCGTGCCCCTGGAGTTCTTCCGCAAGGATCCGCGCGAACACACCCACCGCATCGATTATCAGGGCCGCAGCTGGTACGTGCCGAGTTATCGCTATGGCGAATACAAGATCTGGGGGCTGACGGCGATCATGATCGTCGAGTTGATCAACCTGCTCTATGACGCCAAAATCAGCCTGCACCAACCGCCGAAAAGCTTTATCAATACCTGATGCCATCATTCGAATGGCCTGAACACGTCGCTGCCTGAGCCTTGAGGACAACACAATGAAATACCGCCTGGGCGACGCCCGTGTCGAGACCCACCCACAGAGCTGGGTCGCGCCCAATGCCGTGCTGGTGGGCAAGGTCAAACTGGAAGAGGGCGCCAACGTCTGGTTCAACGCTGTGCTGCGGGGCGACAACGAGCTGATCCTGATCGGCAAGAACAGCAACGTCCAGGACGGTACCGTGATGCACACCGACATGGGCTACCCGTTGACCATCGGCACCGGCGTGACCATTGGCCACAATGCCATGCTGCACGGCTGCACCGTCGGCGATTACAGCCTGATCGGTATCAACGCGGTCATTCTCAACGGTGCGAAAATCGGCAAGAACTGCATCATCGGCGCCAACTCGCTGATTGGCGAAGGCAAGGAAATTCCGGACGGTTCGCTGGTGATGGGCTCGCCCGGCAAAGTGGTGCGCGAACTGACCGAACCGCAGAAGAAGATGCTTGAAGCCAGCGCCGCTCACTACGTGCATAACGCCCAGCGTTACGCCCGCGATCTGGTTGAGCAGGAAGAATGACGACCACCGAACGCCCTGTGCCATCGCCCTGCGTGAATATTTGTGCGCTGGACGACGATGACATCTGCACGGGCTGCCAGCGCTCGGTCGAAGAGATTACCCGCTGGAGCCGCATGACCAACGACGAACGCCGCACGGTGCTGGGCTTGTGTCATGAGCGGGCCAAGGCCAGCGGATTGGTGTGGATGATCGGTACAAAACCCGGGAAATGAGGCGGCCTCCCTTGCAGGAGCAGGCTCGCTCCTACAGTATCCTGCGCACAAAATTGACAGGTAGTCCCACGCACCATGCTCTTCCTCATCGCCTACATCAGCAGCGTCGTGCTGATCAACTACGCCTTTTCTACCGCGCCGCACCTGGACATCATCTGGTCGGCCTGGGGTGGTCTGGTGTTCGTATTGCGCGACATGGTGCAAACCCGCTTCGGTCATGGTGCCATCGCAGCCATGCTGGCGGCGCTGGTGCTGTCCTATATCACCTCCGATCCGTCCATTGCCCTGGCCAGCGCCACGGCGTTCGCGGTTTCCGAGTTCATTGACTGGCTGGTGTTCAGCGTCACCAAGCGTCCGCTGCATGATCGCCTGTGGATAAGTTCGGCCCTGAGCATTCCCCTCGATACCTTCATTTTCTTCGGCATGATCGGTGCGCTGACCCCGGGTGTGATCCTCACCGCCCTGGGCTCGAAGTTCGCCGGTGTCACCGCCGTGTGGCTGATCATGGCCTGGCGCTTGCGCAAACAGGCCGTCGTCAGCTGAAGCCAAACCCTGCGGTTCATGTAAAATGCCGCGCTTTCTCCCCATGGATCGCGCGTATTGCGCCGTATCCTTGATGATCCGCTCCTTTGAGGACCTTCAGATGACCCGTATCGGAACTCCATTGTCGCCGACTGCAACCCGCGTATTGATGTGTGGTTGTGGCGAACTGGGCAAGGAAGTGGTGATCGAGCTGCAACGCCTGGGCGTTGAAGTGATTGCCGTGGATCGTTATGCCAACGCACCGGCCATGCAGGTTGCCCATCGCAGCCACGTGATCAACATGCTCGATGGCGCCGCCCTGCGTGCGGTGATCGAAGCCGAGAAGCCACACTTCATCGTGCCGGAAATCGAAGCCATCGCCACCGCGACCCTGGTTGAGCTGGAGTCCGAAGGCTTCACCGTGATTCCGACCGCGCGCGCCGCGCAGTTGACCATGAACCGTGAAGGCATCCGTCGCCTGGCAGCCGAAGAACTGGACCTGCCGACCTCGCCTTACCACTTCGCCGACACCTTCGAGGACTACAGCAAAGCGGTCGAAGACCTCGGTTTTCCGTGCGTTGTGAAACCGGTCATGAGCTCGTCGGGCAAGGGCCAGAGCCTGCTGCGCAGCGTCGATGACGTGAAGAAAGCCTGGGATTACGCCCAGGAAGGCGGCCGCGCCGGTAAAGGCCGCGTGATCATCGAAGGCTTTATCGATTTCGACTACGAAATCACCCTGCTGACCGTGCGTCATGTTGGCGGCACCACGTTCTGTGCGCCGGTCGGCCATCGTCAGGAGAAGGGCGACTATCAGGAATCCTGGCAGCCACAAGCCATGAGTCCGATTGCGCTGGCAGAATCGGAGCGCGTGGCCAAAGCCGTGACCGAAGCCCTGGGTGGCCGTGGACTGTTTGGTGTGGAGCTGTTCATCAAGGGCGATCAGGTGTGGTTCAGCGAAGTGTCGCCACGCCCGCACGACACTGGTCTGGTCACGCTGATTTCCCAGGACCTGTCGCAGTTCGCCCTGCACGCCCGGGCGATTCTGGGTCTGCCGATTCCATTGATCCGTCAGTTCGGGCCTTCGGCTTCGGCGGTGATCCTGGTGGAAGGGCAGTCGACCCAGACCGCTTTCGCCAACCTGGGCGCTGCGTTGAGCGAGCCGGATACCGCGCTGCGTCTGTTCGGCAAGCCTGAAGTCAACGGCCAGCGCCGCATGGGTGTGGCACTGGCTCGCGATGAGTCGATCGAAGCCGCTCGCGCCAAGGCGACCCGTGCGTCGCAGGCGGTGGTTGTGGAACTGTAAAAACCTCGCTGGCGGGCCTATACCTTCTATGGGCATCGCGCCAATGCTTTACCTGTAGGAGCGAGCCTGCTCGCGATGGTCGTTAACGATAACGCGGGGAATCAGGTTCCCCGCGGCGTTCTTGAGTCCATCGCGAGCCGGCTCGCTCCTACAGGTCATTCATCAATGCTCCAGGCCTGTACCCCATGAATTCCCAAAGCATCATCGTCCCGAAAATCTCCACCCTGCCGGTACACGAGCCCCGGGCCCGGGCGATTGTGCGTTGGCTGGTGCGCAAGAACATCATCAAGGAAGAACTGACCACCTGCGGTCGCACCGGCAACCGTATGGCCCACGCCATCGCCGAGGGCGCCCGCGACGTGGTCTTGCACCCCGAAGCCCTGCCGTTTGGCGAGCAGATCAACGGTCTGGAGATCGTGACCAAGCGCTGCATTTACACACCGGCCAAGGGTTTTCTTGGCGAGGCGGGTTGTGCCGAGTGTCGCAAGGAGGTGGGTGAGGCCTTGTTCGAAAGTCTGGAAGATTGGATGCCGGGGCGTACCGATAACTTCACTTGCCCCGAATGCGGGCATGAAGACGATATCAACGGTTTTCTGTTCCTGCAGGAATGCGGTTTTTCCAACCTAGGCTTCATCTTCAACAACTGGGCCGAGGCCGGGTTCAAGCAGAGCTTTCTGGACGAGTTTGCCGATTGGCTCGACCAGCCTGTCAGTTGGGTCAAAGTCGAACTTTGAATAAATAACGGTAGGAGCAAGCCGGCTCGCTCCTACATAGATTTACGGTGTTAAAAGTCCCGTTGATCACTGCTTCGATAATAGACAGAGTTTTACATTGAACCCGAGGGGGTGTCTGACTATAATGGCGCGCTTCCATTTTCCCGCTCGGGAGCCCCCGCGATGCTGCGTATCAGCCAAGAAGCTCTGACATTCGACGACATTCTCCTAGTGCCTGGTTATTCCGAGGTGCTTCCTAACGAAGTCAGTCTCAAGACCCGCCTTACCCGTGGCATCGAGCTGAATATCCCACTGGTTTCCGCTGCCATGGACACCGTCACTGAAGCCCGTCTGGCAATTGCCATGGCTCAGGAAGGTGGTATCGGCATCATCCACAAGAACATGACCATCGAGCAGCAAGCTGCCGAAGTCCGCAAGGTCAAGCGTTACGAGGCCGGCGTGGTCAAGGACCCGATCACCATCGAGGCTGACGCCACGGTGCGTGAACTGTTCGAATTGACCCGCATGCACAACATCTCCGGTGTTCCAGTGCTGCACGATGGCGACCTGGTCGGCATCGTCACCTCCCGTGACGTGCGTTTCGAAAACCGTCTGGACGCCCGCGTCCGTGAAGTGATGACGCCTAAAGAGCGTCTGGTCACGGTCAAGGAAGGCGCCAACAAGAACGACGTCCGCGAACTGCTGCACAAGCACCGCATCGAGCGCGTGCTGATCGTCGACGACAAGTTCGCCCTCAAAGGCATGATGACCGTCAACGACATCGAAAAAGCCAAGGCTTACCCGTTGGCCAGCAAGGACGATCAAGGTCGTCTGCGCGTTGGCGCCGCCGTCGGCACCGGTAAAGACACTGGTGATCGCGTCGCGGCCCTGGTCAGCGCCGGTGTTGACGTGGTGGTGGTCGACACTGCCCACGGTCACTCCAAAGGTGTGATCGACCGCGTTCGCTGGGTCAAGCAGAACTTCCCTGAAGTGCAGGTCATCGGCGGCAACATCGCCACCGGCGCTGCCGCCAAGGCCCTGGCCGAAGCCGGCGCTGACGCGGTCAAGGTCGGTATCGGTCCTGGCTCGATCTGCACCACCCGTATCGTCGCCGGTGTCGGCGTCCCGCAAATCAGTGCCATCGCCAACGTCGCCGCTGCCCTTGAAGGCACTGGCGTTCCGTTGATCGCCGACGGCGGCATCCGTTTCTCCGGTGACCTGTCCAAGGCCATCGTTGCCGGTGCCTCCTGCGTGATGATGGGTTCGATGTTCGCCGGTACCGAAGAAGCGCCGGGCGAGATCGAACTGTTCCAGGGTCGTTCGTACAAGGCTTACCGCGGCATGGGTTCGCTGGGCGCCATGTCCCAGGCTCAAGGTTCCTCCGACCGTTATTTCCAGGACTCCTCGGCAGGCGCCGAGAAGCTGGTTCCGGAAGGCATCGAAGGTCGAGTTCCGTACAAGGGCACCCTGAGCGCCATCATCCATCAACTGATGGGCGGCCTGCGTTCTTCCATGGGCTACACCGGTAGCGCCAACATCGAAGAAATGCGCACCAAGCCTGAGTTCGTGCGGATCACCGGCGCTGGCATGGCCGAATCCCACGTTCACGACGTGCAGATCACCAAAGAAGCGCCAAACTACCGCGTAGGTTGAGCCTTCTAGCAAAAAGTTAACGACCGGGGCTGTTTTATTCAGCCCCGAGTTGTTTCTGAATCACGACTGTTTCTGAATGACTTAGACGAGACTGAATCATGGCCCTCGATATTCACGCTCACCGCATCCTGATCCTCGACTTCGGTTCCCAATACACCCAGCTGATCGCCCGTCGCGTTCGCGAAATCGGTGTGTACTGCGAACTGCATCCGTTCGACATGGACGAGGAAGCGATTCGCGAATTCGCTCCGAAAGGCGTCATCCTCGCCGGCGGCCCCGAGTCCGTGCACGAAGCCAACAGCCCTCGCTGCCCGCAAGCGGTCTTTGACCTGGGCGTACCGGTCTTCGGTATCTGCTACGGCATGCAGACCATGGCCGAGCAACTGGGCGGCAAGGTAGAAGGTTCCGAGCTGCGTGAGTTCGGTTATGCCCGCGTAGACGTGGTCGGCAAGAGCCGCCTGCTCGACGGCATCGAAGACCACATCGACGCCGACGGCCTGTTCGGCCTCGACGTGTGGATGAGCCACGGTGACAAAGTTACCCGCATGCCGGAAGACTTCCACATCCTGGCCAGCACCCCAAGCTGCCCGATTGCCGGCATGTTCAGCGACGAGCGTCGTTACTACGGCGTGCAGTTCCACCCGGAAGTGACCCACACCAAGCAAGGCGGCCGCATTCTGTCGCGCTTCATCCTCGACATCTGCGAGTGTGAAGCCCTGTGGACCCCGTCGAAAATCGCTGAAGACGCCATCGCCCAGGTACGTGCCCAGGTCGGCACCGACAACGTGCTGCTTGGCCTGTCCGGCGGCGTGGATTCGTCGGTGGTTGCCGCGCTGCTGCACAAGGCCATTGGCGACCAGCTGACCTGCGTGTTCGTCGACAACGGCCTGCTGCGCCTGCACGAAGGCGAGCAAGTGATGGCCATGTTCGCCGAGAACATGGGCGTCAAGGTGATCCGCGCCAACGCTGAAGACCAGTTCCTTAACAACCTGGCCGGCGAGTCCGACCCGGAGAAGAAGCGCAAGATCATCGGCCGCACCTTCATCGACGTGTTCGATGCCGAATCCTGCAAGCTGGACAACATCAAGTACCTGGCCCAGGGCACCATCTACCCGGACGTGATCGAGTCGGCTGGCGCCAAGAGCGGCAAGGCCCACGTGATCAAGTCGCACCACAACGTGGGCGGCCTGCCGGAAGAAATGAACCTCAAGCTGGTTGAACCCCTGCGCGAGCTGTTCAAGGACGAAGTCCGTCGACTGGGCCTGGAACTCGGCCTGCCGTACGACATGGTCTACCGTCACCCGTTCCCGGGCCCGGGCCTGGGCGTGCGGATCCTCGGTGAAGTGAAGAAGGAATACGCCGACCTGCTGCGTCGCGCCGACCACATCTTCATCGAAGAACTGCGCAAGGCCGACTGGTACCACAAGGTCAGCCAGGCCTTCGTGGTGTTCCAGCCAGTGAAATCGGTTGGCGTGGTCGGCGATGGCCGTCGTTACGCCTGGGTCGTGGCCCTGCGTGCCGTGGAAACCATCGACTTCATGACTGCGCGTTGGGCACACCTGCCTTACGAACTGCTGGAAACCGTCAGCGGTCGCATCATCAATGAAATCGAAGGCATCTCCCGCGTCACCTACGACGTGTCGAGCAAGCCGCCAGCGACCATTGAGTGGGAATGATCGTAATTGAGCCTGTGAACACAGGCTCAAAACGATAGCGACAAAAGAAGCCCCCGATCGTGAGATCGGGGGCTTCTTGCGTTTCAGGGGTTGAGCCCACAGTGAATCAGCCAATGAGTTACACCGGCAAGCGCCCCTGGAGGTTCATGCCCATACGGCTAAGACCCCAGGACAGCTCGTCGATGCTGGCGTAAGGCACTTGATGCACTTCGGTCCAGGCGGGGCGATGGATCAGGTAGCTGCCATCAGCCGTGCGCTCGACCGCTGTTCGGACCACTTGGCCGTCTCTGCTGCGATGGAACAGCGCCCAGCTACCGTTCGATTTCTGAAACGTAAACATGCCTTGCCTGAATAACATCCGGCTCAATTCCTCCGGCGTCCTTTCGAGCAACGGCAGTGGCATCTGCAAGCTCAAGTCAGCGTGCAGGGTGTCGTAATTTCCGCCGGTGGACTCGGGCTGGTCTGCAAAACCGCGGCCCACCTCGATGCCTCGATCGGTTTCAATCAGCAGGCTTTCTTCCGGCAGCACCTCTTCGATGCGCAAACCAATACCGCCCTGCATCTCACTGATGCCGGACATTCCGCGGAAGGTGTTGACGTTTTCCTGATCCGTCAGCACTACCCATTTTCCTGCTCCGTTGATCGTTTTGTCGGCCTCCATGATGGTGTGGGTAAGGTAGGTCTTGATGGCTTGCTCATGCATGTCGGGGAGTGATGAGCCGGGGTAACGGTAACTGGCCAGGCAGTCGGTTGCCTGAATCCGAATGTTATTTTGTTGAGCCGCCTTGACCACTTCAAGCGGGGTGAATCTCCCGGTGGGATCGCTTTTCAGTTTTTGCAAATACACCCTGAGATCATCGGGCATTGACCCGCTCTCGAAAAATTGATCGAGCTCCACCTGGTTGAAATCGTTGAGCAGGCGATGGAAATAGATCGTCTTGACGTCCTGTTGGGCCAGGGCCGGCATGTTCTCAATGAGAAACCGCATGCTGCCAATACGGTCCTGGCTTTCACCGATGACCAGGCCCGGTGCCGCTTTAAATACCTTTGGAATCAATTCTTCGGCAGTGGTTGCTGGCGTCACGCCAGGAAGCGGAGGACGAGGAGGTAATGACGCGGTGAATTCACTGCGGGAAAAGAATTGACGGGCGTCTTGCGACAGCTTGGCGCGCGGGGCCGCGATGTATTGCTCGTAAGTGGTTTCTCCGCGAAAGCTTCCGTCTGGCTGACGGACCATTTTGATATGGGTTTCTCTCTCGCCCATCGCCACTTGTCTGATACGAAATCGGTTGGCTGCATCGTATTGCGTGGCAGGGCGGCGCGGGATGGCCTGTGATGGTTCTTGAACAGGGGGCGAAGCCGGAGCAGGCGCGGAGGCCGAAGCGCGAGACCCTCCCGGATGCCGGTTGCCACCCCCCTTGAGCCCGGCTCTGGGCGTCAGCTCCCATTGACCCTCGGCATTGAGGCGCACTGGGAGGGAACCTGAAAATGCGTTGGGATTTTCAGGATCGATGATGGCCCAGGTGCCGCCTCCGTTGGGATCGGCTTCGTAACGCACGTAATAGGCCGTGTCATCGAGCAAGATCGCGCTGGAGGGGTTGGAGTCGAGTGGGTAGATGCCCTGGAATTTTCCGGCATCACTCACGGGTGTCCGCCCCTCAAGCAGTTCATTGGCTTGCCAGTGATCCGGTATCTCGATGGGGTGAGTGGTTTCTGACAAGGACGAATCGAGTTCAGTTGCCAGTCCGGCGGGCCAGCCCATGGGCTTCATGCCCTTTGCAACCAACGCTTGCTTGAGTTCTTCGAGGTTGTCCACGGTCATGGACTCGTAGGCTGGGCGAAGCGGGGTATCCAGATTCAGCCGACCACCCGGCGTGGATCTGATGACGCTGTCCGCCATCCCGTTGTTGGCATTGCGATATACCACAAGGACGCTGCTGCGGTAGCGCTGAAAGGTGAACATCCCCGGTTCAGGCAACAGCGCTCGCAGTTGTTGCGGGGACCTGTATGCCCATGGAGTTTCCACCTGCACGAGCACGTCACCTTTGATCAGCGCATGGACGCTGTCGAAGTCCATGCCATCCGATACGTAAAAAACCGGGGAATCCGGATAGTCCGCATGCTCCACAGCCAACCCCGGATCGGTGTTGATGGGTTGCGCGTGCCCCGGCGCTACCTCACCGATACGAATGCTCAGGGCGTCGGTCTGTTCGCTGATGCCGCGATAGCCTCTGAATGTCGCCATGTTTTCCTGATTGACCAAGGCAATCCATTTGGCCGGCTCTTTTAATGCTTCATTGAACCGGATGACCTCGCTGGCAAAAAAACTCCTGGCCATCTGGTAGCCGGATTCCCAGTCAATCGCTTCTTTGTTGATGTTGTAGGTCGTCGACATGTCGAGGGCCTGCACCCGGATCTTTTGAGCGTTGGCGGCTTTGACCAGCGCCAGCAGATTGAATTTGCCTGTGGGGTCGTTGCCGGCCTTGATGTCGAGTTTGTTCAGGTAGTTTTCCAGCTCGGCAGGCATTTCACCGGTGCGCGCAAAAGTGTCCAGTTCGAGTTGATTGACGTTGGCCAGCAGCTCCTGCAGGTACAGAGTCTTCACACCCTGTTGAGCGAGCGTTGGCATGTTTTCGATGAGGAACTGTTTGCTGCCGATGCTGCCCCGGCTCTCGCCGACGACCAGGCCCGGTTTTTTCGCGTAGGCCGTTTCAAACAGTTCGCCGGGCGTGGCAAACGCTTGTGCAGAGAGTGCCGGTTGGCTCTGCGTCGGTGGGTGAAGCTCGTACCAGGCCTTGGCGTCGCTGATCAGGTTGCGACGAGGTTCTTCCTGGGCCATCTCGAATTCGCTGAGCGTGACGACCTCTTCGCCGGCATCGGACATGAGTACGCTGTGGACGTCGATGTCTGCCACTGACCAGATCCGTCTGAACGGGCTGCGGACGTCGGGTCCGCCAAGCGCCCATGCCCTCATTTCAGGGTCGTCAAGCCCCGGTACGTGAACGCCTGGTCGTTGTGACCATTCCTCGACCGCGGGGGAGGAGACGGCCGGTGCTTGCATCCCGCCTCTGAGGCCCAGTTTTGGAACGACTTCCCATTCTCCCGAATCATTCACAAACCGTACTGGAATCGAATCCCCGAAGGCATCGGGATTGGCCGGGTCGATGATCGCCCAGTATCCACGCCCGTTGAGGCTGTTCTCATAGCGCACGTAATAGGCATTGCCGTTGAGTTTGATGGCGGACGAAGGATTCGAGGCGAGCCGATACGTACCCTCGAATTTGCCTGGCTCACGCACCAGGGCGTTGTCACTGAGCACTTCATCAATCCTGAAGGCGTCCGGCACCGCTGGCGCTGGCCTGCCCTCAGTCGAGCCCGTGACAGCCTCTGATGCTCCTTCAATGGGTTTGACCTTCGATCCGGCGGTCTCGGCAGGGGTGGTTGATTCAACCATATCGGCCATTTCCCTGGCTTCGGCGGCTTCAATGTCCGGGCCGATGTCCTCCAGCGATCCCGGGCCTTTGAGCATCAGGAGGTTGAACAGCAAATCGATACCGCTGAACACGGCGCCAAGAACGCCGGCCTTGCGATCCCCGGCGGTTTTGCCATTGACTGCCTGATCGATGTTCAAGCCCAGGCTGGCAATACTGGCGCCGACCACCGGCAGGGCAATCGGCCAACCGACCACCGCCATGGGGCCAAATACTTTTAAACCGGCACTGAGGTAACCGATCCACAGTTTCTTGCGCAGGTCGCCATTGGACGTCAGCGAGAGTTCGGCTTCGGCGAACATTGCGTTTTGGGTCGAGTTGCTCAACCAGCTGAATGCGTCGCCGATGATGACCTGGTTTTTTTGATTGATCAGGTGATGGTCGTACTTGCCCCAGGTACTGACCAGCCGGTTCATGATATCGGTGATGTTCTTGTCGATGGCATGACGATCAGCCAGGGAAAAGTGGGTCATGAAGCCCTGGCGAGCGCCTTCTTCGTTCATCTGCTGCAACATCCAGTAGTGCATGTCCGTCGCGGTTTCCAGCACTTTGAAAGCGACGGTTTCACCGGGCATGTACACGATCTGGCGACCCTTGGGCGCGACAAAACGCAGGATATTAGTGGCCACGTATCCGTCGACGTCCAGAGCCCGAACACTGTCGGCGCAAGGGTGTTGAGCCTGCAGCATTTGCAGGTCGACGGGCCAGTTGATCGGACCCATCACGGCGTTTGTGACGAACTGGAAGTCATCGTCGCTCAACTGCCGTTTGTCCCTGGCTTTTACGGCCTGTATCAGAAAATTGCATTTGGCCAGGGTTCGGAAGTCGGTGCCGGACTGCTTCCAGAACGCAGTCAACTTGTCGGTATAGAGCGTGCTGAAATCGATGTCCCAGAACGCCTTCAGCACCTCGTCGCCGTGCAGGCGTACTTCGTTGGTTTCGTTGAACCTCGCGGCTTTCGGGCCAGCGGTATAAAAGCCTGAATAGACGTCCAGCAGGTCAGCGTTGTCCTGGTCGCCGACGCGAAAGCGCTGGATCACCAACTGCGTTAGGGTCAGGGTGGATGTCAGTGTGGCGGGGACGTGCTCCCAGCCGGTGAAAGCTTTGGAGCTGCTTTCGGCTGTGTCGAAACGGTGGAAGTACACCTGATCGGGATCGAGGTCGGTAATGCCGGATTTTTTCAGTAAGTCGCTGGCGACTTCGTGCGCCGTGTCTTGCAGGCTCGGGCACGTCTGGATGACGGTGGTGGCGATCGCCTTGAGCGCGGCTTTGTCGGCGGCATTGGGCAGCGGCTGTGTTTCGTTCGGGTTCATGCGCTCTCTTTCCATGAGATAACGGGATGTCGAGGATGGCCGGTCTTTTCGAGGCAAGTGCACTACATAGTTATGCCCACAGCCGGTGTGCGGCCACACGTCACCCTTACTGTTTCGCAATTGCAGGTGTATCGTATTCGCCTTTTGCGGGCCCAGGGCCCGAAGCTGATACGTGAGGTAGTTGAGTCCATGTCCTTTACCCGTCGACAAATACTCGGTGGTCTGGCCGGTCTTGTAGTGGTTGGCGTGGGAGCCGGCGGCGCGTCGCGTTACTGGCTGGGCAAAATGGCCGACGCCGAGGCGGGCCATGACTACGAGCTGATCGCCGCGCCGCTGGACGTCGAGCTGGTGCCTGGACACAAAACCGAAGCCTGGGCCTTCGGCCCGTCGGCACCGGGCACCGAGTTGCGCGCGCGCCAGGGTGAATGGCTGCGGGTGCGTTTCATCAACCACCTGCCGGTTGCCACCACCATTCACTGGCACGGCATCCGCCTGCCGCTGGAAATGGACGGCGTGCCGTACGTCTCGCAACTGCCGGTGCTGCCGGGCGAGTATTTCGACTACAAATTCCGCGTGCCTGATGCCGGCAGCTACTGGTATCACCCCCATGTGAGCAGCAGCGAGGAACTCGGTCGTGGACTGGTTGGCCCGCTGATCATCGAAGAGCGCGAGCCGACCGGTTTCAAGTACGAAAAAACCTTGAGCCTCAAGAGCTGGCACGTCGATGACGAAGGCGCTTTCGTCGCGTTCAGCGTGCCTCGCGAGGCGGCCCGTGGCGGTACGGCGGGGCGTCTTTCGACCATCAACGGGGTCTCTCAACCGGTCATCGAATTGCCCGCCGGACAGATCACCCGCGTGCGCTTGCTCAACCTCGATAACACCCTGACTTATCGCCTGAACATCCCGGGTGTCGAAGCGCAGATCTACGCGCTCGATGGCAACCCGGTCGAGCCGCGTCCGCTCGGCAAGGAATACTGGCTCGGTCCCGGCATGCGCATTTGCCTGGCGATCAAGGCGCCGCCGGCCGGTGAAGAGTTGTCCCTGCGCAACGGCCCGGTGCGTTTAGGTACATTGCGCTCCGTGGCCAATACCGATGCGCCGACCGACTGGCCACCGGCGCTGCCCCCAAACCCGGTGGCCGAACCGGACCTGGCCAATGCCGAGAAACTCAACTTCAATTTCGAGTGGGTGGGCTCGGTGTCCGTCAACGTCGATAATGGCAAGCCGCCGAGCCTGTGGCAGATCAACGGCAAAGCCTGGGACATCACTGACAAGACCTGCGCCGACCGGCCCATTGCCAGGCTCGAGAAGGGCAAGAGTTACCTCTTCGAATTGAAAAACATGACTCAATACCAGCACCCGATTCACCTGCACGGCATGAGCTTCAAAGTCATCGCCTCGAACCGGCACAAGGTCATTCCGTACTTCACCGATACTTACCTGTTGGGCAAGAACGAGCGCGCGCAAGTGGCGCTGGTGGCGGATAACTCGGGAGTGTGGATGTTCCACTGCCATGTGATCGACCACATGGAAACCGGCCTGATGGCCGCCATCGAGGTGGCGTGATGCGTCAGATTCGTCCCGCCGCCATCATCGACCGTAGCCGTGATCGCGACTTCATGCGTGAAGCCCTGGCCCTGGCTGCCCAGGGCGCCGCTCTCGGCGAAGTGCCAGTGGGCGCGGTGCTGGTGCAGGACGGCGAAATCATCGGTCGCGGCTTCAACTGCCCGATCAGCGGCAATGACCCGAGCGCCCATGCCGAGATGGTCGCGATCCGCGCCGCCGCCCAGGCCGTGAGCAACTATCGCCTGCCGGGCAGCACGCTGTACGTGACTCTGGAGCCGTGCAGCATGTGCGCCGGGCTGATCGTGCACTCACGGATTGCGCGGGTGGTGTATGGCGCGCTGGAGCCCAAAGCGGGGATCGTGCAGAGCCAGGGGCAGTTCTTCACCCAGGGCTTCTTGAATCACCGGGTGTTGTATGAAGGCGGGGTGTTGGCCGAGGAGTGCGGGGCGGTGTTGAGCGAGTTCTTCAAGGCCCGGCGCGCCAAACCCGCTGAATAAAGGACAACATCAAACCCTGTGGGAGCTGGCTTGCCAGCGATGGCGTCGGCACATCAAGCATTGATGTCGACTGATCTACCGCTATCGCTGGCAAGCCAGCTCCCACAGGTTTTTGCGGCGTTTTTGAGATCGGCTTATTTCTTCGCAACAATCACCGCCCGCATCGGCGCCGGCAGCCCTTCAATGGTCTTGCTGTGGTCCTCGGGATCCAGGAAGTCACTTAGCGACTGGTACTTCATCCACTCGGTGCCGCGCTGTTCCTCGACCGTGGTCACGCTCACATCCACGCACTTCACGTCGCTGAAACCGGCACGGCGCAGCCACAATTCCAGCGCCGGCACCGACGGCAGGAACCACACGTTGCGCATCTGCGCATAACGGTCTTCCGGCACCAGCACCTGATGTTTGTCGCCTTCGACCACCAGGGTTTCCAGCACCAGTTCGCCGCCCTTGACCAGGCAATCCTTCAGCGCCAGCAAATGCTCGATCGGCGAGCGGCGGTGGTAGAACACGCCCATGGAAAACACCGTGTCGAAGCCTTCCAGGTTCGGCGGCAAGTCTTCGAACGGGAACGGCAGATGCCAGGCATTTGGTTCAGACAGGTAACGCTGCACGGCCTGGAACTGGCAGAAAAACAGCCAGTTCGGATCGACACCGATCACGCTGTCCGCGCCGGCACCGAGCATGCGCCACATGTAATAGCCATTGCCGCAGCCGACATCGAGGATGCGTTTGCCCTTGAGGTCCAGGTGCGGAGCCACCCGCGACCATTTCCAGTCCGAGCGCCATTCGGTGTCGACGTGCACGCCAAACAGGTCGAACGGCCCTTTGCGCCATGGCGACAGCCCCATCAACGCCGTACGCATCTGCGCGCGAGTTTCATCGTCGCAATCGGTGTCGAGTTTCAAGCCGTTGAGCAAATCGACTTCGCTCGGCTGGATCTTCGGCAGGGCGTCGAGCGCGCTTTGCCAGCGCTCCAGGTCGCCGTGGCCCTTTTCCATTTTCTTGTCGAGTTGCGCCTGCAGGGTGTTGGCCCAATCGGCCAGTGGTGTACCGGCCAGGCGGCGGGCGAGGGGGGACAGATCAATCATGGCAAGGCAATCAACGAGGCAAAGTTAAGACACTGGAACCACGGCACGACTTTCGAGAACCCGGCGGCCAGCAGGCGTTCGCGGTGTTCTTCGAGGCTGTCGGGCTTCATGACGTTTTCGATGGCGCTGCGCTTCTGGGCGATTTCCAGTTCGCTGTAGCCGTTGGCGCGTTTGAACGCGACATGCAGATCAGTGAGCAGCGCGTGCTCTTCGGGGTCGTTGAAGCGCAGTTTTTCCGAGAGGATCAAGGCACCGCCGGGCAGCAGCGACTGACGGATGCGCGACAGCAACGCCGTACGTTGCTCCGGGGCGATGAATTGCAGGGTGAAGTTCAGCGCCACCACCGAGGCAGGCTGGAAGTCGAGGGCGAGGATGTCGCCTTCGATCACTTCGACCGGCAGCAACTCCTGGAACATCGAGTCCTGACCGTTGAGGTACTCGCGGCAGCGTTCGACCATCGCCGCCGAGTTATCCACAGCGATGACGCGGCAACCATCGGTACGCACGTGACGGCGCAGGGCCTGGGTCACGGCACCCAGCGACGAGCCCAGGTCGTACAGTACGCTGTTGGGCTGGGCGAACTGCGCGGCGAGCACGCCGAGGTTTTCGACGATGGTCGGATAACCTGGCACCGAGCGCTTGATCATATCCGGGAACACCCGCACCACGTCCTCGTTAAAGGCGAAGTCAGGCACCTGGGCCAAAGGCTGGGCGAAAAGGCGATCGGGTTCTTTGCTCACGGCGGTTCCAGCGGCGTAGGTGGAAAAGGCCGGCATTTTAGCCAAGTTGGCGCGGCGATGCGCGGGTTGTCTGATAAACCGGCGGGGCAAGTCCGGATTCTTCGTCGTCAGTGAGATCGCTATCGCGAGCAGGCTCGCTCCCACAGGGGATTTCGTCGGATATGAATCTTGTATTCACAGCCGATCAATTGTGAGAGCGAGCCTGCTCGCGATGGGGTCAACGCGGTTTCTGAGTGAACGCCGACGCGGTAATGCCCCATTGCCCCAGCCAGTAGCTGAGGATAATCACGTACGCCGCAGCCTCGAACGGCACCACAAAGCGGCTGATGCCAATCACGCTATCCGAAAACACAAACGCTACTGCACCAACCGCTGCCAGCAGCGCCGAGCGCTTGGGCACGTCGGTGCCGAGTCGCGCCAGCGCACGCCAGAGCATCGCGCTGATGGCCAGGCCATAGACGATCACCGGGATCAGCAACGGCCCGAGCCCGTGAGCGATCAGAATCCCCAGCAGCACGGCGCCCACACCCGAGGCCAGGATCAATGGCAACAAGGCCAGGCGCCGACAATCGCTCAGATACGCTTTCAGGTAAGCCAGATGCGCAACCAGAAACGCCCCGAGCCCGAATACGAACAGGTCCCCTGGCCACGCCAGCAGCACATCGCCGAGCAGGGAGAAGATCAATCCGAGGCTGATCCAGCGCCGATAGTCGCTCGGTGGCGCATCGTGCAGCCAGCCGAGCAGGGCCAGCACGGGCAGTGGCTTGACCAACAGGCAGAGCAGCGCGGCGTGCACGCTCAGGCCGTAGAGGAACGTCACCGCGCCCATGAGCGCCAGAATCAGCCAGCCCACGGTCAGTTAACCGAGATGTTGCAGTCGAAGGCGTCCACCGGCAGCACCTCCGGCGCCCAGGGCTGTTGTGAAGTCAGGCGCAAACGCCCGGTCCCGGTGGTGAAGGCCTGAAAGCGCCAGGTGGAAATCCCGGCCGCGCCGACCACACCGGCATCTTCCGGGTTGGTATAGACCTCGGGGCTGAGCGCACGCAACACGCCACCGGCCGAATCCTGGATGGCCCAGCGGTAACCCGTGGTCGGGTTGCTTGGCAGGGTCAGGATCAGGTTTTGCCCGCTGGTGAGCTTCACCGGGCATTCGCTTTGTTTTTCCACGGTCACATTCTGCTTCGGTTGCGTGGCGCAGGCGGCCAGCAGCGCGAGGGCGAGGGGGACAAACAGGCGAGTGGGGGACATAAGGTCAGTGGCTCCGGCGTTCACGACGAACGGCGAGCATAACTGAGATGAGACTGGGTGTGACAGTCGCAGAAGGATGTGGTGGCAGGGAGGACGCCTTCGCGGGCAAGCCCGCTCCCACAGTGTTCAGCGGTGCTCACACATGTTGTGTTCACCGCAAAATCCTGTGGGAGCGGGCTTGCCCGCGAAAGCAATCAAACAGTCACTACAGGACTATCAGAAAAGTACCTTCGCCACATCCGTAAAGCGCTTGGCGAAGTGCACGGTAATGCCTTCCTTCAGGTACTCCGGCAGTTCCTCGAAATTGCCCCGGTTGGCCTCCGGCAAAATCAGCTCGAAAATCTTCTGCCGCCGCGCCGCGATGACTTTTTCACGTACCCCGCCAATCGGCAGCACGTGCCCGGTCAACGTCAGTTCGCCGGTCATCGCCACGCCTTTCTTCGGCGGCTGGTTACGCGCCAGCGAGAGCAGGGCGCTGGCCATGGTCACGCCGGCGCTCGGGCCGTCTTTCGGGGTGGCGCCTTCCGGTACGTGCAGGTGCACGAACGCCTCGTCGAAGAACTTCGGATCACCGCCAAACGACTTCAGATTGGAACTGACGTAGCTGTAGGCGATTTCCGCGGATTCCTTCATCACATCACCCAGTTGCCCGGTGAGTTTGAAACCACGGTTCAAGGTGTGGATGCGCGTTGCTTCGATCGGCAGGGTGGCGCCGCCCATGCTGGTCCAGGCCAGCCCGGTGATCACGCCGATGCCCGACAGCACTTGCTCGTTGCGGAACACCGGTTTGCCCAGTGAGGTTTCAAGGTCTTTGGGGCCGAGCTTGATCACGGCATTCGGGTCGTCGAGCAGCTTCATCACCGCTTTGCGCACCAGTTTGCCGAGGTTTTTTTCCAGCTGACGCACACCCGCTTCGCGGGCATAACCGTCGATCAATGCCTTGAGCGCGCTGTCGCTGATGCTCAGGCTGCCCTTGGACACGCCGGCCTTCTCAAGTTGTTTCGGCCACAGGTGACGCTTGGCGATGGCGACTTTTTCTTCGGTGATATAGCCCGACAGGCGAATCACTTCCATCCGGTCGAGCAACGGCCCGGGGATCGAATCCAGGGTGTTGGCGGTGCAGATGAAAAGCACCTTCGACAGGTCCATGCGCAAGTCGAGGTAGTGGTCGAGGAATTCGACGTTCTGCTCCGGATCGAGGGTTTCCAGCAGCGCCGAGGCCGGGTCGCCCTGGTAGCTCTGGCCCATCTTGTCGATCTCGTCGAGCATGATCACCGGGTTCATCACCTCGACGTCTTTCAACGCCTGCACCAGTTTGCCTGGCTGCGCGCCGATGTAGGTGCGACGATGGCCCTTGATCTCGGCTTCGTCGCGCATGCCACCGAGGCTGAAGCGGTAGAACGGTCGGCCGAGGGATTCGGCGATGGATCGGCCGACGCTGGTCTTGCCCACGCCCGGCGGGCCGACCAGCAACACGATGGAGCCGCTGATCTCGCCTTTATAGGCACCGACCGCGAGGAATTCGAGGATGCGGTCCTTGATGTCATCGAGGCCGGCATGGTGCTTGTCCAGCACCTTGCGCGCGTACTTGAGGTCGAGCTTGTCCTCGCCGTACACGCCCCACGGCACCGAGGTCGCCCAGTCGATGTAGTTGCGGGTGACGGCATACTCCGGCGAGCCGGTCTCGAGGATCGACAGCTTGTTCATTTCCTCTTCGAGGCGCTTCTGCACTTGCACCGGCAGGACTTTACCCACCAGTCGCTGTTCGAACTGTTCGAGGTCGGCGCTGCGGTCGTCCTTGGTCAGCCCCAGTTCCTGCTGGATGACCTTGAGTTGTTCCTTGAGGAAGAACTCGCGCTGATGTTCGCCGATCTTGCGATTAACTTCGGCGGAAATTTCTTTCTGCAGGCGCGCGACTTCGACTTCCTTGCGCAGCATCGGCAGGACTTTTTCCATGCGCTTGAGCATCGGTACGCAATCAAGCACTTCCTGCAGTTCGCTACCGGTGGCCGAGGTCAGGGCGGCGGCGAAATCGGTCAAAGGCGACGGATCGTTGGGGCTGAAGCGATTGAGGTAATTCTTCAGCTCTTCGCTGTACAGCGGGTTGAGCGGCAGCAGTTCCTTGATCGCATTGATCAGCGCCATGCCGTAGGCCTTGACCTCGTCGGTCGGCTCGGTGGGCTGGTGCGGGTATTCGACTTCCACCAGGTACGGTGGGCGATGGTGTTTGAGCCAGGTCTTCAGACGCACGCGGGTCAGGCCCTGAGCGACGAACTGCAGCTTGCCGTTTTCGCGGCTGGCGTGATGCACCTTGACCAGCGTGCCGTAGAGCGGCAGGGCCGAAGTGTCGAAATGACGCGGGTCTTCCTGGGGCGTGTCCATGTAGAACAGGGCCAGGGAGTGGTGATCGGATTTGCTCACCAGGTCCAGGGTTTCGGCCCAGGGCTCTTCATTGACGATGACCGGCAGCACCTGGGCCGGGAAGAACGGTCGGTTGTGGATCGGGATGATGTAGACCTTGTCCGGCAGGTTCTGGCCAGGCAGGGCGAGGCCTTTGCCGGTGGAGTGTTGGGTGGCGTTTTCGGGGTCGGCGTATTCGCTCGGGTCTTCAGGGAATTCTTGCTGGTCGCTCATGGGGCACCTGCGCAATGGAGTATGGGTCTTAGATGGGGCAGGTTGGCGGTGGTTTCAATGATGCCTGGGCATTAACCAGTCATTCAAAGGTGTATTCAGCAGGGATTCAGGTTAGCTGGATTTCACGGCGACACGTCCACCTGTAGGAGCGAGCCTGCTCGCCAAGGCGTGTCAGTTGACACCAACGTAGCGGATACACCATCGCGAGCAGGCTCGCTCCTACAGGGGTGGGGCGTGCAGTGGTTTGAAATCTGCGGGCACAAAAAAGGCGACGCCTGTGAGGGCGTCGCCTTTCGTTTTACTGCCGCTAAAACTTACTCGGGCAGTTTGTACGCAATCACATAGTCACCCATCTTGGTCCCCAGCGAACCATGACCGCCGACCACGAGCAGCACGTATTGTTTGCCGTCCTTGCCGGTGTAGGTCATTGGTGTCGCCTGGCCGCCGGCCGGCAGGCGCGACTTCCAGAGTTCCTTGCCGGTGTTGACGTCATAGGCGCGCAGGTACTGATCCAGGGTGCCGCTGAGGAAGCCGACGCCGCCGGCAGTGACCATCGAGCCGCCCATGCTTGGCACGCCAAGGGTCAGGCCGATCGGCAGCGGCGAGCTGTCGCGGCTGGTGCCGTTCTTGCGTTTCCACACGATTTTGCTGGTGGTCAGGTCGATACCGGCCACGTAACCCCAGGACGGCGCCTGGCATGGCACGCCGAACGGCGACATGAACGGGTGCATGATCACCGCGTACGGGGCGCCCGTGTTTGGTTGCACGCCTGCGGTTTCGCTCTCGCGCTTGCTGCCGGCCGCCACTTGGGCACGCGGTACCATTTTCGAGACGAAGGCCATGTAGTTCGGGCTGGTGAACAACAGCTGGCGAACCGGGTCGACCGACACGCCGCCCCAGTTGAACACGCCGACGTTGCCGGGATAGATCAGGCTGCCCTGTTCCGATGGCGGAGTGTACTGGCCTTCGTAACGCAGTTCCTTGAACTGGATGCGGCACAGCATCTGGTCGAACGGACTGGCACCCCACATGGCTTTTTCGGTCAGTTCCGGGGCCAGCAGGTTCAGGTCCGAACGGGCCTGGGTCGGTGCGGTGTGGTCACCCTTCACGGCGCCTTGCGGGACCGGGATTTCACGGATCGGAATGATCGGCGTGCCGTCGCGACGGTCGAGGACGTACAGGCTGCCTTGCTTGGTCGGTTGGATCACAGCCGGCTTGATGCCGTCAGCGGTTTTCATGTCCAGCAGGGTTGGCTGGCTGCCGACGTCCATGTCCCACAGGTCATGGTGGGTGAACTGGTAGTTCCAGCGCACCTTGCCGGTGGCCAGGTCCAGAGCGACCAGGCCGGCGCTGAATTTTTCCGCGCCAGGGGTGCGGTCCGCGCCCCACTGGTCAGGCGTCTGATTGCCCAGCGGCAGGTAAACCATGCCGAGTTTTTCGTCGACGCTGGCCAGCGACCACATGTTCGCCGAGTTGCGGCTGTAGATCTGGCCCGGTGCCAACGGCTCGGTGGCGTCCGGGTTGTTGCTGTCCCAGTTCCACACCAGGTGACCGTCGCGCACGTCGTAGGCGCGGATCACGCCGGACGGCTCGTTGGTCGACTCGTTGTCGGTGACGTGGCCACCCATGATCACCAGGTCACGGGTGATCGCGGCCGGCGAGGTGGAGTAGTAGCCACCCGGTGTGAACGGGCCGATGCCCTGGGTCAGGTCCACCACGCCGTTGTTGCCGAAGCCTTCGCAGATCTTGCCGGTGTCGGCATTCAGTGCGATCAGGCGCGCATCGGCGGTCGGCAGGTACAGGCGACGCGGGCAAGCCTGGGCAACGGCTTTACCGGCCTCGGAGATGACAGCCGATGCGGCGTTTTCAGACTTGGCGTAAGCGGCTTCGTCGTAGTACGACACGCCACGGCAGGTCATGTGGGCGAAGCCCTTGAAGCCCACCGGGCTCTTGATTTGCGGGTCGAAGCGCCAGATTTCCTTGCCGGTGTCCGGGTCCAGCGCCAGCACCTTGCTGTGGGCGGTGCAGGCGTAGAGCATGCCGTTGGCTTTGAGCGGGGTGTTCTCGTTGGTCAGTTCCACCGGGTCATCGGCGGTCGGCAGGTCGCCGGTGCGAATGCGCCAGGCTTCTTGCAACTTGCCGACGTTGCCGGGGGTGATTTGCTTGAGCGGCGAGTAGCGATCACCGAATTCGCTGCGGCCATAGGCCTGCCAGTCGCCTTCGGGCATTTGTGGCGCGGTGCTGGTCATGTCGGCGCTGTCGCGGCCCAACTCGCCGAGGACTTCACCGGGGTGGGTGAACTGGCTGGCAAGGGCGGTTGCACCGGCCAGCACCACGGCCACGCTCAATGCGCCGGTGCCCAGTGGCGCAGTGCCGTCACGCAGCAATGGACGGCGGAACCACGGCAACAGCATCACCACACCCAGGGCGAACCACAGCGCCAGGCGCGGCACCAATTGCCACCAGTCGAGGCCCACTTCCCACAAGGCCCAGACGGTGCTGGTGAACAGCACCAGCGCGTACAGGCCCAGTGCGGCGCGACGGGCGGTGATCAGCAGAACGCCGGTCAACGCGATGCCGATACCGGCCAGCAGGTAGTACAGCGAGCCGCCCAGCATGCTCAGCTTGATCCCCCCGGCCAGCATGGCCAGGCCCATTAGCAGAAGCAGTATGCCGAGCAAGGTCGGCAATAGACGGCTTCGACCCAAGGCACCCTCAGTGCTCATAGTGTGATTCTCCGTGACGTTTCAAGTTGTCCCGCGCCAGTTCACTGTAGATGACGATCCGGCGCGGGCATGGTTCAGATAAAAACGGTTTGATTGATGCAACCACCTGTAGGAGCGAGCCTGCTCGCGATGGACGTGAACGATGACGTTGGGTGCCTGACACCCCGCGTAGCTTTCGGGTCCATCGCGAGCAGGCTCGCTCCTACAGGTTTTGTGGCATTGGTCAGAACGACGACTGGACCTTGATCCCGCCAATCAGCGCGTCATCGACCTGGTCCACGCCACCGGGGTGACGGATGTACTGCAAGTTCGGGCGCACGGTCAGCCAGTGGGTGACGTGCACGCCGTAATAGAGTTCGGCGCTGTATTCGGTGTCCTGGGGCGGCAGGAAGGCCGGGTCGTCGTAATCGAAGACGGCGTGGGCCTGATTGGTCGCTTCGGCGTTTTTGCGGTAGGCCGGGTTGACGTGGACGCGGGCCATGGCGAAGCCGATGTCATCCTTGGCGCGGGCATCGAACAGGCCTTTGTAGACGAGGCCGGCCTGGACATAGTTGTCGATGGCGTTGGTCTTCTTGTCGTGCATCGTGCCGTTGGCGAACAGGCTCAAACCGCGACTGTGATCGCTGGCGACGCTGGTGACCTGCTGCTGAAGGCCGAGCCATACGCCGTGCTTGCTCGACGCGCTGCGGTAAGCCTCACCGCTCAGGGCCGCAGGCTGGCCGTTGCTGTCCTTGTAGACGTCCGTGGCCTTGGCGCTGCTGTAGTAGTAACCGGCGCGGTATTCGCCCGGCAGGCCATTGAGCTTCGGCGCCCACACCAGTTCCACCGGCAGGACCGTGCCTTGGGTGCCGCTGCCGCTGAGCTTGAAGCCGTTGTCACGATCAAGGTTCGACGGGTTTTGCTCGTAGGCACCGACCTGTGCGTACAGCTCGGGCGTCAGGTGATATTTGACCCGCATCGCCCATTGGCTGACCGGCCAGTTGTACCAGATGCCACCGGCCCAGTTGCCGACCTGGGAGCCGCAGAACGCCAGGTTCTGGAAGTCGCAAGGGAAGCTGTTGAAGTCTTCGCCTTCGCCAAAGCGGCCGACCTTGATGTCGAGTGTCTGGTCGAGGAATTTCTGCTGATACCACATCTGCGTCAGGCGCGTGGTCTGGCCACGCCCCCAGACTTCCTGGGCCGAGGTGAAGCCGCCGACACGCGGATCGTTGATCCGGTCGTTGCTGATGTTGTTGCCGCTGCGTTTGGTCACGGTCAGCTGAAATTCGGCGTCGTTCCAGCCGAGGATCTTCTGCAGATCCAGATGCGTACCGAGGCCGAACTGGTCGCTGTAGCGCGCGGTGCGGTCATGGTCGTAGCCGCCGTGCAGGTTGCTGCCCATTTCGCCGGTGTAATCCAGTTTGAATTCGTAGCCCTTTTCCGCCAGTTCGGTGCGCGTGCCGTTCCAGTCGCCGAGCATCCACGGTGAATCGCTATCAAAGGCCGCCGCAGCCTGGGCGCAGGTGACGAAGCTCATCGCGGTCAATCCGCCGATCAGGTTCAAGGCGTTTCGGCAGGCGACAGGCGTAAAGACAGCGCTGTCTTTCGGAGATTGTAAATCAGGCATAGAGGGGAAATTCTTGATCTTTTTCTGGGGATGATTGGAAACGGCAGGCGAGATACGTATTAGCGGAAGCGTTTCAGCTAAGGACGGTGCAAGGATAATGTTCTGTTACAAATAGAGAAAGCGCTTTGTTGAGATGAATTCTTTCGCAATCCGTAACAGTGTAGGAGCGAGCCTGCTCGCGATGGACTTGAACGAAAACGCGTCAAACCCGATGCCCAGCGGTGTCATTGCGTTTTTCGCGAGCAAGCTCGCTCTTACAGGATCACCTACATTTAATAGATCGCTTCCACCCGAAGAAGCCCTCGGCTAAGGTGCGCGGCTTCCAATCCTCACTCTGCTCGAAGGCCCGGCATGACCGAACACAACACTGACCCGCTGCACGGCGTGACCCTGGAACAGATCCTTAACGCGCTGGTTGAACACTATGAGTGGTCGGGTCTGGCCGAGCGCATCGATATTCGTTGCTTCAAAAGTGACCCGAGCATCAAGTCGAGCCTGACCTTCCTGCGTAAAACCCCTTGGGCACGGGAGAAGGTCGAGCGCCTTTACGTGAAATTGATGCGCACCAAGCGTCCGCTCTGAACAGGGTCAACCCGATGGCGACCGGGTCTGTTGCACGACGTCATTTTGTTGCCATCGCAGCGGTCCTGGGCTGGGCCGGCCTGAGCATCCAGATGTACCTGATTTTCTATTCGCGGTGGACCCTGGGCGCCAGCCTGCTGGGTGGGTTGATGAGCTTTTTCAGCTACTTCACCGTGCTCAGCAATACGTTGGTGGCGACGGTCCTGACTTGTGAATTGACGTCCCGCGAATCCGCTGCACGGCGCTGGTTTTTGCAATCGTCGGTCAGTAGCGGCGTTGCCGTGAGCATCGCCGTGGTCAGCCTGGCCTACAACCTGTTACTGCGCCATTTGTGGCACCCGCAGGGCTGGCAGTGGCTGGCCGATGAGCTGCTGCACGACATCATGCCGCTGCTGTTCCTGGTGTATTGGTGGTGTTGTGTGCCCAAGGGCTTATTGCGGCTGGGACACATCGCGGTGTGGGTGATTTATCCACTGCTGTACTTCGGCTATTCGCTGCTGCGCGGGCATTTGCTGGCGGTGTATCCCTATCCGTTCGTTGATGTGGAGAAGCTGGGTTATCCACAGGTGTTCATCAATGCCGGGGGATTGTTGGCGGGGTTTGTGTTGATTGCGTTGCTGATGGTTGGCCTGGATCGACGGCGTTAACCCTGTGGGAGCTGGCTTGCCAGCGATGACGGCCTGACAGGCGCCTTTGAAGTGCCTGCCAAACCGCTATCGCGGGCAAGCCCGCTCCCACAGAAACCGGTCAGTCATCCAGAGTGTTATCCAGCCGCCAGTAACCCACCGCCTTGACGAACTGCTCATCCAACCCATGCTCATCGAGCAACACTCGACGGATCTGCCGTGACACCTTGGTCTCGGTCGCGACCCAGGCGTACAGGCTGCCTGTGGGCACCTCGATCTGCCGTACGGTGCTCAGCAAATGGTCTTTGCCACCCTCGCGCAGCACCCAGATCACATTGACCTGGGCAGCGCTTAGCAGCACTTGCTGCTCCTTGCCGTTTTCCACCTCGACAATCACCAGCGCCCGCCGATTCGCCGGCAAGCCTTCAAGGCGCCGGGCAATGGCGGGCAGGGCGGTTTCGTCGCCGATCAGCAGATAGCTGTCGAACATGTCCGGCACGATCATCGAACCGCGCGGCCCGCCGATGTGCAGGAACTGCCCCGGTTTGGCCTGTTCGGCCCAGGTCGAGGCAGGGCCGTCGCCGTGCAGCACGAAGTCGATATCCAGCTCCAGCGTGTCCAGGTCATAGCGACGCGGTGTGTAGTCGCGCATGGCCGGCATCGGTCCGTCGCTTTTGCCGGCACCGAGTACCAGGGTTTCCAGCGCTGCCTGTTCCGCCGCGTTCTGCGGGAACAGCAGTTTGACGTGATCGTCCGTGCCGAGGCTGACAAACCCTGCCAGCTCGGGCCCGCCCAGGGTAATCCGGCGCATGCGCGGGGTCAGGTCGACCACTCGCAACACTTCCAGGCGCCGGCGTTTGATTTCATGCATGACGCGGTGAATGGTTTGGGTGACGACTTCAGTCATTCGGCTTTCTCCTGGGCAGCTTGAACGGCGGGGCCGTCGACGATGGCTTTGGCGGTGTTGTTGAGCAGGGTCGCAACACGCTGGATTTCTTCCGCGCTCCAGCGTCCGTGGTGAAGTTGCAGGGCGTGGCGCAGGTTGTGCACAGCCTCGTGGATTTCAGGCGGGCGATCATGGCCGCGCAGAGAGCGCTTACTGACATCGATGCGCACCCTTACGCCTTCAAGGGCAACAGCTTGCTCGGCCAGGGATTGACGCCCGGCATCAGTCACGCAGTAGCGTTTCTTCCCGCCTTCGGCGTCGCCCTGAATCATTTCGCTCTCTTCCAGAAAGGTCAGGGTCGGGTAAATCACGCCGGGGCTGGGGCTGTAGGCACCGTCGAATATGCCTTCGATCTGGCGGATCAAGTCGTAGCCGTGGCAAGGCTGTTCGGCGATCAGCGCCAGCAACAGCAATTTCAAGTCACCGGGGGCGAAGACCCGGGGGCCGCGCCCACCGCGCTCGCGTCCGGGGCGTTTCTCGAAGCCGTCGCGGCCGTCGCCGTGTTCGCGGTGGGGGGAATGATGGTCTCTCATTTGTGCTTTCTCTCGTCGTGTTTAGATACAACTTAAGATATATCTTAAGAAAAAAGCAAGCCCCACCGACCGATGGCCGCCCCCGAGCGTCGAGCCGCTGAGCCAGCCAACAGCGCGAAAATAGTGTGACCAAAACGGGTGAAAAAGTTTAAATTAGTGTTAACTCTCTAATATTATCTTTTGGCCTATTGAATGCGGGGCTTGTGGTATTGGTCTTACAGAAGTAACTTGGGTAGTGTCTGCGAGTCATTGTCGTTAGTGTCCGGCTTGTAGTATTTCTCTTACAGTCAGACATTCTAATTTAAATAATTTCAGGTTTTTTCTTGCTGCCTTGATAGTGCTTTGGCTACGCACTTGCAGGAATTTGCCTGCTTACTTTCCAGATAAATTGATCGATCATCTTTCGGCGTTGAAAGTTCAGTTGAGCAACTAGCTGCTCGTGACGGTTTTGCTCAACTTGAACTTTCTGCGCTAATCCTTTTTAAAAAACAGGTACTGAAAGATGTTCAAGAAAATCGCGTTCGCTGCTCCTCTGGCTGTTCTGGCACTGAGTTCTTCCATGGCGTTTGCCGCCACTGAAGCCAAGCACTCCATCAGCCTGATTGCCCACGTGCCGGCCGACGACTTCTACGCGGTCCCGGTTGATTCGGATCTGGTCAACAAAGACCAGGATATGAGCTACAACCCGTCTACCGGCTCCATGCGAACCGTCGACGGGCACTTTGATGTCCTTCACACCGCCGGTAAGGTCAACGCCCGACTCGAAGGCGTGCCGAAGCTGATTGCCGGTAACAAGGCAATCGATTTGAAAGTCGAACTCAACGGCAAAGCGTTGACAACCACTTCGCAAGAAGTTGTGGGCGATACCGAATCCAATACTCGTTATCGCGCGCCGTTCAAGATCAGTGCGGTCGGCGGTAAACCTGATGCGGGCGACTACACCGGCGTTGTCATGTTGGTGGTTGAACCTTCCGTCTAAGTTTAAACACGACGGTAAAACGCTTACTTGCTTCAAGTAACGTAACCGGTCGACAAACAACTCTGTCTGTCGACCGGGCTTTGACTTTCTCGTAATCAGAGTACTTGTTCATGTTCCCGATGACGCCCATCGCGGCAGCGCTTGCGTTGCTGTTATGTAGCAGTGCATTTGCGGCGCCCACTTCTATTGATCATACGCCGCGCACTTTGCTGGCTCAGGCCAAAGGCTTGCCGGCAGAGTTCGAGGAGCATTTCTTCGACGTTCCGTTGGCGGTTCGGGTCGAACTCGATCAGCAACCGCTCGGCGAGGCGATGATTGTGTTGTCCCGCGATGACCGGGTGACGTTGCTCGATTTCACCGATACCAGTGAAAGCCGTTTCGGTGCAGGGGAGCGCCAGGCCTGGTCTGACATCCTCAAGCCCGGCGTGGCCCTCGGGGCGTGCAAGGGGCAATGCCCGGAACAAATGCTGGCGGTTCACTACAACCTGGAAAATTCATTGCTGTCGATCGTCACCGAAAATGCCGAGCGCGATAGCGAAGCCAAGCGTTTCTACGCTCAACCGGAAGGCGGCAGCAGCGGCCTGATGGTGCGTAACCAACTCAATCTCAACGGCGGCCAGGATCAAGACCTGGGCGGCCGTTTCGGTCTGGAGGCCAGCGGCAGCCTGGGCAACTGGAGCCAGAGCTTCAACATGCAACTGGCGCGCCTGGGCGGGCCGGATGACAAGACCTACCATGCGGTGCATGAGCTGTTCACCCAGCGCGAACTGGAGGGCAGTTTTTTCCGCCTGGGCTACTTCACGCCCAACTCCGAAGGCCTGACCCGCCAGCCCCGTTCGTTCGGCACCAGTCCCGACACCGCCGTGGGCGTGATGTATGGCAGCTCTGACAGCCTGGCCATCGACAGCCCGAAACCCAGCGTATACCCGGTGTATGTCACGGCCAACCGCCAGGCGTCCGTGGAGATCTATCGCGATGGCCTGTTGATCAACACACAGGCGGTCCCGGCCGGTTTGCAGACCCTCGACACGCGGCCATTGCCCGGCGGCATTTATGAAGTGGAAGTGCGGTTGATCGAGGACGGTCAAGTCACCTCGACCACTCAGGAGCTGATCTACAAACCGAGCAACTGGCGCAACCACGATGAGCGCTGGCGCTACAACCTGTTCGCCGGGCAGGAAAGCAAACTGTTCAGCAACTGGGACCAACAAAGCAGTGGCGATGCCACGGCGGGCGCCTCGATCAACTATCTGCTGCATCCACGGGTGATTCTCGGACTGTCGGCACGCCAGGTGCGGGAAACGCTCCAGTACGGCAGTTCCATCGACTGGACCCTGGGCAACAGCACCAGTGTCTACGCCAACCTCTACCAGACCGAAGACCACGGCACCGGTGCCGACCTGCAAGGGCTCTACAACTACGGTGCCGGCAGCCTGGTAATCAGCCACAACCGTAGCTGGCTCGACACCACCAACACTTACGACACGCTGCCCGATGGCACTCGCGTGCGCCAACGCAATGTATTCACCGGCCAGACCAGCAATTCATCGCTGGCGCTGAATCACCGCATCAGTCGCAAGGATTCGCTCAACGCCCGTGTGTCCCACAGTGAGGGCAACGTCGAAGGGGTTGGTATCGACCTCGGCTGGACCCAACGTACCCAATTGTTTGGCAGCGATGCCAATTGGCGCCTGTCTCTGTTTGACCGGCCGGGTAGTTACAGTAGCGGTGATGCGCGTAATCGCGGGGTGGATCTGAGTATCAACCTGGCGCTCGGTGGCCCGGGGCAGCAGATTTCCGGCAGCATCGGCAGCCGCACTGCCCGTGACGGCAGTCGCGACAACAATGCCTCGTTCGGCTACCGCAAAGACCTGCAGGACCACGTGTTGCAGAGCGTCTCGGTGACGGCACTCACCGACACCTATGGCGTCGGTTTGTCGAGCCTGGCGAATTTTCGCACCGACGCCATCAATGGCGACGGGTTTATCCAGCGCTCATCGTTCAACAACAAATTCACCGGTGGCGTGAACCTCGACAGCACCCTGGTGGTGGGTGCGCAACGCATGGCGCTGACCAGCCAGCATCAAGGTCGGGGCGCCGGGATGATTGTCGACGTCGAGTCCGATATCGACGGGATCGCCCTTCGTGCCGACGACCTCAGCGGCGGCAGCGCAGCCCTGCGGCCGGGGCGCAATTTCATTCCGTTGACGGCCTACAAAAACAGTTCGGTGAGCTTCGACTTCGAAGGCAATCACGTTCCGGCGGCCAGCATCGAGCCTTCGCGCACCCGCTATCACCTGAACAAGGGGGGCGTGGAGTACCGCAAGGTGCGGGTGATGAAAACCCTCACCGTACTCGGGCGCTTGCTCGACCCGCAGGGGCGCCCGCTCAAGGGTCACCACGTGATCAACCACGCCAGCCGTGGGGTCAGCGAAGTCGATGGCTTCTTCTCAATGGAAATGAACGCGGGTTCCCCGACCCTGGAAGTGCGTTATGCCGACCAGTTGCTCTGTCAGTTCCGTCTCGATGTCGACAAACACCGCAGTGAAAACAACGTGCTGATGATCGGTGATTTGCGCTGTTCGCCGGACACATTGGCGGGCGCCACCCACAACGCCGAAACGGCGGGCTGAACGGCCCGCCGTTGAATCTGATTATCGGAGGTTAGGCCTACATGAACGTCTCGCGTTCTTTCGTTTCACGCAGTCGTTGTTGGTCGGCAAGCGTTTTGATCGCCTGGGTGGCCGCTTTGCCAGTCATGGCTGAGGACGTTTCGATTACCGCTGTGTTCAAGCCGGATCCGGCGTACCCACACCTCAACAAGTTCAAGAACACCACGCCGTCCAGTGGTTACTGTGGGATTTATCCAAGTGAGTGTGAGGATAACGAAATGTTCGGCCTGCAGGTGCCGATTGAGTTCAATTCACGTTTGCCGATCCAGGCTAACCACACTTCCGCGCGGCAAGGCGCGATGTTCAAAGTCCCGGCCCAGTGGCGCGAGTTGACCATTGTTCACGAAGCGACAGGTGAACCGGAAAAGGTCCGGGTGCGGATTGCCGGAGTGGGTTCCCGGTATAAAACTGATGATGTGAAGAAACTGGTGGGCGGCGCTGCGGACTACTTGGTTGCGCACAGTATTTTATGGGATTCGGCTTGGGTGAACGCCCCGTCACCTTGCCTCTATAGCGGGGTGGGTTGGTATACCGAAACCACCTTCCGATTTTTTTGGAAAACACCTTCCGAAGCCGCATGCGCCAAACAGGCGAAGTTCGATATTCCGTGGATGCAACTGGAGTACCTCGATTTTGCCTATGAGCTTGAGACACCTGACCCGCTAGGCATGTCTTCAGGGCACTACACCGGCTCGCTGACCTACAGCGTCGGTCCCAATGGCGATTTCGACTTTGGCGATGTCATGGTGCCGACCGATTCGGCCTTGACCCTGAACTTCAACCTCGACGTTCAGCACACCCTCAAGGTCGATATTCCGCCCGGTGGCGAAAAGGTCCAGTTGGTCCCCGCCGGTGGCTGGCAGAGCTGGCTGCAGGCGGGGCGCAAACCGGTGCGGTTGTTCCGCGACCAGACCTTCAATATCTCGGCCTCCTCGCGTTTCAAGATGTACATGGAGTGTGAGTGGGACAGCGTTATCTACGACTGTCAGCTTGCTGATCGCGTCTCCAGGCGGGGAGTGGAGTTGCAGGTCTTTGTCAGCTTGCCCAATGGCCTGACCGACATGAGCGGGCGACCCGTCAGGCACATGCGCATGCAAGCGGGCGCGGCCAATGCGTTGTATTTCCAGCCGGGCTTCTACGTCGACAGGGCGCCGGGTGTCCTGCACTTCGAAGTACCGGAGAGACAGATGCAATTCATGCTGTCGCCCGGTGTGGGTCCCTTCTATCAGGGCAAGGTCACCGTGATCTGGGATTCGGAAATCTGATGGGCCGTCTATCGATGGGCCGCGCCTGTGTTGTGTTCACTGTCATGAGGTTCAAGAGTATGAAGCGTCTGTGGTTGCTGTTGGGTTTGAGCGGGTTTTCTCTGGCGGTTCAGGCCGGTCCGCAGATCAACGTCGGAACGGTGTACGACTACCTGGATGGCGACAAAAGCACCTACCTCAAGCGCGTGTTCAACAGCGGCGACAGCACGGCGTTCGTCAAGGTCAACATCCTGGAAATTATCTACAACGCCGATGGCAGTCACCGTGAGATACCGGTCGCAACCCAAGCGGATGGCAGCGGCCGAGATGGCTTGATGGCCAGCCCCGCACGGCTGATCGTGCCGGCCAAAGGCATGCAGGGCACGCGTTTGCTGCACATGGGCGCACGTGACACCGAACGCTATTTTCGCGTGCGCTTCGTGCCGGTGGTGCCGGAAAAGGAAGACGAGTTCGCGGTGTCCAGTGAGGAGCGGGACGCCTACAAGGAGAACCTGTCGGCGGGGGTCAACGTCATGACCGGGTTTGGCACGGTGTTTTTTGTCCGGCCCAAGAACAGCCGTTTCGACAGCGTGATCGATGACAGCGCCGGCGTTTACCGGCTGCGCAATAACGGCAACACCGTGGTGGTGATTGATGAGTTTCGCAACTGCTCGCAGAAGAATGAAACCGAGTGCGAGCCGACCACCAAACATCACGTTCTGGCGGGCAAGTCGTTCGAGTTCGAGAAGAAACCCGGTCGGGAATACCGCTTCAACCTGATTGAAGGCGCCGACAAAAAAGCGTTGCACGTTGCCAGCCAGTAACACCGCCAAAGGCGAGTCGCCCTGAAGGACTCGCCGCTTTTTATCACGCAACAGGTAACTGACATGATCAAGCAATCGGCCATCGCCCTGTGTGTGGGCGTGATGATGTGTGCCCAGGCTTTCGCGGCACGGGAAGAGCGCACGTTCGACGTGTGGGCGGATATTCCGACCCTGGGTTTTTACGTGCTACCGGCCGAGACGAACTGGATACATCTGGAGCAGACCCTGCCGTGGAACATCAACACGTCGAGGCTCGAAGGGTTGCGCAAGAATTTCGACGTCAAGCACGACACCAGTGCGATCGAGGCGCGGCTGGACGCCGAGCCTTATCTGTTCAACGGGCGGCAGGATCAGAACATCTACTTGCGGGTCACCTTCAATGGCCAGGAGTTGAGCCACGATGAGAAACCGCGCCAAGTGGTGTCGGCGGCGCAGGCCATGGCAGGCGGGCGTTTTCCTTTGGAAATTCAACCGAAGGTGCCGGCCGGTGGCTATAAGCCGGGCACTTACTACGGGACCGTCCAGTTGATTTTCAGTGCGGCTGCGCCCTGACCCGTGTCTGGCAAGGATCAAAAATGTGGGAGCGAACATCGCCCCCCAGGGAGCAGGGTGGCTTTTCGGAGAGGGATACAGATGAGTGTTGCAGGTGTTTTGTTTTCAAAAAGGCTTTTCTGGTTATGCAGCCTGTTAATGGTGTGGTGGCTGATGCCCCAGGCGTTGGCGCAAGACGTATCAATCACTGCCTTGTTCAAGCCCGACTCGGCCTATCCGCACATCAACCAATTCAAGAACACCACGCCGCCCAGTGGCTACTGTCAGTTGTTTCCCGGGCAATGTGAAGATAACAAGACGTTCAGCCTGCAAGTCCCGATTCGATTCGACTCCAATCGAGCCATCCCGGCCAACCATGCATCACCGCGCCAGGGCGCAACGTTCTCGGTGCCGGCGCAATGGCGTGAGCTCTCAGTCCGTCATGATTCCGGAGCGGTGGAACAGGTAAGAATGCGGATTACCGGGGTGGGCTCCATGTATGTGACCGAGGATGTTCAGAAGCTGACAGGGGACACCAACCCTGACTCCCGCTATGCGCATAATCTGTTGTGGGGATCGAGTTGGGTGTACGCGCCGTCGCCGTGTCTTTACAGCGGTGTGGGTTACTACAGCCCCAACTCCTATGGTTTTTTCTGGAAAACACCGGTCCAGGCTGCGTGTGATAAACAGGCGAAATTCGATGTTCCCTGGTTGCGCTACGACCATCTGGATTTCTCCTATGAACTGGTCACGCCCAATCCATTGGGCATGTTGGCAGGCCATTACACCGGATCGCTGACCTATACGGTCGGCCCCAACGGCGACTTCGATTTCGGCGATGTGATGCTGCCGAGCAGTCCGGCGTTGACCATGAACTTCAATCTCGACGTTCAGCACACCCTCAAGGTCGATATCCCGCCCGGTGGCGAGAAAGTCCAGTTGGTGCCCGCCGGTGGTTGGCAAAGCTGGTTGCAGGCGGGGCGCAGACCGGTACGGTTGTTCCGCGACCAGACCTTCAATATCTCGGCCTCTTCGCGTTTCAAGATGCAACTGGAGTGTGAGTTCGTTTCTTTTGATGGCAACGATTGCGCTCTGGATGATCGCGTGTCCAAGCGCCAGGTGGCGCTCCAAGTCAGCGTCAGCCTGCCCAATGGCCTGACCGACATGAGCGGGCAACCCGTCAGGCACATGCGTCTGCGAACGGGCGCGGCCAACGCGCTGTATTTCCAACCGGGTTTTTATGTCGACAGAGCGCCGGGTGTGCTGCACTTCGAAGTGCCCCAGAGTCAAATGGCATTCATGCTCGACCCGGGTGCCGGTCCTTCCTACGGAGGCAAGGCCACCGTGATCTGGGACTCCGAAGTCTGAGTGCCGGGGGGCTGCCGCCATCGCTGGCAGGCCAGCTCCCACATTGGATGGGTGTCGTACACAAATCTTGTGGCAACCACCGATCCCCTGTGGGAGCGAGTCGGGCGGCGTTCTGTCTGCTCGCGATGAGGCAGGTACATCCAGCATTAACGCCGCGTGACACTCATGTTTATGCTTTTTACTGGCCGGCGCGCTTCATGGCTTGACGGGTCAAACGCCTCGACAGCTCTTTCTCGGCGTCACCGAGATCGACCAGCAGGCGGTCGAAAATCGCGTCGCTCAATGGCCCATCGGCGAAGACTACCGTGTCCGGTGCCGGCAGGTCGTTCATCAGCTCCCTGAGCCGGCTGCGCAGTGCGGCGCGCTGAGTATCCGACGTCGATTCGGCCCATTCGCGCTGGGTATCGCGAAGGGTGTCCAGTTGTTCCGACAGCTTCTGATAGCGAGTCTTGTTGGCTTGCATTTCGCTCGCATGGCGCTCGTTCAAATGCGTTTGCCAAAAATCCTGTTCGAGCATTCGGTCCACCAGACCGTCGCCTTCGCCCAGGGCCAGCACCGTGTCGTAGGCTTGATCGATCATCGCATCCGTGACGCCGGACACCGGCCGGTAGAGCATGCCCTTCGACTGCCAGGGCAAGTCGAGGCGCTCTGCCAATCCGGTTTGATAGGCCAGGTAGACCTCGACTTCGTCCGGGTTGCCGCCACGACTGGCGACATCGGCGCGGGCCACCTCGTTGACCTGTTCCAGCCGCGCCGCGCCTTTGGCCAGGGTCACCAGCTTCTGCTCCAGCTGCGCCGGGTCGGTGGAATACGCGTGGGCCTCGTAGGCGAGTACATCAATGCCCATGTGATTGAACAACTGCGCACCGGCGTCGGCGCAATCCACCGGCGCGACAGCCATGGTGAACAGCTTCTCGCGCAGGGGCGTGTCGACGTAGACGGCATCGAGCATGCGCCAGACACGCTGCACCAGTTGATCCCGGGCCGGGCCGGGCTTCTCGAAGTCGCGACTCCGGCGGGTATCAAGCAATACTTCCAGGAAGCGCTTGGCCTGGGGCTCGTCGACCAGCTGCGACCAGTGATTGGCCCGGTCGATGCCCCAGCCGGGGACATCGTTCCAGTGCTCCGCGCTGTAGTTGGAATTGACCACCCATTCGGCCTGGCTGTTGGAGGGCACGATGGGCTCAGGGGGTAGCGCCACCGAACGACGGATGGCCTGATAGCGAATCTGGTTTGCTTGCGACAGGTTGCCGACATCGAGCCGGGTGCGCGCCACGACCCAGGCCTGCGGTGAGCCGGGGACCACTTCGGGGATCAGACTGATTGGATTGTCCCGAAGATCCAGCAGAAAACCCCGAGGCCTGGTTTTGCTCAACGTCCCTTCGGGCCAGGTGGTCATGACCGTGTCCCGCAGGCCGACGACTTTCAGCCGGGGCATGTTGGAAATGTCGACAGCCCTGCCAAGGGGGTTTTCATCAAGGCGCAGAATTTCCAGATGGTCCAGGTGTTTCAGTTGCTCAACGGCGGCGGCGTCCAACACGATTTCATTGTCGCTCAGGCGTAGGCGTTCGAGCCGCTGCATTGAGCCGATGTTTTCTGGCAGGCTCGTCAGCTCGCATCCACTGGCGCTGAGTTCGCGCAGGTTGGGGAAGTCTTTCAGCAAGCCGTTTGCTTTGCCGGAAAAGCGTGTGTTGTCGAGTTTCAGGACCGTGACCTTGTCCAGAAAAGTTCTAAACAGCGGTCGTTCGGGCCATTCGGATCCCAGGTTCATAGGTAATAGAAGTTCATCATGTGACAGATCCAGCGCATAGCCGTGCGGATCGGTGCGACTACCGAACTTGGTGTTCTCTCGGTTGAAACAGGCGCGCAAGCGATCGGCAATGTGTCCCCGGACACCGTTTAGTGGTGCATGTGTATCGCTCTCCATATCGTAATGCGCGTTATTCCAGCGATGGATGATGCTGTTCAGCTCGTTCAAAGCATTTTCTTGTTCCTCCAGAAACGGCATGGGCTCACCCTGTGCGGTCAGGGCACTGGCGAAATTGTCGACCTCGGCCTCGCTGAAATGCGGATAAAGATCCTGAATGCGTTCGTGCAGTGTCAGGCCTTCCTTGCTCAGCCACCCTCCACGCACCAACAACATCGTTTCATGCTCGGCCACCGGGCGAATGGGCGGTTCGGCGAGTACGGTCCGGCGTTCGCTCGGCGGAGCCGATTTGGCCATGACCCATTCCCTGAACTGTTCAGCATCCCCCGGTTTGTAGCCCAGGGCGTTTTGACCATTCTCCTGCGTGGCCTGCAGGACGGCTTCGAAAAAATCATCGGCTTCATGGATCGCCTGATCTTCGCCATCACGCACCTGATATTGCCCGGCTTCGTCGCGAATCAGCACCCGCACCCGCGTAGCGTCCTCGGGGCCGACGCTGTAACGCAGATCGCCATCGAAGGTGTCCTGACGAATCTCCAGACGCAGGTCGCCGAAGGTGTCGGTGTTGAAGCGCAAGGTGCCCAGCACCAGGCGCTCGGTGTCGGGCGTGATGGCCGCGCTCGGGTACAGACCCTGGGCCGCTCGTACGGTTTTCGTTTCGAATTGCAGCTCCCGTGCCTGGGTCCTCAGGCGCAGGGGGAGGCGGTTTTCCTCGGTCATCCGCTGACGTTCCGTGGCGCTGGCACGCGCATGGATTTGTTCGGCAACGGTCGCCGGCAGCTCGGGGAAGTCATTGAACAGCGGCGCGATTTCAGCGGGTAACGCAGCGGGCGCGATGGGCGGTGAAGACAGGCGTTGCAGGGTGTCGGTCAGCAGCGGTGGCGGCGGGGCGTTTTCAACATGCATCCGGCGCAACGCGCCTTCCTCGGTGCCGCTGATCTGGCGGATCTGCTCCAGTTGTTCATCGTTGAAACCTTCGGTGCTGTGGCCGAGGCGGCGCATCAGGGTTGTGCCTTCCCATTCGCGCGGGTTCTCCGTTTCGCACACCCAGGCCCCATGGCCATTGTGGCGCAGGGTCGGTGCATAAGCATCGAAACGCTGCGGATGGCGGATGCGTGGTTGCTCGGTGATCGGGTCTTGCAGCACTTCGAAGTGTTGATCGTCCAGGCGCAGGATGCGCCGGCCCTGATGCTGGTGGATACCCTGGTCATCAGGCCGGGCGCCCTCGGGCAAATCCACGTCGGTGCGTTGATAGGGGCTGAGGTCAGGGTTCCACAAACGCGTCTCGCCGTTTGCCAGTTGCACCGGTTTCAGGCCTTCGAAAAACGGCGAAAGCTTCGCCTGTACCACATTGCCGGCGGCGCCTGCCGCCGCGAACGCGCCCAACTGGACCACGTTTTCCAGCACGCCGAGGGCCTGCTCACCGGCTTCGGCCAAGTGTCCCTCGGCCAGGTCGACCAGGCCCTCGACCACGCTATCGGTCAGTTGCCAGGCCGTGTACGCCAGCATCAGCTGACCGAGGCCAGGCACCAACGGTGTCGCCACCAGCAAGGCAACGTTGAGGATGTCCGAGAGCATTTTTTCCAGGTTGTCCCACCAGGCCCAGCGGGCCATGCGGTCGGCGTATTCGGTGGCGATGGCGATCTCCCGGCCATCGTTGAACACCTTGTTGAGGGTCTGTCGGTAACGGTAACCCCACAGGTCGTTGTTGAAGATCGTCTCGCGGTCGGTCTTGATGCTCGACACACTGAATTGCAGAGCGGGTTTATCCACAGGGGTTTCGCGCCAGCTCGGCAAGTTGGAACCGGCGGCCACCGGTTGCCACTTCACCGTGCTCAGACGCGCGTTCAACCCGGCGAAAAAATGCCCGCGTTGCGCATGGGGCACGAACTGACTGAAGAACTGTTGATAGTTGTTGGCGGATGAGCCATCGCGCAGCTGGCGTGTCAGTTCAGCCATGAATTCCAGTGACGAAGGGTATTGCTTGAGCGGGTGCAGCGGATCATGGGGAACATAGGCAATCACCGGGACCGGGCCGCTGGCGATGGCAGTGTCCTCGGCGATCAGGATGATGCCGCTCAAACGCGTGTCCATCATTGCCAGGTTGTAATAGGCGATGGGTTTGCCGTTCCACTTCAGCCGTGAACGATCTTCGAGCATGCCTTGCACGACATCAAAGGCCTCCTGGTCGAGGTCGTGCTTCATCAGGGCGATATGCGCGGCGACATTCAGCGCGCTTTTCTGGCTGAGAATGACTTTGTGGCGCAGGACATTGCTCGTCGCTTTTTCGGTGGGGAGCAACGTGTCTTTAAGGTGCTGTTGGTAGCGGGCGCCGATGTCCAGTTCGCGACACAGGGACTTGAACTGTTCGATGCTCAGTTTGTGCTTGAGCGGTTTGACGTTGAAATGCCCGCGTTTGTCGGGGCGGGTGATGAACTCCGAGTCCTGGGTAAACGTCTCGTCCTGGGAGAAGTTGTGCAGCGCGGCATCCAACAGCGAGACGGTGCGACTGGTGGTGCCGCCAGAAAAATCATGCACCCACCAGGCCGTCTTCACCGGGGCATACAGGCGCATCCAGGTGTCCTCGACATCGTCTTCGACGCCGAAGCGGTCCTTCAGCGCTTGCTCCAACAGGGGTTTGGCAAAGGCGGAAACATCCTGCAGATCACTCAATGCCTTATCGGCGGTGTTTTGCGCGGTCCAGCCGAGCTGGATGGCTTTTTTCAGCTTGCGGTGAGCGAGTGTTGACGCGTTCCTGTGCCAGTCCGGCAACGTCAGCCTGACGGATTTAAGGGTGTCGACACGCGATGGGGAGGTGTTCAGCAGCCAGGCCGGAATGGCCTTTCTGACCTGATGGAAGTGGATGCTTTTGTCGAACGGGGGGATCTCGAGCGGATCTGATCCTTGAATCGCCGAGGGGGTAATGGGCATTGTCTGATCGTCCTTTGATCATGAATCGGACGACCAGACTAGGTAGGCATGAGGTCAAAAAAAAGCGCAAAAATCAGTTTGAATCGGCGCCGTTGCCGGCACCGGTCTCGCAAAATCCAAGAGTGAAAAATACATATGTACCGCCATCTTTCCATTGAGTTCTCTCAGCGGCCGGCGGTGACCTCGGTTGGCTGGCACATGGTGTGGGTGCCCGGTTGCAGGTAAGGCGTGAGGATCGGCGCCATGCCCTTGAGCACCTGCACTGGCAGTGCCGAGGTGAAGGTGAAGTTTTCGGCCGAACGCCCCGGCACGAACGCCGTCAGGGTGCCGAAATGGGTATCGCCGATGTAGAACACGAAGGTCGCCGTGCGGTTGAGGGACTTGGAGCTCAGGATCCGTCCGCCGGAACCGATGGCTTCGATACGGTTGTCGCCGGTGCCGGTCTTGCCGCCCATGGCCAGCGGCCTGCCGTCGGGCAGTTTGAAACTGCCGGCGACCCGTTTGGCGGTACCGGCATCCACCACTTGTGACAGGGCTTCGCGCATGGCGGTGGCGACTTCGGACGGCATGACTCGTTTGCCGACGACCGGGTCATTGATCAGTTTGGTTTCGTAGGGCGTGCCGGCGGCGAAATGCAGGCTGTCGATGCGCAGGGTCGGCATGCGTACGCCGTCGTTGAGGATGGTGCCGATCAGCTCGGCCAACGCGGCAGGGCGGTCGCCGGAGCTGCCGATGGCGGTCGCCAGCGACGGCACCAGGTGGTCGAACGGATAGCCGACTTTCTGCCAGCGCTGGTGAATGTCGAGGAACGCCTCGATCTCCAGCATGGTACGAATGCGGCCGTCACGGGCTCCCTTGTGCTTGCTCTTGAATAGCCAGCTGTAGACCTCCTGACGTTCGAACTGGCTGGCCTTGACGATATCCTTGAACGTGGCGTCCGGGTGGTTCAGCAAATAGCCCATCATCCACAGGTCCAGCGGGTGGACCTTGGCGATGAAGCCTTGGTCCGGCAGGTCGTAGCTGCCCGGGCCGTAACTGTCGTAGAGCCTTATCAGGCGTTCATCCGTGAGTTTTTCGGTGAGTTTGGCGCCTGTGAGGTGCGAGCGCACGAAGGTGTTGAAGCTTTCCTGGCTGGCGTGCGGCAACAGGTACCGGTGCACGGCGGCCATGCGGATCGGGGTGGGGCGCATGCTGTCGAGGAAGGTTTCGAGCCGAGCCTGGGTGTCCTTGTTCTTGTATTTTTTCCAGAACTTGAGCAGGAATGAAGTGCCTTCGCGGTCGGCGAACGACGCCAGGTATTCCTGACGACGCGGGTCGCGGTCGTCCTTGAGCAATTCGGAACTGTTGTTGGGGCCGGAATAGGTGGTGTAGCGCACCAGGTCGCGCATCAGGCGGATGAACGGCAGGTTGATCGACTCCCGCAGGGCATCGCGCAGGGTCGGCATGCGGCCGTTGTCTTCCTTACGGAAGTTATGGAACACGTGCAGTCCGCCACCGGTGAAAAACGCTTCGCCGGGGCTGGCGGAATACTTGCGGTCCAGCGCCGCACCGAGCATGGGCTGCAGGCTGCGGTCCTTGTTCTGAATCAGATAATCGACCACCCAGCGGCTCAGGTGATCCTGTTCCGGCACGTCGACTTTCTTCAGTTCCGGGATGCTCATGCCGGCATATTTATCGTGCAACTCGGCAATGATCTGCAGATAGGTGGTCAGCACGCGCATTTTCGCTGTGGAGCCCAGTTCCAGTTTGCTGCCTTCATTGATGTCGAACGGTTGATCGGTGCTGTCGGTTTGCACCCGCACCCGCGAACCGTCCGGGGTCAGTTCGAACAGGGTGAAGCTGTAGCGCACTTGCGTGGTGCTGGTGGGGGTCAACAGCCGCTCGCCGATCAGGCCGATTTGCGAAGCGAAGGCCGGGTCGGCGAGTTTTTTCAGGTACTCGGTGGCCTGGGTTTGCAGTTCACCTTGCAGGGTGCTGGTGGCCGAGAGGTCGAGGCGGTCAAGGTCGTACAGCGGGCGATTGAGCATCCCGGCCAGACGGCTGCGGGCCACGCTGATGCCCTTGTTGGTTTCGATCGGCTGGATGGTCGGCTGGGTGGCCCAGTCGCGGTACGTCACCTTGCTGGCCAATGCGGCGGCGGCAAACGGGGCGTCGATCACGCCATTTTGGGCCAACAAGCGAATATGGCTGTCGGTGAGGTCGACCAGTTCGTCGCGCCCCTTGGTCAGGTAATGGGACGGGCGGCGCTGGGCGATCATCAATGACAGCATCTCGCGCAAGGCCAGACCTTTCGCCGCCATGGTTTGCGGGTCTGTCGCGGTGCTGGTCAGTGCTTCGTTGGCCTGGTTGAAATCGGAGCCGTACCACACCCGCAAGCCTTCGGCCATGCCATGCACTTCCCCGTGGCCGGGTACGGCTGACAACGGCACGCTGTTGAGGTAGTCGCGAACAATGTTCTGCCGGGCTTCGAGGGTTTGTGGCCCGGCCTGATAGGCACGCACGGTGGCGGAGATCATCTGGCGGATTTTCTCCGCGCCATTGACCGTCAAGCCATCGGGCGAGTGCCGGTATTTTTCCAGCTGCGTGGCCAGAGTACTGCCACCGGCGGACTGGCCGGGTACGTGCAGCAACTTGGCAACCTGGGACCATGCCGCCATGCCGAAGCGCGGCCAGTCCACGGCAGGGTTGGCCAGGGGTTGTCTGGGGTCGAGCAGAAAGCGGTTCTCGATAAACAACAGGCTGTTGACCACCACCGGCGGGATCGAGGCAAAGCTGGAATAGAGTTGTTGCGGATAGTGGTACTGGTACAACGGCGCGGCGCGGCAATCGGTAATCGATAACCCCGCCTGGATTTTCTCGGAATAGGGCACGAACAGGCCCCTGTCGGTGTAATTCATCAGCGCCGGAGAAAAACGGGTTTGCGCTTCGATGACGAAATCACGCTTGAGCAAACGGGGCAGGAACTCGCCCAGCGAGCTATAGCCCAGGCGCAGATCGAACGGGCCGGCGCCAGGGTAGTGAATGGCATCACTGGGGCCGGGCTTGAGTTCATAGCTGAGGGTTTGGGCAAACTTGCTGATCTCCCGCGATTGAAACCTCGACGTGCGCATCTCCTTGGACGCCGCCAGGCCTACGACAATCGCAATGATCAATATCAGCAACCAAAACGCCTTCCACCCATGCTTGACACGACTGCGACGGGGTTTCTCAGGTATAGGCGCCTCATCCACACGTTCAGTCGGGACCACAGTTTTACTCGAATCGGTTTGCCATAACGCGCCCATAGTCGACTGATCCATTCACGCAGATTGATCTGACTTGCCTGAAGCTTAGACGGTGGTTGGCGATGGTGAAAAAATTGTGAACCTCCAACTATCGGGTTTCTTCTGTTTCCTGTGGCGAGTCAGCGTGTTGGATCGCCGCGCCGTCCCGCTCGAGTGCGCAGCCGTCGCAAAACCAGGTCACCGGTTAATCAGGCACAACCCGATGACAGGGTTGGGGCCACTTTGCAGCCCGGCGGAGCAAGCTCCCTCGCCACGGGGATGGCTGCACGCTGGAAGTACTGGTCTAGACGCGTCCATCGAGTAAAAACGGCCTGTCTGTGGGCATGACGACGCACCCATACCGTGCAATACTCGCCGCCGTTGAAAATGGCGAAAAATCCTACATAAGTCAGGCAATCCATCTCCATGAATCCCCATTTTGCCGAGAGTTACGCCTGAATTTTGTGGTTTATAGAGTGAAAATATCTGTCGCCGGCTTTTTATACTGCACGCCCCGCTGATCTTGCAGGATGTGTCCTGGAAGACGGTTTTGCCCACGAGGCCGAGCCGGTTATGGGAAGCAGTGACTTATCCGTCATTGTTTCGACACTCGGTGGCTATATCCAATAACAAGACGAGGTGGTACCCCTATGCCAGTTGGCAATCATCTGCCCCACGGCGAGACCGCTCAGGGCGGCCCGCTCAAACGTGAACTCGGCGAACGGCATATTCGCTTGATGGCACTCGGAGCCTGTATCGGTGTCGGCCTGTTTCTCGGTTCGGCCAAGGCCATTGAGATGGCAGGGCCGGCGATCATGCTGTCCTACATCATCGGCGGCCTGGCCATTCTGGTCATCATGCGCGCCCTCGGCGAAATGGCCGTGCACAACCCGGTTGCGGGTTCGTTCAGCCGTTATGCCCAAGACTACCTCGGCCCTCTGGCGGGCTTCCTGACCGGCTGGAACTACTGGTTCCTGTGGCTGGTGACCTGTGTCGCGGAAATCACCGCCGTGGCGGTGTACATGGGCGTCTGGTTCCCCGACGTACCGCGCTGGATCTGGGCGCTGTCGGCCCTGGTCAGCATGGGCACCATCAACCTGATCGCGGTCAAGGCCTTCGGTGAATTCGAGTTCTGGTTCGCCCTGATCAAAATCGTGACCATCATTGCGATGGTAGTGGGTGGCATCGGCATCATCGCCTTTGGCTTGGGCAACGATGGGGTCGCGCTGGGCATTTCCAATCTCTGGACCCATGGCGGCTTCATGCCCAATGGCGTTCAAGGCGTGTTGATGTCCCTGCAAATGGTCATGTTTGCCTACCTCGGCGTGGAAATGATCGGCCTGACCGCCGGTGAAGCGAAGAACCCGCAAAAGACCATTCCCGATGCGATCGGCTCGGTGTTCTGGCGGATTCTGCTGTTCTACGTTGGCGCACTGTTCGTGATCCTGTCGATCTACCCGTGGAATGAAATCGGTACCCAGGGCAGCCCGTTCGTGATGACCTTCGAGCGCCTGGGCATCAAGACCGCCGCCGGCATTATCAATTTCGTGGTGATCACGGCGGCGCTGTCGTCCTGCAATGGCGGCATCTTCAGCACCGGACGCATGCTCTACAGCCTGGCGCAGAACGGTCAGGCCCCGGCGGGCTTCGCCAAGACCTCGAGCAATGGTGTGCCGCGTCGCGCGTTGCTGCTGTCGATGGGCGCCTTGTTGCTGGGCGTACTGCTCAACTACCTGGTGCCTGAAAAGGTGTTCGTCTGGGTGACGGCGATTGCGACCTTCGGTGCGATCTGGACCTGGGTGATGATCCTGCTGGCCCAGCTCAAATTCCGTAAGGGCCTGAGCGCCAGCGAACGTGCGGGTTTGAAATACCGCATGTGGCTGTACCCGGTCAGTTCTTACCTGGCGCTGGCGTTCCTGGTGCTGGTGGTCGGTCTGATGGCCTACTTTCCGGACACTCGCGTGGCCTTGTATGTCGGCCCGGCGTTCCTGGTGCTGCTGACCGTGTTGTTCTACGTGTTCAAGCTGCAACCGGCCCCTGTGTCGCAGGGTGCGGTGCAGTCGGCTTCGTAAGTCGTAACGCCTGAAACGCAAAAGCCCCGGTCCATTGGCCGGGGCTTTTGTATTTTTGCAGATCAACCCGGCATCGACAGGCGCACGCGATCTGCTCAGGCAGGCGCTGTCACCGTCTGCGATCTTTTGATGGTCTGATTCAAGCGCTTGTTGAACTCCAGCCAGGCCCCCAGCAACGCCATCAACCCGGCCCCCACCAGCGCGGTGAAGATCTGCATGGCGAAGGCATCGTCGGCCATCGCATTGATCATGTCCGCCAGGGGCGCCAGCAGCACGCCGAGGCAGAAGATTTCCAGGGAAAAACGCCCCATGCGGCAGCTTTGCCGGGCCAGCCAGTTTTTCGTCCAGCCGGTGTCGGGCAGCAGTTTCGCGGTGACGTAGGCCAGCGCCAGAAAGTGCAACAGGCGCACGGGTGACAGGTTGGTCTTGCTGATCGGGTACAACAAATTGCTCAGGCTGGCCGGCATCAGCGCATCGTGGATCTGCGGCCAGCGCCACAACACAGTCAGCACGCCGGCGACCACAACGTATACCGCTGCCGTCAGGAACAACGGCTGGCGGATCAAAGGTCGGGTCTCGGGCACGCGCGAGCGCTGTGAGTGAATCGCCGCCGCGCCACCGAGCACGAACAGCAACTGCCAGGCGACAGGGTTGAAGTACCACACGCCGTCCTTGATGGCGGCCAGGTTCCAGCCCAGCCATTGCGCCAGCAGGTACACCGTCAACGACATCGCCACCACGGCCCAGGGCTTGCGCACCAGCAACGGCAGCACCATCGGCAACCCGGCCAGCAGCACGATGTACAGCGGCAGCGGGTCCATCAGGTTCGGTTTGAAGCGCAGCAGCAGCTCATCGATCAGGGCCTGTTGCGGGCTGGCGATGAAGTGGTGCATGCCCATTTCCTCCACCAGATCCCGGGTCTCCACGTGACTGTTGGCGAAGAACACAATGCCCATCAGCATCGCCAGCAGGAAAATATGCACCACGTAGAGCACCCAGGCCCGGCGCAGGATTTTCACGCAGGTGATCAGGAACCCCTCGCGGGCGAGGATTTTGCCGTAGGCCAGCACCGCGGCATAACCGGCCAGAAACACGAAGACTTCAGCCGCGTCGCTGAAGCCGAAGTTGCGCAAGGTGATTTGACCCAGTGGGTTGTGGGGCACGTGATCCCAGAAAATGAAGATCAGTGCCAGACCGCGAAAAAAGTCGATCCGGTGATCGCGCTCGAACGTCATGACATCAGGCTCGTAAACGGGGGTTAAACAAAGGAGTCCGGAAGGGGCGAAAGGTTGCGCCCCGGCACATCGGCGGCGCGCAGGGTGGCGTGATTCGCCGACAAATGCAAAGTCGGGATATTTCGGAATGTCTCGTGGCGTTTAACCGCTGGTCTGAAAGGGCCTCACGCCTGTGATATCTGACAGTAGACACGCTCAAATGTAGGTGGACGGACTGGGTTCCCACACAGGGTTGTCAGCATGAGACGGGTGCGCAAAGGCTTGGCCGGCGACAGGGTGATCGGCGTTGCGAATACGCTGATTCACCGCCCCCTCGCTGTGGTCGAACGCAGAGGCGGCGGCAAAGACCGGCACGGGCCTTAGCATGGGCAGATTCAGTGATTTCTTCGTCAGGGAACTCGGTCGCCGTCAGGTCTGGCTGTTTTTCCTGCTCGCGACCTTTTTGTATGTGCTGCCGCTGATCCTGGCGGACTTCCCCTACATCGATGACAACTGGCGCTCGCTGTCGGCAGGGATGGCCTGGGCCGAACAGGGACGGTTGTTCGCCGAGCTGTTCTACAACGCGCTGACCTTCAGCAACGCCGCGCCGAACATCTTTCCGTTGCCGCTGTTGATCGCAACCGTGGCCATGGCCTCGGCACTGACCAGCCTGACCTTTCATTACTTCCGTCAACCGACGGTCGCCCGTTGTCTGGTGCTGTTGCCGCTCTGGTACAACCCGTTCTTCCTGCAAAATCTCTCTTATCAGTACGACGGCCCGATCATGGTCTTGAGCTTGGTGGCGGTGATCTACGCCATCACCTTTCGCCACCCCTCGCGCAATGTGCAATGGCTGGTGCCGTCATTGCTGATTGCACTGGCGCTCGGGTTGTATCAGGTGAGCCTCAATGTGTTTCTCGGCCTGTGTTGCCTGGAAGTGTTGCGGGCCGCCAATGACAAAGTGGCCTGGCCGCAGTGGGGCGGTCTGATCGGCTGGAAGTTCGCTCAACTCGTGCTGGGCGGGTTGATCTACGGCGTCAGCGCTTACCCCTTCATGGGAGAGGGGCGCACGCTGTTGCTGAATTGGGGCGCGCATCCCTTGCTGCAAATCCGGATCAACCTCGGCCGGGTGCTGGAGAACGTGGTGTTGCTGTTCCATGGCGGGTTTGCCTGGGTGTTCGCCGGGTTGTTCTTATGCGCGATTGTTGGGGCGGTTCGCCTGGGTTCGCGGGTTGTGCGGCGTTCGGACAGTGGGCCGAAGAAACTGTTGATCGGCCTGCTCTGTGTGCTGAGCGTGCCCATGGTGCTGCTGTTGGTGTCGGGGGTTGCCCTGTTCTTCCGCGACTTCAACGAAGGCGCCAGAACCCTGATGGGCTTCGCAGTCTTGCTGGTGCTGATGTGCTACCTGGCTCATCTGGCACTGGCCCCCCTGCACGAGCGATTGCCGCTGCTGTTGGTGGTGCCGCTGTTGGCGATGCTGTCACTGTCGTTCGCCTACGGGCGGGTGCTGGTGCTGCAGAAAACCTTTGCCAGCAGCGCGCTCTACAGCCTCGAGTACGACATCGCCAGCCATCGGGCGCTGCGCGAGGCCAAACGCATTTACCTGTCGGTGACCTATTCCGATCATTGGTTGGTCGGGGCCGCGGGCTCGTTCAAGCACATGCCGGTGTTGCACTATTTGTTGAACATCGACTATTTCATGCTGGCCGAAAACCTGCCCAAGGTGGGCATCACCAACGTGGTCGCGGAGAAGGATCGGCGTAACGCGACGAAGGTCGGGTATCAAGGCTTTCCCTCGCTGGTAGAGAGCCGGTACTACCGGATCTACCTGATCGGGGATTACGGTTTTATCGTGATGAAGGAACCGGCCCCGATCAAAACGCTTCGCTGGTGAAGCGCAGTGGCGGGGCCGTGGCGGTCAAGCGACGGCCACTTCATTGGGCTCGAAACTGTCTGCGCGCGCCATCTGCCACATCCGCGAGTAAAACTCGCCATTCACTTCACCGTTCAGCAATTCCCCCGGTTTCAGGGACACATGCAACTGCGAGAACAGTTTGATCTCGGTTGCCGACATGCGCCGCACCAGGTGTTTGGCCGACAACTGCGACGGATGTTCGAGGCCCGCGGCGGCGAGCATCTCCGCCAGGCCCTTGAGGGTGTTGCGGTGGAAGTTGTAAACGCGCTGGGCCTTGTCCGGCACCACCAGCGCCCGCTGGCGCAAGGTGTCCTGGGTGGCAACACCGGTCGGGCATTTGTTGGTGTGGCAGCTTTGCGACTGGATGCAGCCGATGGCGAACATGAAGCCACGCGCCGAGTTGGCCCAGTCGGCGCCGATGGCCAGGACGCTGGCGATGTCGAAGGCGCTGACGATCTTGCCGCTGGCGCCGAGTTTGATCTTGTCCCGCAGGTTCAGGCCAACCAGGGTGTTGTGCACGAACAGCAACCCTTCGCGCATCGGCACGCCGATGTGGTCGGTGAACTCCACCGGGGCGGCGCCGGTGCCGCCCTCCTTGCCGTCGACCACGATGAAGTCCGGGAGAATGCCGGTTTCCAGCATGGCCTTGGCGATCCCCATGAACTCCCATGGATGGCCGAGGCAGAACTTGAAGCCCACCGGTTTGCCACCGGACAGTTCACGCAACTGCTGGATGAAATGCATCAACTCGATAGGCGTGGAAAACGCGCTGTGACGTGACGGCGAAATGCAGTCTTCGCCCATCAAGATGCCGCGAGTATCGGCGATTTCCTGGGTGACCTTGTGCTTGGGCAGAATCCCGCCGTGCCCCGGTTTGGCGCCCTGGCTCATCTTGATTTCGATCATCCGCACCTGCGGCGTCTGTGCCTGCGCCGCGAAGCGTTCGGGGTCGAAACGCCCGTCCGAGGTGCGGCAACCGAAGTAGCCGCTGCCCAGTTCCCAGGTCAGATCGCCGCCGTGTTCGCGGTGATACGGGCTGATGCTGCCCTCGCCGGTGTCATGGGCGAAGTTGCCGAGTTTGGCGCCCTGGTTCAAGGCGCGGATGGCGTTGGCACTGAGCGAGCCGAAGCTCATGGCCGATATGTTGAACACCGACGCGGAATACGGCCGGGTGCATTGCGGGCCGCCGACCATCACGCGGAAACTGGCGGGGTCGCTCAAGGGCGCCGGACGCATGGAATGGCCGATGAACTCGAAGCCCGATTGATACACGTCGATCAGGGTGCCGAACGGCTTGTCGGCGCTTTCGTTCTTGGCCCGGGAGTAGACCAGAGAACGCTGGGCCCGGGAAAAGGGCAGGGCGTCGCTGTCGGATTCGAGCAGGTACTGGCGGATTTCCGGGCGAATGGCTTCGAACATGTAACGAATGTTGCCGAGAATCGGGTAATTACGGCGTACCGCGTGGGGACTTTGCAGCAAATCGAAAACACCGATCAGGCTGAGTACGCCCGTGACAGCGGTGATCGGCCACAGCCAGTCGTGCGCGAGAAAGGGCAGGCTGGCGAGGGTGAATATCACGCAGACGGCAAAGAAGGCGTAGCGGCTCAGGAGTGACAGACTCATACGGTTTCCGTGGGTTCGGACTCAATGGTTCGGCTAAACGCAAATCATTGCAGGAGCGAGCCTGCTCACGATGAACCAGAGAACACCGCGGGGCATCAGGTTCCCCGCGTTATCGTTCACGATCATCGCGAGCAGGCTCGCTCTTGCAGAAAAGCATTTCAGTGCCATGTCAGGCATTTTGTGCCTGTAGAAAAATCGAAAACAGCTCGGACTGGGATTTGATCCCCAGCTTGCTGTACATGTGTTTCTTGTGGACCTTTACGGTTTCGATGGAGATCTCCAGTTTGCGGGCGATTTCCTTGCTGGAACAGCCGCTGAGCATCAAGCGCCCGACATCCAGCTCCCTGGCGGTCAATTGCGTGCCTTTGAGTTTCTGCACCGATGCTTCCAGTTGCACACGCCAGTCGCCTTGTACCGGGGCAGGCGCAAGCGCCACCACGTCGTTGACTTCATAAGGCAGACGCTGGCGCAACAGGCCAAGCACCCACGGCTGGATCAGCGACAGCAGGGCAATCTGCCCGACGCTGAAGCGCTGCTTGCTGCCCAGTGAAAGGCACAGCGTGCGGTCGCCTTCAAGCTGACAATTAAACTGGATTTCGTCCGCCACGACATTCACACGAAAGTAGCGTTGATAGTACTCGGTGAGTTCGAAATGCTCCGGCGCCACCTCCGACAGGCGATACAACCCGGTGCCCGATTGTTCGCGGCTGGCGATGTAAAACGGGTCGAGCAGGTACAGCCCGCGCAGGTAGTCCTGAAACAACTGATCGGGGCCGCCGTCCTCGCCGGGGCATTCGGCAAACACCTGCGGGTACTGATCGGCGCTGAACAGCAGGGCCACCCAGCTGTCGCAAGGCACGTACTGATCCAGCAGCCGCACCAGTTGCGTCCAGAAATTGGGCTTGTCCAGGGCGTCGATCAGTTGCCCGACGGAACGGTGCCAGGCGATGTCGTTCAACGAGAGTGTCATGCCTCTACCCCTATCGTGTTACCCCGGCGGCGTAATTCCCCGCCTGCCTGCTTGCTGCGCATACTGGCGCACAGACAGCGAGCGGGCAATCTTTGCGCCGCCCGGCATCCATGACAAGGAATACCCATGAAGGTCGAACTCGCCCAATTGACGGGCCGTGACAACGACACGGCTTATAACCTCGAACGCTCTTTGGCGGCGATCAACGCCTGCGCCGCCGATACGCAACTGCTCATGTTCCCGGAAAGCCACCTGATGGGCTTTCCGTCGGCCGAATCCGTGGCCGGGATCGCCGAGCCGCTGGACGGCCCGACCGTCAGCGCCATTGTCGCCGCCGCCCGTGAACGCGACATTACCGTGGTCATCGGCACCGCCGAGAACGACAACGGCCGTTTCTACAACACCACGCTGCTGATAACCCCCGAAGGCATCGCGCTCAAATATCGCAAGACGCACCTGTGGGCGTCGGATCGCGGTGTCTTCGAGGCGGGCGACCGTTATGCCACTTGCCTGTGGAACGGGGTGCGCGTCGGCCTGCTGATTTGCTACGACATCGAATTCCCCGAAACCGCCCGCGCCCTGGCGCAACTGGGCGCCGAGGTGCTGCTGGTCACCAACGGCAACATGGACCCCTACGGCCCGACCCACCGCACCGCGATCATGGCCCGCGCCCAGGAAAACCAGGCGTTTGCGCTGATGGTCAATCGTGTGGAAGAGGGCGATGGCGGCTTGCTGTTTGCCGGCGGCAGCGCGTTGGTCGATCCGCTGGGCACCCTGCTGTTCGAGGCCGGGCGCGAGGAGGGGCAGTTTGCGGTCGAGCTGGACCTGAACCGGTTGACGGCGGCGCGCCAGGATTATCGGTATCTGGATGATCAGCGGCTGAAGTTGCCGGGGGAAATGGTCGAGCATGCATCCGGGTTACGGGAGCTGCTGATACCGGCGGGCTGATCCGGATTCTTCGGCGTCGGTGCTGGCGCCATCGCAAGCAAGCTCCCACTAAGGAATGGGTGTGATCACAAAGACACGGCTCGCACCGATCCAATGCGGGAGATCCTATGTTTGGCGGGAACCCACAAACATGGAATTTGGTTGGTACTCACTTTGGTTTTTCATAAAGGCGAACATCTTTACGGGTGTTCGCCTTTTTCGTTCAGGCTTGAATGGCTTCGTGTTTCGCCCGCGTTTTGTCCTCGTGCTTCTGCTTGTCACTCGGAAGGGCGTTGATGCAGTAGTTGATGTAGTAAAAGGTAAAAAGCCCGGTATAGACCAGGTTCATGCGCAGCTCGAAGTTGTGTTCAGCCAAGGCGTAAGCCTTCAGCACCCGCCGCACGCGAAAGCACCAGAGCAGGGTAAGTGCAGTGAGTAATAACAACAGGATACCGGTCAGCACGAGTGCATAGAGATGGGGGACGACACTGACATATCCGATTATCCCGATGAGGGCCAGGTAGCCGACAAAAAAGGCCGGGTTCATGGTTTTTATTCGAGTGACGTCCTCCAGTGCGGTAAAGGTTTTATACATCCAGATGTTTAAATAGAGCCCTCCCGTCAGTAGCCCTAACAGAACGAGATGAAATGTCTTGGTGTTGATTTTTTCTTTCAGCGTTGAGATGTCGGACATGCAAGGGTTTCCATAGGCAGCGAATGGGGTGAGGGACCGTAGAAAATCGGTGCAAACACGCTACCAAACTCGTTCGTGGGAAATTTCCGGACTTGTCGGCGGACCGTTCTGGTCCTTGGCGAGACTCAGCCCTTGGCCGAGGCAAAAAGGCGTGGGATTCTGTACGGCCCTCACATGGACCCTGGGTCAGCAATGTCTTTTCCTACTGATGTTTCTCTCATTGATTCCGGACTTATCCACATCGCCGCCGCCCTGCTGATCGGTCCCGATGGCCGTACCTTGCTGGTGCGCAAGCGTGGCACCGAGGCGTTCATGCAGCCGGGGGGCAAAATCGAGGCCCATGAGCAACCGGTCCATGCCCTGACCCGTGAGCTGGAAGAGGAGTTGGGTTTGATCATTGATCCAGCCTGCGCGACTTTTCTCGGGCAGTTCTCGGCTCCGGCCGCCAACGAACCGGGTTTTGTCGTACAGGCGGAAATCTTTCTGCTGACCATTGATGCCGACGTTTCCCCGGCAGCAGAGATCGAAGAAGTGATCTGGATCGACCCGGCCACCGACGGCAATGTCACCCTTGCGCCATTGACACGTGACCTTATCCTGCCGTTTTATCGGGCTTCGCTGACCGCGATCGCCTGATCATCCATGCCAAGGAACCGCCATGATCCCGCTTCAGGATTTGCTGATTTTCGCCGCTGCCGCGCTGCTGATGGTCCTGACGCCGGGGCCGAACATGATCTATCTGATCTCCCGTTCGATCTGCCAGGGACGCAAGGCCGGTGTGACGTCGTTGCTGGGTGTGGTCGCGGGTTTTTTCGTGCACCTGTTCGCCGCGGCGGCCGGTTTGACCGCCGTGTTCCTGGCGGTGCCGATGGCTTATGAGGTGTTGAAATGGGCCGGCGCGCTGTACTTGCTGTGGCTGGCCTGGCAAGCGGTCAAACCCGGTGCGCGTTCGCCGTTCGAGGCACAACAGTTACCGCCGGATTCGTCGCGCAAACTGATCACCATGGGGTTTCTGACCAGTGCCCTGAACCCGAAAATCGCGGTGTTCTACCTTTCCGTGTTTCCGCAGTTCATCAGCCCCGAACACGGTTCGGTGTTCACCCAAAGCATCGTGCTGGGCCTGACCCAGATCAGCGTCAGCTTCTGCGTCAATCTGCTGATCGCCCTGTTTGCTGCGGGCATCGCTTCGTGGTTCGTCAGCAACCCGACCTGGCTGGCGCTGCAGCGTTATTTCATGGGTTTCGTGCTGTCGGCGCTGGCGCTGCGGCTGATGCTTGAACAACGCCGGATGGCCTGAGCATGTGGATCGAACGTCTGGATGCCAGCCACGCCCTGGCTTACCGGGAGTTGATGCTCGAAGCCTATGACCGTCACCCGCAGGCGTTCACCTCCAGCGTGCGCGAGCGGGCCTCCATGCCCTTGCAGTGGTGGGAGTCGCGCCTGACCGGCAAGCTGGATCAAGTGTTCGGCGCGTTCGAAGAGGGCAGGTTGGCGGGCATTGTCGGGCTGGCCTTCGAGCCTCGGGAAAAGGCCCGGCACAAGGCGACGCTGTTTGGTATGTACGTGTCCGCCGATGTCCGTCAACGCGGACTCGGCTATCAATTGGTGCAGGCGGTGTTGGCCGAGGCGCAGCAGCATCCGGAACTGCGGCTGATCAAACTGACCGTCACCGCCGGCAATGACGCTGCGTTCAACCTGTACCGTCGTTGCGGGTTCATCCAGTTCGGGCTTGAGCCGATGGCGGTGCGGGTGGGAGAGGCGTATTTCGACAAGATTCACATGTGGTGTGAGATCCAGGCACACCGCCAATCCCTGTCGGAGCGCGCTTGCTCGCGATAGCGTCATGTCCGGCACATTGATGTTGGACCTACCAACCCCATCGCGGGCATGCCCGCTCCCACAGAGGTTGTGGTTTTCTAGCGGACCGCGCTAACTCCATCCAGCGTCGAAAACGACGTGTCCTTCGCCGTCAGCAGGAAATCACGCATGTACGGTGCATCCAGCATGTCGGTGCGAACGGCCGCGTACAGCGTCGCGAACAGTCCTTTCTCGCCCAGCCGCTTGGCCTTCACGTAACCCCGTGAGCTGTACTCGTGCAGCGCCCAATGGGGCATGCCGCAGACGCCGCGTCCGCTGGCCACCAGCTGCATCATCATCACCGTCAGTTCCGATGTGCGCACTTGCGCCGGTTCGATATCGGCCGGCTCCAGGAAGCGGGTGAAGATGTCCAGGCGGTCGCGTTCCACCGGGTAGGTGATCAGGGTTTCCGTGACCAGGTCTTCCGGGACGATGTAGGCCTTGCTCGCCAGCCGGTGCTGGTTGGCCACGGCGAGCATCGCCTCGTAGGTGAACAACGGCACGTAAGTGATCCCCGCCAGGTCCAGCGGGTCGGAGGTCACCACCAGGTCCAGATCGCCACGGGCCAGGGCCGGAAGGGGCGCGAAGGAAAACCCCGAAGCCAGGTCCAGCTCGACTTCCGGCCAGGCGTCGCGGAATTGATCGATGGTCGGCATCAGCCACTGAAAGCAACTGTGGCATTCGATCGCCATGTGCAAGCGTCCGGCGGTGCCACCGGCCAGCCGCGCGATGTCGCGTTCGGCGCCACGCAGCAGCGGCAGGGTGGCGTCGGCCAGTTGCAGCAGGCGCAAGCCGGCGCTGGTGAAGCGCACCGGTTTGGTCTTGCGCACGAACAGCGGCATGCCCATGCGCTCTTCCAGTTCCTTGAACTGGTGGGACAGCGCCGACTGGGTCAAATGCAGGCGATCGGCCGCATCCACCAGGCTGTCGGCTTCGCGCAAGGCGTGCAGGGTCTTCAGGTGACGGATTTCAAGCACCGGGGTGGCTCCATGAGGAAAACTTGTGATCAACACGAAAAGGTTGAGTTTGTCTCATGTTGCCCTGGCTGTCGACAATAGCGCCATCTTTTAAGGGAGGAAACTCACCATGGCCTTGGCCCACACCCTTGGTTTTCCGCGCATCGGCGCCGACCGCGAACTGAAAAAAGCCCTCGAATCCTACTGGAAGGGCGATCTCGACCAGAATGCGCTGCAAAGCGTCGGTCGCCAGCTGCGTGCCACCCACTGGCAATTGCAAAAAGACGCCGGTATCGACCTGCTGCCTGTCGGCGACTTCGCCTGGTACGACCAGGTACTGACCCACTCCCTGGCCTTCGGTGTGATCCCCGAGCGCTTCGACAGTACCCGGGACGCGCACGGCCTGCCGACCCTCGACACCCTGTTCGCCATGGCCCGTGGCGCCACGGTGACCTGCTGCGGCGGTGAGCATGGCCAGACGCAATACGCCCAGGAACTGACCAAGTGGTTCGACACCAACTATCACTACCTGGTCCCGGAATTCAGCGCCGAGCAGCCGTTCAAGCTGAGCTGGGAACAGCTGTTCGACGAAGTCGCTGAAGCCAGGGCCCTGGGTCACAACGTCAAACCGGTGATCATCGGCCCGCTGACGTACCTGTGGCTGGGCAAGGCCAAAGGCAACCACTTCGACAAGCTCGACCTGCTGGAACGCCTGCTGCCGGTGTACAACGAAATCCTCGGTCGCCTCGCCGCCCAAGGCGTGGAATGGGTGCAGATAGACGAACCGATCCTGACCCTCGACCTGCCGCAAGCCTGGAAAAACGCCTTCGAACGCGCCTATCACATCCTCCAGTACTCGCCGCTGAAAAAACTCGTGGCGACCTACTTCAGCGGTCTGCAAGACAACCTTGGCCTGGCCGTTGGCCTGCCGGTGCAAGGTCTGCACATTGATGCGGTGCGCGCGCCCGACCAATTGCTGCATGTGCTCGATCGCCTGCCGACCTACAAGATTCTCTCGGTGGGCCTGGTCAATGGCCGCAACGTCTGGCGCTGCGAACTGGAGCCTGTTCTCGCACAACTGCAATTTGCCCAGGAACGCTTTGGCGACAACCTGTGGGTCAGCAGTTCCTGCTCGCTGCTGCACAGTCCGGTGGATGTGGAGCGTGAAGACAAACTCGATCCGGAACTCAAAAGCTGGCTGGCGTTTGCCGTCCAAAAGTGTGGCGAAATCGCTGTGTTGCGCGATGCCTTGAACGATCCACAGGCGCCCAAGGTGCAAGCCGCCCTGGCCGAGAGCCGCGCCGTTCAGCTCAGCCGCGCCGAGTCGCCGCGCATCCACAAGGCCGACGTGCAGGCACGTGTCGCGGCGATCGGCCCGAACGACAGCCAGCGTCATTCGCCGTTTGCCAAGCGCATCGAACAGCAGCGTGCACGCCTTAAGCTGCCGGCGTTTCCGACCACCACCATCGGCTCGTTCCCGCAGACGGCATCCATCCGTCTGGCACGCCAGGCCTTCAAGCAAGGCAAGCTGTCGGCCAATGACTACACCGACGCCATGCGTCATGAAGTCCGTCACTCCGTGCAGATCCAGGAGCGCCTGGGGCTGGATGTGCTGGTCCATGGTGAAGCCGAGCGCAACGACATGGTCGAGTACTTCGCCGAACAGCTGGACGGCTACCTGTTTACCCGTTTCGGCTGGGTGCAGAGCTACGGTTCGCGCTGCGTGAAACCGGCGATCATCTACGGTGACCTGAGCCGACCGAACGCCATGACCGTCGACTGGATTACTTATGCACAGGGCCAGACCGACAAGGTCATGAAAGGCATGCTCACCGGGCCCGTGACCATGCTGATGTGGTCGTTCCCCCGTGAAGACGTGTCGCGCAAAGTCCAGGCGCAACAATTGGCCTTGGCCCTGCGTGACGAAGTGCTGGACCTGGAAGCCGCTGGCATCAAGATCGTGCAGATCGACGAAGCCGCGTTCCGTGAAGGCCTGCCACTGCGTCGGGCGCAATGGCAGGAATACCTCGACTGGGCGGTGGAAGCGTTCCGCCTGAGCGCCAGTGGTGTGCGTGACGAAACCCAGATCCACACCCACATGTGCTACAGCGAATTCAATGATGTGATCGAAGCCATCGCGGCCATGGACGCGGACGTGATCACCGTTGAAACGTCGCGTTCCGACATGGAATTGCTGGAAGCGTTCAAGGCGTTCGACTACCCGAACGACATCGGTCCGGGCGTCTACGACATCCACTCGCCACGGGTGCCGGACACCGCCGAGATGGTCAAGCTGATGAGCAAAGCGGTGAAGCGCATTCCGGCCGAGCGTTTGTGGGTCAACCCCGATTGCGGTCTGAAAACCCGTGCCTGGCCGGAAACCGAAGCGGCGCTGGTGAACATGGTGGCGGCGGCGCGACAGTTGCGTAGCCAGTTGGCCTGATCACTACCCCCCCTGTAGGAGCGAGCCGGCTCCGGGCGGCGTTCCGACGATCGACGTCAACGATAACGCGGGAAGCCAGATACCCAGCGGTGCACCTGCGTTTTTCGCGAGCAGGCTCGCTCCTACAGAGGTTTACGGTGTTTAGAGTTCGGCGAAGTGTTTGATCCCCAGCGGTTTGCCGATGTCGCCGCGCCAGATCGCTTGCACGTTTGCACCACTGCCAGCCTGGGCCTGCTGCCATTGCAGGCCCAGGTTGCGTTGCTCCGGCAGTTTCAAATGACCTTTGACGAAATCGTTGAACGCAGGTTTTGCCGAGGTGTAGTGGAAATGTGCGTACCACAACGTCTGGGGTGACTCGCCGCGCACATCGCGAACCTCGTACTCCTGAAGGAAATCCCTGCGCCCGTCCGTGCGCTTGCCCAGATCGCGCAGGCCGCCTTCCTTGCGAATGTCCACCACGCGTTGTTCAAGCAGATAGTCCAGATAGCCCTCGGTCGGGGTCTTGCTGTTCAGGGTCTGGTCGATTCGCAGCGTGCGCCCGGCACGGGACAATTCATTCGCGCGATTGCGCAGCTGCAGTGCCACCGTCTCCGTGGGCGACAGCCGTTCGATGGCCTGGGCGCGCATGTTCAGTTCCGCGGCTTCATTGGTCATCATGTGCTCCAGATCGACCGGCAACATGTCCTGGCGGGCGTAGCCTTCGACTTTGCCTTTGTAGGCGTCCACCGTGCCGAGTCGTTTCCTGGCCTCCACCAGCAACGGCGTGATATCGGTCACAAGCTCCGTTGGCGCAGCTGCCACTGGCTCACTGAGGTGATATTTGCCGCTGGATGAGCGCGGCAGCCAGGTTTCCCTGTAACCATTGGCTCCCTCGACGGTGAAGCGCTGTTGGCGGGTCGCGGCATCAGTGCTGGCGACACCGATAAGCAACTGGTTGTCTTCAGTCTCGAACAGTTGCTTTGCCGCGCTTCCCGCTCTTGCACTGTTGGAGGGGCGTGTCTTGATGGCATGGAGAGCCGCTGCTTCGACGTTTGCCAGATTGTCGAGAAACGCGGTGACCTGCTCCAGATCCAGGTGCTGCGGATAACCCAGGGACCAGGCCCCGAGGTTGCGACGAAACTCGGCATAGGTCGCCAGGCAATCTTCGAGCACCTTGTTGCGCTGGGTAAACGTGGCCTGTACTTCAGGCAATTGATGTTGGGTCAGCAGCGCTCGCCCGACCTTGTTGCGGGCCTGTTTCAACTGTACGTGAAAGTAGGCCCAGGACTGGTCGGTGACGGCATTGTAGTGAGTGATGATCTCCAGCTCATTCGCCGTTTTCAGGTAGTAGTAGTTGGCATCGCTGAATTTTTCGTTAACCGTGGCCATCTCCGGGGCCATCTTTGATTTTTGCACGCGATTGGTGATCCGGCCGTTCCATCGATTGGCTTCTGCCACCTGCTCGTGAAGCCGGTCAAAGTTTTTGAGAAAGTCTTTTCGTACCTCCTTGCGTTGCGCCATCAGTTGAATGTGTGCGGCGGTATCGTTGAGCGACGTGGCCTCCGATCGGGCAATCAACTGATCGATACGGTTGAGGTGTTCCAGCAGGCGCTCCTTGGCCAAAGCGATTCGCCGCACCAATCGATCGACGATTACCCAAGCGCAGCGGCTTTGCGCATCTTCGACCAGCATGCGTCTTCGGCCGTGGCTGATCAGCATCAGTTCTTCAAGGTTCAGGTACTGGGCCTGCGCCAGCTCGATGTCGTTCACGCAAATAGTGTCGGCATTGGCTCGAAGCGGTGGGCGCTGTTCCTTATCAACGCTGAAGTAATGTTCCAGCACGGCGTTGGAGCTGTCGGTCTGGGTCCCGAGTCGCCGGGAGTAGGCATCGGCGGTGTTGGTCAGGGTCAATTGGCGTCGCAACGCCCGGTCGGCCCACCAGCGTGGCAACCAGCGGCGAATGGCGGCGGGCCAGAGCGGGTCGAGACCGTCAGCCATATGACCGAGCACCGCGCCGCCGCCGGCGCCGCCGCCTGCCGTTACGGTGCCGTACACCGCATAGTGGGTGTTCCAGTTGCCGGCTTCATCCAGGGCGATGGGTTGTTTGTAGGTTCGGGTGCTGGTTGCGCCCAAGCGCCATTGCGGTGGGTTGTCCGTCAATTCGATGCGATAGATACGCCCCTGGCTGATCATGAAGTTGCCATCGGCGTGGCGATAAACGTTGCGATAAATCCCTTCGGTACCCGGTTGCAGGCCGGCAAGGGAAATCTCCTGTTCGTACTCATAACCTGCGAAACGCTTGAGGGTGTGTCGCACCTGCTGCGGGGTCGAGACCTGCAAGGCGCCAGGCTGTTTCGTCAGGGCGCGCAATTGTCGTCCGCGAGTGGCGGCGCGCGCGGCGCTGGAAGTGGCGCCAGCAACGGGCAGCACATCCATGGCCGCGTCGATGAACGACAGCAGCACGGCTTCCACCTCGGCCAGGCCGTGGCCGACATCACCGCGCAGGAAAGCCGCCACGGCCAGGTTGGCGCTGTTCCAGGCGTCGTACAGGGCAATGGCGGTACCGACGAAAGGCACCACGCCCAGCGCCATTTTCAGGTAGTTGAACATGGCCCCGGAGCGCAGCGCGACGTGCTCCAGATACAAGGCATCGTTGGAGCGCGATGTCGACCGATGCGCCTCCAGCAAACGGCCCATGTGCACATTGAGCAGATGCGCAGCCAGGGAGGTGCTGGCCGGCCAGGCGGTGCCGACGCCGATCAGGGCATCGAAGTTTTTCACCCGGGCCTGGTTGATCCGGCTGACGTGCGAGGCAAATTCCCCGGTCAACGCGCGACCGGCCAGGTAGGTGACCATGGTGCTATGCAGGGATTGGTTGAACAGGGACATCCGCGCCTGTTCGAGGCTGTCGAACTGACGCAAAAACACTCCGTCGGGGCAGTCAGGCCGATACAGCAGGGTCAGGCCGCTGACCTGCTCGACGATGAAAGTCACCCCGGCCAGGGTGCTCGGTCCTTCGCCGGGCGTGTCCTTGCCGCCAACGGTCAGGTGCGCGGGTAATAGCTCGATGCGTTTGCCATCGATGGAGAAGGCTTCACGGCTGTTGGCGTCGATGGCGATTCGCAGCACCTTCTGGCCGGCGGTATCGATGTCCTTGGCGAGCACGGCGAACTCGCCTTGCAACTCAAGCATCAGGCGCCACGGCTCGCTCAGGCATTCACGCCGATATTCATTGCTGAAGGCCGAGGCAGTCGGGGTGCCCAGGAAGGTCTGGCGGATCAAGGTTTCATAGTTCCCGGCCAGATCCAGCTCGGTGACCAGTTTGCGCAGGTAGGCCTGGGTGATGCCGGTTCTCAGCTTCTGCCGTTGCCCCTCGTCAGCGCCGCTGATCTCGACCCGCATCAACGACACGCGCAACCACATCGCCTGATTGATATTGCTTTGCGCCAGTTCGGCGAGGGACAACCGGCTGCGTTGCTCGCTGCCGATCAGAACATTTTTGTGCGGTGTGCCTGGCGCCGCGCCCTCGATCGGCTCTTTGCGCCAGGTGGTGGTGTCAGGGAGGTCCAGTATCACCTCAACGTTTTGGGTGAGCGCAAAGTCTTTGCGCAGGCGGGCGTCGATGGCTTTTTTGCTGAATGAGTCGCGCATTGGCAGTTCCCGTTCCAGCAGTTTCTGGGAGCGCTTCATCGCCGCGATGTAGGCGGTGAACAGCGCCTTGAGACGTTCGCGTTCGGCCTCGGTCAGCGCGCGGAGGGGCGACGGCAGCCGAGTGGCCAGCAGCGCGCTGCGGTTTTGCTCAAGGATGTGCGCAAAGGCCAGCTCACGCGCGCTGCTGGCGGGGACGGTCAGGCGGGCGAGGGTCTGTTCTCGCAGGTGTTCCAGTTCCGCCGTGCGTTGGTCGGCATGGGAGGGCGCGGAGTGGGCGGTCATCAGCCGCGTCGCATGCTGTTCACAGCTGTGAAGCTGGATTTGCAGGGCGTACTCGAACGGGTTGCCCGTCAGCGGCAAAAGCTGCAGCGCTTGCGTGTCGTCGTTGGCCGACTGCCTGAACATCTTCTGCTGCAGTGCCTGGCAAGAGGCGAACCGCTGCAGGCCGCCGAAATGTCCGGGCCAGTAGAGCAGCACGCTGTCGCTGGCGGACGGCAACAATGCCGATGGCCGGGCAAACAGCAGCACACCGTCGAGTTCCAGGGTTTGCGTGCGCAGGGTGTCACCTTCGCTGTCAGTCGCGGTCAACACCAGTCGGGCGACCACCACGTCGGCCGGTCTGGGTTTTTCGGGGGCGTCGAGCACGACCGTGAGCCACTGATGTTCATCGCCGCTGATCTGATCCAGGCTCAATTGCAGGTCGGCTTCAGCACGCAGGCCGTTCAGGCGCGCTTGGTATAGGGCCTTGTAGAGAGAGGGCGATGAGTGACGCAGTTCCAGCAGTTGCGGCGCATTGTCGGCGCTTAACAGGGCATTTGCGGCCTCGCTGCTGGCCTGTTGAGCGGCGCGCAGGGCGTCGAATTGCTGTTGCAGCCGCTGCATGCGCGGGTCGTCGGCGGTGCCTGCAAAGTCCAGCCCCAGCAGGTTCTGCAGTGCCGTTTGCTGTTGCACTACGGCGTTGTGGCGAAGGTCCAAGGGAATATCGGGGCTCAGTTGCCCGAACGGGGCGATATCCTGGTTTGCCTCCGGCATGGGCAGGTCGGGAGGCGAGGCAAAGACACGGTCGTTGTGTTGCCGCTCGGCTGGCACCGTGGCCAGTCGCGTCAACAGGGACTCGGCACTTTTCGTCAGCTGCGGGGTGTCCAATACGGTGTAATCGACCGTGACGTGGCGGGTCTCGGGTTCAGGTTGCTGCTGGATTAACCAGCGTTCCAGACTGTTGCGATTTTCAAAGATCATCCAGGGCACTTGCCGAGACGGCAGATACAGCAACTGGGTGACCGGTTGGTCGGTATTGCGGGTAATGGCCAGGGCCCCCCGAAGTTCGTCAGTCAGACCGCTGTCGCCCCTGAGCGACAGGGTCTCGACGTAAACCAGGATCTCGGGGGAGCTCGTTTGCACTGCCGGGGTGACGAGGTCCAGCAGCAGGTTGAGCTGCTCGGCATTCAAGGTGCCCTGGGCAAATGCCAACTGGCACGATGCTTCGAAATGCTGGCGATACAAGCGGATGGCCTGTGCCTTGCGTGAAAGGTCGGTGCCGCGTGCGCGTGCCTGCCACCAGTTCGCGGTCAGGGGGTCTTGCGGGTTCTGCGCCATGAGGGCCAGCCACTGTTCGCGGCAGTCGTTCCAGCGTGCCGAGGCGCTCAGGTGCAGGTTGTCGTCCGTGCCGTGGGCCAACGGGGGGACGATGCCGAAGTCGGCCAGCGGTGCGTTCGTTGATTCGAACATGAAGAAAAACTCCGATGGGTGAAAAATCGGAGCCATTAGAGGTCGGTGGGAAAGCGGCATGGCGGTACATAGTTATCGTGTGGCGCTGGACGTGCCCTGATGACCGCCCGGCACTCTTCATCAAACTGTCATCGAACTGTGGCAGCGCGCTTGAACAAATTTCATCAGACTCGCGCTCTACTGGGGTTCTGCGTTTCGGTGTTTCTTCATGCGTGCTTTGTTTTTATCAACAGTCTTTTTTATGGCCGCGTTGTTGGGCCTGCCGTCATGGGCGGCGTCTCGTTGTGACGTCAATGTCCCGACCGAACGGGCAGACCTGGCCCAGGTGAGCCTGGCGTACCAGAGCATTGGCCGCGCCTCCGATCCGGCCTTGCTGCTGGTGATGGGCCTGGGCGGGCAGTTGATTCACTGGCCGGACGAGGTGGTGGTCGCGCTGTGTCAGCAGGGCTTCCGGGTGATCCGTTATGACAATCGCGATGTCGGCTTGTCCACCTGGCGGCAACCGCCGGTCGAAGCCAACCTGACCTTCGAAGTGTTGCGCTACAAGCTCGGCTTGCCGGTGTCGTCGCCGTACTCGCTGACCGACATGGCCGAGGATGGCCTGGGGCTGATGGATGCCTTGCACATCGAGCAATTCCACGTATTGGGGGCCAGCATGGGCGGCATGATCGCCCAGCACATGGCAGCCATGGCGCCGCAGCGGGTCGAGAGCCTGACCCTGATCATGACCAGCTCCGGGGCCGAAGGCTTGCCGGCGCCGAGTGAGGCGTTGGTGCAGTTGCTTGCGCGGCGTGGCGCGCCCAATCGTGAAGTTGCCCTGGAGCAACAGGCCGATCTGCTGGCGGCGCTGGGCAGTCCGATGGTGACCGATGATCGTCAGGCGCTGTTGCATCAGGCGGCCGTGTCCTATGACCGGGCGTTCAATCCCGAAGGGGTGAAACGCCAGATCATGGCAATCCTGGCCGAGCCGAGCCGTGTGGCGTTGCTCAACCAGTTACGCGTTCCAGCGCTGGTGGTGCATGGCACGGCCGATCCGTTGTTGCCGGTGATGCATGGCGTGCACCTGGCCGCGCATTTGCGTGGCAGTGAGTTGATCTTGATACCGGGGCTGGCCCACCGCTTTCAGGAGGCGTTCAAGGCGCCGTTGCTGGCGGCGGTGTTGCCGTACTTGCGGGCTCATCGCGAGGACACCTCGCATTGGGCGCAGATCGAGCCGGTGGCCGAACACAATCTGCTGTGACTCCCCTGATCCCTCTGTAGGCGCAGGCCTGCCAGCAATGGCGGCGTGCCTGCTGTACCGCGTCATCCGCTTCGCCGGCATTCAGGTGTATCGTTCGAGCTTTACGACGTGTTTCCCGCCAGCGAGGTGTGTGATGAGCAGCCCCTTGAAAATCGATTTCGTCAGCGACGTGTCCTGCCCATGGTGCGTCGTCGGTCTATACGGCCTGACCCGCGCCCTGGAGATCCTGCGCGACGAGGTCCGGGCCGAGATCAGTTTCCAGCCGTTCGAACTGAACCCGAAGATGGGCCCCGAAGGGCAGAACATCACCGAGCACATCACCGAGAAGTACGGTTCGACACCGGAGCAGTCACAGAAAAATCGCGAGATGATCCGCGCGCGCGGTGCCGAGCTCGGGTTTGCCTTTCGCACGGACGCCAACAGCCGGATCTACAACACCTTCGATGCGCACCGCCTGCTGCATTGGGCGGCGCTGGAAGGCTTGCAGTTGCCGCTGAAAGAGGCCTTGTTCAAGGCGTATTTCAGCGATGGCGGTAACCCGTCCGACCCCGTTCAATTGGCGCAGATTGCGCAAAGTGTCGGCCTGGACCGGCAACGGGCCGAGGCGATTCTGGCGTCGGATGAATTCGCCAACGCGGTTCGCGAAGAGGAACAGCGATGGCTGTCACGCGGGGTGAACTCGGTACCGACGGTGGTTTTCAACGGCCAGTACGCGGTCACGGGCGGGCAACCGGTGGAAACCTTCGTCGGGGCGATCCGGCAGATCATGAGTGAAGCGAAGGGCGGAACCGTCAGCTGATCCTGTGGCAAGCGCGGTTACTGTGGGCGCTTGCTCGCGAAGGGGTCATCGGCCTCAACTTCATGCTTGACCGGTCTACCGCTATCGCGAGTGAGCTCGCCCCCACAGAGGGCAGTGTGTTTCCTGGCTCAGCGCACGATCTTGTCCACATGAATCCCGAGTTTTTTCAGCCTGTACCAGAAGCTGCGCTCGGAGATTCCGATTAACTGCGCGGCGGCGGCCTGTACGCCGTTGCTCTGTGCCAGCGCCGCCAGAATGTAGGCCTTTTCGACTTCCGCCAACGCGGCGTCCAGATCCGGCGGCACGCTGGTGCCCTCGTTGAGAATGGCGCCGCTGCCGGCCGGCGACGAAGCAAACAGGTACGCCGGCAGATCATCGTCTTCAATCACCGTCCCCGAGGCGACGATGGTGGCGCGCTCCACACAGTTTTGCAGTTCGCGGATGTTCCCCGGCCATGAATAATGGGCCATGGCCTGTAGCGCTTGCGGGCTGAAGCCGGTGATGCGCTTGCCGGCGGCAGCGCCCAGCGAATGGGCGAAATGCCGGGCCAGCGGGGCGATGTCTTCGACGCGTTCACGCAGGGCCGGCAGGGGAATCGGGAACACGTTGAGCCGATAGTAGAGGTCTTCGCGAAACTCCTTGTTGGCCACCGCTTCGAGCAGGTTTTTATTGGTGGCGGCGATGACCCGCACATCGACCTTGCGCTCGCGGGGATCGCCCACCGGTTCGATCACCCGCTCTTGCAAGGCCCGAAGGATTTTCGCCTGCAGGGCCAGGGGCATTTCGCCGATTTCATCGAGAAACAGCGTGCCCTTGTCGGCCTGCTGGAACCGTCCGATCCGGTCGGTCACGGCGCCGGTGAAGGCCCCTTTGCGGTGGCCGAACATTTCGCTTTCCAGCAAGCCTTCGGGGATGGCCGCGCAGTTCACCGCAACGAAGGGTTTGTCGGCGCGATTGCCGTGCTTGTGGATCGCGCGGGCGACCATTTCCTTGCCGGTGCCGCTTTCGCCGGTCAGCAGGATCGTCGCGTTGCTTTCGCGCACTGAATCGATCGCCTGCAGCACCCGGCGGAAGCTCGGGCTGTCGCCGATCAGGCTGTCGATCTGCTGGTGTTCATCGAGTTCGGCGCGCAGGCGCTGGTTGTCTTTGAGAATGTCGCGAAACTGCAGGGCCTTGCTGACGGTGATGTCCAGTTCATCGATGTCGAACGGTTTGGCGATGTAGTCGAAGGCGCCGTTGCGCATCGACTGCACGGCGTTTTTCACCGTGCTGTAGGCGGTCATGACGATCACCGGCAGTTGCGGGAAACGGCTTTTGATTTCCGCCAGCAATTGCGGGCCGTCCATGCCGGGCATGCGCCAGTCGCTGATGACCAGGTCGATGTCTTCGACCTCCAGCACCTTGAGCGCGTGCAGGCCGTTGCCGGCAGTGAAGACGCTGATGCCGTTCTGGCTCAACGCCGAGGTGAGCAGGTCGCAGAGCTTGGGCTCGTCATCGACCACCAGTACGTTATGTGTCATCGCTGCCCTCGTCGAAGTCGGCACCATTGGCCGGAATGTACAGGCTGAAGGTGGCCCCGGCCTGTTTTTCGCTGGCGCATTCGATGCGTCCGTCATGACTTTCCATGATCGAGAAGACCTTCGCCAGACCCAGCCCGGTGCCAGAGGCCTTGGTGGTGACGAACGGTGTGAAGATGCGTTCGAGCATGTCCGGTTCGATGCCCTCGCCAGTGTCGCTGATGCTGATCACGATGTAGGGGCCATCGCGGCTGATGCCCAGGGTCAGGTGTCCACCGTCTGGCATGGCGTCGATGGCGTTGACGATCAGGTTCAGGCCGGCCTGCTTCAATTGCCGTGCGTCGGCGTAAACCGTGGCGCCGGGAGCCTGATCGTCGATGCGCACGTCGATGTGGTGGCTGGCCAGTTCCGGCGCGCAGAACCCGGCCAGTTCATCCACCAGCGGTCGCGCCGATTGGGTCGAACGCATCGGTGCGCTGGGCTTGGCAAAATCGAGGAAGTCGGTGATCAGGTCATTGATCCGGCTGACTTCGCTGACCACGTATTCCAGATGCCGCTTGTCGCTTTCGGGCAGGTCGGCGCGCCGATGCAGCAGTTGCGTGGCGGTTTTGATGATGCCCAGTGGATTGCGGATTTCATGGGCCAGGCCCATCGCGACTTCGCCCAGGGCATGCAGGCGATCGCGGCGACGCAGCTGCGATTCGAGATGCTGCAACTCGCCGAGGCGCTCACTCATGTGGTTGAAGGTGCTGCTCAGTTCCGCCAGTTCGTCGCCGCCGGTCACCGGCAAGCGTTGGCGGTAGTCGCCGGCGATCACGGCTTGAACGCCGTTGGAGAGCCCGCGCAAGGGTTTGGTCAGGCGCTGCGAGACCAGCCAGCCGACCGTCAGGGACGCCGCCGAGCTGAGCAGGAATATCAGGATGAACAGGTTGCTTTGATTGACCAGTCCCAACAGGCTGCTGTGGCGTAGCAGGCCGCTGAAAATCACGCCTTGCAGCTCACCTTCTTCATTGAAGATCGGGCGGTAGATGCCGCTGTAGCGATTGGTGAACTGCTCGGTCGGTTCCCGGGTGGCGCGCAGGATCTGTTCGATTTTTTCCGGTACGGCCGACGGGTGATCTTCGAAGCGCTGGGAGGAGAACACTTCCGCGAAGTCATTGGCCTTGGCCAGGTACAACCGCAGGTCCAGGGAATGCACCTCGGCCACGCTGGTGAGGAAATTTCGGTCCAGGTAAGTGGCCACCAGCAGTTTGTACTCGACACCGGCCTGCTCTGTCTCGAAGGTCGAGACCACCGTGCCGGTGGCGATACCGCCGACTTGCAGGGTTTGCAGAACGGCTTTGGGGGCGAGGCTGATTTGCCGGACGATGTCGTCGGAGGCGGTGCTGAACAGCACTTTGTGATCGCTGTTGCGCACCAGCGCCACCACGTCGATGCCGATGGCGTCGGCGATGTCGGCGGTCAGCTTGTCGTTCTGGCCTGACAGTTGATCGATGGGTGGGCGCCTGTAACGCAGGAACAACTGTGCGGCCCGTGCATTGTCTCGCAGGATTTCGCCGATTTCGTCTTCGACGATCTTGGTCGATTCCTGCAGCCAGATCCGTACGTTGCTGTCGAAAATCTGCGACAGGGTGGTGGCCGCGAGTTCGGCGGCGATCATGGTCGGGATCACGCTGACCAGCCAGAAGGCCAGCACCAGTTTGCGTTGCAGGCTCCAGCCGGAGAGGGCAAAGGGGCGGGTGTTGGAGGGGCGGTGTCTGGTCATCGGGTTTCGCTTGTCGAAAGCCATTTCGGGATAAATCGTGAAGCCTGATGCAATACAGTAGCCGACATTGCCCCGTCTGTGGCGACCCGTCTGCTGCCGGGGTCGCCAGGGGGGTCAGGCCAGTTGCCGATGGTCCTGTGGCAGGGGCTGTGGCTCGGAGATTTGCTGGATGAAGCGCCGCTGGATGAAGTCGACGCTCAGTTCAATCACCCGGTGGTATTGCAGGTCGACGGTGATCATGTGATAGCAGTCGTCCAGCATGACCTTGACCACCGGCCCGCCGAGCTTGCGTTCGACATAGTCGGCGTTCCAGCGGCTGGTGATGTCGTCCTCCAGGGAGTGCAGAACCAACGTGGGTGTGGTGATCGACGGCATGCGCTTTTTCACCACTGCGTTGAGTCGGTGCAGTTCGCGCACGGTCACGCCTTCCATGGTCAGCAAACCGGCCTGGCTGCTTTCGCCTTCTTTCATCTGGCGCTCGACGATCGCTCGCAGGCGTTCATTCTTGATGCCATAGGGCGGTTTTTCTTCGAAGCTGCACAGGTGCACGCCGAACGGGATTCTCATCAGCAGCGGCGTGAGGAACGCCAGTTTGTTGATGCTCCAGCCGTCGTAGCGCAGGGTGGTGGAGTACAGCATCAAGCCTTCGATTTGCCCGGGGTGTTCGGCGGCCAGGTACATCGACAGTACCGCGCCCATCGACAAGCCGCCGACGAACACGCGCTCATGCTTGCGTCGTATACCGACGAAGGTGTTGCGGGCGCTTTCGTACCAGTCACGCCAGCCGGTGGCTTGCAGGTCGGCGTTGCCCCCGCAGTGGCCGGCCAGGGTCGGCACATAGACCGTGTGCCCGGCTTTCGCCAGGCCCATGGCCACCCGACGCAGTTCCGTCGGGGTGCCGGTGAGGCCGTGGATCAACAACACCGCGACCTCGCCGCTGCCGAGGACAAACCCGGCGCGGCCTTCGCCCATGTCAATCGCATCCGGTGAAACCGTCGCGTTCATCGTTTCATCGCTCGGTGCAGCAGGCGATCGAGCAGGGCGATGCCGAGGTCGATTTCCGGGTAGCTGATTTCCAGCGATGGGGCCAGGGTGATCACGTTTTTGTAGTAACCGCCGACGTCGAGGATCAGGCCCAGGCGTTTGCCGTCGATTTCGATGTCGCCCTTCATGCCTTCTTCGACCATGAAATCCAGGGTCGCCTTGTCCGGCGTGAAGCCGTCCGGGCCACAGATTTCGCAGCGCAGGGCCAGGCCCAGGCCATCGACGTCGCCGATGATCGGGTAGCGTTTCTGCAAATCTTTCAGGCCTTCGAGGAAGTACTTGCCCTTGTTCATGACCATCGCGCCGTAGTCGACTTCGCTGGTCATCTTGAACATTTCCAGACCCACCGCCGTGCCCAGGGGGTTGGAGGCAAAGGTCGAGTGGGTGGAGCCCGGCGGGAAGACTTTAGGGTTGATCAACTCTTCCCTGGCCCAGATGCCGCCCAGCGGATTGAGACCGTTGGTCAAGGCCTTGCCGAAGACGATCACGTCCGGTTTGACGTCGAAGTGCTCGATCGACCACAACTTGCCGGTACGGTAGAAGCCCATCTGGATTTCGTCGACCACCATCAAAATGCCGTGCTGGTCCAGCACGTGCTTGAGTTCGCTGTAGAAGTTCATCGGCGGGATCACGTAGCCGCCGGTGCCCTGGATCGGTTCGACGTAGAACGCGGCGTATTCGCTCTGGCCGACTTTCGGGTCCCAGACGCCGTTGTATTCGGTCTCGAACAAGCGGGCGAATTGCTGCACGCAGTGGCTGCCGTACTCTTCCTTGGTCATGCCCTTGGGGCCACGGAAGTGGTACGGGAACGGAATGAAATTGGCGCGCTCGCCGAAGTGACCGTAACGGCGGCGATAGCGATAGCTGGAGGTGATCGACGAGGCGCCGAGGGTACGGCCGTGATAACCGCCTTCGAAGGCGAACATCAGGCTCTTGCCGTTGGTGGCGTTGCGCACGACTTTCAACGAGTCCTCGATGGACTGCGAGCCGCCGACGTTGAAGTGCACGCGACCGTCGAGGCCGAACTTCTTCTTGGCGTCCACGGCGATCATTTCCGAGAGCTCGATCTTGCCTTTGTGCAGGTATTGGCTGGCGATCTGCGGCAGGGTGTCGATCTGTTGTTTCAGCGCATTGTTCAGGCGCGGGTTGGCGTAACCGAAGTTGACCGCCGAGTACCACATTTGCAGGTCGAGATAAGCCTGGTCACTGGTGTCCCAGACGTACGAGCCTTCGCAGCGACTGAAAATGCGCGGCGGCTCGATGTAGTGAACGGTGTCGCCGTAGGAGCAATACTTGGCTTCCTTTTCCAGCAGGATTTGGTCTTCGGCGGTGGCGATTCGAATATCAGACATGGTGGAAAAGTTCCTGTGTTTCTGCGTTGAAAGAGGTGGCGTTGGCGGCGTTGGCGTTGGGTAAAAGGGCCAACAGGGCCGGCAGTTCGGCGAAGCTGTCGAAGCGCGCAAAGGCAATGCCGTTGCGCTCGCAGTGCTCGGCCAGGCGATCCTTGGCGAACACGAAATCGGCGGTGGCGGCCACGCACATGTCGGACTGGCCGTCACCGATCACCAGCACGCGCTTGGCCTTGGGCGTGGATTTGCATTTGCAGTTGCCGGCAGCGGCGCGGCAGGCATCGTTGGCGTACGGGAAGTCGATGCGCCAGCTGTCGTGATCGACCTGACGCAAGCGGTTGGCAAGGATCGGCAGGAGGCTGACGTAGTGGCGCGCCAGGATGCGCGCGATGCCTTGTTCGATGCCGTCGCTGACCACTTCAAGGGACGCGCCGAGGCCGATGACGTGGTCGACGAAGTCAGGAAAGTCCGGGTCGATGTCGATGCCGTCGAAGAACCCGAGCAGTTCGGTCGGGGTGGCCTTGACCAGTGCGAGCTGGCGACTGAGGCATTCACGGGAACCGATGTCGCCTGCCAGCCACTCCTCTTCGATCGTTTCCCAGCTGGGGTCGGCGAATCGTTGGAGGATGCTGTCGATCACGTCGGTGCGGGTGATGGTCCCGTCGAAATCACACACGATATGCCAGTCAATCATCTGTTGTACCTATTGAGCGTTTCGCGCTGTTTGCGCTTGCCAACGGGGTAGAGCAGGGACTGTGCCAATCACGTCCGGCCCAGCGGGGCTGGGGTTCCGGCCTGTGTTCGCGTTGGTGAAGCTACAATTTTTGTAGGTCGCTACAAACAACATGAGTGCTTGCCTGATGGCATCGATTCAGGGATTGATGCGCGCATGTACCGTATAAGGAATGACCTCATGTCGAGGATTACCGTTGCGCTCTTTACCGCGCTGACCTGTCTTTCCATCAACGCCAACGCTGATGGCCTCACCGGCGAAGCCGGGCTGGGCCTGAGCTATGAACCCCATGATCCGACCGGCAGTCGATACGAAACCCGACCCGTGCCGTACCTCGATCTGGACTGGGGCGATGTCAGTCTCGGCACTGACGACGGGCTGACCTGGAGTGCCTTCAAGGCCAACGGTTTCAGCGCCGGGCCTTATGCGAACTACCTGCCGGGCCGAACCGCGAACGGGACCTTGCGCGGCTTGCGCGATGTGCCGGACATGGCCGAGGTGGGCGGGTTCGTGCAGTACGCACCGGCCGACTTCTGGCGGGTGTTTGCCTCGGTCGGCCAGGCAGTGGGCGGCGGCAGCGGGCAGGGTGGGGTGCTGGGAAGGGTCGGTGGCGAGGTGGGTTATCCGCTGGGTGGCGGGGTGATCGGCAGCACGAACCTGACCGCGCATTTCACCGATGCCCGACAAACCCAGACCTACTTCGGCGTCAGCAGTGACGAGTCACAGGCTTCGGGGATTCGTCGCTACAACGCCGGCGGCGGGTTGCAGAACGTGGCGCTGACCCAGAGTTTCGAGTTCCCGTTGGCGCCCCATTGGTCGCTGCTGACCAGCGCGAGCTGGATCCACCTGACGGGTTCGGCGGCGGACAGCAGCATTGTCAAAGCCGTTGGCGATACCAACCAGGGTGAAGCGCAGGTGGCGATTGCCTACAAGTTCAAATGAGAGGGTGTGGCGAGGGAGTCAGCGCCCTCGCCACAAACGTCGCGGTAGCTTCAGGTTTGCTCACCCTCGGCCAGCAACGCCACCCCGCCCATGATCACCGCCACACCCACCCAGTGCAGCACGCTGATCTGTTCTCCCAGCCCCAGCCATGACCCCAGCAGTACTCCGACAAACACCAGTGAACTGAGGGGGAACGCCAGGGACAGGCTGCTGCGTCGCAGAATCAGCATCCAGACGAAGAACGCGCCGATGTAGCAGGCGATCGCCACCCACACCCCGGGATTGTCGGCCACGGCCAACAGCCATTGCAGGGTGAAGTCCATCTGCCCGAGTTGATCGCCGCCGACTTTGCTGGCGATCTGGCCAGCGCTTTCGAAGCCGATCAGCAAGGCCCAGAGAACGAGGGTGCCGAGCCGTTCGTGCAGCCAGCCCGTCTTGCTGTCGATCATCGATTGACCCTCATCCATGAGCGACACACACGAGCATCACGCCCGCCGAGATCACCAGCGTACCTGCCCAGCGACGGCGACTGACGGTTTCACCGAGGATCACTCTGCTCGCCAGCACCACGCCGCAGTAAGCCAGCGCCGCCGCCGGAAACAGCAGGCTCAGCGGCGCCCGGGACAGGGCTTCGAGCCAGACCAGAAACTCGACCACAAAGGCGCCGATCCCGCACCACAGCAGCGGCGCGTTGAACACCTGGCCCCAGAACGCATTCAGGCGAAACCCGCCTTCGAGCTCCGGCAATCGGTCCAGGCCGAGTTTGAAACAGAGCTGGCCAATGACGTCCATCACAATGGAACACGCCACCAGCACGATTACAGTGAAGGTCATGGGCGTGGCGCCTTTCGGTTTGCAATAACGATGTTCACAGTCAGGATTTACCCTTTGGCGGTCGCCCCCGCAGGTTCATCCAGCCTGAAGGCCGGCCGAGAGGGCTTTTGAGGGTAAATGCAAGGGATGGGCCAAACCCACAAAGGGGGAAGTCAGGTGTGCAGGCGAACCCAGACCGAGACAACCACGGCCGCCGCCATCAACCAGGCGACTGCGGCCACCGCGAGAGAAGCCTCCAGGCGCATCCGGTCCACCATCACGTAGAGCGTGGCCAGGTAGACGAAATACGGAATGATCGACCACATGCCAAACAGGATGGTGGTCTTAAGGTCTTCCAGGGAACGGCCCTTGCCGACGATGTAATGGGCGATCAGGGCAAAAGTGGGAAACAGCGGCACCAGACCGGCGATGTAATAGTTTCTGGTCTTGGCCAGCGCAGCGAGGATGACCACCACCGCCGCGCCCAGGGTCGCCTTGAGTATCAAGTCCATCAGTGGCTCAACCCGTACTTCTTCACTTTGTCGAACAAGGTGGTCTTGGCCATGCCCAGTTCCTGGCTGGCCTGGGTCAGGTTGCCGCCGCTGCGTTGCAAGGCATCGCTGAGCAGGTTGCGTTCGAAGGCTTCCACCGCTTCGGCAAAGGCCAGGCCCTGATTGCCGGCGCTGGCGCCGGTTTTCTTGAAGGCCGGCAGACCCAGGGCAAAGCGTTCGGCAACGTTGCGCAGTTCGCGCACGTTGCCCGGCCAGTCGTGGCTCATCAGGTTCGACAGGGTCTGGTTATCCAGTTCCGGCGCGGCACGGTCAAAGCGCAGGGACGACTGCTGAAGGAAATGCTCGAACAATTGCAGGATGTCTTCGCGACGTTCGCGCAGCGGTGGCAGTTCCAGGGTGACCACGTTGAGGCGGTAATACAGGTCGCTGCGGAATTCGCCGGCCTTGCTCGACTCGACGAGGTCCGACTTGGTCGCGGCGATCACCCGGCAATCGACCGCCACGCTCTGGTTCGAACCGAGTCGTTCGAGGGTGCGCTCCTGCAACACGCGCAGCAGTTTGATCTGCAAGGGCAGGGGCATGCTTTCCACTTCGTCGAGGAACAGCGTGCCGCCGTCGGCGTGCTCGATCTTGCCGATGCGCCGCTTGCCCGCGCCGGTGAAGGCGTTGGCTTCGTGACCGAAAATTTCACTTTCGAAGAGGTTTTCCGGCAGGCCGCCACAGTTCAAGGCGACGAACTGTTTGCTGTGTCGGCGGCTGAAATCATGCAGGCAACGGGCAACCAGTTCCTTGCCGGTGCCGGTTTCGCCTTCGATCAGCACGTTGGCCGAGGTATCGGCGACGTTGGCGATCAACTCGCGCAGATTCTGCATGGCCGGCGAGCGACCGATGATCCGGCCTTCGAGGGAATCGCGTTCGGCCAGTTGCCGACGCAACGACGTGACCTCCCGCGCCAGGCTGCGTTGTTCCAGGGCGCGGCGGGCTACGTCCACCAGACGCTCCGGGGAAAAGGGTTTTTCCATGAAGTCATAGGCGCCTTTCTGCATCGCGCCCACGGCCATGGAGATGTCGCCGTGGCCGGTGATCAGCACCACCGGCAGGCTGCGGTCGCGGGCCTTGAGCCGGTTCAACAGTTCCAGGCCATCGATGCCCGGCAGGCGAATGTCGCTGATGACGATGCCGGCAAAATTGTCGCCGACCCGCTCCAGGGCTTCTTCGGCGCTGCCTACGCCGATACAGGGAATGTCTTCCAGGGTCAGCGCCTGCTGGCAGCCGAGCAGCACATGGGGGTCGTCTTCGACGATCAGCACACTAAGGTCGTTGTTCATATGGGCTCGGCGGGAGTGGGGCTTACCAACGGTAAACCGAGGACGAAAGCGGTACCACCGCTGGCGGGGTGTTCGACGCCCAGGTGGCCGCCGGTGGCGGCGGCCAGGCTCGCGGAAAGGGTCAGGCCCAGGCCCAGCCCTTGTTCACCGGGTTTGGTGGTGAAGAAGGGTTCGAACAAGTGCTTGCGCGCTTCGGCGTCGATGCCATGGCCGTTGTCCCTGACGCGCAGTCGATACTTGCCTTCGAACACTTCACCCTCGAGCCACAACTCGGGTTGCGGTTGCGCCTGCATGGCATCGAGGGCGTTGCCGATCAGGTTGACCAGAATCTGCTCCAGGCGCGTCTGGTCGATCTGCAGTTGTACGTCGTCGAAATGGCGGTGCAGTTGCAGATGGGCGTTTTCCACGCGACTGCCGAGCAACTGCAAGGCGGCCTCCACGGCTTTGCCGAGGCACGCCTGGCCCTTGTCGTCACCGCGTCGGGCGAAGGCGCGCAGGCTCGCGGTGATCCGCCCCATGCGGTCGATCAGTTCATTGATGGTCTTGAGGTTGGTGCTGGCCACATCCAGCTGACCGCGCTCCAGAAAGCGTACGGTGTTGCCGGACAGGGTGCGCAGTGCCGCCAGCGGTTGGTTCAATTCGTGGGCGATGCTGGTGGACATCTGGCCGATGGCGGCGAGCTTCCCGGCCTGCACCAGTTCATCCTGGGCGCGGCGCAAGGTCTCTTCGGCGTGACGCCGTTCGCGGATCTGCCCCTTGAGCCGTTCGTTGCTGGCACGCAGGTCGACGGTGCGTTCGGTAATCCGACGCTCCAGTTGATTGTTGGCTTCCTGCAAGGCTTCGCGGGCGGCGAGGCGTGTGGAAATCACCTTGCGGCGTTCATTCCAGGCGATCAGCAGGAACGCCACGAGGGCGAAGGCCACCGCCACCAGAATGCCCTGATTGATCGCTTCGCGGCGCAGATCCTGCAGCGGCGTGAGCAAGGTGAAATTCCATGGGGTATCGCTTAACGGCCGGGTTTGCGCCAGATAGCTGATGTTTTCTTCATCGGAGTCCAGCTCGCTGTTGGCGGGGAAGGTCAGTTTTTCCACGCCTTCGGACAGGGTTTCCCGGGCCAGGGGCTGCAGTTCGTTCAACGGGAACCAGTAGTACTGCAGGCTGCGGGCCAGTTTTTCCTTGGTCTCGTCGCTCAGCGGCACCACGGATTTGAGCCGCCGCGCCGGGTCGCTGGACAGGATGATGATGCCGTTCTCGTCGCTGACGAAGGCTTCCAGGCGCGCCCGTTGCCAGCGCTCTTCCATGGCTTCGAGGCGAACCTTGACCACGGCGACGCCAATGATCTTGCCGTGCTCTTCCAGGCCATGGGCCAGGTAGTAGCCGGGCTCGCCGTTGGTACTGCCGATGCCATAGAAGCGCCCCGGCTGGCCGCGTACGGCATTCTGGAAATAGGCCCGGAAGGACAGGTCTTCGCCCAGGTAACTGTCGACATCGCGCCAGTTGCTGGTGGCCAGGACGCGACCGGTGGTGTCCATCACATAGATGGCCCGACTGCGGCTGCGCCGGTTCAGGCCTTCAAGGTAATCATTGACCGTTTGCCGGTGTTCCGGGGTCGGGTCGGCCAGCAACTGCGAGACACTGGATTCAAGTTCCAGCAGGCTGGGCAGGTAGGTGTATTTGCTGATTTCGCTCTCGACGGCGCGGGCATGCAACTCCAGCTGACGCTGGCCGTTCTCGCCCAGGCTGCGAATGCCGTAGTGCTCACTGATCCAGAAGCCGACGTAGCCCAATCCGATCATCAGCGCGATGATCAGTGGCGGCAGGAACAAATGACGAATCAGACGGGGTTTCACGGCGAGTGATGGCGGCGGGGCGCGATAGGGGGTGGGGTCGCATTTCATCACAGATGCCTTGGGTCAACCAGCGCTTGCCTGAACACTGTATGAGCGAGCCTGCTCGCGATGGTCGTCAACGATGACGCGTTCATTCTGAATGTACGCGGTGTCTTTGAACTCATCGCGAGCAGGCTCGCCCCAACAGGTGGCGAGGCGAGCGTGGTTTTTAGTGCTGCAGAATCTTGTTCAGGAAGTGCTGCGTACGCTCGGCACGGTGGTTGATGTCGCCGAAGAACTCTTCTTTCTTGCAGTCTTCGATGATTTTGCCGGCGTCCATGAAGATCACCCGGTCAGCGACCTTGCGGGCGAAGCCCATTTCGTGGGTCACGCACATCATGGTCATGCCTTCGTGGGCCAGTTGCACCATCACGTCGAGCACTTCGTTGACCATTTCCGGGTCCAGTGCCGAGGTCGGCTCGTCGAACAGCATGACGATCGGGTCCATCGCCAGCGCCCGGGCAATCGCCACGCGCTGCTGCTGACCACCGGACAACTGGCCAGGGTGCTTGTGGGCGTGGGCCGAAAGACCGACGCGCTCAAGCAGTTGCAGGCCTTTCTTGGTGGCTTCTTCCTTGCTGCGGCCCAATACCTTGATCTGCGCAATGGTCAGGTTTTCGGTGATGGTCAGGTGCGGGAACAGCTCGAAGTGCTGGAACACCATGCCCACGCGGGAACGCAGTTTCGGCAGGTTGGTCTTCGGGTCGGCGATGGACGTGCCATCGACCACGATGTCACCTTTCTGGAACGGTTCCAGGGCGTTGACGCATTTGATCAGGGTCGATTTGCCCGAGCCGGACGGCCCGCACACCACGATCACTTCGCCTTTTTTGACCTCGGTGCTGCAGTCAGTCAGTACCTGGAAGTCGCCATACCACTTGTTGACATTCTTGATAGAGATCATACGGCAAACCTTTTTTGCAGACGCTTGACCAGCTGCGAGGCGGCAAAGCTGATGATGAAGTACACGAGACCTGCGAAGATCAGGAACTCATTGGAACGGCCAATGATGTCGCCACTGGCGCGCGAGGCATTGAGGAAGTCCACCAGGCCCACCGCGTACACCAGCGACGTGTCCTGGAACAGGATGATGCTCTGCTGCAGTAACAGCGGGGTCATCTTGCGGAACGCCTGCGGCAGGATGATCAGGCGCATCATCTGGCCATAGGTCATGCCCAACGCCTGGGCAGCGCCCATCTGGCCCTTGGGAATCGACTGCACGCCGGCCCGGACGATTTCGCAGAAGTACGCCGCTTCGAACATCATGAAGGCCACGATGCACGAAGCGAACGCGCCGATCGGGGTGTCTTCGCCGGTGATCCAGCGCAGCACGAACGGCACCGCCAGGTAGAACCAGGTGATCACCAGCAGCAGCGGAATCGAGCGAAAGTAGTTGACGTAGGCACCGGCCAGGTTCGACAGCAATTTGCTGTGGGACAGACGGCACAGCGCCAGGATGGTGCCGAGGATGATCCCGCCGACGACGCCCAGCGCCATCAGTTGCAGGGTCATGATCATGCCGTTCCACAAGCCCGGCAGGGACGGGATGATGCCCGAGAAGTCGAGTTCCATTATTTACCCCCCACGGAGATCAGGCCCGGTACGGCGACTTTCTTCTCGACCAGACGCATCAGCAACATCAGGCTCATGTTCAGGGTGAAGTAAATGAGCGTTGCCAGGGTGAAGGCTTCGAACAGGTTGGCGGAGAACTCGGCGGTCTGTTTGGTCTGCGCCAGCAGCTCCATCAGGCCGATCAACGAGGCCACGGAGGTGTTCTTGAAGACGTTCAGGAATTCCGAGGTGAGCGGCGGAATGATGATCCGGTAAGCCTGCGGCAGCAGCACGTTCCAGTAGATCTGTGGCAGCTTGAAACCCATGGCGCGAGCCGCGGATTCCTGGCCTTTGGGCAGGGCCTGGATGCCGGTACGCACTTGTTCGCAGACGCGAGCGGTGGTGAACAGGCCCAGGCAGACAACGACGCTGAGGAAGGCCGAAGTCGTCGGGTTCAGGTCCTGCTTGTACCAGTCTTGCAGGTTCTGCGGCAGCAGGTCGGGCACCAGGAAGTACCAGATGAACAGCTGAACCAGCAGCGGCACGTTACGGAAGAGCTCGACGTAGCAGGTGGCGATGCCCGATACGATGCGATTCGGCACGGTACGCATGACACCCAGGATCGAGCCCAGTGTCAGGGCTATGATCCAGGCCACGATGGCGATGGCGATGGTCCAGCCCAGACCGGCGATGTACCAGTCGAGATAGGTCTCGCTGCCCACGCCGGTGGACTTGAAGAACACGCCCCAGTCCCAGTTGTAATTCATTAGGGTCTCCCCTCGGATTCGATCGATGTACAAGTACCCGCCTGGGGAAAGCTCCGTTCCCGCCCGATCGGGTGACACACAGGTCAGTTCGATCAGGCACACACGATCGGCTCGACAGCCACCGGTTCGAGTGTTTCCAGAAATGCCAGCAGGGAATGACAACCTCCCGAAAGGGCCGAGGCCCTCTCAGGAGATAAGGTTAGTCAGAAATCAGGATTTCTTGTCGTCAGCCGCTTTGTCGGTCGGATGGGCGATCAGGGCCTTGAGCTCGTCGCTCATCGGGAAGTTCAGGTTCAGGCCTTTAGGCGGGATTGGCTGCATGAACCATTTTTCGTAGATCTTGTTGATCTCGCCCGAAGCGTAGGTGGCCTTGATGGCGTCATCCACGGCTTTCTTGAACGGCTCGTCGCCCTTGCGCACCATGCAGCCATAGATTTCGTAGGACTGTGGAGTGCCGGTCACGGCCCAGTCATCCGCTTTCTTGGCCTTGGCAGCCTCACCGGCCAGCAGTGCGTCGTCCATCATGAACGCGACGGCACGGCCCGATTCCAGCATCTGGAAGGATTCGCCGTGGTCTTTGGCGGAGATGACGTTCATGCCCATTTGCTTGTCGGCGTTCATCGACTTGAGGATGCGCTCGGACGTGGTACCGGCGGTGGTCACGACGTTCTTGCCTTTGAGGTCATCGAAGTCCTTGTACGCCGAGCCTTTCTTGGACAGCAGGCGAGTACCGATTTCGAAGATGCCAACGGAGAAGTCAACTTGCTGCTGACGCTCGACGTTGTTGGTGGTGGAACCGCACTCCAGGTCCACGGTGCCGTTCTGCACCAGCGGGATACGGGTTTGCGAAGTGACCAGGTTGTATTTGACTTGCAGGTTAGGCAGGTCCAGGTCTTTTTTGATGGCTTCGACGACTTTCAGTTGAATATCGTGGGAGTAGCCAACCGGTTTGCCGGAAGCGTCCGCAATGTAGGAAAACGGAATGGAAGCGTCGCGATGCCCGAGGGTGATCACACCGGACTCTTTGATCTTCTTCAGGGTGCCGGTGAGTTCGGCGGCGAAAACTGGCGTGCTGATCAGAGCGGCAGCAATGGCTGCGCCCAGGATGTGGGGAACGATGCGCATCAAATTTTCCTCGACATTGTTTTTTTTATGGAGCCAGTTCATCGGCCCTTTTGTGCTGCGGATGCCTGAGCTCCTGGAGTGTTGGCACCGCAGGCATTCGTCGAAGAAGTGTAGAGCATGACTCATGCCAGACCAGGCTGAATGAGTTAAATAATTGATTTATAAGGAGATTAAATTTATTTTTCGCATTTTTCAGTGTTGAATAATCCGGTTAACCGAACCGACCGGCAGGTCGCGTTCGGAAAACCGAATGATGCGCGGGCGCAACCCGTGATCAGGTGTATTTGCGCTTGTCCGGCGCTGGCGGGAAGTACTGGTATAACCAGGTTTCACTCAACGTGCGGTCATGGGTGCGGATGAACAGGCGCAGTTCCACGGGATCCACGCTGTCGTTGGTCGGGTACCAGTCGAACGTGATGCGGTAGCCCTTGATCTCATCGAGCACCAGCACGTTGAAGTCCTTGACCTGGCCATTCGAGCAGGTCACGACCGGCTCGATGCCCGCGCCTTCCGGCAAGCGGTCCAGGCCGCCACCGGTGAAGTCCACCGCGAAGCGTCGGGCCCAGACTTGCGGGTAATGCTCGCCCGGTGCCCAGCCTTCGGTGAAACCACCCATGCCCGAACGTGTTGCGTTGACCCGCGCCAGTGGTGTGCCCACCGGCGGCAGGGCGCTCCAGTAGAGCTTGTAGCCGTAGTTCAGCGAATCACCGGGCGCCACCGGTTTTTTCGGGGTCCAGAACGCGACGATGTTGTCGAGTGTCTCGCCGGTCGTAGGGATTTCCAGCAGATCGATGGAGCCTTCACCCCACGCGGTGGTCGGTTCGACCCACAGGCTCGGTCGGCGGCTGTACCAATCGACGGTGTCCTGATAACTGGCGAACTCGTGATCGGTCTGCACCAGGCCGAAACCCTTCGGATCCTTGTCGGCGAAGGCGTTGAATTGCAGCGTGGCCGGGTTGTTCAGCGGGCGGCAGATCCACTCGCCGTTGCCGCGCCACATCGCCAGGCGATCGGAGTCGTGGATCTGCGGGTGAATGGTGTCGCACATGCGGCGTTCGTGGGTGCCGCAGCTGAACATGCTGGTCATCGGTGCAATGCCCAGTTGTTCGATGGCGGTTCGTGCATTGACGTTGGCATCGACCTCCATCACCACGCGCTCGGCCTGGCAGTCGATGTCAAAGCGGTAGGCACCGGTGGCGCTCGGCGAGTCGAGCAGGGCATAGACCACGAAGCGGGTGCTGTCCTTGTCCGGCGTCTCGAACCAGAACTTGGTGAAGTCGGGGAATTCTTCACGCTTTTTGGCGTAGGTATCGATCGCCAGGCCGCGGGCCGACAAGCCGTACTGGCCAGTGGCGTCCACCGCGCGGAAGTAACTGGCGCCCAGGAACGACACCACGTCGTGCTTGTCCAGCTCCGGCGCCTTGAACAGCTTGAAGCCGGAGAAACCCAGGTCTCCGGTCAATTGCTTGGTATCGACCGTGGTGTTCTCGTAGTTGAACAGCGACGGACGGAAATGCACTTCACGGGCCATGCGGGTTTTCGGATCGACGCTGTACATGCGCACCGGCTGCTTGAAACCCATGCCGACGTGGAAAAACTGCACATCCAGCTGACCGTTCAATTCATTCCACAGCGAATGATTGCCGTCGTAGCGGATCGCGTTGAAATTCTGCGGGGTCATGGTCGCCAGGGTCGGTGGCAGCACTTGCTTGGTGTCCTGATAGCGATTGCTGGCCAGTTGCTTGGCCTGCACTTTCAGCGACTCGAAATCGAAGGCCTGGGCTTCACCATCGGCAGCCCCGGTGGCGGCCCAGGCGCGGGCGGCAAGCAGGCCGGTGGCGGACAGACCGGTGTAGGCAGCGATGGCCATGGAGGCTTTGAGCAAATTCCTGCGGTGCATAAATACAACCTGTCGTGAACAATCCCGCGCCGTTCCTGGCACGTGCTGGATCAGAAATAAGGGTTCGGACATGCCTTCGGCCAAACACAACGGACTTTAAACAGATGCCGAATAGCTTAAACCGTTCGATGGCGGAGCAAAATTGATTGATGGCACGACGCTAGCGCGGCAATGAAACAAGACATGTCGGGAAACATTTCCGACAGTGGCGTCTGATTTAGAGGGCATTTCTGCTTTTTTCGACTAATTACTCTAAAAACCGCTTTTCAGCGTCCGGATTATTTCTATTCTGTGGGCATGACCGGTTTATGCCCTTCGGGCCGGTGCGATTCAGTCGGCACGAGAAGGCTGCTGAAAAGGGTAGGGCGATGCGGTTTCTGAAGTTTTCTTTGACGTAGAGAAGGACATCGTCCATGTCGAAAGTACAAGGCATCACCGAACTGCTGGGAATCTTTCCGTGCCTGGGCAGCGGGCGACGAAGGCGCCGGCTCAATTCCGAAGAGATGAAACTGGTGGAGCGCTATCGCGAATTGTCGGAGAGCGACCGGATTGCGATGAGGTATCTGGTGGATGCGATGCGCAGTGTTTCGAGGTTTTGAAAAAAGGGGCATTCAGTCGCGGCAAGGTTGTCGCGGCTGATTGCCATTTTTACCAATCTTGCGAGCGCGCCATTCGCTGATGCAGTACTCGCAACACTTGAATTTGTCCGTTGGCAAATCGATACGGTGCAATGAAGGGATAACGATCGAGCACCAGTTCTCGCACATCTGGCATTACGGAAGGTCTGCCTGATCCAGGAAACAGCTCTAATTGTTGAAAGGACTGCAAAATCGTCGAGATGATATTTATGGCGGTGTCTGCACCAATAGCGTCTCGGTAGTGGTCATGAATATTGTCGAGGTCGCTTTCCGCTTTTTCAGTCAGTACTACGTTCGGCACGTTTTTTCCACTTAGCCTTCACGGCGTCCAGGTCGGTGAGTTTCCCAGCATCTGCATCGGCTATACCCTCGCTGATAGCTTGCAGGTGCCAAGACTCAGCTTCCACGTATCGCACCAGTGCGCGCTTGAGGTGATATTGACGATCGCGATCAGTAGCTGCTGCCAGTTGATCCAATTGTTGAGCCAGAAACTCTTCGACGCGAAAAGATAGAACGGGCGAGGCCATGGCGGCTTTCCTCAAAGTGTATACGCTGTAAACCACGTAAACACCCTAGGGTGTACTGCGATGTTCGTCAACCGTTACCACGTGTTCGGGTAAAAGACACTCTAGTCAGTGGTGCCGCAGTGGACGAAGGGAAATGTTGCGAGTGATTGCCTCTAAAGAGGCTGAGTGCTCCGGCACCCACTGGCATCGGGGTGAGCGCTGCTATCGACTCCCGTTCAAGTCTTTCCGAAAACTGCTATGCCGTAGCCATTCGGCAAGCAGGGCAGACTTTTGAGTCCGCCCCGTTTTCATTAGGGCCTCAAGTCTCAGTGGCAACTGCCCGCAACCGAATAGGGTCGTTGTACTTGCATCAACTCAGGCATGTCCCGCCACTTTACCCAGGCGTGATGTTGGTAATGCAGCAGAGGCACCGAAACTCCGGCCCAATTCAAGGCGCTCAGGCTGGGCAGGTTTTCCGGTGACGTGGTCTGCGCATTGCGCAGCATGGGCACGACTTCGTTGCTCAACCATTGCCTCAGATGGCGGTTTTCCGGGATGAAGTGGTGAACCAGCAGCGCGTACATGCCTGATTCGCTGACCATCAACGCATCGACGACCTTGCCGTCCTTGAGCAAGCAAACGCTGCGACGCTGATCGGGGTCGAGCTTCTGGACGAGGCGTTCGTTCAATGGTTGACCCATCAGGCGGCCAAGGTCCTGAGCGCAGAACCAGGCTTGGTGGTCCTGGATGAAGGCGTGGAGGAAACGGTTGTGGCGGGTGAAGACGGTAGGAATGAAGCTGGGATAAGTGTCAGACGGATTTGACGCGTGTTTGTGCATTGTTCGACTCCATGTTGAAAAAGGAGCCGCCACGAATCCTTCGACAGATTGGGGTGGCGGACCGTGCGGCGTTCGAAGTCGGAACATTCTCGATCAACATGGAAGCCGAGAGGCCCGCGCCACACGGCCCGCCATAACGCGAAACTGAAAGGCAAAAAAATGCCCCAGCTCGTATGGGGGCGCGGATGCGCCATGTTGATAGGTTCCGGCTTCGACTCCGGGTCGCTGATTGTGCAGCGACGGGACAAAGCCTATCGGTCAGGCGCTCGCGGCGCCAAGTCTACTCTGGCGACGCGTGATGTAGGAATCGCGGGTTTTTCATGAAGGTCGAATCTGTAGTTTTTTTCTGCTTTTGTCTCTGCAAAAGTGACATGTCTTAAAAAGCAAAACCGCCTTCAGGGGCGGTTTTCATGTCCGTCAAACCGCAAGCGATTCAGCAGCCTGACCCTGCCCGCATCACAGCAGGCAGGGTGTTCGTTCAACAGGCAAATACCGTTAGCGGCTCACCTTCCAGGCATCCCCGGCAGGCGCCGTACCGTGGTCATACGGCTTGGCGATCCACATGTACAGCAGGCCCAGGCCAATGACGATGGCGGTGCTCAGGACCATGGCGTAGTTGATGTACCACGCCGCATCCGGGGTACGTGGCCAGGCCATGTTGACGATGGCGCCGATGCCATAGGCCAGTGCGCCGATGTTCACCAGCCAGCCCCAGGCACCGAGGGTGAATTTGCCGCTCGGTTTCCAGCCTTTGAGGCGTGCATAAAGCGCGGCGAGCACGATCATCTGGAACGCCAGGTAGATGCCGATGGCGGCGAAGCTGACGATGGTGGCGACAGCGTCCTGCAGGAAGAAGCCGAGGATGATGATCAGGGCCGGCAGGACACCGGACACGAACAGTGCGGCAACCGGAACCTGGGTCGTAGGAGAAATCTTCTTCAGCAATCGGCTGCCGATCACCATCTCGTCACGGGCATAGGAATACAGCAGACGGCTCGCCGCCGCTTGCAGGCTGATGACGCAGGAGATGAAGGAAATCATGACCACGCCCATCACCACTTTCGAACCCACGGGGCCGAAGGCGTTGTTGAGGATGGTGGTGACCGGGTCCTTGTCGGTGCCGTTGATCACGGCTTGCATGTCTGGCACGGCGAGGATCAGCGCCAGGCAGGCGAACATCGCGGCGATGCCACCGATGTAGATGGTCATGCGCATGGCCACCGGGATTTTCTTGCTCGGGTTCGGCGTTTCTTCGGCGACGTCGCCGCAGGCCTCGAAGCCGTAGTACAGGAACATCCCCGCCAGCGACGCGGTGAGGAAGGCGGGCAGGTACGAGCCATCGATGCTGATGTCGAAGGTGTTGAACAACACGCTGAGCGACTGATGGCGTTCGAAAACCAACAGGTAGACACCGACGATCACCGCGCCGATCAGTTCGCAGAGGAAGCCGAACATGGCAATGCGCGCCAGCGTTTTGGTGCCGCTGAGGTTGACCAGCGTGGCGAACAGCGTCAGGAACAGGGCAATGACGATGTTGGTGTTGTTGTTCGGTTCAAAGCCCATCATGGCGGCCAGGTAGGGACCCGCACCCACGGCAACGGCAGCGATGGTCACGCACAGGGCGATGGAGTAGATCCAGCCGACCATCCACGCCCAGCGCTTGCCCACCAAACGACGGGCCCAGGGGTACACGCCACCGGAAATCGGGAACTGCGACACCACTTCACCGAAGATCAGGCACACCAGTAACTGGCCGCAACCGACCAGCAGGTAGGCCCAGAACATCGGTGGGCCACCCGCGGCGAGGCACAGGCCGAAGAGGGTATAAACCCCGACGACCGGGGACAGATAAGTGAAGCCCAGGGCGAAGTTTTCCCACAGGCTCATGCTGCGATTGAAGTTGGACGTATAACCCAGTTTACGTAGTTGCTCGGCGTCGCTATCGACAACGTCGGCAGAGAGATCGGGTGATGCACTCATAGTGTTTGCTCCGGAAAATCGGCAGATTTCGGATGTCCGAAGCCGTGGCGGGGCCGTGGTGGCTCAGCCCGGATCGGTGGTTATTGTTTTGACTTCTTTGGTGTGGAGCCTGGTGGTGCTTAGTGCCGGTTTCTACCCTGAAGCCGGAGTGACACAATCGCCAGCAGGCTGGCTCCCACAGGGAAACGCATTCCAAACGGTGGGAGCCAGCCTGCTGGCGATGCTTTTAGTGCTTGAACATCACATGGCGCACGACGGTGTAATCCTCAAGGCCATACATGGACATGTCCTTGCCGTAGCCGGACAGTTTCTGACCGCCGTGGGGCATTTCGCTGACCAGCATGAAGTGGGTGTTGACCCAGGTGCAGCCGTACTGCAGGCGCGCCGACAAGCGATGGGCGCGACCGACGTCGGCGGTCCACACCGACGATGCCAGGCCGTAGTCCGAATCGTTGGCCCAACCCAATACCTGCGCTTCATCGGTGAATTTGGTCACCGACACCACCGGCCCGAACACTTCGCGACGGACGATTTCGTCGTCCTGCCGCGCATCGACCAGCACCGTCGGTTCGAAGAAGAAACCGTTGCCGTCCACGGCTTTGCCGCCGGTGATCAAGCGGATGTGCGGCTGCGCCACGGCGCGCTCGACGAACCCGGCCACGCGGTCGCGGTGCTGCGGGGTGATCAATGGACCGAGCTCGGTCGACGGATCATCCTGCAAGCCGTACTTGATGCTGCTGACGGCCGCGCCGAGCTTCTCGACGAATTTTTCGTAGATGCCTTCCTGCGCATAGATGCGGCAGGCCGCAGTGCAGTCTTGCCCGGCGTTGTAGAAGCCGAAGGTGCGAATGCCTTCCACCGCGGCGTCGATATCGGCGTCGTCGAAAATGATCACCGGGGCCTTGCCGCCCAGTTCCATGTGCATGCGTTTGACGCTGTCGGCGGTGCTGGAAATGATGTTCGAGCCGGTGGCGATCGAGCCGGTCAGCGACACCATGCGCACTTTCGGGTGGGTGACCAGTGGGCTACCGACCGTAGGACCACGGCCGAATACCAGGTTGAGTACGCCAGCCGGGAAAATTTCCGACGCCAGTTGCGCCAGGCGCAATGCGGTCAGCGGCGTTTGTTCCGATGGCTTGAGCACCACGGTGTTACCGGCGGCGAGGGCCGGGGCGATTTTCCAGGCGACCATCATCAGCGGGTAGTTCCACGGCGCGATGGAGGCGATCACGCCCACCGGGTCGCGGCGGATCATCGAGGTGTGGCCCGGCAGGTATTCGCCCCCGGCCGAACCGCTCATGCAGCGGCTGGCACCGGCGAAGAAACGGAACACGTCGGCAATCGCCGGAATCTCGTCGTTCAACGCAGCGCTATAAGGCTTGCCGCAGTTGTCCGATTCCAGTTTGGCCAGCTCTTCGCCGTGGGCTTCGATGGCGTCAGCCAGTTTGAGCAGCAGCAGCGAGCGCTCTTTCGGCGGGGTTTGCGACCAGCTGTCAAACGCGGCATCGGCGGCGCGCACGGCGGCATCGACCTGGGCTTCGCTGGCTTCGTTGATTTCCACCAGTACGCGGCCCAGCGACGGGTTGAACACGGGTTGGGCAGGGCCTTCGCCATTGACGAGCTGGCCGTTGATCAAGAGTTGGGTTTGCATGTTCTTCTCCTCTTCGAAACTGTTTGTTTTTCTGTCTGAACCGGGCCCTGTAGGAGCGAGCTTGCTCGCGATGGACGTGAACGATGACGCGTTCAGTCTGGTTGCCCGCGGTGTGTTTGAGATCATCGCGAGCAAGCTCGCTCCTACAGGGGCCGGGTTCCTCTGGTGATTCGGTTATTTACCGCCACTGCCCGCAACGCTTTCACCGCCACGGGTCAGGTAATAGGCACCGAGGATCGGCAGCATGGTCACTATCATCACCAGCATCGCGACGACGTTGGTCACCGGTACGTCCCGAGGGCGGCTGAGCTGGTTGAGCAGCCACAGCGGCAGGGTGCGTTCATGGCCGGCGGTGAAGGTGGTGACGATGATTTCGTCGAACGACAGCGCGAAGGCGAGCATGCCGCCGGCTAGCAACGCCGAGCCCAGGTTCGGCAGGACGATGTAGCGGAAGGTCTGCCAGCCGTCGGCACCGAGGTCCATCGAGGCCTCGATCAAGCTGTGCGAGGTGCGACGCAAGCGGGCGATGACGTTGTTGTAGACGATCACCACACAGAAGGTCGCGTGACCGACGATGATGGTGAACATCCCCGGTTCGATGCCCAGCGTCTTGAAGGTCGCCAGCAGCGCGATACCGGTGATGATCCCGGGCAGGGCGATCGGCAGGATCAGCATCAGCGAGATGCCTTGCTTGCCGAAAAAGTCCCGGCGGTACAGCGCCGCCGACGCCAGCGTGCCGAGGACCATGGCGATCAGCGTGGCAATCGAGGCGATCCGCAGCGACAGCTTGATCGCTTCCAGCACGTCAGGCCGCGAGAACGCCACGCCTATCCACTTCAGGGTGAAACCCTTGGGCGGAAAGCTGAACGCTGCGTCTTCGGTGTTGAAGGCGTACAGGAAGATGATCAGGATCGGGAAGTGCAAGAACACCAACCCGCCCCAGGCCGCGATTTTCAGCCCTATTGAAGCCTTTTCAGAGTGCATCGAAGGCCCCCAGACGTTTGACGATGGACAGGTAAATGGCGATCAGCACGATCGGCACCAGGGTGAAGGCCGCCGCCATCGGCATGTTGCCGATCGCGCCTTGTTGCGCGTACACCATGCTGCCGACGAAGTAACCCGGCGGGCCGACCAGTTGCGGCACGATGAAGTCACCGAGGGTCAGCGAGAAGGTGAAGATGGAGCCGGCGGCGATGCCCGGAATCGACAGCGGCAGAATCACTTGCATGAAGGTCTGGCGCGGCTTGGCGCCGAGGTCGGCGGACGCTTGCAGCAGCGACGGCGGCAGGCGTTCCAGCGACGCCTGGATCGGCAGGATCATGAACGGCAACCAGATATAGACGAACACCATGAAGCGCCCCAGGTGCGAGGTCGACAAGGTGCTGCCGCCTACGCCGGGAATGCCCAGCACGAACTGCAGCACCGGTTCCAGGCCCAGGTGCTGCACGAACCACTGCGCCACGCCGCCCTTGGCCAGCAGCAACGTCCAGGCATAGGCCTTGACGATGTAGCTGGCCCACATCGGCATCATCACCGCGATGTAGAAAAACGCCTTGGTCTTGCCGGTGGTGTAGCGCGCCATGTAGTAGGCGATCGGAAACGCAACGATGGCGCTGGCGATCGACACCACGATGGCCATGCTCAGGGTGCGCAGGATGATGTCGAAGTTCGATGGCTGGAACAGCGCGGCGAAGTTCGCCAGGGTCAGCTCCGGCGTGACCGCCATGGTGAAGTCATCGAAGGTGTAGAAACCCTGCCACAGCAGTGTCAGCAACGAGCCCAGGTAGATCGCGCCGAACCACAGCAGCGGCGGCACCAGCAGCAGCGACAGGTACAGGTTGGGGCGGCGATACAGCAGGTTGGAAAACCTGCGCAACGGCGAGCCGCCCGACGGGTTTTGAGAGAGGGCCAAGGTGTTCATGTCACACCCCGCCTGCAACGGTATCGAACAGCGGGACCATGGCTTCGCGTGCCCAGCGTGCGCGGATGCGTTGCCCGGTCTGGTGCTGGGCGCTGACGTCCAGCCACTGATTGTTGGCCTGGCTGATGTTCAGCGTCTGGCCGTTTTCCAGCTTCAGTTCATAGCGGGTGGCGCTGCCCTGGTACTGGATGTCGTGCAGCAAACCGCTGACTTCGATCTCGTGTGCGGCCAGCGGGCCTTCGGCGAAACGCACGTGTTCCGGGCGAATCGAAAACGGCTGGGGATTGCCGCTCAACTGTTTTGCCAGATCGCCGCGAATCACGTTGGAGGTGCCGACGAATTCGGCGACGAAGGTGGTCGCCGGCTTCATGTAGAGATTGCGCGGGGTGTCGACTTGTTCGATGCGACCCTTGTTGAACACAGCGACGCGATCGGACATGGACAGCGCTTCGGTCTGATCGTGGGTGACGAAGATGAAGGTGATGCCGAGCTGGCGTTGCAGCTTCTTCAGCTCACTTTGCATTTGCTCGCGCAGCTTCAGGTCAAGGGCGCCGAGGGGTTCGTCGAGCAGCAGCACGCGAGGACGGTTGACCAGGGCGCGGGCCAGGGCCACACGCTGGCGTTGGCCACCGGAGAGCTGCACCGGCTTGCGCTCGCCATAGCCGCCGAGGGCGACCATGTCGAGGGCTTCTTCGGCGCGTTTGAGGCGTTCGCCCTTGCCGACGCCTTTGACCTTCAAGCCGTAGGCGACGTTGTCGCGAACGTTCATGTGCGGGAACAGCGCGTAATCCTGGAACACGGTGTTCACGTCACGCTGGTACGGCGGGAGCCCGGCGGCTTCCTCGCCATGAATACGGATAGAGCCCGCGCTCGGTTGTTCGAAACCGGCGATCAGGCGCAGACAGGTGGTTTTGCCCGAGCCGGAAGGCCCCAGCATGGAGAAGAACTCGCCGTCCTGGATGTCGATGGAAACCCGGTCAACGGCTTTCACTTCGCCGAACTGACGGGAAACGTTGGTGAACTGGACTGCAAGCGTCATGGTGCGGTGCTCCAAAAAGGCGCGGGCCGTCGCAGCGGCCCTGCCTGGACTTCTGAAAAAACGAGTAACGGTCAACTACAGCCGGCTGCCTTGCTCGGCAGTGGCAACAGAGGTAATCAACTGTGGGAGCTGGCTTGCCAGCGATGGCGCCAGCACAGTCAATAGGGTGTTGCCTGACGCTCCGCCATCGCGGGCAAGCCCGCTCCCACAGGGATCAACTTCACTTCAAGAATTAGCGGCCGCCCATGATCGCGATGTAGTCCTGGGTCCAGCGGCTGTACGGCACGAATTTGCCACCTTCAGCCTGCGGGGTTTTCCAGAAGGCGATCTTGTCGAACTGGTCGAAACCGTTGGTTTTGCAGCCTTCGGCGCCGAGCAGTTCGCTCTCCTTGCACGCCGCAGGCACCGCTGGCAACGAACCGAACCATGCCGCCACGTCACCCTGGACTTTTGGTTGCAGCGACCAGTCCATCCACTTGTAGGCGCAGTTCGGGTGTTTGGCCTCGGTATGCATCATGGTGGTGTCGGCCCAACCGGTGGCGCCTTCTTTAGGGATGGTCGACGCGATCGGTTGTTTCTCGTTCACCAGACCGTTGACTTGATACGGCCAGGCACCGGACGCGACCACGCCTTCGTTCTTGAAGTCGCTCATTTGTACGGTGGTGTCGTGCCAGTAGCGGTGAATCAGCGGCTGCTGGGCGCGCAACAGATCGAGCACCGCCTTGTATTGCGCTTCGGTCAGTTCATAGGGGTTCTGGATGCCCAGTTCCGGTTGGGTGCTTTTGAGGTACAGCGCCGCATCGGCGATGTAGATCGGGCCGTCATAGGCCTGCACGCGGCCCTTGTTCGGTTTGCCGTCCGGCAGGTTTTCTGCATTGAACACCACGCCCCAGCTGTCGGGGGCGGTCTTGAAGACGTTGGTGTTGTACATCAGCACGTTCGGACCCCATTGATACGGGGTGCCGTAGGTCTGCTTGTTGACCACGTACCACGGCGCATCTTTCAGGCGCGGGTCGATGTTCTTCCAGTTCGGGATCAACGAGGTGTTGATCGGCTGAACACGCTTGCCGACGATCAGGCGCAGCGAGGCGTCGCCGGACGCGGTGACCAGGTCGTAACCACCCTTGGCCATCAGGCTGACCATCTCGTCGGACGTCGCGGCGGTCTTCACGTTGACCTTGCAGCCGGTTTCCTTCTCGAAACCCGTCACCCAGTCGTAGGCCTTGTCACTTTCGCCACGTTCGATGTAGCCAGGCCAGGCCACGATATCCAATTGGCCTTCGCCGGCCCCGACAGCTTTCAGCGGCTCTGCGGCCTGGACACTGGCACTGGCCAGCAGCGCGGTGGTGATTGCACTGAGCAGTGCGGTCTTGTGCACGAACATGGGAAATCCCTCTTTTTCAAATTATGGTCGGGGCAGTGGGTTCGGTAATGCGTACTGCTAATTGTTGTTGTTAGCGTAGCTGCAAGTTTCAAGCGTCAAGCTGCAAGAAAAACGCAGGCCTGCACCTGAGGTGCAGCGTGCGGCTCAAAACTCCCGGCCATGCCGGGCCATGATGTGCCGCACCACGCTGTAGTCCTGGAGCGAATCGCTGGACAGGTCCTTGCCGTAGCCGGAACGCTTCAGGCCACCATGGGGCATCTCGCTGACCAGCATGAAATGGCTGTTGATCCAGGTGCAGCCGTACTGCAATCGCGCGGCGACCTGCATCGCCTTGTCGAGGTTCTGGGTCCAGACCGACGACGCCAGGCCGTATTCCGAATCGTTGGCCCAATCCACCGCTTGCTCCAGCTCATCGAAGCGGGTCACGGTGACCACCGGCCCGAACACTTCGCGCTGAACGATTTCGTCGCCCTGTTTGCAGCCGGCCAGCAGGGTCGGCTGGTAATAGAAGCCGGCGCCGGAATGCACAGCGGCACCGGTTACCCGTTCGATGTGCGGTTGACTGAGGGCGCGTTCGACGAAACTGGCCACGCGGTCGCGTTGGCGAGTGCTGATCAGCGGGCCGAGTTCGTTGTCGGCATCGCGTTTGCCGGCAAAGCGCAGGCTGCTGACCGCCGCGCCGAGTTCGGCCACCAGGCGATCGTGAATCCCTTTCTGCGCGTAAATCCGGCAGGCGGCGGTGCAGTCTTGGCCAGCGTTGTAGTAGCCGTAGGCGCGCACTCCGTCGACCACCGCCTGAATGTCGGCATCGTTGCAGACGATCACCGGCGCCTTGCCACCGAGTTCGAGGTGGGTACGCTTGAGGGTTTTTGCTGCGGCCTGGAGGATTTTTTGCCCGGTGACGATATCGCCGGTCAGCGACACCATGCGCACTTTCGGGTGGCTGACTAAATGGCTGCCGACGCCTTCACCGCCACCGCAGATGATGTTGATCACGCCGCGCGGCAGAATCTCGGCCAGCGCTGGCGCCAGGGCCAGGATCGACAGCGGCGTGTGTTCGGACGGTTTGAACACCAGCGTGTTACCGGCGGCCAGGGCGGGGGCGATTTTCCAGGCGGCCATCATGATCGGGTAGTTCCACGGCGCAATGGACGCCACGACCCCGATGGGATCGCGCCGCACCATGCTGGTGTAGCCCGGCAGGTATTCGCCGCTGAGTTGTCCGGTCTGGCAGCGCACGGCACCGGCGAAGAAACGGAACACGTCGACCGTCGCGCTCAAGTCATCCTGGCGGGCCAGGTGCAACGGTTTGCCGCAGTTCAGGGATTCGAGGCGAGCGAGCAGGTCGGCGTGTTTTTCAATGGCGTTGGCGATGTCCAGCAACAGGTTCGAGCGCTGCTGCGGAGTGGTCCGCGACCAACTGGCGAAGGCGCGGTGGGCGGCGAGGATGGCGGCTTCGACTTGTTCGGTGCTGGCTTCGGCGATTTGCGTCAGGACTTCGCCTGTGGCCGGGTTGAGAATCGGCTCGGCAACGCCCTGGCCCGCGACCAATTCGCCATCGATCAACAAGGCGGTAAACAACGGGGTCTGCGCGCCAGCCATTTTTCGGATTCTCTTTTCTTGTGTGGCCATGCTGCTCCCTGTGACTGGGGCCGGCCGTCTTATAGATGAAGCAAGACTAGTGCGCGGACCCGAGGTCGACAAATACTAAATACTGAAGGTGGCGTTCGATTAAATAGATGGCTTGCGTCCGCCGTGGGGTTGCTCGCGGGCGACGGTCAGGAACGGGTCCACCAGCGCCGGTCGCGCCGTACCCCGTCGCCACGCGAGGCCGACGTCGAGGGTCTGGCTGAGGTCGGCAATCGGCCGCGCTTCGATGATGTCGCCTTCCAGCGACCATGGGCGGTAGGTCATGTCAGGCTGAATGGATACGCCCAGGCCCGCGGCTACCAGGCTTCGCACGGCTTCGGTCGAGGCGCTGCGCAAGGTGATGCGCGGTTGCAGCGAGGCTGCCGACCACATGCGTTGGGCGTTGTGGTCCATTTCATCGACGTTCAGTTGAATCAAGGGTTCGCGGGCGACATCGGCCAGGTTGATGCTGTCGTGCTCCAGAAGCGGATGCTGGGCCGGTAGCCAGAGCCGATGGGGTGAATGGGTCAGCACCTCGGTTTGCAGGGCGTGGCGGTCTTCGAGGTTGGAAAGAATCAGTACGCCGACATCAATCTCGCCGCTGACCAGCAAATGTTCGATGTACGGGCGTTCGTCTTCCATCACGCGGATTTCGACGTTGGGGTAGGCGCGCTGGAAGCGGGTGAGCAAGTCCGCCAGGTAATAACCGGCCACCAGGCTGGTCACCCCGATGATCAACTGCCCGGCGACCTGGTCGGTGCTTTGTTGCAGGCTGCGTTTGGCGTTGTCCACGGTGGCCAGGATCAGGTGTGCCTGGCGCAGGAATTGATGGCCCTGGTGGGTCAGGGTCATGCCTTTGGCGTGACGGCTGAACAGGCTGACGCCGATTTCCTCCTCCAACTGCTGGATGGCCAGGGTCAGGGTGGACTGGGAAATGAAGGCAGCTTGTGCGGCGGCGGAGATCGAGCCGGTCTCGGCCACGGCGATGAAATGGCGGATCTGACGCAAGGTCATCATGGGAAGCGTACCCGGTGAGCGGTTTTTATCGATTTGTCCGAGTGTATATCTAAAAAACCGAAACTTACTGCATGCTTCAAGCTTCAGTGACAGCAGCAGGGCAACATCTGGAAGCACTCTCCCTGGCAGCCGTCGGGCACTTTCGAACTAGGCTGGGGCCTCAAAATCCGGTTACACCTTTTTTGGAGGCGGAAAATGAATACCCGTGGATTGCTCGATCAGCTACTCAAATCTGGCCAGGACTTGTTGCAGAACAAGGCAGGCGGCGCGCAGAACAAGGCTTCCGGTGGCTTGGGCGGGCTGCTTTCGGGCGCTGGCGGCGGTGCGCTGGCCGCAGGCGCCATGGGGTTGCTGCTGGGTAGCAAGAAAGCCCGCAAAGTCGGAGGCAAGGTGGCTGTGTACGGTGGTCTCGCGGCGCTGGGCGTACTGGCTTATAAGGCATATGGCAACTGGCAGGCTGGGCAGGGCACGGCACCGAAACGTGAACCGCAAACCCTCGACCGTTTACCGACGGCGCAAGTCGAGCAGCACAGCCAGGCGATTCTCAAGGCCCTGGTGGCGGCGGCCAAGGCCGACGGTCATATCGACGAGCGCGAACGCGAGTTGATCGAAGGTGAGTTCACCAGGCTGGACAACGATCAGGCGCTTGCGCACTGGTTGCACGCCGAACTCAACAAACCCCTGGACCCGGCCGATGTGGCCCGCGCCGCCAGCACCCCGGAAATGGCCGCCGAGATGTACATCGCCAGTGTGATGCTGGTGGATGAGGAGAGCTTCATGGAGAAGTCCTATCTCGATGAACTGGCGCGACAGCTCAAGCTTGAGCCGGGGTTGAAGGCGGAATTGGAGAAACAGGTTCGCCAGGCTTCGATGTAGACCTTCCACAGGTATTCGCAGGCAAGCCAGCGCCTGCAGAAGTGACGTGGTTGGGGCCGTTGAGGTTTTCCCGGACCTGTAGGCGCGGGCATGCTGGCGAAGCCAATTCAGTAACGACGACTTCACTCATGGCCGAATCACGGCCCCTTTCTACCGAAACGCCACTGGTCAGTTTCCTGAGCAATGGCGGAAAGTCCCGGTCCAGAGCGAGTCCTGCCTTTTATGCCGAGATGTGAGGTGGTGCACAAGCGTCTTATAAATGAAACACCGCCCTCGGCTATACTCCCCCAGCATTTGAAAATGGCCCCTGAGGACTGATTGTGAAGAACTGGACGTTGCGCCAACGCATTTTGGCGAGTTTTGCGGTAATTATCGCCATCATGCTGTTGATGGTCGTCGTCTCTTATTCACGGTTGTTGAAGATCGAGGACAGCGAAGCCAGCGTGCGTGATGACGCTTTGCCCGGGGTCTATTTCAGCTCGATGATTCGCAGCGCCTGGGTCGACACCTACCTTCAGACACAGGAAATGCTCTTTTTGAAAGAAGGGCAGGGCGTCAGCGCCGAAGATGCCGCCGATTTCAAGGTTTTCGAGACGCGCCTGCAGGAGCAGCTAGCCAACTATCGCGGCACCGTCACCACGGAGGAAGACAAAATTGAATTTGCGGCCTTTGAACAAAGGCACGAAGAGTTCAACCGAATCCATGCCGCCGTCCTCGATTTGCACAAGCGCAACCAGGAAGCTGAAGCCATCAAGTTGTTCAACGAGCAACTGACCCCGGCCTGGACGGCAGGCCGCATGAAACTCAATGACATCATCAGAGAAAACAAGGCGGTGGCGGACAAGGACATGGCGGCCATCGATGACGCGGTGGTCACGGCAAAAATCAGCATGGGCGTCTCTCTGCTGGTCGCCATACTGGCTGCCGGTCTCTGCGGTCTGCTGTTGATGCGCGCGATCATGGCGCCGATGAACCGCATCGTCAGCATCCTTGAAGTGATGCGCACCGGTGACCTCAGCAATCGCCTGAACCTGGAGCGCAAGGACGAATTTGGCGCGGTGGAAACCGGCTTCAACGACATGATGAGCGAACTGACCTCGCTGGTGTCCCAGGCCCAGCGCTCGTCGGTGCAGGTCACCACGTCAGTCACCGAGATCGCCGCCACGTCCAAGCAACAACAGGCCACCGCCACCGAAACCGCTGCCACCACCACCGAAATCGGCGCGACCTCCCGTGAAATCGCCGCCACGTCCCGTGACCTGGTGCGTACCATGACCGAGGTCTCCAGCGCTGCCGATCAGGCCTCGGTGGCCGCCGGTTCCGGGCAGCAGGGGCTGGCGCGCATGGAGGAAACCATGCATTCGGTGATGGGCGCGGCCGATCTGGTCAACGCCAAACTGGCGATCCTCAACGAGAAGGCCGGCAACATCAATCAGGTGGTGGTCACCATCGTCAAGGTCGCCGACCAGACCAACCTGCTGTCGCTCAACGCGGCGATCGAAGCCGAGAAGGCCGGGGAATACGGCCGCGGTTTCGCCGTGGTGGCCACCGAGGTACGGCGTCTGGCGGACCAGACCGCTGTCGCCACCTATGACATCGAGCAAATGGTGCGCGAGATTCAGTCGGCGGTATCGGCCGGTGTGATGGGCATGGACAAATTCTCCGAGGAAGTGCGCCGCGGCATGTCCGAAGTGCAGCAGGTCGGCGAGCAGCTGTCGCAAATCATCCATCAGGTTCAGGCACTGGCGCCGCGCGTGTTGATGGTCAATGAGGGCATGCAGGCCCAGGCCACCGGCGCCGAGCAGATCAACCACGCCCTGGTGCAATTGGGCGATGCCAGCAGTCAGACCGTTGAATCCCTGCGCCAGGCCAGTTTCGCCATCGACGAGCTGAGTCAGGTGGCCGTAGGGCTGCGTAGCGGCGTCTCGCGATTCAAAGTCTGATGAGCGAACTCACGGCCAAACGCACTGCCGTGAAGCAGGCGTTGCATGCGTTGTTTCTGGTATTCCGCATCGGCAGCGAGCGCTATGCCTTGCAAGCCACCGAAGTCGCGGAGGTGCTGGCGCGCCAGCCCTTGAAGCCGATTGCCCACGCGCCGCACTGGGTCGCCGGGGTTTTCGCCTATCGTGGCGCGGTGGTGCCGGTGATCGACCTGTGCGCCCTGACGTTTGGCACGCCAGCCCAGGCTCGAACCAGCACTCGGCTGGTGCTGGTTCATTACCGCGCGGATGAAGGCGCAGAGATGAAATTGCTCGGCTTGATTCTGGAACAGGCCACCGACACTTTGCGATGCAATCCGACGGATTTTCAGCCCTACGGCCTCGACAATCGCCGGGCCCCTTACCTGGGGCCTGTGCGGGAAGATGCGCAAGGTTTGCTGCAATGGGTGCGGGTCGCCGACTTGCTGGACGATCAGGTGCGCGCGCTGCTGTTCCCGTCGCCACCGCTGGACCTGGCGCTGCTTGAGGAGCGGCCATGAGCGGCGACCCGCGGTTTTTCGATTTCCTCAAGGAGCGCATCGGCCTCGATGTGTCCTCCGTGGGGCCCGCCATCATCGAGCGTGCCGTTCGCCAGCGCAGCACCATGTCCAATGCGTTCAGCGCCGACGAATACTGGCGAATCCTGCAGGGTTCACGAGATGAACAGCAGGCGCTGATCGAAGCGGTGATCGTTCCTGAAACCTGGTTTTTCCGTTACCCGGAATCCTTTGCCACCCTGGCGAAACTGGCGAGCAAACGTCTGGCCGAGATCAACAATCTGCGGGCACTGCGGATTCTCAGCCTGCCATGCTCAACCGGTGAAGAGCCGTACTCGATTGCCATGGCGCTGCTGGACGCCGGGTTCCAGCCGCACCAGTTCAAGGTCGAAGGCATGGACGTCAGCCCGCTGTCGGTGGAAAAGGCCCGGCGTGCGCTGTATGGCAAGAATTCGTTTCGCGGTCAGGATATCGCCTTCCGCGACCGGCATTTCACGGCGCAGAACGACGGTTTTCGCCTCAGTGACCGGGTGCTGGACCAGGTTCGCCTGCAGGTCGGCAACGTGCTCGATCCGGCGTTGCTCGTCAACGAGCCTCCTTACGACTTCGTGTTCTGCCGCAATCTGTTGATCTATTTCGATCAGGCAACGCAACAGCAGGTGTTCGAAGTCCTCAAGCGTCTGACCCACGTCGACGGTGTGCTGTTTATCGGCCCGGCCGAAGGTGGCCTGCTGGGGCGTTTCGGCATGCGCTCCATCGGCATTCCACAGTCCTTTGCCTTCAGTCGTCACAAGGCTTTGGAACCTGAACCGGCGCTGGCCTTTGTTCCAGCATCATTGCCTGCGCCATTGCCCGTGCCGCGACCGGTGCGCAACGTGGTGCCTGCGCCCATGAACAGGCGCCCGTTCGCGCCTGTAGCGCCAGAAACCCCTGTGGCCAAAAAAGCCGGCGTCGATGTGGTCACGTTGTTGGCGAACATCGCCTCGCTGGCCAACGAAGGCAAGAGTGCCGAAGCCCGTGCCGCGTGCGAAAGTTACCTGCGCAGTCATGAGCCGGTGGCCCAGGTGTTTTACTGGCTCGGGTTGCTCAGCGATGTGGCGGGCAATGTCCTGGAAGCCCAGGGCTTTTATCGCAAGGCGTTGTACCTCGAACCGCAACATCCCGCCGCGTTGTTGCAGCTGGCAGCCTTGCTGCAATCCCAGGGCGACACCGTGGGGGCCAGACGATTGCAGGAGCGCGCCGCCCGCAGCGAGCGCACCGCTGACCGTGAGCGTAAACGATGATCGCCTCCGACACCTTTAGCGTCACCCATGAAGATGCCCAGGCCATCGATGATTGCTGGAACCGCATCGGTATCCATGGCGACAAGTCCTGCCCGCTGCTGAGCGAACACATTCATTGCCGCAATTGCGCCGTGTATTCGACCGCCGCCACGCGCCTGCTGGATCGTTATGCGCTGCAGCAGGATGACCGCGTGCAGGTGTCCAATACCGTGGAGAGTGAGGTGAAAACCCGCTCGCTATTAATGTTTCGCCTCGGCGAAGAATGGTTGGGCCTGGCCACCCGCAGTTTGGTGGAAGTCGCGCCGTTGCAAGCGATTCACTCGTTGCCGCACCAGCGCTCCGGCGCCTTGCTCGGCGTGGCGAACGTGCGCGGTGCGCTGGTGGCGTGCCTCTCGCTGGTCGAATTGTTGGGGCTCGATGGCATCAGCAACGTCGCCTCCGGCACACGGGTCATGCCGCGCATGTTGATCATCGCTGCCCATGGCGGGCCGGTGGTGGTGCCGGTGGATGAAGTGGACGGCATTCATGCCATCGACGAGCAGATCCTCGATGCCGCGTCGCGCTCCGGCACTCAGGCCAGTGCCAAATACACTCGCGGCGTGTTGCAATTCAAAGGTCGCAGCCTGCGTTGGCTGGATGAAGAGCAGCTATTGTCCGCCGTGACCCGGAGCCTCACATGACCCCCGAGCAGATGCGCGACACCTCTCTGCTGGAACTGTTCAGCCTGGAAGCCGAGGCCCAGACCCAAGTGCTGAGTGCGGGGCTGCTGGCCCTGGAGCGCAATCCCACCCAGGCCGATCAACTCGAGTCGTGCATGCGCGCGGCGCACTCGCTCAAGGGGGCGGCACGTATCGTCGGCGTGGATGCAGGCGTCAGCGTTGCCCATGTCATGGAAGATTGCCTGGTCAGCGCCCAGGAATGCCGCCTGCTGCTGCGACCCGAACACATCGACGCGTTGCTGCAAGGCACCGATTTGCTGATGCGCATCGCGACGCCGAACAATGCTCCGCTGCCGGAAGATATCGAGGCCTATGTTGCCTTGATGGGGGGCCTGCTCGATCCGGCTGCGGCTGCGGCTGCGGCCGTTCCGGTCTCGGCCCCCGCCGCGCCGTTGATAGCGGAACTCCAGCTAGAACCGCCGCTGACCTGGCTCGAAGAGCCGGCACCTGTCGTAGAGCCGCTGCCCGAAGCGCCGAAAAAGACCCGGCGCACCACCGAGAACGGTGAGCGCGTGCTGCGGGTCACGGCCGAACGCCTGAACAGCCTGCTCGATCTGTCGAGCAAATCCCTGGTGGAAACCCTGCGCCTCAAACCGCACCTGGCCACCATGCAGCGTCTCAAGCGCATGCAGAACAATGGCCTGCGCGCTCTGGAAAACCTCAACGTCCATCTCAAGGAGCACGCGCTGAGCCTCGAGGCCCAGGAAGCCCTCGAAGATGCACGGCGACTGTTGGCGGAGTCCCAGCAATTGCTGGTGGAAAAAAACGCCGAGCTGGATGAGTTCGTCTGGCAGGCCAGTCAACGCGCGCAGGTGTTGTACGATACCGCGCTGGCCTGTCGCATGCGTCCGTTCGCCGATGTCTTGAGCGGTCAGGTGCGGATGGTCCGCGACCTTGGTCGCAGTCTCGGAAAACAGGTGCGCCTGGAAATCGAGGGTGAGAAGACCCAGGTTGACCGCGACGTGTTGGAAAAACTCGAAGCGCCGCTGACGCACCTGCTGCGCAATGCGGTCGATCACGGTATCGAAACCCCTGAGCAACGGCTGTTGGCGGGCAAACCGGCAGAGGGCCTGATCCGGTTGCGCGCGTCCCATCAGGCGGGCTTGCTGGTGCTGGAACTGAGCGATGACGGCAACGGCGTCGATCTTGAGAAGGTTCGACGCAGCATCGTCGAACGCCAGTTGTCCCCGGCGCAAACCGCTGCCCAACTCAGCGAAGAGGAACTGCTGACCTTCCTGTTCCTGCCGGGTTTCAGCCTGCGCGACACGGTCACTGAAGTCTCCGGGCGGGGTGTCGGCCTGGACGCGGTGCAGCATATGGTCCGCCAGTTGCGTGGCGCCGTGGTGCTGGAACAGGCGGCGGGCGAGGGCAGTCGCTTCCATCTCGAAGTGCCGCTGACCCTGTCGGTGGTGCGCAGCCTGGTGGTGGAAGTGGGCGGCGAGGCCTATGCCTTTCCCCTGGCCCACATCGAACGCATGTGCGATCTGGAGGCGGCTGACATTGTGCAGGTCGAGGGGCGTCAGCATTTTTGGTACGAGGGCCGGCATGTCGGCCTGGTGGCGGCCAGTCAGCTGTTGCAGCGTCCGGTCAATCAAGGCCACCAGCCGACCCTGAAGGTGGTGGTGATCCGCGAGCGCGATACGATCTACGGCGTGGCGGTTGAGCGCTTTATCGGCGAGCGGACCCTGGTGGTGTTGCCGCTGGATGAGCGTTTGGGCAAGGTCCAGGACATTTCTGCCGGGGCTTTGCTCGACGATGGATCGGTGGTGCTGATCGTCGACGTGGAAGACATGCTGCGCTCGGTGGACAAACTGCTCAATACCGGGCGCCTGGAGCGCATTGCCCGACATGGCGACCAGGCCGTCGAGGTGGCCCGCAAGCGGATTCTGGTGGTCGACGACTCCCTGACCGTGCGTGAGCTGCAGCGCAAGTTGTTGCTTAATCGGGGCTATGACGTGGCCGTGGCGGTCGACGGCATGGACGGCTGGAATGCGCTGCGTTCAGAGGATTTCGATCTGCTGATTACCGACATTGACATGCCGCGCATGGACGGCATCGAGCTGGTGACTTTGTTGCGCCGGGACAATCGATTGCAATCGTTGCCGGTGATGGTGGTGTCCTACAAGGATCGTGAAGAGGATCGTCGCCGTGGACTGGACGCTGGAGCCGACTATTATCTAGCCAAAGCCAGTTTTCATGACGACGCCCTGCTCGATGCAGTGGTTGAGCTCATAGGAGGAGCGCGGGCATGAAAATCGCCATCGTCAACGACATGCCCATGGCCGTGGAAGCGCTGCGCCGGGCGCTGGCCTTCGAGCCGGCGCACCAGGTGATCTGGGTGGCCGCCAACGGCGAGGAAGCTGTGCAAAAGGCTGCCGGGCAGACGCCGGACCTGATTTTGATGGACCTGATCATGCCGGTGATGGACGGGGTCGAAGCCACCCGCCGGATCATGGCCGAGACGCCGTGTGCCATTGTCATCGTGACCGTGGATCGCCAGCAGAACGTGCACCGGGTGTTCGAAGCCATGGGCCATGGGGCGCTGGATGTGGTCGATACTCCGGCCCTTGGTGCCGGTAACGCCCAGGAAGCGGCGGCGCCCTTGCTGCGCAAGATCATGAACATCGGCTGGCTGATCGGCGATAAACGCGCTCGGGAACGTCCGGCGCCAAGTCCGGCGCGCAGTTCTGCCTCGGCCAAGCGGCTGATCGCCATCGGCTCTTCAGCGGGCGGACCGGCGGCGCTCGAAGTCTTGCTCAAAGGCCTGCCGAAGGATTTTTCCGCCGCCATCGTGCTGGTGCAACACGTCGACCAGGTGTTCGCCGCCGGCATGGCCGAATGGCTCGGCAGCGCCAGTGGGCTCAAGGTGCGCCTGGCCATGGAAGGCGATACGCCGCAAAGCGGCACGGTGCTGCTGGCCGGCACCAATCACCATATTCGTTTGTTGAAAAACGGCACGCTGGCTTACACCGCCGAGCCGGTCAACGAAATCTATCGGCCCTCTATCGATGTGTTTTTCGAGAGTGTGGCCAACTACTGGAACGGCGATGCGGTGGGCGTGTTGCTCACCGGCATGGGGCGTGATGGTGCACAGGGGCTTAAACTCATGCGCCAACAGGGCTACTTGACCATCGCTCAGGACCAACAAAGCAGCGCGGTGTATGGCATGCCGAAGGCGGCCGCGGCCATCGACGCCGCTGTTGAAATCCGTCCGCTGGAAAAGATAGCGCCACGATTGCTGGAGATTTTCCCCAAATGACGACTTTTCGCAGCAATCCTGGCCCAAGCAGTATTCAGGTGAACGCAGATGAATGATTTACAGCTCGACGACTTCAAGACTGACGAAAACGCCGCCATGGTGTTGTTGGTGGATGATCAGGCAATGATCGGCGAGGCGGTGCGACGCGGGTTGTCGAACGAAGAAAACATCGACTTCCATTTCTGCGCCGACCCGCATCAGGCGATTGCCCATGCGGTTCGCATCAAGCCGACCGTGATCCTTCAGGACCTGGTCATGCCCGGTCTTGACGGCTTGAGTCTGGTGCGCGAATACCGCAATCATCCGGCGACCAAGGACATCCCGATCATCGTCCTGTCGACCAAGGAAGACCCGTTGATCAAGAGCGCCGCGTTCGCGGCCGGGGCCAACGATTACCTGGTCAAGCTGCCGGACAACATCGAGCTGGTCGCGCGCATTCGCTATCACTCGCGTTCCTACATGACCCTGTTGCAACGGGACGCGGCCTATCGTGCCTTGCGCGTCAGTCAGCAGCAGTTGCTCGACACCAACCTGGTGCTGCAACGCCTGATGAACTCCGACGGCCTGACCGGTCTGTCGAACCGTCGGCATTTCGATGAATACATAGAGCTTGAATGGCGCCGCTCCCTGCGCGAGCAGAGCCAAATGTCACTGCTGATGATCGACGTGGATTACTTCAAGACCTTCAATGACACCTTCGGCCACCTGGAAGGCGACGAGGCCTTGCGCAAGGTGGCCGCGGCGATCCGCGATGCCAGTGCCCGGCCTTCGGACCTGCCGGCCCGTTACGGCGGCGAAGAATTCGCCCTGGTCCTGCCCAACACCTCACCGGGCGGTGCACGGCTGGTGGCGGAGAAACTGCGCATGACCGTGCAAGCCCTGAAGATCCCGCACATCTCCCCGAGCGAAGGCTCAAGCCTGACCATCAGCATCGGCCTGTCGACCATCACCCCGACAGCAGGCAGCAATTGCCGCGAATTGATTTCGGCGGCGGACAAGGGGCTGTATCTGGCGAAGAACAATGGGCGTAATCAGGTGGGGATTGGGTAATAGCGCGAATGTTAGATCGCTCTGGATGACTGATAAGTTTGTTTTTATGGAAAAAGATAAACCTATCAGTTTTTCAATGAAAATTGATCATAGTGCTACCGCTGAAACTAATCCGGCAGCTCCAAGTAAAAAACCTATGGTCGCACCGCGGCCGGGCAGTTCCTTTAACATCACATAAATGACAATGGGCTCCAATATAAGGAGTAGCGTCAGGGATGCGACCGTCACCACCCATATATTTCCGCTGCCTTGATATCCAAGCCAATAAGCAAAAATAAGGCTTACACCTGCAATGCTCATGAGCACAATAGGTTTGAGAAACATCATCGGCGTGTCGATTGGGTGGCCAGGCAGCTTTGAAGCATAGACTTCACTATAGATCGTCAAGATTTCCCCGAAGATCATAAGTGCCAAAGACGATATCAGGTAGGCATGGGTTTTCATGATCAATCTATGTTGTGAATGGAGTAAGTGTTTCGCAAAAGAACGGACTTCGCGGATTGGCCCGTTTTTTTTCTACTGTAGTTATAGGGGGCGGGAGAGTGGCAGGCAATTGATTAATAGGTAGGAAAGTTCCGGTTTTTTTGCCGATGCTTCCTACAGTGTTTGTCGAGAAAATGCCTTCTGGCAAAAAATGTCACGGTGAGAGCTGACGGTACGCCAGTAGGTTTTCGTCCGGCCCCATGTTCAGAGGTTCAAGCCAGGCTATGCGCGCTTGGCCAGGCGTGTTCTGAATTCACCTGATTTTGCCACTCGGCCGCCAAGCGGACTGCCGTTTCCGGCCGTTTGCCGTTATACTCGCCGGCTTTCAAAAGTTCGCCAACGAGTGCTGCCCGCCATGGAAATCAACCCGATCCTTAACACCATCAAGGACCTGTCCGAGCGCTCCGAAACCATTCGGGGGTATCTTTGACTACGATCAAAAGCATGAGCGTCTGACCGAGGTCAATCGCGAGCTTGAAGATCCGAATGTCTGGAATAAACCTGAGTACGCCCAGGAACTGGGCCGCGAGCGCTCTGCGCTGGCTCAGATCGTCGAAACCCTGGACGAACTGAACGCTGGTCTGGCCGATTGCCGCGACCTGCTGGACATGGCCGTCGAAGAAAACGACGAAGGCGCGGTCGGCGATGTTGTCGCCGAGCTGGCCCGTCTCGAGGAAAACCTCGCCAAGCTTGAATTCCGCCGCATGTTCAGCCATGAAATGGACCCGAACAACGCCTACCTGGACATCCAGGCCGGCTCCGGCGGTACCGAAGCCCAGGACTGGGCCAACATCCTGTTGCGCATGTACCTGCGCTGGGCCGACAAACGCGGTTTCGACGCGACCATCATGGAGTTGTCCGCCGGTGAAGTCGCCGGGATCAAGGGTGCTACCGTGCACATCAAGGGCGAATACGCCTTTGGCTGGCTGCGTACCGAGATCGGCGTACACCGCCTGGTGCGCAAGAGCCCGTTCGACTCCGGCAACCGTCGTCACACATCGTTCTCTGCGGTGTTCGTTTCCCCCGAGATCGATGACAAGGTGGAAATCGAGATCAACCCGGCGGACCTGCGGATCGATACCTATCGTTCCTCCGGTGCCGGTGGTCAGCACGTAAACACCACCGATTCGGCCGTACGTATCACCCACGTACCGACCAACACCGTGGTCAGCTGCCAGAACGAACGTTCCCAGCACGCCAACAAGGACACCGCCATGAAAATGCTGCGGGCCAAGTTGTACGAGCAGGAAATGCAGAAACGCAACGCGGCCTCCCAGGCCCTGGAAGACACCAAGTCCGATATCGGCTGGGGTCACCAGATTCGTTCGTATGTGCTGGATGCCTCGCGGATCAAGGATCTGCGCACCAACATCGAACGCAGCGACTGCGACAAGGTGCTCGATGGCGACATCGACGAATACCTGGAAGCCAGCCTGAAATCCGGGCTGTAAAAGACGTAAACACAGGATCGGCTGAATTAACGCGATCCCTGTAGGAGCCAGCCTGCTGGCGATCCCCGGCCGCAGGCCGGGGGCAACGAACCCGTGATGGAATATCTAAAGACATGAGCGACCTAGAACTCGACCCGCAAGCCCTGCAACAGGAAGAAAACTCCCTGATCGCCCTGCGCAAGGAAAAGCTGGCTGCCGAGCGCGCCAAGGGCAATGCCTTCCCGAACGACTTCCGCCGCGAAAACTACTGCAATGACTTGCAGAAACAATACGCGGACAAGACCAAGGAAGAGCTGGCAGAGGCTGCGATCCCGGTCAAGGTTGCCGGTCGCATCATGCTCAACCGTGGCTCGTTCATGGTGATCCAGGACATGACCGGTCGCATCCAGGTCTACGTCAACCGCAAGACCCTGTCCGAAGAAACCCTGGCCGCGGTGAAAACCTGGGACATGGGCGACATCATTGCCGCCGAAGGCACCCTGGCTCGTTCCGGCAAGGGCGACCTGTACGTTGAAATGACCAGCGTGCGCCTGCTGACCAAATCCCTGCGCCCGCTGCCGGACAAGCACCACGGCCTGACCGACACCGAGCAACGCTACCGTCAGCGTTACGTTGACCTGATCGTCAACGAAGACGTGCGCCAGACTTTCCGCGTGCGTTCGCAAGTCATCGCCCACATCCGCAGCTTCCTGATGAAGCGTGACTTCCTGGAAGTGGAAACGCCGATGCTGCAAACCATTCCGGGCGGCGCGGCAGCCAAGCCGTTCGAAACCCACCACAACGCGCTGGACATGGAAATGTTCCTGCGTATCGCGCCTGAGCTGTACCTCAAGCGTCTGGTGGTCGGTGGTTTTGAAAAAGTGTTCGAGATCAACCGCAACTTCCGTAACGAAGGCGTTTCGACTCGTCACAACCCTGAATTCACCATGTTGGAGTTCTATCAGGCCTACGCCGACTACGAAGACAACATGGACCTGACCGAAGAACTGTTCCGTGAACTGGCGCAGCTGGTTCTGGGCAGCACCGACGTGCCGTACGGCGACAAGGTGTTCCACTTCGGCGAGCCGTTCGTGCGTCTGTCGGTGTTCGACTCGATCCTCAAGTACAACCCTGAGCTGACCGCTGACGACCTGAACGACATCGACAAGGCCCGCGACATCGCCAAGAAGGCCGGCGCCAAGGTGCTGGGCTTCGAAGGTCTGGGCAAGCTGCAGGTGATGATTTTCGAAGAGCTGGTCGAGCACAAGCTGGAACAGCCGCACTTCATCACCCAGTACCCGTTCGAAGTGTCGCCGCTGGCTCGTCGTAACGACGAAAACCCGAACGTCACCGACCGTTTCGAGCTGTTCATTGGCGGCCGTGAAATCGCCAACGCCTACTCCGAGTTGAACGACGCGGAAGACCAGGCCGAGCGTTTCATGGCGCAGGTGGCCGACAAGGACGCCGGCGACGATGAAGCCATGCATTTCGACGCCGACTTCGTTCGCGCGCTGGAATACGGCATGCCGCCAACGGCGGGTGAAGGTATCGGCATCGACCGTCTGGTGATGCTGCTGACCAACTCCCCGTCGATCCGCGACGTGATCCTGTTCCCGCACATGCGGCCGCAAGCGTAAGTGTTTTAACTAAAAAACCGCCTCTTCAGGCGGTTTTTTATTGCCTGTCTGGTACAAACGTATCAGTTTGTTGCTTTCATCTGAGAGGAAAGACCTGTCGTGAATCGTGCAATGGCTCAAGAAGGTGCAGCGGGTATCGCCACTGCGGTCGCTGAAAGTGTTCAGTACCAGGGCCGCAAGGCCAGCCGGCAGGGCAGCGAGCAGCGTCGACAGGACATTCTCGATGCGGCGATGCGCATTGTCGTGCGCGATGGCGTGCGGGCCGTGCGCCACCGCGCTGTGGCCGCCGAGGCCAATGTGCCGTTGTCGGCGACCACTTACTACTTCAAGGATATCGATGACCTGCTCACCGATACCTTCGCCCAATACGTGGAGCGCAGCGCGGCCTATATGGCCAAGTTGTGGGTGAATAACGAAGGCCTGCTGCGCGAAATGGTCGACAGCGGCGATGGCAGCCCGCAGGCCCGTTCCAGGCTGGCGGACGATATCGCACGGCTGATGGCGGATTATGTGCACCGGCAACTGGTCACCCGTCGCGAACATCTGATGGCCGAGCAGGCGTTCCGCCAGGAAGCGCTGCTGAACCCGCGCCTGGCCGAGTTGGTGCGCTCGCACCAACAGATTCTCCTGCAGGGCTCCTGCCAGCTGTTTCAGGTATTGGGTTCCCGTGAGCCGCAACAGGATGCCAAAGTGTTGACGGCGATAATCGGACGGATGGAATATCAGGGCCTGCTCAACGACGCCGAACCGGTGGCCGAAGAGGAAATGCTCGGCATCCTGACGCGTTATATGCATCTGGTGCTGGCGTCGGCGTAGATCCTGTTGATGCTTTTTGACCCTGTGGGAGCGTGCTTGCTCGTGATGTCGGCTTAACATTCAGCACCTGTGTTGCCTGACACGCCTTCATCGCGAGCAAACTCGTTGCCATCAGGTACGGTGTCCACTTGAGGCCGGCGGTGTGTTCATAGGGAGTGTCGAATGAAAGCCTGGCGTGTCGTCGTGATCGCCTTGTCGTTCCTGCTGCTCAGTGGCTGCCTGGTGACCTTCAAGGAGCCGCTGCCCACGAACGAGCCCGCGCCCAAAGGATTGCTCGGCAAATGGACCAGCACCAACGCCTGGGGTGAGCCGCTGAATCTGGAGTTGACGCGCGTCGGTGAAAATCAGTATCAGGCGGTCAGCTACTTTCGCGCCAAGCCCAAGGAGCGCGAAGCCTATCCTTTCACGGTGTCGCGACATGGCAATCGCTGGTATCTGTCGGCGAAAGTGCCCGCGCAGTTCGGCGGGCATTTCACGATTGCCGGCTTCGAACTGACCGACAAACATGAACTGGTGGTCTACAACCTCGACCTCGAGCAGATCAACCAGGCATTGCAGCAAAAGGCCCTGAGCGGCGATGGCTTTCAAACGATCGAAGGCGATGGCGTGTTGATCAACAGCAACATGGGCCAGGTGTCCGCTTACCTCGACGACCCGGCCAACTCCGATGTGTTCGTCGAAGTGGTGCGTTATCAGCGTCAGGCCAAGGCCAAATAAACCCAGCACACAACGCATTCAACAGGAGTTTCGGGTGGACGATTACCAGCAGTCGATACGCATTTTGTCCGATCGCATTGTGCTGGCGCAGACGCCGATCCGCGTCCTCGATGCGGTCAAGTGGGACGACAACATCCGCCAGCGTTTCCTCAAGGCCAAGGGCAAGGAATTGCCAGCGGTGGACCGCGACTATTACCTGAATCGGCCGCTGTCCTTCGACTCCAGCAAAGTGAAGCTGGAGTTCCAGAACATTGAGCGCGACATCACCCGCCAGCTCGGCCAGTTCAACCCGGTCGGCCAGATCATGCGGCGCATGTGCAAGGAATACCGGATGGTGGTGCGCATGCTCGAAGCGCGCGGCACCGAGGATTTCGGCCTGATTTCCCAAGAGTTGTACGGTGCCGCGTCCGACGCGTTCCACGCCGGTGACCCGACGCTGTCCGACCTGGGGCTGATGCTCTCCGATTACCTGAACAACATCGATGGCCGTGGCGACCTCAAGGATGAACCGAAGACGCTGACGGCCAAGGATGCGGTGGAAATGCTGCAGCATCGCTTGAACAAGGTGTTCGGTGAGGCCGAGGAGACCATCCGGGTGTTCGAGTCCGACGGGATCGTCGCCGATGCGGCGGCCGGTGCCGACTACATCAAGATCCGCGCCGACGCGATGTTCAACCAGCGTGATGTGCGCGCCCTGGAAGTCCATGAAGGGCTGGTGCACGTCGGCACCACGCTCAATGGCCTGAACCAGCCGATCTGCACTTTCCTGGCCAAGGGCCCGCCCTCGTCGACGGTGACCCAGGAAGGCCTGGCGATCCTGATGGAAATCATCACCTTCGCGTCCTATCCGAGTCGCCTGCGAAAACTGACCAACCGTACCCGCGCCATTCATATGGTGGAGGAGGGTGCCGACTTCCTGCAGGTGTTCGAGTTCTTCCGCGAGCAGGGTTTCGAAATGGCGGAAAGCTACAGCAACACCAGTCGCGTTTTCCGGGGCTCGGTGCCGACAGGTCTGCCATTTACCAAAGACTTGTCCTACCTCAAGGGCTTCATCATGATTTACAACTACATTCAGTTGGCCGTGCGCAAAGGCAAACTGGAGCAGATCCCGTTGCTGTTTTGCGGCAAGACCACGCTGGAAGACATGCGCACCCTGCGGCAGTTGGTGGATGAAGGGCTGGTGGTACCGCCCAAGTACTTGCCGGAGCAGTTCCGCGACATGAATGCGTTGTCGGCGTGGATGTGCTTCTCCAACTTCCTCAATCACCTGAGCCTGGACCGGATCGAGGCGGATTACTCCAACATCCTGTAGCGGCAAGCCATGGACCATTGTGGGAGCGAGCCTGCTTGCGATAGCGGTTTTACATTCAACATTAATGTTGCCTGATGCACCGCCATCGCGAGCAGGCTCGCTCCCACAGGGTTCGGCCTTCTTCTTTTTTGCGAGGTTTCAACGGATGAGAATCCTCGGCGTCATCTGCCTTCTCCTGGCCTTGAGCGGTTGCAGTTCGCTGCTGTTCTACCCTGAACCCGGCCAGTTGTTCACCCCGGAAAAAGCCGGGCTCGAATACCGTGACGTCACCCTGACCACGGCCGACGGCCTGCGCCTGCACGCCTGGTGGTTGCCGGCCAAGCAGGGTGTCGAGGTCAAGGGCACGGTGTTGCACCTGCACGGCAATGGCGGAAACCTGCCCATGCACCTGGGTGGCAGCTATTGGTTGCCGGAGCATGGTTACCAAGTGTTGCTGGTGGACTATCGCGGTTACGGCCTGTCCGAAGGCGAGCCAAGCCTGCCGGCGATCTACCAGGACATCGACGCCGCATTCAAATGGCTTGACCAGGCCCCGGAGGTCAAGGGCAAGCCGTTGATCCTCCTCGGTCAGAGCCTCGGCGGTTCGATGGCGGTCCATTACCTCGTGCAACACCCCGAGCGGCAGAAACAACTCAAGGCGTTTGTGCTCGATGGCGTGCCCGCCAGTTATCGCAGTGTCGGTCAGTTTGCCCTGAGCCACTCATGGCTGACCTGGGCGTTTCAGGTTCCGTTGTCGTGGCTGGTGCCGGACGGCGACAGTGCGATCAACTCCATGGCGCAGCTCAATGGCGTGCCGAAATTGATCTACCACAGCATCGACGATCCGATCGTGCCTCTTTCCAACGGCATCCGTCTGTATCAAGCTGCGCCGCCGCCGCGGGTGCTGCAACTGACCCGTGGCGGTCATGTGCAGACGTTCGCCGACCCGGTCTGGCGCAAAGTCATGCTGCGTTATCTTGACGATCCACAGCATTTCAACGGTTTGCGCCGCCTGGGTGAAATCCCCAATTACCCGGCGCCCGAACATTCTGAAGATGAACCACCAGAGAGTCCGCAATGAGTGAAGAACGTAACGCCATCCCGCTGATCATCACCGGTATTTGCAGCATCCTCGGCACTGTCGGTGCCCTGTGGTGGTACGGCTACCTGCACTTCGCCAAGCCTGAAGATGCGTTGCTGCTCAACGAATTCACCATGCTCAAGACCGTGCCGGGTGAGGACTACAAAGTCTCTCTGGAACCGGCCGCCCAGGTGGCGCAGTGCATCGATGGCGTGCTGGTGCTGTTCGACACGGAGCAGAAAGGCCTGACCGGGGTGCTGATCGACAGCAAGAAAAAAGCCGTGCGTTGCATGGGCCAGGAAACGCCGCAGAAGCTGCAACCCTGAATGGAAATCAAATGTGGGAGTCAGTCTGCTGGCGATCGCGATGGAACACTCAACACTCCGGTTGACTGATACACCGCTATCGCCAGCAGGCTGGCTCCCACAGGGGGTGTTACTTGGCACTCACCGCCGAACGCGGAATCACCGGTTGGTTATCGTTGGAAATCGTCACTTCCACCCGACGATTCTGTGCCCGTCCCGACACGCTGGTGTTATCCGCGACCGGGTATTCCTTGCCATAACCCTGGGCGACGACGCGGGTCGGGTCGACGCCCATTTTCACCAGCGCCATGCGCACGGAGTTCGCGCGTCGTTCCGACAGTGACTGGTTGTGCGATGCCGTACCGGTGCTGTCGGTGTAGCCCTCGACTATCACTTTGCGGTCGGGGTTTTCCTGGAGGTATTGCGCCAGTTTGTTGATGTTCATCAGGCCATTGGATTTCAGCTCGGCCTTGTCGGTGGCAAACAGCACGTCACCGAAGGTCACCAGTGTGCCGCGATCGGTTTGCCTGGCGTTGAGGCTGTCCTGCAATTGCTTGATCTGCTGGTCACGCGCATCCAGGCGGGCCTGGGCACGTTGCGCAGATGCGTTTTTAAGGTTGGCTTCCGCAGTACGCAGGGCGATGGTCTGTTTTGCCACTTCCACACGCTGGTTGGTCAGATAGGCCAGTTGATCGACTTTGGCCGGGTCTTCCTTGTCCAGATAGGCCTTGTCGGCCTTGTCCAGATAATCACTGGCATCCTTGGTTTCCAGCGCCGCGACTTTGCTCGCCTGCGGGTTGGCTTGCAGGCCGGAATAGTTGGTGCGGGCCTGTTCAAGGTTGGCGTTGGGCGGCGTGGAGCACGCCGCCAGGGCAACACTGGCGGCCAGCAGGGCAGGGATCATCAATTGTTTGGCATTCATGCACTTGGAAATCATGGTTTCGTCCTTTTAGTCGAGTAAGAAATACGTCATGCGCGCCGTTACTGAACGGTGCGCTGGCTTTCCTGACGCAGTTCCTGAACCCCTTGGCGAGAGTCCTTTACCGCTTGTTCGGCTTTCATCGCCTGCGCCTTGCGTTCCGCCACGCGAGCGTCCCATTCGGCTTGCTCGGCCAGGGTTTTCGCCTGCTCGTATTTCTTGTCGTGCAGGGCGATTTCGGCTTGTTTGAGCTTGTCTTGCGCCGACTTCATTTCCACCGCCGCGAATTCAGTGCCGCCCGCGCTGACAGCGTTATTGACCGCTGACTCGGTGACGGCGAATTGCTCGGTGGGCGGGTTACCGGCGCAACCGGCCAGCACGAGACTGCCGCCGAGGGCGAGGGCTGCCATTTTCAGGCCATGCAGAGGGGTGGATGATGACTTGCCACTAGCGGTTTTCATGATCTTCAACTCCATTGGGCTAACTCCTGAACAACTAAAAAATCCATCCTGGGCAAAGGAGCCGCGACTTACGGTTTCGAGGGGATTTGATACGGCCGTCCCAGGCGTGGTTACTGGGTTGACCCGAGGAGTTTTTCAAAAGTTCAGAGAAATTAATCAGGGGCGGGGGCTGGTGTTTGCAGGAGCGAGCCTGCTCCGGGCGGCGTTCCGACGATGGACTTCGACGTCAGGTATCACGCGTTTCGTTGACGACCATCGCGAGCAGGCTCGCTCCTACAAGGGGATTATTCGTAGGCAGAATCAGTGTTTTTGCTTGTCGTTGCCTGCTGACAATTCATGCAAATGACGACGGGACAAGGCGAGAAAACGAGGGGTCGGGCCGACGTCCTCGTACAGTGGATCACCTTCTTCATCAGTGGCCACCACGGTCGAGCCCTTCACATAGGGAAAGCTCTTTTCCAGTTCTTCCAAAGCGGCGCCGATCAGTTCACCGAGCAGCTCCTCGGGTTGTCGTTTGGGGTACATCTCGGTAATGGCCGCCAGGCGCGCGGCGGCTTCCACGTCCAGATGAATCGTGTAGCCCGTCTGGGTCAGGCGACCCTTGGCATTTTCTTCCCAATGCTGGGCCAGTTCGCGGATTTTCATAATGACCTCATTGCGCTCCTGCTCGTGGCAGGCCGGGTGAGTGTCCGGCTTTGGCCGGTGACAGCCGCAGTACGGCTCATCATTCAGACTAGCTTTAACGCTCAAGGTTTAAAGTCCCTTCGTCGTCTTGCTTGTAAGAAGCGCTCTGGAGCGGCACTCTTTAAGCTCATGGCCGCCCGGATTGTTCGCTGGAGAACTGCTGATGACCGATATTGATGCACGCTTGCGCGAGGATGTTCACCTGTTGGGTGAGCTGTTGGGCAACACCATTCGTGACCAATACGGGGACGGCTTCCTCGACAAGATCGAGCAGATCCGCAAGGGGGCCAAGGCCGATCGCCGCGGTTCCATGGACGCCGAGCTGAGCGCCAGCCTCAACCAACTGACCGAGGACGAGTTGCTGCCGGTGGCGCGGGCGTTCAATCAGTTCCTCAACCTGGCCAACATCGCCGAGCAATATCAGCTGATTCACCGCCGCGAAGAATCCAGGCCGGCACCGTTCGAAGCGCGTGTGCTGCCGGAACTGCTCGCCCGCCTGCGCGCCGAAGGTCATGGCGCCGAGTCCCTGGCCCGGCAATTGGGCCGGCTGGAAATCGAGCTGGTCCTCACGGCACACCCGACCGAAGTCGCGCGTCGCACACTGATCCAGAAGTACGATGCCATCGCCGCGCAACTGGCGGCCCTGGACCATCGCGACCTGACTGGCGCCGAGCGCGAGCAGATCAAGTCGACATTGCAGCGCCTGATCGCCGAGGCGTGGCACACCGAAGAGATCCGCCGTACACGCCCGACACCGGTCGATGAAGCCAAATGGGGCTTTGCGGTGATCGAGCATTCGCTGTGGCAAGCCATCCCCAATTACTTGCGCAAGGCCGACCAGGCCCTGCATGCCGCCACGGGCCTGCGTTTGCCCCTGGAAGCCGCGCCGATTCGCTTTGCCTCGTGGATGGGCGGCGACCGCGACGGCAATCCGAACGTGACGGCCACCGTCACTCGCGAAGTGTTGCTGTTGGCGCGCTGGATGGCAGCGGATTTGTACCTGCGCGACGTTGATCAGCTCGCCGCCGAGCTTTCGATGCAGCAGGCCAGTGATGAGTTGAAAGCCAAGGCCGGCGACAGTGCGGAACCCTATCGCGCGGTACTCAAGCAATTGCGCGATCGCCTGCGTGCCACGCGTAACTGGGCTCACACTGCGTTGACGACCCCTGTGCCCGCACCGGCCGATGTCCTGCAGAACAATCGGGAACTGCTCGATCCGCTGGAGCTGTGCTACCACTCGCTGCATCAATGCGGCATGGGCGTGATCGCCGACGGCCCGTTGCTCGACTGCTTGCGCCGGGCGGTCACCTTTGGCCTGTTCCTGGTGCGTCTCGATTTGCGCCAGGACTCGTCGCGGCACAGTGCGGCCATGACCGAAATCACCGATTACCTGGGCCTGGGTCGCTACGAAGACTGGAGCGAAGAAGAACGCATTGCCTTCCTGATGCGTGAACTGAACAACCGTCGGCCCTTGCTGCCGCCTCACTACAAACCATCCGCCGACACCGCCGAAGTGCTGGCGACCTGTCGCGAAATCGCCGCTGCGCCAGGGGCATCCCTCGGCTCGTACGTGATCTCCATGGCCGGCGCCGCATCCGATGTGCTTGCCGTGCAACTGCTGCTCAAAGAGTCTGGCGTGTTGAGGCCGATGCGCGTGGTGCCGTTGTTCGAAACCCTCGCTGACCTGGACAACGCCGGGCCGGTGATCGAGAAACTTCTGCTGCTGCCGGGCTATCGCTCGCGCCTGCAAGGGCCGCAGGAAGTGATGATCGGCTATTCCGACTCCGCCAAGGACGCCGGCACTACGGCGGCAGCCTGGGCGCAATATCGGGCGCAGGAACGGTTGGTGGATATCTGCCGCGAGCAGCAAGTGGAGCTGCTGTTGTTCCACGGTCGCGGCGGTACCGTGGGCCGTGGCGGCGGTCCGGCTCACGCGGCGATTCTGTCGCAGCCACCAGGGTCGGTCGCGGGACGTTTCCGCACCACCGAGCAGGGCGAGATGATTCGATTCAAATTCGGCCTGCCGGACATTGCCGAGCAAAACCTCAATCTGTATCTGGCGGCCGTGCTGGAAGCGACCCTGTTGCCACCGCCCCCTCCGACCCCGCAGTGGCGCCATCTGATGGATGAACTGGCGGCAGACGGCGTTAGCGCCTATCGCGCCGTGGTGCGGGAAAACCCGCAGTTTGTCGAGTATTTCCGCCAGTCCACTCCGGAACAGGAGCTCGGACGCTTGCCGTTGGGCAGCCGTCCAGCCAAACGCCGGGCCGGCGGTATCGAGAGCCTGCGGGCGATCCCGTGGATCTTCGGCTGGACCCAGACGCGCCTGATGTTGCCGGCCTGGCTGGGTTGGGAAGCGGCATTGAGCAAGGCACTGGAGCGCGGTGAAGGTGAACTGCTGGGGCAAATGCGCGAGCAGTGGCCGTTCTTCCGTACGCGCATCGATATGCTGGAAATGGTCCTGGCCAAGGCCGACGCAGACATCGCCCGGTCCTACGATGAGCGCCTGGTGGAGCCTCAATTGCTGCCATTGGGTGCGCACTTGCGCGACCTATTGTCGCAGGCATGCGCTATCGTCCTGGGGCTGACGGGACAGTCGCAGCTACTGGCACATAGCCCTGATACCCTTGAATTCATCCGCTTGCGCAATACCTACCTTGACCCGCTTCATCTATTGCAGGCGGAGTTGTTGGCACGCTCGCGACAACAGGATGTGGCGCAGGGCAGCCCGGTAGAACAGGCATTGCTGGTGTCCGTGGCAGGGATTGCCGCCGGTTTGCGTAATACAGGCTAAGATTTTTTGCCGTGGAGTCGGGCAGGCGCGAAAGTGCGGCCAGGCGACAGTTATTGATGGGGTTGCGACTAGGGGAACCGCGCCAAAAGGTCGCAGGAGACAGCGGTTTCTCCGACTTTTGGCGGCTTGTGTGGGCGCAGCCTGCTGTGTATCTTGAGCAGCCTTTGACCGTTTGGACGGTCACGACCCTGTTTTTGAGATTGGCCCCATGAGGCGAATCTGACGTTATCCATATAAAAAATTGAGGAGCACATCGATGCGCGTCATTCTGCTGGGAGCTCCCGGGGCCGGTAAAGGTACTCAGGCTAAGTTCATCACCGAGAAATTCGGTATTCCGCAAATCTCCACCGGCGACATGCTGCGCGCTGCGGTCAAGGCCGGCACCGAGCTGGGCATCAAAGCCAAGAGCATCATGGATGCTGGCGGCCTGGTATCCGATGACCTGATCATTGCACTGGTCAAGGACCGCATTGCCCAGTCCGACTGCGTCAACGGTTTCCTGTTCGACGGTTTCCCGCGCACCATTCCCCAGGCTGAAGCCCTGGTGGAAGCCGGCGTAGAACTCGATCACGTGGTTGAAATCGCTGTCGACGACGAAGAGATCGTTCAGCGTATTGCCGGTCGTCGAGTGCACGAGGCCAGCGGCCGTGTGTACCACACCGTCTACAACCCGCCGAAAATCGCCGACAAGGATGACATCACCGGTGAGCCGCTGGTGCAGCGCAAAGACGACACTGAAGAAACCGTGCGTCATCGCCTGTCGGTCTACCATTCGCAAACCAAGCCGCTGGTGGACTTCTACCAGCAGCTGTCCGCCAAAACCAATGGCAAGCCGAAGTACAGCCACATCGCTGGCGTTGGCTCGGTAGAAGCGATCACCGGCAAGGTGCTTGAAGCGCTGAGCTGAAAAGTCTGATCGGCTTCATCTTCTACGGCCCGCTTGCGGGCCGTAGTTGTTTATACTGACGCACTTTTTTCTGACCTCTCTTACGGATACATCGATGAGCACCTTGCTGGCCCTGGACACCGCGACTGAAGCTTGCTCCGTTGCCTTGCTGCACGACGGCAAAGTCACGAGTCATTACGAGGTGATCCCGCGCCTGCATGCGCAGAAGCTGTTGCCCATGATCCAGCAGTTGCTGGCCGATGCCGGGACCACGCTGCAAGCGGTCGACGCCATCGCTTTCGGTCGCGGACCGGGCGCATTCACCGGCGTGCGTATTGCCATCGGTGTGGTGCAGGGCCTGGCGTTCGCGCTGGATCGCCCGGTGTTGCCAGTGTCGAACCTGGCCGTACTGGCCCAGCGTGCGTATCGCGAGCATGGCGTCAGCCAGGTCGCGGCGGCCATTGATGCGCGGATGGACGAGGTGTATTGGGGCTGCTACCGCGAAACGGCGGGGGAGATGCGACTGGTCGGGGCTGAGGCGGTATTGGCTCCGGAAGTCGCAGCGTTGCCGGCCGACGCCAGTGGCGAATGGTTCGGCGCGGGCACCGGATGGGGCTATGCCGAGCGCATCGGCGTCCACCTGAGCGGTCAGGACGCCGGCATGTTGCCCCACGCCGAAGACTTGCTGACGCTGGCGCGGTTTGCCTGGGCGCGTGGCGAGGCAATAGTGGCCGATGAGGCGCAGCCGGTTTATCTGCGCGACAAGGTGGCGACGCCCAAGGCGCGGTGACTGGCTGGATCGAGGTGGTCCCATCGCGAGCAGGCTCCCACGGGAGCCAGTCTCGCTCATACACTTTGTGAGCAACCTCAATCCTTGTAGGAGCGAGCCTGCTCGCGATGGCGATTTCAGGAACACAGCCAATCGTCAGTTTCTAACCCCCGCTTTTAAACCTTTTGCTCTTTATGTGTTCTAGTTATCACTCGGCGGTTTGCGAAGTGGGCGATGCGCCACTAAACTGCCATCACTGATACCGAGCATACAATTATGCGTATAGACGGCCTTTCTTCTCAGTCCTACCCCATCAAGCGCAAGCATCGCAAAGGCCCTATGGTGGAAGACGAGTCCGTCGATATCGACGGCGAGCTGGAGTTTCCGTCCGAAGAGCAGATGGCCGCCCGAGCCGCCAAAGCCTCGGCGCAAAAATTGAGCAATCTCCCCGCCCGTCAGCAGGACATGATTTACCACCGTGCCATGAGCAAAAGTGTGGCGATGGCCCTGGCCAGCTACCTGAGCACCGCCGGTTTCGTCGATTGGGATGGCGAAGTGCTGGGTCTCGACCTGTACATCTGATGGTGCTGCCTTACTACCTGGGTTGCCCGTCCTGGAGTGAAAACGCCTGGCGCGAGTATTTGTACCCGCCAGACGCCAAACCCGCCGAATTTCTGAGTCTTTATTCCCAAGTGTTCAACGCCGTGGAAGGCAACACGACCTTCTACGCGAGCCCGGCTGTCACCACCGTGCAGCGCTGGGCCGAAACCCTGCCCGAACACTTTCGCTTCACCGCCAAGTTTCCCGGTGACATCAGTCACGGCGGTGACCTGCGTGAGCAACTGACCGCCGCCGAAACCTTCACGCAATTGCTCAGCCCGCTCGGCGCCCGAGTGTCGCCATTGTGGTTGCAGCTATCGAAAAGCTTTACGCCACAACGTTTGCCCGAGTTGGCCGGATTTATCGATGCCCTTGAGCGGCCGTTGGCGGTGGAAGTGCGGCATGACGAATTCTTCGCCAAGGGTGATAGCGAACGTGAGCTCAATCGCCTGTTGCTGGATCGCGGCGTAGAGCGCATTTGTCTCGATCCGCGCGCGCTGTTCAGCTGCACATCGACGGACTCTTCTGTGCTCCACGCCCAATCGAAGAAGCCACGGGTCCCACCGCGTCCGGCGGCATTCACGCAATGTCCTCAGGTGCGTTTCATCGGCCATCCACAGTTGGAAGCCAATGATCCGTTTCTGTTGCCCTGGGTGGAGAAAATCGCCTTGTGGATCGAAGAGGGGCGCACGCCTTACATCTTCCTGCACACCGCCGACAACGTGCTGGCGGCGAAACTGGCGCAGCGCTTCCACGCCAGATTGATGCTGCGTCTGCCTGGCTTGCCGCCGCTGCCTGAGCTATACAGAGAGCCCGCCGCCGAGCAACTAGGCTTGCTCTGAAGCGGATTCGTTCGCCTTTTCAGGAGCCTGCCAATGGACGCGCAAACCCTTCGAGCCCAAGCCTTCAAAGCCCTGCACGAGCGCAAAGGCGCCTTTGTGATTCCCAATCCGTGGGACGCCGGTTCGGCGAAAATGCTCGCCAGCCTGGGTTTCGAGGCGTTGGCGACCACCAGTGCCGGTTATGCCTTTTCCAGGGCGCGTCCCGACGGCGGGCTGACCCTCGACGAAACCCTGTTGAACGTTCAGGCTATTGTCGCGTCCAGCGATTTGCCGGTGGCGGTCGATCTGGAAAACGGCTTTGCCGACAGCCCGGCCGAATGCGCGAAGAGCATTGTGCGGGCGGCGCAAGTGGGGGCGGTCGGTGGTTCGATTGAAGACGCCACCGGGCGTGAAGAAGGCCCGATCTACTGCTTCGAACATGCCGTGGCGCGCATCGAAGCGGCCGTCGCCGCCGCACGCGGTTTGCCTTATCCGTTCACGCTGACCGCGCGGGCCGAGAACTTTCTGCACGGCAATCCGGATCTGGCCGATACCATTCGCCGCTTGCAGGCGTTTGCCGAGGCCGGTGCCGACGTGCTCTATGCGCCGGGCCTGCGCAGCGCTGAAGACGTATTGGCGGTGGTCCGAGCCGTGGCGCCGAAACCGGTCAACGTGTTGATGTCCGGTGGCCTGAAGCTATCGGTCGAGCAGTTGAGTGAGATGGGCGTCAAACGCATCAGCGTCGGTTCGGCGCTGGCATTGGCAGCCTATGGCGAGTTCTTCCGCGCCGCCCAAGAGATCCGCGATGCAGGCACGTTCGGCTTCACATCGCGCTCCATGCCGTTCCAGCAGGCCAATTCATTGTTCAAGGACTGAGCCGCGCAGGGAGCTGAGGGTCAGGCGGCCAGACGCAGGTTTTGCAGGATGATCGGGCGTGCCCAGCCGTTATCGAAGTCGAGTTGCTTCTGCTGTTCGATCAGTTCTTCGGGGGAGAAGGGCGGGAAAGGCTTGTCCAGCAGATCGAGTTCGAACTCGGCGATCGGCAGGTGCAGCGGACGTGGCTGCGGCGCCGGGCCGGCTTCGGGCTCAGGTTGACCGGCAGTCAGCACGATCGGGCGTACCCAGCCGCTTTCGAAGTCCTGTTGTTTCTGCTGCGCGGCGATTTCTTCCGGCGGGAACGGTGGGAACGGCTTGTCGGCCAGGTCCATTTCGAATTCGGCGATCGGCAGGAACAGCGGCTCTGGCGGACGAATTTCGTTGTCCTTCACATCACATTCGCGCTGGGAAACGATGTGTGCCAGCAGGTCGCTGCCAACGGTAGGCTCAACCGGGCTTTCGAGATCGACCGGTGGAAAGTTGAGAGATTGCGGCAGCGCATCACCCGACTGATCGGCCAGCGCACGGGCAAAGAAATCCTGCCAGATGTGACTGACACCGCTCAGTGCCTGGGTATTTCGCAGGTTGTAATTGCCGTAAGGCGAGATAAAACCTGTGATTGTGGGTTGAATGTCTGACATTTCTCTCGGTCGACGCTCAGCTCTGGCAAAATGCTCGATAGTTTTGTTATCGGCAGTTTTTGCCGATCATTAATTTTTTGAGCGTGTTTTCTGATGAATGATCAACCTGCGGTCTGCCGCATCCATGTCGAGGCCCTGGACGCGGCGTTCGAGCCGCAAGCCGAGCAGTGGGCCGAGCGCCTGGGCCTGCCATTGCAGATGGCCGACGGTGAGTTTGCCTTGCAGGTGGGCGAGCAGGGTTTGCAGCTGCAACAATTGGGAGCGGATGCGCCGGGGCCGGTGCGCGTTGACTTTGTCGAGGGCGGCGCGGCCCATCGTCGGTTATACGGTGGTGGCAGCGGGCAAATGATCGCCAAGGCCGTTGGCATCGCTCAGGGCGTGCGTCCCCGTGTATTGGATGCCACGGCAGGGTTGGGCAAGGATGCGTTCGTACTGGCCAGCCTGGGGTGCGAGATGAGCCTGATCGAGCGTCAACCGCTGATCGGTGCCTTGCTTGAAGATGGCCTGGCCCGCGGCGCGGAAGATTTCGACGTGGCGCCGATCGTGGCGCGCATGCGTTTGCTCAAGGGCAACTCGATCGAGGTGATGCGCAACTGGGAGGGCGAGCCGCCGCAGGTGATCTACCTCGACCCGATGTTCCCGCATCGTGAGAAAACGGCGTTGGTGAAGAAGGAAATGCGCCTGTTCCGGCCGCTGGTGGGCGATGACCTGGACGCGCCGGCACTGCTTGAGGCGGCGTTGGCGCTGGCCAGCCATCGGGTGGTGGTCAAGCGACCGCGCAAGGCGCCGTGCATTGAAGGGCCCAAGCCCAGTCATGCACTGGATGGCAAATCCAGTCGGTATGACATTTATCCGAAGAAGGCGCTCAAGCCTTAAGACCGAGTTGCCCCCATCGCGAGCAGGCTCGCGATGGCGTCGGCCATGACACGACAAATCCTTCAGGCCGGGTCAGGCCGATAAGCCCGCATAAACAACCCCACCACTTCCCGCACATGGCTCTCCGCCGCCTCGCCAACCGGCGGTTCACCGCAGCCATACAGCAAACGAAAATTACCCGCACCCTTGAGCAGGCAGAAAAAGTGCTCGGCCGCGTTGTGCGGTTTGTCGATGCTCAGCACGCCACTCTCGTTGATCCGGCTGAGCAACCGCTCCATGCCCTGCAGCATGCGCTGTGGCCCGGCCTCGAAGAAAATCTGCGAGAGCTTCGGGTCCTGGCTGCCCAGGGCCATCATCAATCGGTGCAGGTTCACCGACTCGTCGCTATTGATCAGCTGATGAAACCCGCGTGCGATATTCAGCAGCACTGTTTCCACCGCCACGCCTTCCGGCAACTCAAAGAACAGGGGAGGCAGTTGCTCTTCGCACTTGGCCATCACGGCGGCGGAGAACAGTGTTTCCTTGTCGTTGAAGTGGCTGTAGACCGTCAGCTTTGACACGCCGGCCTCCGTTGCCACGGCGTCCATGCTGGTGCTGGCGTAGCCCTTGCTCAAAAACAGCGTTTTCGCGGCATCGAGGATCGCCCGGCGTTTGGCCAGATCCTTGGGGCGGCCTGGGCCGTTGGGTGCTGAAAGATTGTTCGGCATATTCGCTTTTATTACTGGACTGGTCAGTTTGCTATTAATAACATACCGGTCAGTATAATTATTCCAAGCACCATTAGCGAAAGGTCCTTCACCATGTTCCGCTATGTCTTGCCCCTCGCGTTGCCAGTCAGTCTGGCGTTTTTATTGTCTGCGTGCGGTCACGAAGAGGCGCCTCAAGTCAGCATTCGGCCGGCCATGGTGGTTCAGCCAGAGCCTTCCGCCCAGGCGATGGAAAGCTATCCCGGTGAAGTCCGCGCCCGCTATGAGCCCGACCTGGCGTTCCGGATTGGCGGCAAAGTCAGCCGACGACTGGTCGAAGAGGGGCAGCGCGTCAAGGCCGATCAACCGCTGGCGGAGCTCGATCCCCAGGACGTTCGCCTGCAACTGGAGGCCACGCGCGCCCAGGTCGCCGCCGCTGAAGCCAACCTCAACCTGGTACGTTCCGAACGCGATCGCTACAAGACCCTGATGGACCGTCAGTTGGTCAGTCGTTCGCAGTACGACAACGCCGAAAACCTCTATCGATCCGGCGAAGCACGCCTCAAGCAGATCAAAGCCGAGTTCAATGTTTCGACCAATCAGGCCAGCTATGCCGTGTTGCGTGCACCGCAGGACGGAGTGGTGGCCAAGCGTGCCGTCGAAGTCGGGCAGGTAGTGGCCGCCGGGCAAACGGTGTTTACCCTGGCCACCGATGGCGAGCGTGAAGTGTTGATCAGCCTGCCGGAGCAGAGCTTCGGCCGCTTCAAGGTCGGGCAACCGGTTTCGGTGGAGCTGTGGACGCAGCCGGATCAACGTTTTGCCGGGCACATCCGCGAACTGTCGCCAGCCGCCGATCCAAAATCCCGCACCTTTGCCGCTCGCATTGCTTTCACGGGCGGCAAGGTCCCCGCCGAACTGGGCCAGAGCGCCAGGGTGTTCGTGCAGACCGCCGAGGTGATTCCGCTGTCCGTGCCGCTTTCGGCGCTGACTGCGGAAAACGGCGTGACCTACGTCTGGGTGGTCAGCGCCAACAATACGTTGAAGAAGACCCCGGTGCGGGTCGGCGCCTTCGGTGAGAAAACCGTCCCGGTGCTCGAAGGTCTCAATGCCAGCGACTGGGTCGTGGCCGCTGGCGTCCATGTGCTTCTCGACGGGCAGCACGTACGCCCCGTGGATCACTCCAACCGCGTAGTCAATCTGGCGGACAAGGAGTAATCCCCGATGGGCTTCAATCTTTCTGAATGGGCGTTGCGTAACCGCCAGATCGTACTGTTCCTGATGCTGTTGCTGGCAGTCGTTGGTGCTCTTTCCTACACCAAACTTGGGCAAAGCGAAGACCCGCCGTTTACCTTCAAGGCCATGGTGATCCGCACCAACTGGCCGGGGGCAACGGCGCAGGAGGTCTCGCGCCAGGTGACCGAGCGCATCGAAAAGAAATTGATGGAAACCGGCGAGTACGAACGCATCGTGTCGTTCTCCCGGCCGGGTGAATCCCAGGTGACGTTCATCGCGCGTGATTCCATGCACTCGGTGGAAATCCCGGACCTCTGGTATCAGGTGCGCAAGAAGGTCAGCGACATCCGCCACACTCTGCCACCGGGCATCCAGGGGCCCTTCTTCAACGATGAGTTCGGTACCACCTTCGGCAATATCTATGCACTGACCGGCGAGGGTTTCGACTACGCCGTGCTCAAGGATTACGCCGACCGTATTCAAATCCAGCTGCAGCGGGTCAAGGATGTGGGCAAGGTCGACCTGCTCGGGTTGCAGGACGAAAAAATCTGGATCGAGCTTTCCAACGTCAAACTCGCCACCCTTGGCTTGCCGTTGGCGGCGGTGCAACAGGCGCTTGAAGAACAGAACGCGGTATCCACCGCCGGATTCTTTGAAACCAGCAGCGAACGATTGCAGCTACGGGTGTCGGGGAATTTTCAGACAGTCGATGAGATAAAAAACTTTCCGATTCGTGTCGGTGATCGCACCTTCCGCATCTCCGATGTGGCTGACGTACGCCGTGGCTTCAACGATCCGCCCGCACCGCGCATGCGCTTCATGGCGCAGGATGCCCTTGGTCTGGCCGTGGCCATGAAGGATGGCGGCGACATTCTGGTGCTGGGCAAGGCCTTGGAAGTCGAGTTCGACCGCATTCAGAAAAACCTCCCGGTTGGCATGCAACTGCGCAAGGTGTCCGACCAGCCTGCGGCAGTGAAAACCGGCGTCGGCGAGTTCGTCCAGGTGCTGGTGGAAGCGTTGGCGATTGTGCTGCTGGTCAGCTTTTTCTCCCTCGGTGTGCGCACGGGCATGGTGGTCGCCCTGGCGATCCCGCTGGTGTTGGCAATGACCTTCGCCTGCATGTATTACCTGGGCATCGGCCTGCACAAGATTTCCCTCGGTGCGCTGGTGCTGGCCCTGGGGTTACTGGTGGACGACGCGATCATCGCCGTGGAAATGATGGCGATCAAAATGGAGCAGGGCTTCGATCGCGTAAAAGCTGCCAGCTATGCCTGGACCAGTACCGCGTTCCCGATGCTGACCGGAACGCTGATCACCGCCGCCGGGTTCTTGCCGATAGCCACCGCGCAATCGGGCACGGGCGAATACACCCGCTCGATCTTCCAGGTGGTGACGATCGCACTGCTCGCCTCCTGGGTGGCTGCGGTGGTGTTCGTGCCTTATCTCGGGGAAAAACTCCTGCCGGACCTGGCGAAAATTCACGCCGCCAAACACGGCGCAGGCCAGCCCGACCCTTATGGCACACCGTTCTATCAGCGCGTCAGGCGTCTGGTGGAGTGGTGTGTGCGCTGGCGCAAAACCGTTATCGCCTTGACCGTGCTGTTGTTCATTGCCTCCATCGTGCTGTTCCGCTTTGTGCCTCAGCAGTTCTTTCCAGCCTCCGGCCGACTGGAGTTGATGGTCGACCTGAAACTGGCTGAAGGCGCTTCCCTGAGCAACACGGCCAAGGAGGTCAAACGCCTGGAGGCGCTGCTCAAGGACAAAGCCGGAATCGATAACTACGTGGCCTACATCGGCACCGGTTCGCCGCGTTTTTACCTGCCGCTGGATCAGCAACTTCCCGCGGCGAGCTTCGCCCAGTTCGTGGTCCTGGCCAAGACCATCGAAGAGCGTGAAGCGCTGCGCACCTGGCTGATCGAAACCCTCAACGAACAATTCCCGGCCCTGCGCTCGCGGGTCACGCGCCTGGAGAATGGCCCGCCGGTCGGTTATCCGGTGCAGTTCCGGGTGACGGGCGAGCACATCGAGGAGGTCCGCGCACTGGCCCGCAAGGTCGCGGCCAAGGTTCGCGAAAACCCGCACGTGGCCAACGTCCACCTGGACTGGGAAGAACCGAGCAAAGTCGTGTACCTGAACGTCGATCAGGACCGCGCGCGGGCACTGGGCGTGAGCACGGCGAACCTGTCGAAGTTCCTGCAAAGTTCGCTGACCGGCTCCAGCGTCAGCCAGTACCGTGAAGACAACGAGTTGATCGAAATCCTGCTGCGCGGCACCTTGCGAGAACGCAGCGAACTGTCGCTGCTGCCAAGCCTGGCGGTGCCGACCGATAACGGTCGTAGCGTGGCGCTGTCGCAGATCGCAACGTTGGAGTACGGCTTTGAAGAAGGCGTGATCTGGCACCGTAACCGCTTGCCCAACGTGACGGTTCGCGCCGACATTTATGGCAAGGAACAACCGGCGACCCTGGTGCAGCAGATCTTGCCGACCCTGGAACCGATCCGCGCCGAGTTGCCGGACGGGTATTTGCTGGATGTCGGGGGCACGGTGGAGGACTCGGCACGCGGGCAGAACTCGGTGAAGGCCGGCGTACCGTTGTTCATTGTGGTCGTACTGACGTTGCTGATGCTGCAACTGCGCAGTTTCTCCCGCACGGCGATGGTGTTTCTGACCGCGCCGTTGGGGCTGATTGGGGTGACCCTGTTCCTGATGGTGTTCCGTCAGCCATTTGGTTTTGTCGCGATGCTCGGGACGATCGCGTTGTCAGGGATGATCATGCGTAACTCGGTGATTCTGGTGGACCAGATCGAGCAGGACATCGCTGCCGGTCTCAAGCCATGGCAGGCGATTATCGAGGCGACGGTGCGGCGGTTCCGGCCGATTGTATTGACCGCGCTGGCGGCGGTGCTGGCGATGATTCCGCTGTCACGAAGTGTGTTCTTCGGACCAATGGCGGTGGCGATCATGGGCGGGTTGATCGTGGCGACGGCGCTGACGCTGCTGTTTTTGCCAGCGTTGTATGCGGCCTGGTTCCGGGTCAGGAAAGAGCCGGCTTGATCTTTGGGCTTGGCGGCCTTTGGGCCGACCAGGCTCTTGGTGGATTGAGTACATATCCGTTGCTGCGGTAGTGGCGGCTGGCGGTTTCGCCCTTACGGCGACTTACTTTTTTTTCAAACGCCAAAAAAAAGATAAGCAAAAAAAGGCTCGCCCCGAGCGTCCGGCCCCTCGCTGGGGCTCGGGGTTCCTTCGCTGCGGTATCCATCCGGGGACACTGCCCTCCGGTCTGCTTCGCGACGACCTACATGCAGCGTGTTCGACTGCGTCGAACGGCGCTGCGCGCCACTCCCCGGATGAACACCTCCACTCAGCCTCCCGAAGGGGCGGGTGGATCAAGATCAAGATCAAGAGCTGCAGGCGAGCTAACGCTCGGCCTGATGAGTGGTGAGGAGCAGGTGGGTGTACGCGGTCGTGCTTTTCTGTGGGAGCTGGCCTGCCAGCGATGGCGGCCTGACAGCCGACCAATCACTTGCCGATGTACCCAATCCTTTGTGGGAGCTGGCTTGCCAGCGAAGGCGAGCTGACAGCCGACCAATTTCCCTTGGATGGACCTCCCCCCACAGCATTTGTGTTTCGGCTCAGAGCGTACCAAACACCTTCTTCGCCAGGCTGGTCGCGGCGGCTGCCGGGTTCTGGCGGATGGTTTCTTCCTGTTTGCCGATCATTTCGAACAGGCCGTTCAATGCCTGTTCGGTGACATAGCTTTCGATGTTGGCGTTCTTGGTGTCGATCACGCCCATGGTCGCGGCCTGGCCGGCGAACGAGTTGTACTGTTGGGCCAGGCCGACATGGTCGGTGGCTTGCTTGACGATAGGCAGGAACTTGGCGCGGATCTGTTCGCGGCTGGTTTTGTTCAGGTACTGGGTGGCCGAGTCGTTGCCGCCACTGAGAATGCCCTTGGCGTCTTCCACGGTCATTTTCTTCACCGCATCCACGAGGATCGGTTGGGCCTGGACCACGGCGGTTTCCGCCGCTTTATTCATGCTGGCCTCCAGTTGATCGACCTGATCACCCATGCCGAACTGCTTCATTTTGCTGGCGACCTTGCCCAGTTTGCCTGGCAGTTCGATTTTCACGTCCGGGTTGTTACTGAAACCCCCTGGTGTGCCCAGTTGTTTCACGGCCAGTTGCGCGCCTTGGGTCAGCGCATCCTTAAGGCCGCCGGTGGCGTCTTTTTGCGACAGGTCGCTGAGGGACAGTGCCATGGCGTTGGCGCAGATCATCAAGCCAGCGCACAGGCCGGCGAAGCGGAGAGTGGGGCGGAGCATGGCAGCTTCCTTTCAAAAATGGGAGTTAGCGGACGGCGTTGACGCGGATTTTCAAAGGTTGCGGATCGCTGCCATCGAGCTGCACGGCATGATTTTCGGTGGTGATGAACAGTAACTTGCCATCGACTTCGATGCGCGCACTGACTGAATAGCGATGACCCGGTTTAACCTGCGCCGGATCGTAACTCAGATGAAAGGGGAGAGGCACCTGACCTTTGATTGGGCCCTTCTGTTCGTCGAGGACTGCAGCCGGCGCATCGGCCAGCGACACGTCCTGCAAGCTCACGCTCAAGGTGGCGTCAGGGGGCAGGGCGATGCGTTGCAAGTAGAAGACTTCACCGTCCAGGCTGGTCTTGGCGGCAGGTTGTATCGATTGGCAAGCTCCAAGCAGAGCCGTCAGCCCCAGAAGCGAAAGTTTTTTCATGAGTGGAATCCAATGTCGTTGACGCCCGAAGAAGCTCGGCGCCAGCGACAATTTAGCGGAAACTTCCGGCAATATCGCCCGGCAAGATGTTACAGGCATTTGACGGAGTGTCTGGCGTTGACGCTCAGGTGTACGGAGTATTGCTACGGTGGCTCACCGTTGAACGAGGTGGACCAGCGATTCAACAGGCGGTAGATGAGAAGCGTCCTTGCTTCTGCGATCTGGATCAGAGCGGCGTAGCCAACTCCTCCGCATCTTCACTGCGATGCAAGGCCACCTGACGAATCGACAAACGAATTTCCGCCGGCAACACCCGCTTGGCTGCACCTTCAGCCAGTTCGCCGAGCAGTTCGTGATAGCCCAGCTTGCCGGCTGCGTCGCGCTTGAGCACGTCGAGGTCGAGCAGGGTCTGGATGAAGTGGCGGAACAGGCTTTTGTCGAAGAACTCCGGGGCGTTCAGGCCATGGAGGATCGACAGACGCTGGGCCATGACCGTGCACAGGTCTTCCAGTTCTTCGGCGCTGATACTGTTCTGGCCGCTGTTGAGCAGCAGGGACACGGTCATGTAGAAGCGCTGCAAGGTCTGGGCAATGCTCTTGGACAGCAGTGTCAGCAGCACGAAATGCCGCGAACTCGGTGCCGGACGCAAGTACACGTCGTTTTCGAAACGCAGCAGCCCTTGCTCGACGAACGCCTCGAGCCATTGATCGATCACCGCGTCCAGTTCGTCCAGCGACCAGCGAATGAACAGCTCCGCTTGCAGGTACGGGTACAGCGCGCGGGTGTAGCGCAGGATCTGTTCGCGACTCATGCGCGAGGCGCTCTGGAAGAAGCTCGCCAGCAGCGCCGGCAGCGCGAAGATGTGCAGTACGTTGTTGCGGTAGTAGGTCATCAGGACAGCGTTCTGCTCGTCCAGATACAGGATCTTGCCCAGGGCATCGCTCTGCTCCGAGAGCAGATCCATGTCCTTGACATGCTCGATCAAGGCCCGGCCGTCGCCGTCCGGCAGCGTGGTGTGCGGGGAGTAAGGAACCTTGCGCAGCAACGCCAGGTACAGGTCGAGCACCCGTGCCATGGCGCGATCGTCCAGTGCCAGGCGGCTGGTGGACAGCAGCGCCAGAGCGACCAGGTTGACCGGGTTGATCGCGGCGGCTTCGTTCAGATGTTGCGCGACTTTCTCGCCGAGGCGGTTGGTGGTTTCGTTGAGCCAGGCCGGTTTGAACTGCGGGCCGAGTTCCTGCTTGCGCCATCCCGGCTGTTCGGTGTCGAGGAATTGCGCCAGTTTGATCGGTTCGCCGAAGTTCACCGCCACCTGACCGAAGCGTTGCTTGAGTGCGCCGATGACTTTGAAGATATCGAAGATTGATTCTTTCTTCTTGCTCGCACCGCGCAGTTCGCCGAGGTAGGTCCGGCCTTCCAGCACACGTTCGTAGCCGATGTACACCGGTATGAACACGATGGGCATGCGCGACGAACGCAGGAAACTGCGCAAGGTGATCGCGAGCATCCCGGTTTTCGGTTGCAGCATGCGACCGGTGCGTGAGCGCCCGCCTTCGACGAAGTACTCCACCGGGAAACCCTTGGTGAACAGGATGTGCAGGTATTCGTTGAATACCGAGGTGTAGAGCGGGTTGCCCTTGAAGGTACGGCGCATGAAAAACGCGCCGCCACGTCGCAGCAAGCCACCGATGACCGGCATGTTGAGGTTGATCCCGGCGGCGATGTGCGGCGGGGTCAGGCCGTTGCGAAACAGCAGATAGGAGAGCAGCAGGTAGTCGATGTGGCTGCGGTGGCACGGCACATAGATCACTTCGTGGCCCTGAGCGACTTTCTGCACGCCTTCGATGTGATTGACCTTGATGCCGTCGTAGATCTTGTTCCAGAACCAGCTCAGTACCACTTCCAGGAAGCGTATCGCGGTGTAGGTGTAGTCCGAGGCGATTTCGTTGCCATAACGCAGCGCCTGGGCCTTGGCTTTTTCCAGGGAGATGTTTTCGCGCTCGGCCTCTTCGATGATCGCCTGTTTGACCAGGGGTTGGTTGAGCAAGCCTTTGACCAGATTCCGGCGGTGAGAAATGTCCGGGCCGATCACGGCGGCTTTCAAGTTGCGGAAGTGCACCCGCAGGATGCGCTGGGCCATGCGTACCGTGCGCTCGTGACCCTTGTTATGGTCGATCAGTTCGCGCAGGTGGATCGGTGCGGAGAACTGCACGCGGGTCTTGCGCCCCAGCACGATGATGCTGAGCAAGCGACGCAGGCGCCCGGTGACGGCCCAACTGTCGGCGAACAAGAGTTTCCACGGACTGGATTCGCTGTCCGGCGACTGGCCCCAGAACACGCTGACCGGAATGATTTGTGCGTCTTCGGCCGCATTCTGGCTCAGGGCGCTGACCAGGCGAGTCAAGGTGGGTGGCGCGCCGCGCTTGTCCTGGCGGCCGATCCAGTCGGGGTCCGGTGTCAGGTAGAAGAACGCAGCGGGTTCCAGCAGGTTGCCCACCGAGACCGGCAGTACCGGGCGCGGCAGGCCGGCCTTGGTGCATTCGGTGTCGACCACGGCGAGGTCGGTCAGCGAAGGATTTTGCAGCACGTAGAACACCGGGCGACTGCGGTCCAGGTCAAGGGTGAACGACGACTGGTTGATCGTCTCCGAGCGAACCCAGAGGTACAAAAGTCGGCGCAGGGTGCCAAACACAAGACGGCGGAACGGGGAACGGGTCATACGGCTTCTGCGTGAGTGAATAAAAACCAAGCAAATGCTCGGGCGGTCGATAGTGTGCCGTATTCGCTGAAAATCGGCAAAAAAGCGGCTAAGTAAAGTGAGTTGAGAGTTTTTACGGCTGTCATATACTCGGCGAGCCCGCGCTGGCCAGACAATGGCACGACCAGTGCTAGCAATGTTCCCGAGGCTTTCCTGCGAAAAGCCCGACCCATAATAAAAAAGGAGTATGAACAGATGGCAACACGTGAAACCGGCAACGTGAAGTGGTTCAACGACGCCAAGGGCTACGGTTTTATCCAGCGCGCGGACGGGGTGGACGTATTCGTGCACTACCGGGCCATTCGTGGTGAGGGGCATCGCTCACTGACGGAAGGTCAGCAGGTTGAATACGCGGTGGTGGAAGGGCAGAAGGGGTTGCAGGCTGAGGATGTGGTGGGGTTGTAACCCCAACTTCAGCTCATCTCAAAACCACTGTAGGAGCGAGCTTGCTCGCGAAGATCTCAAGGACGCCGCGCTTTCCGGAAATGGCGCGTTATCGTTGACGACCATCGCGAGCAAGCTCGCTCCTACAGGTGCGGTGTTCAGGCTTTAAGCGGTCTTCCAGGTGATCTCTTCTTCACCATCGGCGCTGATGCGAATCCAGCGATCGGCCGTCTCCTCGCCTTCCTCCTCGACCCAGCTCCCCGGTGCGCAACGCACTTCGACGTTCAGTGCGGCAAAGGCGGCGCGTGCGCACGCAATGTCGTCTTCCCATGGGGTCTGGTCGCTTTCCAGGTACAGGCTGTTCCATTTTCCTACGGCTTTCGGCAACCAGGTGACCGGCACGTTACCGGCCTTGCACTTGTAGGTCTGGCCTTTCTGCACCCAGTCGGTGCAAGGGCCCAGGGCGGCACCGAGCCAGGCGGAGATGGCCTTGTGGTCGACGTCGGCGTCTTTCAGGTAAATCTCGATATCGGGTTGGCGCATGGATGTCCTCACTGCGTATCTGAAAAATCCATTCGCGGATTTAGCCGGTCTTGAGCCGTTGCCCAAGACCAAAAATGTTTGAAGTTATTGAAGAACGAAATAATCGTAGCGCATCGACACGGTGACCTCGAACGGCTCGGCCTGCTCGATAACGGCAGCCCGGCGTTCAGCGCTGGCACGCCAACCATGGGGTGTCATGGCCAGCAGGTTCGCCCGGTCCTGGCCGCTGGCGAGTGTCAGCTTGAATTCCAGGGTTTCACTGTGCGCCAGCGCCATGCCTTCAGGCACCAGATCCAGGTGCTTGTCGTCAATGTATTCGCGGACTTCGTCATACAGTCGCTCGCGCAATTCCATCAGGTGGCCGCTGGTCGGTCCGACTTTCATCAGTCCACCGCCAGGGCTGAGCAGGCGTTTGGCTTCCAGCCAGTCCAGCGGGCTGAAGACACTGGCCAGAAACTGGCAACTGCCGGACGCCAGGGGCACGCGGGCCATGCTGGCGATCAACCAGGTCAGTTGCGGATTGCGTTTGCAGGCGCGCTTGACTGCTTCCCGGGAAATATCCAGCGCGTAACCGTCGGCGTCCGGCAAGGCATCGGCGATTTGCGCGGTGTAGTAACCCTCGCCACAACCGATGTCCAGCCAGCGTTGCGGCGCATAACCGGCCGCCAGCTCCGCCAGGCGCCTGGCCACGGGGGCGTAGTGGCCAGCGTTCAGAAAGTCGCGGCGGGCTTCGACCATCGCCTGGTTATCCCCAGGATCACGGCTGTTCTTGTGCTGCACCGGCAACAGGTTCAGGTAACCCTGGCGTGCACGGTCGAAACGATGCCCGGCGGGGCAGGCCACGCCGTTGTCCACCGCGTTGAGCGGTTCGCTGCAAATCGGGCAGGCCAGCATCAGGCGAGCAACTTGATCAGGGTCTGGTAATAGATTTCGGTCAGCACGTCGAGATCAGCCGCCAGCACCCGCTCGTTGACCTGGTGGATGGTCGCGTTGACCGGCCCCAGCTCAACCACTTGCGTGCCCATGGTGGCGATGAAGCGCCCGTCGGAGGTGCCGCCGCTGGTGGACGCCTTGGTCTCGCGACCGGTGATGTCCTTGATGCTGGACGAAACGGCGTCGAGCAGCGCGCCCGGCTCGGTGAGGAATGGCAAGCCGGACAGCGCCCAGTCGATGTGCCAGTCCAGGCCGTGTTTGTCGAGGATGTCGGCCACGCGCTTCTGCAGGCCTTCGACGGTGGATTCGGTGGAGAAGCGGAAGTTGAACACCGCGACCAGATCGCCCGGGATGACGTTGGTCGCACCGGTGCCGGAGTTGACGTTGGAAATCTGGAAACTGGTCGGCGGGAAGAAGTCGTTGCCGTGGTCCCAGTGCTCGGCGGCCAGTTCGGCCAGGGCCGGGGCAGCGAGGTGGATCGGGTTCTTCGCCAGGTGCGGATAGGCGACGTGGCCCTGCAGACCGCGTACGGTCAGCTTGGCGCCGAGGGAGCCACGACGGCCGTTCTTGACCACATCACCGACCAGGGTGGTGCTCGACGGCTCGCCGACGATGCACCAGTCCAGACGCTCTTTGCGCGCCGCCAGGCGCTCGACCACGGCTTTGGTGCCGTGGTGCGCCGGGCCTTCTTCGTCGCTGGTGATCAGGAACGCGACCTTGCCCTTGTGATCCGGGTAGTCGGCGACAAAGCGTTCGGCGGCCACGGTCATGGCGGCGAGGCTGCCTTTCATGTCCGCCGCGCCACGGCCGCAGAGCATGCCGTGTTCGTCGATCACTGCGTTGAACGGCTCGATCTGCCAGGCGGTCACCGGGCCGGTCGGTACGACGTCGGTGTGACCGGCGAAGCACAGCACAGGGCCGTCGTGTTTGCCGTGGGTGGCCCAGAAGTTATCCACATCCTCGATGCGCATCGGCTCGAGCGCAAAACCGGCATCGCCCAGGCGCTGCATCATCTGCTTCTGGCAATCGGCGTCGACCGGCGTCACGGAGGGACGGCGGATCAGGTCGATGGCGAGTTGAAGGGTCGGCGAAAGGTCGGCGTGGGCCGTCATGTGAAAACTCCGGATTCTGTAAATGTGTAGGAGCGAGCTTGCTCGCGATGGACGATAACGGTAACGCGTGCGATCTGAATGACCGCGTTGCCCTTGCGTTTCTCGCGAGCAGGCTCGCTCCTACAGGTATTGGGTCTGGCCCTTCAGCCAAGCCCTGCAAAATGGCGGTTATCTTAAAGCAAAACGGCGACCATAGGCCGCCGTTTAGTGCATCCGCGAAGATTTAGACCGCAGGTGCCGTTGCCGTCTCGGCCACGGGTTTTGGCAGTGACGACAGGAACGCCATGATCAGCGCCGCCAGGTAAGGCAGCGATTGCACCAGCAACATGGTGACCCAGAAGCGCATGTCATTGCTCGGCATGCCGTTGACCAGGAAAATCCCCAGCGCCGCGCCCCATAGCAAGAGCATGATGAACACCTCTTCGCGCGCTTCCGAGATCGCCACCCAGAAGCCGTGGTTATCGGCATTCTTCGGGGTGCGGAAGAACGGAATGCTGCTGGTGAAGAAGCCGTACAGCACCGCTTTGGCGATGGTGTGCGACAACGCCAGCCCGGCCAGGGCCGCGCAGAACGCGTCTTTCAGGTTCACGCCCACCGCACGGCGGTAGAGGAAGATGATCTTGCCGACCTTGAACACGAACAGTGCCAACGGCGGGATGGCGAAGATCAGCAGTGGCGGATCGACCCGTTGCGGCACGATGATCATCGCCGCCGACCACAGCAGTGCACCGACGGTGAAGAAGATGTTCATGCCGTCCGCCACCCACGGCAACCAGCCCGCCAGGAAGTGGTAACGCTGGCCGCGGGTCAGTTCGGTGTCCTTGCCGCGCAGCAGGCTGGCGGTGTGGCGCTTGATGATCTGAATGGCACCGTAGGCCCAGCGGAACCGCTGTTTCTTGAAGTCGATAAAGGTATCGGGCATCAGGCCCTTGCCGTAACTGTCGTGGTAGTACGCCGCCGACAAACCTTTTTCGAACACCCGCAGACCCAGCTCGGCGTCCTCACAGATGCACCAGTCGGCCCAGCCCAGTTCTTCGAGCACCGAGCGACGGGTCATGGTCATGGTGCCGTGCTGGATGATCGCGTCACGGTCGTTGCGGGTGACCATACCGATGTGGAAGAAGCCTTTGTATTCCGCGTAGCAGAGCTTCTTGAAGGTGCTTTCGTTCTGGTCGCGATAGTCCTGCGGCGATTGCACCACGGCGATTTTCGGATCGGCGAAGTGCGGCACCATGTGCTTGAGCCAGTTCGGGTGCACGCAGTAGTCGGAGTCGATGACCGCGATGACTTCGGCGTCCTTGGCGGTATGCGGAATCAGGTAATTCAGCGCGCCGCCCTTGAAGCCGGCCAATGGCGCGACGTGGAAGAACTTGAAGCGCGGGCCGAGGGTTTCGCAGTAGTCGCGCACCGGTTCCCAGACCGCCGGGTCCTTGGTGTTGTTGTCGATGATCAGGACTTCGAAGTCCGGATAATCGAGGTTGGCCAGGGCGTCGAGGGTCTGTTTGACCATCTCGGGCGGCTCGTTGTAGCACGGTACGTGAATCGACACTTTGGGGCGGTAGTTCGAATCGCCGACCACCGGCAGGAATTCCCGGCGGCGCTTGTGAATCCACACCGCCTCGGCCAGTTCATGGGCCTCGGTGAGCAGCACGATGAACACCCCGAGCGCACCGAGGGCGAGCAGGAAGCCCACCGTCAGGCTGAACCAGGTGCTGTATTGCTGGCTGTAGTCATAACCGATCCACACCAGCACCGAACCGCAGAGGAACGCGATGAACGTCAGGAAGGTACGGCCGCGTTGGCGCAGGGCCGAGCCGTCGATCATCAGCAGGGTCAGCGACAGCAGTGCCAGCACCACCGAGCCGATGGCCAGTACGCGCCATTGCGGAATGGCGACGACCGGGCCTTCGAAGTTGAATTTCTGCTGGCGCGCGGCGTTGAACACGCCCCAATACGCACCCACCGAACCTTCGTCGCTGGCCTTCCACGGCTGGTCGAAGGCTTCGATCACGAAGTAGTTGAAGCCCTGGCGGTTAAGTTTGTTGACCAGGGTGCGCAAGTAGATTGCCTGGTCTGCCGGCGACGCGTCGGCGCCCCCGCGCATGCGGCCGTTGCTCGGCCAGCCCACTTCAGACAGCAGCAGCGGTTTTTTCGGGAACATCTTTTTCAGATCGCGGGCGCGGTCCAGAACGAACTGCTGGGCTTTGTCCACCGGGATAAATTCCCAGTAAGGAAGGACGTGCGCGGCGATCAGGTCGACGTGCTTGGCCAGTTCCGGGTGTTCTTCCCAGACGTGCCACTGCTCTGACGTGGTGACCGGCACTTTCACGGCGGCGCGGACGCGATCCAGCAGGACGCTGAGTTCCTGTGCGGTAATTTCCTTACGGAAAATCGCCTCGTTGCCTACAACCACGCGTACGACGCTGCGCGAGGTGTTGGCCAGTTCGATGGCCCGGGCGATTTCTCGCTCGTTGCGCTCCTGGTCCGGGCTGATCCAGATCCCCAGGGTCACCCGCAGGCCGAATTCTTCCGCGAGCTTGGGGATGTCCTCCAGCGTGCCGTCGACCGAGTAAATACGGATGTTGTCCGTCAGCTTGCTCATGATCTCCAGATCACGCCGCATTTGGTCGTCAGTGGGGTACTGGTCCTTCTGTGGGAATTGGCCCTGCTGGAACGGCGAATAGGAGAAGCCGGAAATCTGTTCAGGCCAGTTGGGGGCGGTGACCGGGCGATTGATCAGCGCCCAGAAGCCGGTAAACAAGGCAGCGATGGCGAGCACCACCACCAGATTGAGTCCAAATTTACGCGATGACATAGCTATTTCAGGTTCCAAAGGCTGTGGAACGAAGGAACGGTTGGCTACCGCCAAGGGGCGCGCATCCTACACCGGCAGATCGCTGAACGTACATCGGACAGGGAAATGCCCGACATTGGGCAATGTGCTTTCACATAAGTTCTTACACTTGTAGCTTGAAAGTTAAATCTTATTAGAAGGCCGGACACCCTCTATAATGCGCGCCGGTTTTTGGGGTAATGGTCATGAGTACAGAAGATCCGCGGTTTGCTGGTATTGCCCGTTTGTATGGCATCGAAGGCCTTGAGCGCCTGCGCGCGGCCCATGTGGCGATCGTCGGCGTCGGTGGCGTAGGTTCCTGGGCGGCGGAAGCCATGGCGCGCTGCGGCGTGGGCGAGATTTCGCTGTTTGACCTGGATGACGTCTGCGTCAGCAATGCCAACCGTCAGTTGCATGCGCTGGACAGCACCGTCGGCAAGCCCAAGGTCGAAGTGATGGCCGAGCGCCTGCGCGGGATCAACCCGGACTGCACCGTGCACGCGGTGGCGGATTTCGTGACCCGCGAGACCATGGCCGAGTACATCACGCCGAACATCGACTGCGTGATCGACTGCATCGACAGCGTTAATGCCAAGGCAGCGCTGATCGCCTGGTGCAAGCGCCGCAAGATCCAGATCATCACCACCGGCGGCGCGGGCGGGCAGATTGATCCGACACTGATCCAGGTCTGTGACCTGAACCGCACCTTCAATGACCCATTGGCTTCGAAAGTGCGCTCGACCCTGCGTCGCGACTATGGCTTCTCGCGCACCGTGACCCGCCATTACAGCGTGCCCTGCGTGTTTTCCACCGAGCAACTGCGCTACCCGAAACCGGACGGCAGCATTTGCCTGCAGAAGAGTTTTGTCGGCGACGGCGTGAAGCTCGACTGCGCCGGCGGGTTTGGCGCGGTGATGATGGTGACGGCGACGTTCGGCATGGTCGCCGCGACCAAGGCGGTGGACAAGATTGTGGCGGGCGTGCGGCGGCCGGCGGATCGGGTCAAACCTGAGGTTTGATGGTTGTTGCTGAAGGCTATTAACCTGCCAAGTCACGCATCCGCTGTAAAACAGCGTTCAAACCATTGCTACGGGACGGGGACAACTGGCGACCGAGCCCCAGCTGATTGAACCAGTCCGGCAAGTCCACCTGTTGCAATTCAACCGCCGACAAGCCGTTGACCCGTGCCAGCAGCAGCGCCACCAAGCCGCGAATCAACCGCGCATCGCTGTTGGCACTGAACTGCCAATGACCATCGCGCAATTCGCCTACCAGCCATACCTGGCTCTCACAGCCGTGCACGCGGTTGGCGTCAACCTTGTCCGCATCGCTCAACGCCGGCAGGCGTTCGCCCCATTGCATCAACAGGCGTGCCCGTTGTTCCCAACCGGGCGCATTCTGAAAGGCGTGCAGGGCGGTCACGGCATCGACGGGCAAACTCATCGCAGCAACTCCAGTGCCTGGTCCAGTGCTTCAAAGAAGCGCTCAAGGTCTTCAGAGTCGTTGTATAACCCCAGCGACACCCGAATCGCCCCGGCCAGTTGAAGGCTTTTGAGCAACGGCATGGCGCAATGATGACCGGCGCGCACCGCGATCCCTTGCTCGGTCAGCAAATGGGCCAGATCGGAGTTATGCACACCTTGGACGGTGAAACTGGCCAATGCCACTTGCGGCTTGCCCAGCAGGTGAATGCCGTTGCGCGCCTCAAGGCCTTTGAGCAGATAGTCATGCAGTGCCGCTTCATGGGCGGATACGGCGTCCTGATCGAGCCCGGCGAGGTAATCCAGGCTCGCGCCCAAACCGATCACACTGGCAATCGGCGGTGTGCCCGCCTCAAACCCCAGCGGCGCAGGGCGAAAGCGTGCGTCGTGGTAGTTGGCGTCCAGCACCATCTCGCCGCCGAACTGCCAGGGCTGAAGCTGTTGCAGGGCTTCATTGCGCCCGAACAGCACGCCCAGGCCATCGGGGCCATAGAGCTTGTGGCTGGAAAACACATAGAAGTCGCAACCCAGTGCCTGGACGTCATGTCGACCATGGACCACGCCTTGGGCGCCGTCGATCACGGTCAGGGCGTTGTGCGCCTTGGCCATTGCCAGCAGTGCGGGCAACGGTTGCCAGGCGCCGAGCACGTTGGACAACTGGCTGACCGCCATCAGGCGAGTGCGCGGGCCGATGAACTGCGCCGCGGCTTCGAGGTCGATCAGACCGTCGGCGTTCAGCGGCAGGATCACCAGTTTCAACGCGCGACGCTTGGCCAGTTGCTGCCAGGGCAGCAGGTTGGCGTGATGCTCCAGGGCGCTGATGACGATTTCATCGCCCGGGTTGAATAGGTGTTCCAGGCCATAGGCCAGGAGATTCAGCGCAGACGTCGCGCCGTGGGTGAAGATAATTTGCCCGCGGTCCCCGGCATTGAGCCACTGGGCGACTTTGCTGCGGCTGTCCTCGAAGGCCTGGGTGGCATGGGCGCCCGGCAGGTGTTGCGCCCGATGCACGTTGGCCGCGCCGTTGGCGTAGTAATGCGTGAGGGCATCGAGCAGGGCTTGAGGTTTTTGCGTGGTGGCGGCGCTGTCCAGATAGGTCTGGTCTTGCCGTTGCAGCGCGGCGATGGCCGGAAAGTCGGCGCGCCAGGGAGAGGGAATCATCATGCTTTTGAGCCCTGGTGAACTTGGGCGGGTGTACGCCAGACCCCGGTGGGAGCGAACCTGCTCGCGATGATCGCGTGGAAGACACGGGCTATCTGATGCCCCGCGTTATCGTTGACGTCCATCGCGAGCAGGCTCGCTCCTACAGGTGAACTTGTATGACGCTTAGTTGTGAGCGTGCAGTGCTTCGTTCAGTTCGATCGCCGATTTGTGGGTTTTGCACTCCACGGCACCGGTTTCCGAATTGCGGCGGAACAGCAGGTCAGGCTGACCCGCCAGTTCACGGGCCTTGACCACTTTGACCAGCTGGTTTTTCTCGTCCAGCAGGGCCACTTTGGTGCCAGCGGTCACGTACAGGCCCGATTCAACGGTGTTGCGGTCGCCCAACGGGATACCGATACCGGCGTTGGCGCCGATCAGGCAGCCTTCGCCCACCTTGATCACGATGTTGCCGCCGCCCGACAGGGTGCCCATGGTCGAGCAACCGCCGCCCAGGTCAGAGCCCTTGCCGACGAATACACCAGCCGATACACGGCCTTCGATCATGCCCGGGCCTTCGGTGCCGGCGTTGAAATTGACGAAACCTTCGTGCATCACGGTCGTGCCTTCGCCAACGTAAGCGCCCAGGCGCAGGCGTGCCGCGTCAGCGATACGCACGCCGGCCGGTACGACGTAGTCAGTCATTTTCGGGAACTTGTCCACCGAGAACACTTCGAGCAACTCGCCGCGCAGGCGGGCTTCCAGTTGATGCTCGGCCAGTTCGGCCAGGTCGATCGCACCCTGGCTGGTCCACGCCACGTTTGGCAGCAGCGGGAAGACACCGGCCAGGTTCAGGCCGTGGGGCTTGACCAGGCGATGGGACAGCAGGTGCAGCTTGAGGTAAGCCTCAGGCGTGGAAGTCAGTTGAGCGTCTTCGGCCAGGATGGTCGCAACCAGCGGCTTGTGGCTCTCGGCCAGACGGGTCAGCAGGGCGGCCTGGGCAGCGTCGACGCCTTTGCACGCTTCAGCCAGTTGCGAAGCCTGTGCGGTGGTGAAGGCGATGGCCTGGTTGCCTTCGGTGTAGCCCAGAACCGGGGCGATGGCAGCGATCAGTTCGGCGGACGGATTAAGCAATGGCTGCGCGTAAAACACTTCCAGCCATGCGCCTTGACGGTTTTGAGTGCCGACACCAAAGGCCAGGCTGAACGGGGTAGTGGACATGTTGATACCTCTAGCAAATTGGAACGGGCTGCCTACTTGAGTGCTGCCGCGTAGATATCTGGCTTGAAGCCAATCAGGGTTCGGTCACCGAGATCGAGCACCGGGCGCTTGATCATCGAAGGTTGTGCGAGCATCAGCTCGATGGCTTTCGACTGGTCGAGATCGGCTTTGCGTTCGTCGTCGAGCTTGCGAAAGGTCGTGCCTGCACGGTTCAACACCACTTCCCAGCCGTGCTCGTTGCACCATTGGGTCAGGTGTTCACGGTCGATACCGACCGCCTTGTAATCATGGAAGTCATAGCTGACAGCGTGTTCATCAAGCCAGGTGCGCGCCTTTTTCATGGTGTCGCAGGCTTTGATGCCGAAAAGGTGCAACGTTTTACTTGAAACGGTCAAGGAATCGCCCCCTTTACAGGTGCCGGAAATAAAAGGTTCGGGATTATGCCATGACCGGACGGTTTCGCGTCGGCTGTGGTCGGGTTTGTCTTTATCACCTGCATGAAACCCTGTAGGCGCGAGCCCGCTCGCGATGAACTCGAGAACACCACGGGGTGTCAGTTTGGTAGCGCTATTGTTGGCGACTCTCGCGAGCGAGCTCGTTCCTGCAGGACCGCGTGCGACATTGGTGCAAAGGTCAGTGCACAGTCTAAGCGGCTAATATGGCACTTCAATGCTGTCGTTTGTCCGGGAACCCTGCGTTATGCAAACCGCCTACACCGTCCTGATCATGCTGATGTTGGTCGGCGTTTCACGCCTGATCGGACGGGTGATCCCGTTGCCGTTGCCATTGGTGCAGATTGGCGCCGGTGCCTTGCTTGCCTGGCCGACACTCGGGCTGCACGTCGCCCTTGATCCTGAGCTGTTTCTGTTTCTGTTCCTGCCACCGCTGTTGTTTTCCGATGGCTGGCGCATGCCCAAGCGTGAGTTCTGGCGCTTGCGCGGGCCGATTTTGACGCTGGCGGTGGGCCTGGTGTTGTTCACGGTGGTCGGTGCGGGGTATTTCATTCATTGGTTGTTGCCGAGCATTCCGCTGGCCGTGGCGTTTGCACTGGCGGCGGTGCTGTCGCCGACCGATGCCGTGGCGGTATCGGCGATCTCCCAGAACCGCTTGCCGACGCCATTGATGCACATGCTGCAGGGCGAGGCGCTGATGAACGATGCGTCGGGTCTGGTGACTTTCAAGTTTGCCTTGGTGGCCGCCGTGACAGGCGTGTTCTCGCTGGCCAATGCCAGTGTCACTTTCGTGCTGGTGGCAATTGGAGGCCTGGCCACGGGCGTGGCGTTGAGCTGGCTGGTGGGGCGCTTGCGCTCGTGGATGGTGGCCCGCGGTTGGGATGATCCGGCCACGCATGTGGTTTTCATGTTGCTGTTGCCATTTGCCGCCTACGTGCTGGCCGAGCGGGTGGGGGTGTCGGGCATTCTGTCGGCGGTGGCGGCGGGGATGATGCAGAGCTGGCTTGACCTGCTTCCGCGCCAGACCAATACCCGCTTGCTCAATCGCAGCGTCTGGTCCTTGCTGGAGTTTGCCTTCAACGGCTTGATCTTCCTGCTGTTGGGTCTGCAGTTACCGGACATCATCAAAGCCGTGGCCAGCCACGAAACATCACTGTGGCCAACGTTGCTTTACCGTTGTCTGGATGTCCTGGCGATTTTCCTGGTGCTGCTGGTGTTGCGGTTTGTCTGGGTGCAGAGCATCTGGCGCCTGTCCATTTTGCTGCGGCGCTGGCGCGGCGCTGATCAGATCACCCGGGTGCCCAGCGCGCGTTCCTGTTGGTTGCTGACCGTCGGTGGCGTTCGCGGCGCGGTGACATTGGCGGGTGTGCTGTCGGTGCCGATGCTCATGGGTCGCAGCGAGTTTCCTGAGCGTGACCTGCTGATCTTCATCGCGGCCGGGGTCATTCTGTTGTCGCTGATCGCGGCCTGCATTGCCTTGCCGTTGCTGCTGCGCGGGATCGAAAAAAGTCCTGACGACAAGCGTCGAAGTGAAGTGCGCGATGCCTGGCGCAAAACCGCCGAGGCGGCTATTCATGCGCTCGAAGTCGAAGAGGTCAACCCTCATGACGCTGCTGAATCCGCCTTATCGGCAGAGCTCAAGGCGCGGATCATGTCCGAATATCGGCATCAACTGGAGGTATACAACGATTCGGCTGAAGCCCAGGCGCTGGCGTTTCAGATGGATTTGCTGGAGCGGCGTCTGCGCTTGAAGGCGCTGCGGGCGCAACGCCTGGAGTTGTATAGCCTCAGCCGTCATCACCAGATTGGTGATGACGTCTTGCGTGAGGTGTTGAGTGAGCTGGACCTGAGTGAAGCGAAACTCGGACAGGTCAAATAACCGTTGTAGGCGCAAGCTCGCCCCTACAGAGGACGCGTACTATTTACGACGCTGGACGAAGTCACGGATACGTTCCGCGGCTTCGACGCATTCGGCCAGTGGCGCGACCAGTGCCATGCGCACACGGCCTGCGCCCGGGTTGACGCCATCGACATCCCGCGACAGGTAAGAACCCGGCACCACGGTCACGTGCTCCTGTTCGAACAGGTCGCGGCAGAAGGCAGCGTCGTCACCGGCTACATTCGGCCACAGGTAAAAACCGCCATCCGGGCGCTGCACGTCCATGACCGGGCTGAGGATTTCCAGCACTGCGTCATACTTCTCGCGGTACAGGGCACGGTTGGCGCGCACGTGCACTTCGTCGTTCCACGCGGCGACGCTGGCCAGTTGGGTTTGTACCGGCATCGCGCAGCCGTGGTAGGTGCGATACAGCAGGAAGCCTTTGAGGATGTCCGCATCACCCGCGACAAAACCCGAACGCAGGCCTGGCAGGTTCGAGCGCTTGGACAGGCTGTGGAATACCACGCAACGCTTGAAGTCCTTGCGGTCTAGTTCCACGCAGGCACTGAGCAGGCCGGGCGGCGGGGTTTGTTCGTCGAAGTACAGTTCGCTGTAGCACTCGTCGGCAGCGATCACGAAGTCGTATTCGTCAGCCAGGGCGATCAGCTTTTTCAGGGTGTCGACCGGGATCAGCGCGCCGGTCGGGTTGCCAGGCGAGCACAGGAACAGGATCTGGCAGCGTTTCCAGATGTCCGGTGAAACGGCATCGAAGTCCGGGTTGAAGCCGTTTTCATCCAGGCATGGCAGGTAATGCGGCTTGGCACCGGCCAGGAACGCCGCGCCTTCGTAGATCTGATAGAACGGGTTCGGGCTGACCACCAGCGCATCGTCGCCACGGTTGACCACGGTCTGGGTGAAGGCGAACAGCGCTTCACGGGTGCCATTGACCGGCAGCACGTTGCGCGCTGGGTCGAGCCAACCGTTCGGGACGTTGAAGCGACGTTCGCACCATGCCGCGATGGCTTCGCGCAGGGCCGGGATGCCGAGGGTGGTCGGGTACACGGCCATCTGATCCAGATTGCTTGCCAGCGCTTCGGCGACAAAGCTTGGCGAGCGGTGTTTCGGCTCGCCGATGGACAGCGCGATGGCGCGCTTTTCCGGGTTTGGCGTGACGCTGCCGAGCAGGGCGCGGAGCTTTTCGAAAGGGTAGGGCTGGAGCTGGGTCAGAGCGTTGTTCATCGGTAGATCTCGTTCGGTGTGGCGGCTGGCCGACCCTTTGCAAGCGCTGGATTGCCAGCGATGGGCGTTAACGATGACGCGTTTCTACAGGATAAACGCGGCGCCTTTTGTCCATCGCTGGCAAGCCAGCTCCTACAGGGGCGGGCTCCATTCGGGAAATTTGTTATTCAAATGCTGATACGCGACAGTTTGATATCGGGTTCCTGATTGACGCTCAACTGCTCGACGATTGCATCTTGTAACCGGCTGCACAACTGCGGGTCGGATAAAGGCTGGTTGTTGGCATCGGTGATGAAGAAGACGTCTTCCACCCGTTCGCCCAGGGTCGCAATCTTGGCGTTTTGCAGCGACAGGTCGAACTCCAGGAAGATCGTACCGATTCGCGCCAGCAGGCCGGGGCGGTCGGGCGCGGTCAGTTCAAGTACGGTGACCGGGCGCTGTGCATCGTTATGGATCGTGACCTGCGGCGCGAAGGCAAAATGCTTGAGCTGGCGCGGTACCCGGCGCTGGATGATGGTCGGGTAGTCGGCCGGGTTTCGCAGGGCTTCGGTCAGGCCTTCGCGGATCTCCTTGACCCGTGCCGGATTATCGCCGATCGAGTCGCCATCGGCGTCGAGCACAATGTAGGTGTCGAGGGTGAACTGGCTGCTGGAGGTGATGACCCGGGCGTCGTGGATGTTCAGGTTGAGCTGGTCCATCGCGGCCACGGTCACGGCGAAGAAGTCGTGCTGGTCGGGTGCGTAGATGAAGATTTGCGTGCCACCCTCGAACTCGCGCTGAGTGGTCTCCTTGATCAGCACCAGTGGCCCGCCATCGGCTGGCTGCTGGAGGATCGCATCGCTGTGCCAGGCCACGTCGCCAGCGGTGTGGCGCAGGAAATAGTCATCGCCCAATTGCGCCCACAATTGCTCGACGTCGTCCGGATCGGTGCCGCCGCGCACCAGAATGTCCAGGGCGGCGCTCTGGGTCTGGCGGATCTGCTCCTCGCGATCGACCGGGTTTTCCAGGCCGCGACGAAGGGCGCGCTTGGTTTCGGTGTAGAGCTGGCGCAGAAGGCTGGCACGCCAGGAGTTCCACAGGGTCGGGTTGGTGGCGTTGATGTCGGCGACGGTCAGCACGTACAGGTAGTCGAGACGGGTTTCATCGCCGACGATCTGTGCGAAATCGTGGATCACCTGCGGGTCGGACAAGTCCTTGCGCTGGGCGGTGGTCGACATCACCAGATGGTTCTGCACCAGCCAGACGATCAGGCGACTGTCCCACACGGGGAGTTGGTGGCGCTGGCAAAAAGCTTCGGCATCCACGGCGCCGATATCCGAGTGATCGCCATGCCGGCCCTTGCCGATGTCGTGGTACAGCCCGGCCAGGTAGATCAGCTCGGGTTTGGGCAGCTTGCCCATGAGTTTGCTGGCCAGCGGGAATTTTTCCGACACCTGCGTGTACTGCAACTTACGCAGATGCTTGATCAGGTTCAGGGTGTGGGCATCGACCGTATAAATGTGAAACAGGTCGTGCTGCATTTGTCCGACGATAAAGCCAAATTCCGGCAGATAACGCCCGAGGATGCCGTAACGGTTCATGCGGCGCAGGTTGCGATGGATGCCGATCTTGCACTTGAACAATTCGATGAACAGGCTGGTGTTGCGAATATCGTTGCGGAAATCGTCGTCGATCAGGTGACGGTTTTCGCGCAGCAGGCGAATGGTGTCGGCGCGCACGCCCTTGATTTCCGGCTGCTGGGCCATCAGCACGAAGATCTCCAGCATGGCAAACGGGGTGCGACGGAAAACGTTGTCGTTGCGCGCCTCGATGTAGCCATCGTGGAGCTGGAATCGCGAGTTGATCGGCTGCGGCGGCGCTTGATCATCCGGTGCGAGGATGACCTCCTCGAAGTGCTGGATGATCAGGTCGCTGAGCTGGGCAATGCTCATCACCACCCGGTAATACTGCTGCATGAAGTTTTCGATGGCTTGCTTGGCATCGTCGCCTTCGAACCCCAGCAGCTTGGCAATGGTGCGCTGGTGATCGAACAGCAGGCGGTCTTCCGAGCGGCCGGCGAGCATGTGCAGGGCGTAACGCACTTTCCACAGGAATTCCTGGGAAGACGCCAGCAGGGCGTTTTCGCTCTCTACCAGGAAGCCTTCGCCGGCCAGTGCGCGCAGGTTCAGGGTGCCGTACTCGCGACGTGCCACCCACAGAATCGTCTGAATGTCCCGCAGTCCGCCCGGCGAGCCTTTGACGTTGGGTTCCAGGTTGTATTCGGTGTCGTTGTACTTGTGGTGACGGGCCTTCTGTTCGGCCCGCTTGGCCAGAAAGAAATCCTTGCTCGGCCACATGTGCGCGGTGCTGGTGACGTCCAGCATGCGTTGGCGCAAGCGCTCAGGGCCGCAGATGGTCCGGCTTTCCATCAGGTTGGTGACAACCGTCAGATCGGCGCGGGCCTCCTGGGCACATTCGTCGACCGAGCGAACGCTCTGACCGACTTCCAGGCCGATGTCCCACAGCAGCGTCAGAAAGCGCTCGATGGAGTCACGGAAAATTTCATGATCGGCGCTGTCCAGCAGGATCAGCAGATCGATGTCGGAGTAGGGGTGCAATTCACCCCGACCATAGCCGCCGACCGCAACCAGTGCGATGTCGGCGTCTTCACTCCAGTCGAACTGTTCCCAGGCCTTTTGCAGGATGTTATCGACGAACCAGGCACGATCCTCGATCAACCGGCGAATGTCCCGGCCGCTGCGAAAGCGCCCGTCGAGCACCTCGCGGGCCTGGCGGATCGCCTTCTTGAAGGCCGCGATCGGGCTTGCCTTCAGGGCCAGTTCAGCCTGGAACTGGCCGCGATCGAAGAGTTCTGGATCCACCTGCGGCATCGATTGGCTTTCCTTTCTATAAGGCTGGGAATGGAGCGGGGCGGATCAGGCCGAAATGCGCGGGATGGTGTCATCGCTGCGCAAGGTGAAGATCTCATAACCGGTTTCGGTCACCAGCAGCGTGTGTTCCCACTGTGCCGACAGCTTGCGATCCTTGGTGATCGCGGTCCAGCCGTCGCCCAGGACCTTGGTGTCAGCCTTGCCCTGGTTGATCATCGGCTCGATGGTGAAGGTCATGCCGGCTTGCAGTTCCATGCCGGTGCCCGCGCGGCCGTAGTGCAGGATCTGTGGCTCTTCGTGGAAAACTTTACCGATGCCGTGACCACAGAATTCGCGAACCACCGAGAAACCGTTCTTTTCAGCGTGTTTCTGGATGATTTCACCGATGTCGCCGAGGCGGCAACCGGGTTTGACGATTTCAATCGCCTTGTACATGCATTCCTGGGTCACTTGCGACAGACGCTCGGCCCAGACCGGCACGGTGCCGACGTGGAACATGCGGCTGGTATCGCCGTGGTAGCCGTCCTTGATAACGGTGACATCGATGTTCAGGGTGTCGCCATCCTTCAGCGGTTTGTCGTTCGGGATGCCGTGGCAGACCACGTGGTTGATCGATGTGCAAATCGACTTCGGGTAGCCCTTGTAGTTGAGCGGGGCAGGGATGGCTTTCTGCTCGTTGACAATATAGTCGTGGCAGATCTGGTTCAGTTGATCGGTGGTCACCCCCGGCTTGACGTATTCGGCAATCATTTCCAGCACATCGGCGGCCAGTTTGCCGGCGACGCGCATTTTTGCGATGTCCTCGGGGGTTTTGAGGGTGACGGTCATACAGGCTCTCTCTGCGCTCGATGGCGCTTTCTCAACGAAAAGGGCGTTGCGCAATCGAACTTCGCAGCCCTGAAAAACGCAATTCTAACAGACGATCGGGGCAAATCCGCCGCTCTGTGAATCGCTTATCTCCATACAATGGTGCATTGTGGGCCGATTCCAAGGGCGGGAACTGTGTGGTGACCAGGATTTCAGAATCCGGGTTTCGTTTTTTCCTCCCTTGTGATATAAAATGCGCCGCTTTCCGGGGATGCCCCGAAAAGCCTAAATCCACACACGTGTCGACACGATGACCTGGGTGCCTTCAGCTGATGCTGCTGGTTGGTCATTGGGATACGTGGAGGCCAAACCCGACTTATTAAGGAACTATCATGTCCCAAGTCAACATGCGCGATATGCTGAAGGCCGGTGTGCACTTCGGTCACCAGACCCGTTACTGGAACCCGAAAATGGGTAAATACATTTTCGGCGCGCGTAACAAGATCCACATCATCAACCTTGAAAAAACCCTGCCAATGTTCAACGAAGCTCTGACTTTCGTAGAGCGCCTGGCCCAGGGCAAAAACAAGATTCTGTTCGTCGGCACCAAGCGTTCCGCTGGCAAGATCGTTGCTGAAGAAGCAGCACGTTGCGGTTCGCCGTACGTCGATCACCGCTGGTTGGGCGGCATGCTGACCAACTTCAAAACCATCCGTGCTTCCATCAAGCGTCTGCGTGACCTTGAAGTACAAGCCGAAGACGGTACTTTCGCCAAGCTGACCAAGAAAGAAGCGCTGATGCGCTCCCGTGACCTGGAAAAGCTGGATCGTTCCCTGGGTGGTATCAAGGACATGGGCGGTCTGCCAGACGCTCTGTTCGTTATCGACGTTGATCACGAGCGCATCGCGATCACCGAAGCCAACAAGCTGGGCATCCCGGTTATCGGCGTAGTCGATACCAACAGCAGCCCGGAAGGCGTTGACTACATCATCCCAGGCAACGATGACGCAATCCGCGCTATCCAGCTGTACATGGGTTCGATGGCTGACGCTGTTATCCGTGGTCGCAACAACGTTTCTGGCGGCACCGAAGTTTTCGTTGAAGAAGCTCCGGTAGCTGCAGCTGAGTAATTAACGCCCCTGGCGTTGACTCAGTAAGCAAAAAGGGGGCTTGGCCCCCTTTTTGCCACCTCGGAAACCATTTGTTGGCGCCCTCTGCTTCATCTGTAACGTGCGGCAGCTAACAAGGGTGGTTCGAGAAGAATTGAACGCCCGTTCGATCGGGTGGAATGGTTGATAACCTATCCAAGAGGAATTTTGAAATGGCAGAGATTACTGCAGCGTTGGTCAAAGAACTGCGCGAGCGTACTGGCGAAGGCATGATGGACTGCAAAAAGGCCTTGACCAAGGCTGGCGGCGACATCGAAAAAGCCATTGATGACATGCGTGCTTCGGGCGCCATCAAGGCTGCCAAGAAAGCTGGCAACGTTGCCGCTGAAGGCGCAATCGCCATCAAGGCTGACGACAAGTCCGCCGTTCTGCTGGAAGTTAACTCGCAGACCGACTTCCTGGCCCTGCAAGACGACTTCAAGAACTTCGTTGCTGCCAGCGTAGAAAAAGCTTTCGACGAAAAACTGACCGACGCAGCTCCGCTGATCGCCGCTCAGGAATTGGCTCGTGAAGCCCTGGTTGCCAAAGTTGGCGAAAACGTCAACATCCGTCGTCTGGTACGCGTCGAGGGTGACGTTGTCGGCACCTACCTGCACGGTAACAAGATCGGTGTTGCTGTTGTTCTCAAGGGCGGCGATGTACAGCTGGCCAAAGAGATCGCCATGCACGTGGCGGCAAGCAACCCTGAGTTCCTGCTGCCATCGCAGGTTTCGCCAGAGGCCATCGAGCGCGAGAAGGGTGTTTTCATGACCCTGAACGAAGACAAGATGAAAGGCAAACCAGCAGAAATCGTCGAGAAGATGATCGCTGGCCGTATCACCAAGTTCCTGGCCGAAGCCAGCCTGGTCGAGCAAGCTTTCGTCATGAACCCGGAAATCACCGTTGGTGCCCTGGCCAAGAAAGCTGGCGCAGAAATCGTTTCCTTCACCTACTTCAAGGTCGGCGAAGGCATCGAGAAGCCAGTTGACAACTTCGCTGAAGAAGTTGCTGCTCAGGTTGCGGCTGCTTCCAAGCAATAAGACGGTTTTTTAACTGTCGCCCTGAAGAGGCTGCCCGCTCACGCGCGCAGCCTCTTTTCAGATGGGGCACCAATTTTTAATTGGTTTCCTTTTGGAACTGACTTACAAAGCCATGTTCCGATGGCGCTGAAGCAGCGCCAAGCTAGAGTGAACGCCAGCTGAAAACAGCTCGCAAAGAATTTTTAAAATACGCCGCAGGAGAGATTCGCAATGGCTCAGCAGGGCAGTGGTTATCAGGCTCGCTATAAACGCATTCTACTCAAGCTTAGCGGCGAGGCCCTGATGGGGTCGGAAGAGTTCGGGATCGATCCGAAAGTTCTGGATCGCATGGCGCTGGAAGTTGGCCAACTGGTCGGCATCGGTGTTCAGGTCGGTCTGGTGATCGGCGGCGGTAACCTGTTCCGTGGCGAAGCGCTGAGCAAGGCCGGGATGGATCGGGTCACTGGCGACCACATGGGCATGCTGGCCACTGTGATGAACGCCTTGGCGATGCGCGATGCGCTCGAACGTGCCAATATCTCGGCCATTGTGATGTCGGCCATTTCCATGGTTGGCGTGACCGATCACTATGATCGCCGCAAGGCCATGCGTCACCTGAACTCCAAGGATGTCGTGATTTTCGCAGCCGGTACCGGCAACCCGTTCTTTACCACGGATTCGGCAGCCTGCCTGCGTGCAATCGAAATCGATGCCGATGTCGTGCTGAAGGCGACCAAGGTCGATGGCGTCTACACCGCTGACCCATTCAAAGACCCGCATGCCGAGAAGTTCGATCATCTGACCTACGATGAAGTACTGGATCGCAAGCTGGGCGTGATGGATCTGACGGCCATTTGCCTGTGCCGCGACCACAAGATGCCGTTGCGCGTATTTAACATGAACAAGCCCGGCGCCCTGCTGAACATCGTGCACGGTGGCGCTGAAGGGACCCTGATCGAGGAAGGCCAACAATGATCAACGAAATCAAGAAAGACGCTCAAGAGCGCATGCAGAAATCCGTGGAATCGCTGGCGCACAACTTCGGTCGTATTCGTACCGGCCAGGCGCATCCAAGCATTCTGGAAGGTGTCATGGTGCCGTATTACGGTTCCGACACGCCGATCAAGCAAGTTGCGAACATCACTGTCAAAGACGCTCGCACCCTGCAAGTCGTTGCCTTCGAACGCAATATGCTGGGTGCTGTAGACAAGGCGATCGGTAGCGCTGGTCTGAACCTCAATCCGACCAACCTCGGTGAGTTGCTGCTGATTTCCATGCCGGCCCTGACTGAGGAAACCCGTAAGGGCTTCACCAAACAGGCTCGCGATGTTGCTGAAGACGCCCGTGTTGCGGTGCGCAACATCCGTCGTGACGCGAACAGCCAGCTCAAGGATCTGGTCAAGGAAAAGGAAATCAGTGAAGACGAAGAGCGTCGCGCCACTGGCGAAATCGACGATCTGACCAAAAAGTTCGTGGCTAAAATCGATGCGGATTTGGCGCAGAAAGAAAAAGACCTGATGGCCGTATAAGGGTCACGTTTTCATGGAAAAGACCAAGCAGATTGCACCGCCTGCGGTGCCGCGCCATGTCGCGATCATCATGGATGGTAATAATCGCTGGGCGAAAAAACGCTTTATGCCGGGTATCGCCGGGCATAAAGCGGGTGTGGATGCGGTTCGTGCGGTCATCGAGGTGTGCGCCGAGGCGGGGGTCGAAGTACTGACCTTGTTCGCGTTTTCCAGTGAGAACTGGCAGCGCCCGGCCGATGAGGTCAGTGCCTTGATGGATCTGTTCTTCAAGGCATTGCGTCGTGAGGCCAAGCGCCTCAACGACAACAACATCAGCTTGCGCATCATTGGCGACCGTTCGCGTTTCCACCCGGAGCTTCAGGCTGCGATGCGTGAAGCCGAGAACATGACCGCAGGCGCCAATCGCTTCGTTCTGCAGATCGCCGCCAATTACGGCGGTCAGTGGGATATCGCGCAGGCGGCACAGCGCCTGGCTCGGGAAGTTCAGGCGGGGCACCTGCGACCCGAAGACATCACCCCGGAATTACTGCAAACCTGTTTGGCTACCGGTGATCTGCCGTTACCGGACTTGTGCATCCGTACCGGTGGCGAACACCGCATCAGCAACTTTTTGCTGTGGCAGCTGGCCTATGCCGAATTGTACTTCTCCGACCTGTTCTGGCCGGACTTCAAACACGACGCCATGCGTAACGCGCTGGCCGATTTCGCATCTCGCCAGCGTCGCTTCGGTAAAACGAGCGAGCAGGTCGAGGCTGGAGCCCGGGTTTAATGCTCAAACAACGAATCATCACCGCGCTGATCCTGCTGCCGATTGCCCTGTGCGGTTTCTTCCTTCTCGAGGGGTCTGCCTTCGCGTTGTTCATCGGATTGGTAGTGACCCTGGGGGGCTGGGAGTGGGCTCGCCTGGCGGGTTTCAATGAGCAGTCGATGCGCGTTGCTTATGCCGCAGCCGTCGCGTTGATGCTGTTTGTCATGCACCTGTTGCCGGGGCTCGCGCCCTGGATACTGGGGGCTTCGGTGCTCTGGTGGGGCATTGCGACCTATCTGGTGCTGACGTATCCACGCTCCAGCGATCACTGGGCCAGTGCGGCCTGCAAGCTGGTGATCGGACTGCTGATTCTGCTGCCGGCCTGGCAGGGCCTGGTCCTTATCAAGCAGGAGCCCCTGGGGAACTGGTTGATCATGGCGGTGATGGTGCTGGTCTGGGGGGCCGATATCGGCGCGTATTTTTCCGGTCGGGCGTTCGGCAAGCGCAAGTTGGCGCCGCTAGTCAGCCCGGGAAAAAGTTGGGAAGGCGTTTACGGTGGTTTGGCGCTGAGCCTGATCATCACTGTCCTGGTCGGGTTTTTCCGTGATTGGACGGTTGCCGAGCTGTTCAAGGGGCTGATCGGCGCGGCGTTGATCGTGTTTATTTCAGTCGTGGGCGACCTTACCGAAAGCATGTTCAAGCGCCAGTCAGGGATCAAGGACAGCAGTAATCTGCTGCCGGGACACGGCGGCGTACTGGATCGGATCGACAGTCTGACCGCCGCGATCCCTGTATTTGCCGTACTGTTGTGGATGGCTGCACCGTGAGCCGCCCACAGCAGATTACCGTGTTGGGGGCGACGGGTTCGATCGGTCTGAGCACCCTTGATGTCATCGCTCGCCATCCTGCGCGCTATCAAGCTTACGCCTTGAGCGGCTTCACACGCTTGAGTGAGCTGCTGGCACTGTGCGTGCGTCATACTCCGCGATTCGCTGTAGTGCCTGAAGCGGCGGCTGCTCGAGTGTTGCAGGATGATCTGCGTGCGGCAGGTCTTTCGACCCGGGTTTTGGTGGGGGAGGAAGGTCTGTGTCAGGTCGCCGCCGACCCGGAAGTCGATGCGGTCATGGCGGCCATTGTCGGTGCGGCGGGTTTGCGTCCGACCTTGGCGGCAGTCGAGGCTGGCAAAAAAATCCTCCTGGCCAACAAGGAAGCACTGGTAATGTCCGGTGCGTTGTTCATGCAGGCTGTGCGCAAGAGTGGCTCGGTATTACTGCCGATCGACAGTGAGCACAACGCGATTTTCCAGTGCGTGCCGCAGGATTTTGCCCGAGGTCTGGGGGCGGTCGGTGTGCGTCGGATTCTGCTGACGGCATCGGGTGGCCCGTTCCGGCAGACACCCATGGCTGAGCTGGCACATGTTACCCCCGAGCAGGCCTGTGCTCATCCGAATTGGTCCATGGGGCGCAAGATTTCGGTCGACTCGGCCAGCATGATGAATAAAGGGCTCGAACTGATCGAGGCCTGCTGGCTGTTCGATGCCAAGCCTTCCCAGGTCGAAGTGGTGATTCACCCGCAGAGCGTCATTCATTCGCTAGTCGACTATATCGATGGCTCGGTGTTGGCTCAATTGGGTAATCCTGACATGCGCACGCCAATCGCCCATGCGCTTGCCTGGCCGGAGCGGATCGATTCGGGTGTGGCGCCGCTCGATCTGTTTGCCATCGCGCGTCTGGACTTCCAGGCGCCCGATGAGGAGCGTTTTCCTTGCCTGCGCCTGGCCCGTCTGGCGGCCGAAGCAGGCAACAGTGCACCGGCCATGTTGAATGCGGCCAATGAGGTCGCGGTTGCGGCCTTTCTCGACGGACGGGTTCGCTACCCGGAAATCGCGAGTATCATCGAAGAAACCTTGAATCTCGAGCCTGTGGTAGCAGTGGATGATCTCGCGGCAGTGTTCACGGCAGACGCGAAGGCGCGTGTGCTGGCCGAACGATGGTTGAGTCGTCACGGACGATAAGTGTGCAATGCGTTGGCCCATGCAGCAGCGGATAGGAATGCGGAGAAAATAGATGAGCGCGCTCTATATGATTGTCGGCACCCTGGTAGCTTTGGGCGTGCTGGTTACCTTCCACGAGTTCGGCCATTTCTGGGTCGCGCGTCGCTGTGGGGTCAAAGTGCTGCGCTTCTCCGTTGGCTTCGGAATGCCACTGCTGCGCTGGCACGACAAAAAAGGCACTGAGTTCGTTTTGGCTGCCATCCCGCTGGGTGGCTACGTCAAGATGCTTGACGAGCGTGAAGGCGAAGTACCTGTCGATCAACTCGACCAATCCTTCAATCGAAAATCCGTCCGTCAGCGTATTGCCATCGTAGCGGCTGGGCCGATTGCCAACTTTCTGTTGGCCCTGGTGTTTTTCTGGGTGCTGGCCATGCTTGGCAGCGAGCAGGTACGCCCGGTCATCGGGGCTGTAGAGTCTGGCAGTATCGCCGCCAAGGCCGGTTTGAACCCGGGTCAGGAAATTGTTTCCATCGACGGTGAGCCGACTTCCGGTTGGGCGGCGGTGAATTTGCAGTTGGTCCGTCGACTCGGGGAAAGCGGTTCCCTGCAAGTGTTGGTTCGTGAGCAAGGCTCCACGGTCGATTCTCCGCGTGAGCTGGCCCTTGATAAATGGCTCAAGGGGGCTGATGAGCCGGATCCGATTCGATCGCTGGGTATCCGTCCCTGGCGTCCGGCATTGCCGCCGGTCCTGGCTGAACTTGATCCAAAGGGCCCGGCGCAGGCTGCTGGCCTGAAAACCGGTGACCGACTGCTGGCGCTGGACAGCAAGGCGCTGGATGACTGGCAGCAAGTGGTCGACACCGTTCGTATGCATCCTGATACCAAAATCATGCTGCGGGTCGAGCGCGAGGGTGCTCAAATCGACGTCCCTGTGACACTGGCTGCGCGTGGTGACAGGAAGGCGCCGAGTGGTTACCTGGGGGCTGGGGTCAAGCCTGTCGACTGGCCGCCGGAGATGGTTCGGGAGGTCAGTTACGGTCCGGTGGCCGCGATTGGGGAGGGGGCGCGGCGTACTTGGACCATGAGCCTGCTGACCCTGGATTCGCTGAAGAAAATGTTGTTCGGCGAGCTCTCGGTAAAAAACTTGAGTGGACCGATAACCATTGCTAAAGTGGCGGGCGCTTCGGCACAGTCGGGTGTCGCTGATTTCCTGAATTTCCTTGCTTATCTGAGTATTAGCCTGGGAGTTCTGAATTTGCTGCCCATTCCTGTGCTGGATGGGGGGCATTTGTTGTTTTATCTGATTGAGTGGGCGCGTGGTCGTCCCTTGTCGGATCGGGTGCAAGGTTGGGGGATACAGATCGGTATCAGTTTGGTGGTCGGAGTGATGTTGCTTGCTCTGGTCAATGATCTGGGTCGTCTGTAACGTCGCTGAATTGCGAATCTGCCGCATTTTGCGGCAGTTTGTTTATTGCCAGTTGGAATAAGAAAGGACTTCATGAAACGTCTGCTGCTAACTGCGGTTCTCACCGTATTGATGATCGCCGAAGTTCACGCCGAGTCCTTCACTATCTCTGATATTCGCGTCAATGGCCTCCAGCGGGTCTCCGCGGGTAGCGTCTTTGGTGCTTTGCCGTTGAACGTCGGTGAACAGGCGGATGATCATCGCCTGGTGGAATCCACTCGTGCGTTGTTCAAAACCGGTTTCTTTCAAGATATCCAGCTGGGCCGCGATGGCAACGTCCTGGTTATTACTGTAGTCGAGCGTCCGTCGGTCGCCAGTATCGAGATCGAAGGTAACAAGGCGATTTCCACTGAGGACCTGATGAAGGGCCTCAAGCAGTCCGGTCTGGCCGAAGGCGAGATCTTCCAGCGTGCGACCCTTGAAGGTGTACGTAACGAGCTGCAGCGCCAGTACGTCGCTCAGGGTCGCTACTCCGCCACCGTCGACACCGAAGTGGTACCTCAACCGCGCAACCGCGTCGGTTTGAAGGTCAACATCAACGAAGGCACCGTGGCGGCTATCCAGCACATCAACGTGGTGGGCAACACGGTCTTCCCGGATGAAGACCTGATCGACCTGTTCGAACTCAAGACCACCAACTGGTTGTCGTTCTTCAAGAACGACGACAAGTATGCTCGTGAAAAACTGTCCGGTGACCTGGAACGTCTGCGTTCCTACTACCTGGACCGTGGCTATATCAACATGGATATCGCTTCGACCCAGGTGTCCATCACTCCGGACAAAAAGCACGTCTATATCACCGTCAACATCAACGAAGGCGACAAGTACACCGTTCGTGACGTCAAGTTGAGCGGTGACCTGAAGGTTCCAGAGGATCAGGTCAAGTCCCTGCTCCTGGTGCAGAAAGGCCAGGTGTTCTCGCGCAAGCTGATGACCACGACGTCCGAGCTGATCACCCGTCGTCTGGGTAACGAGGGTTACACCTTCGCCAACGTCAACGGCGTACCGCAGCCTCATGATGAAGACCACACCGTAGACATCACCTTCGCTGTGGATCCGGGCAAGCGTGCTTACGTCAACCGCATCAACTTCCGTGGCAACACCAAGTCCGAGGACGAAGTGCTGCGCCGTGAAATGCGTCAGATGGAAGGCGGTTGGGCGTCAACTTACCTGATCGACCAATCCAAGACACGTCTGGAGCGACTGGGCTTCTTCAAGGAAGTCAACGTTGAGACGCCGGCCGTACCTGGCGTCGATGACCAGGTGGATGTGAACTACAGCGTTGAAGAACAAGCGTCCGGTTCGATTACCGCCAGCGTCGGTTTTGCCCAGAGTGCCGGTTTGATCCTTGGTGGTTCGATTACCCAGAACAACTTCCTGGGTACGGGTAACAAGGTCAGCATCGGCTTGACTCGCAGCCAATATCAAAGTCGCTATAACTTCGGTTATGTCGACCCGTACTGGACCGCTGATGGTGTGAGCCTGGGTTACAACGCCTTCTATCGCACCACCGACTACAAAGACCTTGATGTCAACGTAGCCAGCTACGCCGTTGACAGCCTGGGAGCGGGCGTCAGCGTCGGTTATCCAATCAGCGAGACGTCGCGTCTGACCTTCGGATTGACTGCGCAACAAGACAAGATCAAGACGGGTCTTTACACCGTCGACGAAATTTTCGACTTCGTTAACCAGCAAGGTGATCAGTACCTGAACTTCAAGGCCTCGGCCGGTTGGTCCGAGTCCACACTGAACAAAGGCGTACTGGCGACCCGTGGTCATTCCCAAAGCCTGACTGCGGAAGCGACAACCCCGGGCAGCGATTTGTCGTTCTTCAAGCTGGATTACCGCGGTCAATTGTTCCAGCCGTTGTCTGAAAACTACACCATGCGCCTGCACACCGAACTGGGTTATGGCGATGGTTATGGTTCCACTGATGGCTTGCCGTTCTATGAAAACTACTATGCTGGTGGTTTCAACTCGGTTCGTGGCTTCAAGGACAGCACTTTGGGGCCTCGCAGTACCCCGAGCCGGGGCGTGAACCCGGGAACTGCAGTCGATCCAGACCAGGATCCATTGCCGTTTGGTGGTAACGTCCTGATTCAGGGTGGTGTAGAACTTCTGTTCCCGTTGCCGTTCGTGAAAGACCAGCGTTCGTTGCGCACCTCGGTATTCTGGGATGTGGGTAACGTGTTCGATTCGACCTGCAAGCAGAGCACCAATGCCGATGGCTCGAAGTCCAACACTCAATGTAACGACGTCAGCCTGAGCAATATGGCCAGTTCTGTGGGTGTTGGTGTGACTTGGGTGACCGCCCTTGGTCCGTTGAGCTTCGCGTTAGCGATGCCAGTTAAAAAGCCGGACAGCAATGCCGAGACTCAAGTGTTCCAATTCTCCCTCGGCCAGACGTTCTAAGCGTCTGACCCAAGATAACGACAATGGATTTTGTAGGAGTGCATCGTGCGTAAGTTGACTCAATTGGTTCTCCTGGCTTCCGTACTGGTAGCAGGCCCGGCTTTTGCCGACATGAAAATCGCCGTTCTGAACTATCAGATGGCCCTGCTGGAATCCGATGCGGCCAAGAAGTACGCCGTGGATGCCGAGAAAAAATTCGGTCCTCAACTGACCAAGCTCAAGACACTGGAAAGCAGTGCCAAGGGTATTCAGGATCGTCTGATGGCCGGTGGCGACAAAATGCAGCAAGGCGAGCGTGAGCGTCTGGAGCTTGAATTCAAGCAAAAGGCTCGTGACTTCCAGTTCCAGTCCAAGGAACTGAACGAAGCCAAAGCCGTTGCCGACCGTGAAATGCTGAAACAGCTCAAGCCGAAACTGGACAGCGCTGTGGAAGAAGTCATCAAGAAAGGTGCTTTTGACCTGGTCTTCGAGCGTGGCGCAGTGATCGATGTCAAGCCTCAGTACGACATCACGCGCCAGGTTATCGAGCGCATGAATCAGCTGAAGTAATCCATGACTGCGACTATCAAACTCGGCCAACTGGCCGAGTTCCTCGGTGCCACATTACGTGGCGACGCGGAGAAGGCAATTACTGGGCTAGCCACCTTGCAGGAGGCTGGCCCAACTCAGTTGAGCTTTCTCGCAAATCCCCAATACCGTAAATACCTGGCAGGCAGCCAGGCTGCAGCCTTGTTGCTGAAAGCCGCTGATGCTGAGGGGTTTGCCGGTAATGTACTGGTGGTGCCTGATCCATACGCTGCCTACGCGCGCATTTCTCACCTGTTCGATCCCAAGCCCAAGGCGGCCGCCGGTATTCATCCGACCGCAGTCATTGCGGCGGACGCGGTGGTCGATCCGGCGGCGAGTATCGGAGCGTTTGTAGTCATCGAGAGCGGTGCGCAAGTTGCCGCGGGGACAACCGTTGGCGCGCACTGTTTCATCGGTGCTCGTAGCGTCATTGGCGAAGGTGGCTGGCTCGCTCCGCGTGTCACGCTGTATCACGACGTGCGCATCGGCAAACGAGTGGTCATCCAGTCGGGTGCCGTACTCGGTGGCGAAGGCTTTGGTTTTGCCAACGAAAAGGGTATCTGGCAGAAAATTGCCCAGATCGGTGGCGTTCTGGTCGGTGACGACGTGGAAATTGGCGTGAACACTGCCATCGACCGCGGCGCGCTCGCCGATACCATCATTGGTAATGGCGTTAAGCTCGACAACCAGATTCAGATCGCCCACAACGTCCAGGTTGGTGATCACACGGCCATGGCCGCGTGCGTGGGCATTTCCGGCAGCACCAAAATCGGCAAGCATTGCATGCTCGCCGGTGGCGTAGGGCTGGTGGGACATATCGATATTTGCGACAACGTTTTCATTACCGGGATGACCATGGTGACTCACTCGATCACCGAGTCAGGTTCCTATTCTTCCGGTACGGCAATGCAGCCAGCGGCCGAGTGGCGCAAAAGCGCGGCCCGTATCCGTCAGCTCGATGACATCGCACGGCGTTTGCGACAGCTGGAAAAGCAAGTAGGGGAAGTGACCCCTGACGGTAATGCTTCTTCAGATGGCTGATACCATTTCCATATCAAATGTGCGCAGCCGCTAGACTGTGTCCTTGATTTGCTAGAGGAGTGCGCGTAAGTCGCGCGCTCCCAATCTTTACATAGGCTTCCCCCCGAAATGATGGACATCAACGAGATTCGCGAATACCTGCCTCACCGTTACCCGTTCCTGCTGGTGGACCGGGTCGTGGATCTGGATGTGGAAGGCAAGCGCATTCGCGCCTACAAGAATGTCAGCATCAACGAACCTTTCTTCAATGGTCACTTTCCGGCGCATCCGATCATGCCGGGCGTACTGATCATCGAAGCGATGGCTCAGGCTGCCGGGATCCTTGGTTTCAAGATGCTCGACGTGAAACCGGCCGATGGCACCCTTTATTACTTCGTCGGTTCCGACAAGCTACGCTTCCGCCAGCCGGTGTTGCCGGGTGATCAGTTGATTCTTGAAGCCAAGTTCATCAGCTGCAAGCGTCAGATCTGGAAGTTCGAGTGCCAGGCTTCGGTCGATGGCAAGCCAGTCTGCTCAGCTGAAATCATCTGCGCGGAACGTAAACTATGAGTTTGATTGACCCTCGCGCAATCATCGATCCGACGGCCGTCCTGGCTGACGGTGTCGAGGTCGGGCCGTGGTCGATCATCGGCGCAGGTGTGGAGATCGGCGAGGGGACGGTTATCGGGCCGCATGTGATTCTTAAGGGCCCAACCCGAATCGGTAAGCACAACCGCATCTATCAGTTCTCCTCGGTAGGTGAAGACACGCCTGATCTGAAGTACAAGGGCGAAGAAACTCGCCTGGTGATCGGTGACCACAATGTCATTCGCGAAGGCGTGACCATTCACCGTGGAACCATTCAGGATCGTTCGGAAACCACCCTGGGCGATCACAACCTGATCATGGCCTATGCACACATCGGTCACGACAGCGTCATCGGAAACCACTGCATTCTGGTCAACAACACCGCACTTGCCGGTCATGTGCACGTTGAAGACTGGGCGATCCTGTCCGGGTTCACCCTGGTTCACCAGTATTGCCACATTGGTGCCCACAGCTTTTCCGGCATGGGTACCGCCATCGGCAAGGACGTTCCCGCGTTCGTTACGGTGTTCGGCAATCCGGCCGAAGCCCGTAGCATGAACTTCGAAGGCATGCGCCGTCGCGGTTTCAGCGAAGATGCGATCCACGCCCTGCGTCGTGCCTACAAGGTGGTCTATCGCCAGGGCCTGACGGTTGAGCAAGCACTCGCCGAACTGGCCGAACCTTCGGAGCAATTCCCGGAAGTTGCGGTGTTCCGCGACTCCATCCAGTCTTCGACGCGCGGCATCACCCGCTAATCATGGCCAATCTGCGTATTGCGCTGGTGGCGGGTGAGGCTTCCGGTGACATTCTGGGCGCGGGGCTGATGCGTGCGCTCAAGGCTCAACACCCGGCAATCGAATTCATCGGTGTCGGTGGCCCGCTGATGCAGGCTGAGGGGTTGACTTCATACTTCCCGATGGAGCGCCTGTCGGTCATGGGCCTGGTTGAGGTACTTGGCCGATTGCGCGAGTTGCTGGCACGTCGCAAGAAACTGGTCGCAGACCTGATTGCCGCGAAGCCGGACGTGTTCATCGGAATCGATGCCCCGGATTTCAATCTCAATATCGAACTCAAGCTGCGTCAGGCCGGGATCAAGACCGTGCATTACGTCAGTCCGTCGGTCTGGGCTTGGCGACAGAAGCGCGTGCTGAAGATTCGTGAAGGTTGCGACCTGATGCTGACGCTGTTTCCGTTTGAAGCAAAGTTCTATGAAGAGAAGGGCGTGCCAGTGCGGTTTGTCGGGCACACCCTGGCCGATGCCATTCCGCTCGAGGCCGACCGTGCCGCAGCGCGGGCCGAGCTTGGATTGCCTGACGGGCCCTTGGTCGCGCTGATGCCCGGCAGTCGCGGCGGCGAAGTGGGCCGTCTCGGTGCATTGTTTCTCGACACGGCCCAACGCCTGCGGGCACTGCGTCCGGGCGTGCGGTTTGTCTTGCCGTGTGCCAACCCGCAGCGTCGCGCGCAGCTTGAAGAGCTGTTGGTCGGCCGCGATCTGCCGCTGACCTTGCTCGATGGCAAGTCCCACCTGGCCCTGGCCGCGTGTAACGCAGTGCTGATCGCGTCCGGCACGGCAACGCTTGAAGCCCTGTTGTACAAACGCCCAATGGTGGTCGCTTATCGCTTGGCGCCGCTGACGTTCTGGATTCTCAAGCGGATGGTGAAAAGCCCCTACGTCTCCTTGCCGAACCTGCTGGCCCAGCGACTGCTGGTGCCCGAGTTGCTGCAAGACGATGCAACGGTCGAAGCGCTGGCCCAGACCCTGTCGCCGCTGATCGAGGGTGGGGAAGAGCAAACTCGCGGTTTTGACGAAATCCACCGTACCTTGCGTCTGGATGCCTCTAATCAGGCGGCGGATGCGGTGCTGAATTTGATCGGCCAAGCACAATGAGTAAAACAAGCATGCAGATGGGGCTGGATTTCACCTTGGTCGCTGATGTGGAAGAGTTGGTTGCCGGCGTCGACGAAGTCGGTCGCGGCCCGCTCTGTGGCGCCGTGGTGACTGCGGCTGTGATCCTCGATCCGAACCGTCCGATTCTCGGCTTGAATGACTCGAAGAAGCTCACCGAAGCTCGTCGGGAAAAACTCTATGATGAAATCTGCGAGAAAGCCCTGAGCTGGTGCATCGCCCGCGCGGAAGTCGAAGAGATCGACGAGCTGAACATCCTCCATGCCACCATGCTGGCCATGCAGCGCGCGGTAGCAGGGCTGCATATACAGCCGAAACTGGCGATGATCGACGGTAATCGTTGCCCGAAATTGCCGATGCGCGCCGAAGCGGTGGTGCAGGGTGATGGCAAGGTGCCGGCCATCGCGGCTGCATCGATTCTGGCCAAGGTCAGTCGTGACCGTGAAATGGCTGCGTTCGAATTGATTTATCCCGGCTACGGCATTGGCGGGCATAAAGGTTACCCGACGCCAGTCCATCTTGAAGCGCTCGCTCGTCTGGGGCCGACCCCGATCCATCGGCGCTCGTTTGCCCCGGTGCGCCTGGCGTATGAGGCGCGGGAGCGCCTGATCGAGAGTTAGCGGCAAGGCTGATTTTTTTTGCCAAGGCCCGGTACAATCCGGGCCTTGTTGTCTTCACGTTTCTAGTTTCTAGACAGGATCACTATGCCGGCTTCATTCGTTCATCTACGCCTGCACACTGAATATTCCCTGGTCGACGGTCTGGTGCGGATCAAGCCGCTGGTCAAGACCCTGGTCGGCATGAACATGCCTGCCGTTGCGGTCACCGATCAGAACAACATGTGTTCCCTGGTCAAATTCTATAAAGCCGCCATGGGCGCCGGGATCAAGCCGATCTGTGGCGCCGACCTGTGGTTGTCGAACAAGGATCCGGACAATCCGCTGAGCCGGATCAGCCTGCTGGTGATGAACGCCGAAGGTTATCGCAACCTCACCGAGCTGATTTCCCGCGGCTTTATCGACGGCCAGCGCAACGGTTCGATCATCATCGAGCGCGAGTGGGTCGCTGAAGCCAGCGCAGGCTTGATCATGCTGTCGGCGGCGAAAGAAGGCGAGATCGGCCAGGCGATGCTCAGTGGCAACCCGGACGAAGCCGAAACCTTGGCACGCGAATGGATGGAGGTGTTCCCGGACCGCTTCTATCTGGAAATCCAGCGTACCAATCGCCCCAACGACGAAGAGCAGCTGCACGGTGCCGTGGCGCTGGCCGAGAAAATCGGTGCGCCGCTGGTGGCGACCAACGATGTGCGCTTCATCAAGCAGGAAGACTTCGCCGCCCACGAAACCCGCGTTTGCATCGGTGAGGGCCGCGCGCTTGACGATCCGCGGCGTTCGAAGAATTACAGCGATCAGCAGTACCTCAAAAGCGCCGAGGAAATGGCCGAGCTGTTCAGCGATATTCCCGAAGCGCTGGAAAACACGGTCGAGATCGCCAAACGCTGCAACATCGAAGTCAAACTGGGCACGCACTTCCTGCCCAACTTCCCGATTCCCGATGGCATGACCATCGACGAGTATTTCCGCAAAGTCTCGTTCGATGGCCTTGAGGAGCGTCTCGCGGTCCTGCTGCCCAAGGACACCACTGAAGACTACGAGGCCAAGCGTCAGGTTTATGTCGACCGGCTGAATTTCGAGCTGGATATCATCATCCAGATGGGATTCCCCGGTTATTTCCTGATCGTGATGGACTTTATCCAGTGGGCCAAGAACAACGGTGTGCCGGTGGGGCCAGGCCGTGGATCGGGTGCCGGGTCGCTGGTGGCTTATGTGCAGAAGATCACCGACCTCGACCCGCTGGAATATGACCTGCTGTTCGAACGTTTCCTTAACCCGGAACGGGTCTCCATGCCCGACTTCGACGTCGACTTCTGCATGGACGGACGCGATCGGGTGATCGACTATGTGGCCGAGAAATACGGCCGCAACGCGGTAAGCCAGATCATCACCTTCGGTTCGATGGCGGCAAAAGCTGTGGTGCGCGACGTGGCGCGGGTGCAGGGCAAGTCTTATGGCCTGGCGGATCGTCTGTCGAAGATGATTCCGTTCGAAGTCGGCATGACCCTGGAAAAGGCCTACGAACAGGAAGAAATTCTGCGTGACTTCATCAAGGTCGATGAAGAAGCCGCCGAAATCTGGGAGATGGCCCGCAAGCTCGAAGGCGTTGTGCGTAACGTCGGCAAGCACGCCGGTGGTGTGGTGATCGCTCCGACCAAATTGACCGATTTCTCGCCGATCTATTGCGATGAAGCGGGTGACGGCCTGGTGACCCAGTTCGACAAGGACGACGTTGAAGCCGCCGGGCTGGTGAAGTTCGACTTCCTCGGCCTGCGGACCTTGACGATCATCGACTGGGCCCTGAAAACCATTAACCGCGACCGCGCCAAGGTCAACGAGCCGCCGCTGGACATTGCGTTCATCCCGCTGGACGACAAGCCGACCTACACGCTGCTGCAAAAAGCCGAAACCACAGCGGTGTTCCAGCTCGAATCCCGCGGCATGAAAGAGCTGATCAAGAAGCTCAAGCCCGACTGCCTGGAAGACTTGATCGCACTGGTGGCCCTGTTCCGTCCCGGCCCGCTGCAATCGGGCATGGTGGATGACTTCATCAACCGTAAACACGGTCGTGCCGAACTGGCGTACCCACACTCGGATTACCAATACGAAGGCCTCAAGCCCGTATTGGCGCCCACTTACGGCATCATCCTGTATCAGGAACAGGTGATGCAGATTGCCCAGGTCATGGCCGGCTACACCCTCGGCGGTGCAGACATGCTGCGTCGGGCGATGGGTAAGAAAAAGCCCGAAGAAATGGCCAAGCAGCGTGGCGGCTTCATTGAAGGTTGCGCCACCAACAATATCGATGCCGACCTGGCCGGTAACATCTTCGACCTGGTGGAAAAATTCGCCGGTTACGGCTTCAACAAATCCCACTCCGCGGCTTATGGTCTGGTCTCGTACCAGACGGCATGGCTCAAGGCGCACTACCCGGCGCCGTTCATGGCGGCGGTGCTTTCGGCGGATATGCACAACACCGACAAGGTCGTGACCTTGATCGAGGAAGTGCGCACGATGAAGCTGCGCCTCGACGCACCGGATGTGAACACTTCAGAGTTCAAGTTCACGGTGAACGACGAAGGCCGGATCATTTACGGATTGGGCGCGATCAAGGGCGTGGGGGAGGGGCCGGTCGAGGCGATCACCGAAGCGCGCCTGGACGGTCCGTTCAAGGATCTGTTCGATTTCTGCGCCCGGGTCGACCTCAAGCGCATCAACAAGCGCACCCTCGACGGCTTGATCCGCAGCGGAGCGCTGGATCGTCTTGGCCCGTATTTCCACGATGAACCGAAGGCCTATCAAGCCAATATCGACCGCAACCGTGCCGTCCTGCTGACGGCCATGGAAGAGGCGATCAAGGCGGCCGAGCAGACTGCCCGTACCCACGACAGCGGCCATGCCGACCTGTTTGGCGGCCTGTTTGTTGAAGAAGATGCGGATGTTTACGCCAATCATCGCAGAGCCAAGGAGCTGACCCTCAAGGAGCGGTTGAAAGGGGAAAAAGATACCCTGGGCCTGTACCTGACCGGTCACCCGATCGACGAGTACGAAGGTGAAATACGCCGGTTTGCCCGTCAGCGCATCATCGATCTCAAGCCTGCGCGCGATACCCAGACGGTCGCCGGCATGATCATCGCCCTGCGGGTGATGAAGAACAAAAAGGGCGACAAGATGGGGTTCATCACCCTTGATGACCGTTCCGGGCGGATCGAGGCGTCGTTGTTTGCCGATGCGTTCCATTCCGCGCAATCGCTGTTGCAGACTGATGCAATGGTGGTAGTCGAAGGCGAAGTCAGCAACGATGATTTCTCCGGCGGCCTGCGGTTGCGGGTGAAGCGGGTGATGAGCATGGAAGATGCGCGTACCAACCTGGCTGAGAGCCTGCGCCTGAAGCTGCACGCCAAAGATTTGAAAGGTGATCAGCTACGCTGGCTGGGTGAACTGCTCAAGCGTCACCGTGGTGCGTGCCCGATCACCATGGACTACACCAGTCCCGATGCGAAAGCCTTGCTGCAGTTCGGCGAAGGCTGGCGAATCGATCCGGCGGATGCGTTGATTCAAGCCCTGCGTGACCAGTTCGGGCGAGACAACGTCTTCCTCCAATACCGTTGACGGTCAGGGCTGTTGGATGGCTCTGGCCTTGACCTGAATTTTTAATCTCGACCTGAACGCGCCTGTCCCTTAAGGTAGGGCGCGAATAGACAACCGGCCGGCCCAAGCTCTCTTGGACGTCGACCCAAGACGGACGCCTATGAACCCGAATTTTCTAGATTTCGAACAGCCGATCGCCGACCTGCAAGCCAAGATCGAAGAGTTGCGCTTGGTCGGTAATGACAATTCGCTGAATATCGGCGATGAGATCTCCCGCCTGCAGGATAAAAGCAGCACCCTGACCGAAGATATCTTCGGCAAGCTGACCAGCTGGCAGATCGCGCGTCTGGCGCGTCACCCGCGTCGCCCTTACACCCTGGACTACATCGAACACATCTTCACCGAGTTCGATGAGTTGCACGGCGACCGCCACTTCTCCGACGACGCCGCCATCGTAGGCGGTATCGCCCGCCTGGATGACCAGCCAGTGATGGTGATCGGTCACCAGAAAGGCCGCGAAGTGCGCGAAAAGGTTCGCCGCAACTTCGGCATGCCGCGACCGGAAGGCTACCGCAAGGCCTGCCGCCTGATGGAAATGGCCGAACGCTTCAAGATGCCGATCCTGACCTTCATCGACACGCCGGGCGCTTACCCTGGCATCGACGCTGAAGAGCGCAACCAGAGCGAAGCCATTGCCTGGAACCTGCGGGTCATGGCTCGCCTGAAAACCCCAATCATCGCCACCGTGATCGGTGAAGGTGGTTCCGGTGGTGCTTTGGCGATCGGCGTTTGCGATCAGTTGAACATGCTGCAGTACTCGACCTATGCGGTGATCTCTCCGGAAGGTTGCGCTTCGATTCTGTGGAAAACCGCCGAGAAAGCACCGGACGCCGCTGAAGCCATGGGTATCACCGCCGAGCGCCTGAAAGGCCTGGGCATCGTGGACAAAGTGATCAGCGAGCCTTTGGGTGGTGCGCACCGTGATCCAGCGGCGGCAGCTGCCAATATCCGTGCCGAGCTGAGCTCGCAACTGGCGATGCTGAAGAAGCTCGACCACAAAGCGCTGCTGGCCCGTCGTTACGAGCGTCTGATGAGCTACGGTCTCTGATCTGACCGCGCTGTTCGCTCTACCCTGTGGGAGCGAGCCAGCTCGCGATGGGGCTTAACATTCGACCAATCCGTTGTCTGTTATACCGCTATCGCGAGCAAGCTCGCTCCCACATTTGATTTGTGTGAATGAAGGATATGAGCCAGTCCAATAGTGATCTGCCAACCAGACTTCTCCTGAATCTCGCGCCCTGGCGCAACGCCAAAACCTGGCGCATCGCCTTCTCCGGCGGTCTTGACTCCACTGTCCTGCTGCACCTTCTCGCAACACTCGCAAAAACCGAATCCCTGCCGCCATTAAGTGCCATTCATGTTCATCATGGTCTTCAGGCTGTGGCTGAAGCCTGGCCGGACCATTGTCGGTCGTTGTGCGCGGCGCTGGGCGTACCGTTGCGGGTTGTCCGTGTGCAAGTGCAGCCCGGCGCCAGTCCTGAGCGTGCGGCCCGGGATGCCCGTTATGGCGCGTTCGTCGAGGTTACCGGGGGCAACGACGTTCTGTTGACCGGTCAGCATCGTGATGATCAGGCCGAAACCCTGCTTTTCCGTTTGTTGCGTGGGGCCGGGGTGCGAGGTCTGTCGGGAATGCCTCGCCAGCGTCGGCTGGGTAACGGCCATCTGTTGCGGCCCCTGCTGGAGGCGAGTCGCGCCGATCTGGAAGCCTATGCGGCCAAGCACCAATTGAGCTGGATCGAGGATCCTTCCAACCAGGATCGACATTTCTCGCGCAATTACCTGCGTCATCAAGTGTTCCCCGCATTGACCGCGCGGTGGCCGCAGGCCGCCGCGACCATGGCCCGCAGCGCTGCGCATCTGAGCGAAGCGCAGGGATTGCTCGACGACCTGGCACAAATGGATCTGCTCGACGCCAGCACGGACAGTCCTTTCGAGTGGCTCAAGTTGCCATCGCTGGAGTTGGCATCACTGCAGAAACTCTCCGCCGCGCGTCAACGCAATGCGCTTGGCCATTGGCTCGAGTCGCTGACAGGGCTACCGGATACCGACCATTGGTCGGGTTGGCAAGATTTACGCGATGCGGCGGGTGATGCCCGTCCGGTCTGGCGGTTGGCCGATGGCGAATTGCATCGGTCTGGCGGCCGCATCTGGTGGCTGACCGGCCACTGGTTGCGCGCTTGCCCCGCTGTCGGGGCATGGCTGGATCCAGCGTCTCCTCTGGCCTTGCCCGAAAATGGAGTGCTGAAAATCGCCGGTGCAATCCCGGAGGGTCCGCTGCATATCCGCTATCGTGAAGGCGGAGAAATGATGGATTTGCCAGGTCGGGGGCATCGCGATCTGAAGCGTTTGCTTAACGAATGCGCTGTACCATTGTTCGTGCGCGGCAGATTGCCGCTGCTGTTCAAAGGTCAGCAATTGCTGGCGGTGGCGAACCTGCCGGGGCTTGATGGCGCTGCGGCGGGAAGCTGGAATTTACATTGGCAGCCGCCTGACGAGGATCAAGGTTTGAGATGAAAGGGGCTTTCCGGTAGACTACGCTCCCTTCTTGATACAACTTCTGTGGATTCGCCTGAATTGCAGGAGTTGCCGATTACCAAGCAGTCTTTGCTGGGCGATTCCAAAAAATGTGTAGCGAGCAACGTACCGGTGTTTCATCTTCCGGTCTGTCCCAACGCGGCGGTTTTTTTGAAAGGTGCACTGTGATTAATGCAGGTGATCGGGGGCTTCGGCCTTCCTTCGCTTTCCCCGGCGGCTCGGACCGCTTTAACGCAGACTTCTAGGGTTTTTCATGACGCGCTACATATTCGTCACGGGCGGTGTTGTTTCTTCATTGGGGAAAGGCATTGCATCGGCATCATTGGCGGCCATCCTGGAGGCGCGGGGACTTAAGGTCACCATGCTGAAGCTGGACCCGTACATCAACGTCGACCCGGGCACCATGAGCCCGTTCCAGCACGGTGAGGTGTTCGTCACCCACGACGGTGCCGAGACCGACCTGGACCTGGGCCATTACGAGCGGTTCATTCGCACGACCATGACCCAGAACAACAACTTCACCACCGGCCGTGTCTACGAGCATGTGCTGCGCAAAGAGCGCCGTGGTGACTACCTGGGGGCGACCATCCAGGTCATCCCGCACATCACCGACGAAATCAAGCGCCGCATCATCAAGGGCGCCGGCGATGCCGACGTCGCGATGGTCGAGATTGGCGGCACCGTGGGTGACATCGAATCCCAACCGTTCCTCGAAGCCATCCGCCAGTTGCGTTTCGAAGTCGGCGCCAAGCGCGCGATGCTGATGCACCTGACGCTGGTGCCGTACATCGCCACTGCCGGCGAAACCAAAACCAAGCCAACCCAGCACTCGGTCAAGGAGCTGCGTTCCATCGGCCTGCAACCTGACGTGCTGGTTTGCCGTTCCGATCATCCGATCGATCTGTCTTCCCGTCGCAAGATCGCGCAATTCACCAACGTTGAAGAACGCGCGGTGATCGCGCTGGAAGACGCCGACACCATCTACAAGATCCCGGGCATTCTGCACTCCCAGGGTCTGGACGATTTCGTCGTCGAGCGTTTCGGCCTGCAATGCGGCGGCGCCGATCTGTCCGAGTGGGATGCCGTGGTCGACGCCAAGCTCAACCCGGAGCACGAAGTCACCATCGCCATGGTCGGCAAGTACATGGAGCTGCTGGACGCCTACAAGTCGCTGATCGAAGCGATGAGTCACGCCGGCATCAGCAACCGTACCAAGGTCAACCTGCGCTACATCGATTCCGAAGACATCGAAAACCAGGGCACCGCGTTGCTCGAAGGTGTCGACGCAATCCTGGTGCCTGGTGGTTTCGGCCTGCGTGGCGTGGAAGGCAAGATCACTGCCGTTCAATACGCTCGCGAAAACAAAGTGCCATACCTGGGTATCTGCCTGGGCATGCAGGTGGCCGTGATCGAGTTCGCTCGTAACGTCATGGGCTGGAAAGACGCCAACTCCACCGAATTCGATCGCGCCAGCGGTCACCCGGTCGTGGGCCTGATCACCGAGTGGGAAGATGCCACCGGTGCCGTCGAAATCCGTACCGAAGCGTCCGATCTGGGCGGCACCATGCGCCTCGGCGCGCAAGACTGCCTGCTGGAACCGGGTTCCCTGGTTCACGATTGCTACGGCAAGGACGTGATCGTCGAGCGTCACCGTCACCGCTATGAAGTGAACAACAACCTGCTGCCGCAAATCATCGAAGCCGGCCTGAAAATCTCCGGTCGTTCCGGTGATGGCGCGCTGGTCGAGGTGGTTGAAGCACCGGATCATCCATGGTTCGTCGCCTGCCAGTTCCACCCTGAGTTCACCTCGACACCTCGCGACGGTCACCCGTTGTTCAGTGGTTTCGTCAAGGCCGCCTTGGCTCAACACCAGAAGAAGGCTTGAACCTTATGGCGCAGAAGATCATCCGTGTAGGTGATATCGAGATTGCCAACGACAAGCCAATGGTGCTGTTCGGTGGCATGAACGTGCTGGAAAGCCGCGACATGGCGATGCAGGTCTGCGAAGAATACGTGAAGGTTACCGAGAAACTCGGTATCCCTTACGTGTTCAAGGCCAGTTTCGACAAGGCTAACCGCTCCTCCGTGACCTCTTACCGAGGCCCCGGCCTGGAAGAGGGCATGCGGATTTTCCAGGACATCAAGCAGGCCTTTGGCGTGCCGGTCATCACCGATGTCCATGAGCCGGATCAGGCCGCAGTCGTTGCTGAAGTCTGTGACATCATTCAGCTGCCGGCCTTCCTGTCGCGCCAGACCGACCTGGTGGTCGCGATGGCCCGGACCGGTGCCGTGATCAACATCAAGAAAGCCCAATTCCTTGCGCCTCAGGAAATGAAACACATCCTGAACAAATGCGTGGAAGCGGGTAACGATCAGTTGATCCTCTGCGAGCGTGGTTCGAGTTTCGGCTACAACAACCTGGTCGTCGACATGCTTGGCTTCGGCATCATGAAGCAGTTCGAGTACCCGGTGTTCTTCGACGTGACCCACGCGCTGCAAATGCCGGGCGGTCGCTCCGATTCCGCCGGTGGTCGTCGCGCCCAGGTCACCGATCTGGCCAAGGCAGGCATGAGTCAGTCCCTGGCTGGCCTGTTCCTGGAAGCCCACCCGGACCCGGACAACGCCAAGTGCGACGGCCCTTGCGCCCTGCGTCTGGATAAACTGGAGCCATTCCTGGCCCAGCTCAAGGCGCTGGACGAATTGGTGAAGAGTTTTCCGACGGTAGAAACCGCGTAATCCTCAATTCTCCGGTAAAGTACCGCACGATTTAACGCTCAGGCCCTCGGGTCTGAGCTTTATCGTCTGCAAGTCTGCCCGCTGCACATCGCTTGCCGACGATCAAAGATTTCCTACAGCTGCGTCGTTTTCGTCAACTTTGGAGTGTTTACAACAATGGCTAAAATCGTCGACATCAAAGGTCGTGAAGTTCTCGACTCCCGTGGCAATCCCACCGTGGAAGCGGATGTGCTTCTCGACAACGGCATCATCGGCAGCGCCTGCGCGCCGTCCGGTGCTTCCACTGGCTCGCGTGAAGCGCTCGAGCTGCGTGATGGCGACAAGAGCCGTTACCTGGGCAAGGGCGTACTCAAGGCCGTTGCCAACATCAACGGTCCGATCCGTGACCTGTTGAAAGGCACTGACCCAAGCGACCAGAAAGCGCTGGATCTGGCGATGATCAAGCTCGACGGTACTGAAAACAAGGCAACCCTGGGCGCCAACGCGATCCTCGCCGTTTCCCTGGCCGCCGCCAAGGCAGCTGCACAGGACCAGGATCTGCCGCTGTACGCTCACATCGCCAACCTGAACGGCACCCCGGGTGTTTACTCGATGCCGGTCCCGATGATGAACATCATCAACGGTGGCGAACACGCCGACAACAACGTCGACATCCAGGAATTCATGGTTCAGCCAGTTGGCGCCAAGACTTTCTCGGAAGGTCTGCGCATGGGCACCGAGATTTTCCATCACCTCAAAGCCGTGCTGAAAGCCCGTGGCCTGAGCACTGCGGTCGGTGACGAAGGTGGTTTCGCGCCTAACCTGGCTTCCAACGAAGACGCTTTGAAAGTGATCTCCGAAGCCGTGGCCAATGCCGGTTACAAGCTGGGCACCGACGTGACCCTGGCCCTGGACTGCGCGGCCAGCGAATTCTACGAAGACGGTAAATACAACCTGTCCGGCGAAGGCCAGGTCTTCACCGCAGAAGGTTTCGCTGATTACCTCAAAGGTCTGACCGAGCGTTACCCAATCATCTCCATCGAAGACGGCCTGGACGAGTCCGACTGGGCTGGTTGGAAAATCCTCACCGACAAGATCGGCGAGAAGACCCAACTGGTAGGCGACGACCTGTTCGTGACCAACACCAAGATCCTGAAAGAAGGCATCGACAAGAAGATCGCCAACTCGATCCTGATCAAGTTCAACCAGATCGGCACCCTGACCGAAACCCTGGAAGCCATCCAGATGGCCAAGGCCGCTGGTTACACCGCGGTGATCTCGCACCGTTCCGGCGAAACCGAAGATTCGACCATTGCCGACCTGGCTGTGGGCACCTCGGCTGGCCAGATCAAGACCGGCTCCCTGTGCCGTTCCGATCGCGTTTCCAAGTACAACCAACTGCTGCGTATCGAAGAGCAGTTGAACGGCAAAGCCAAGTACAACGGCCGCAGCGAATTCCGCGGCTAATCGGTACATAAAAAAAGACACCGGATTGTGTCGGAAAAATCGCTACGGCGACGTTTTTAGCACTAATCTGATGCCTTATTAGCACAAGCCTGGTTCATCCAGGCTTCGTGCTATCAGTAGCTTCATGTTTTGGTATGGCTGTCTTTTTTCACTGGATACCTGATATTCGATGCGCAGTCCCAATTGGTTGTTCCTCGTCTTGCTCCTGCTGCTGGCTGGCCTGCAGTACCGCCTGTGGGTGGGTAATGGCAGCCTGGCGCAAGTGGCCGAACTGACTCAGCAGATCGCGGATCAGCACGCTGAGAACGAGTCTTTGCTGGAGCGCAATCGGGTGATGGACGCTGAAGTCAGCGAGTTGAAAAAGGGCATGGAGACCGTTGAAGAGCGGGCTCGCCATGAGCTGGGCATGGTCAAGGACGGTGAAACCCTTTACCAGTTGGCACAATGAATTTGTCTCTACCGGCCTTCTGGGCCGTGATTCCTGCCGCGGGCGTCGGTGCCCGTATGGCCGCGGACCGTCCCAAGCAATACTTGCAATTGGGCGGGCGCACTATTCTCGAACACAGCCTCGGCTGTTTCCTTGATCACCCATCTCTTAAGGGATTGGTGGTCAGTCTTGCGGTTGACGATCCTTATTGGCCGAACCTGGCGTGTGCTTCCGATCGGCGCATTCAACGCGTTGATGGCGGTGCCGAACGTTCCGGATCGGTACTCAATGCGCTGTTGCATTTGCATGCGTTGGGTGCGGATGACGAGGATTGGGTGTTGGTGCACGATGCCGCACGGCCCAATCTGAGTCGCGATGATCTGGACAGGTTGCTGGGCGACCTGGCCGATGATCCGGTGGGTGGACTGCTGGCGGTGCCGGCACGGGATACCTTGAAGCGGGTCGACAAGCAGGGTCGTGTGGTTGAAACCGTGGATCGCAGCGTGATCTGGCAAGCCTATACGCCGCAAATGTTCCGTCTTGGCGCATTGCATCGCGCGCTGGCGGACAGCCTGGTGGCCGACGCCGTCATCACCGACGAAGCTTCGGCCATGGAGTGGGCGGGGATGGCGCCGCGCCTGATCGAAGGGCGCGCCGATAACCTCAAGGTCACGCGCCCCGAAGATCTGGAATGGTTGCGTCAGCGCTGGGCTAACCGAGGCTAGACGATCCCTAACCCCGGTATTCGGGTCTTTCCGCCAATCCTTCCTTCAGATAATCGACGAGTTTGCGCACCTTGGGCGACAGATGCCGTTGCTGTGGATAAAGCGCCCAGACGGCCGTATTCGGTGGCTGATGCGCCTCCAATAGCGAAATCAACGCACCGCTTTTCAAGTGCTCCAGCACGTAATAATCCGGCAGCTGGCATAACCCTACGCCCTGTAGCGCCGCATCCAGCACCGCTTGCCCACTGTTGCAACGCCAGTTTCCCTGGACCCTCTGGGAAAATTCCCGCCCGTTCTGTTCCAGTTGCCAGAGATCAGAGCTACCGATCAGGCAATTGTGACGGCTTAACTCCGACAAACTGTGGGGGCGACCATAACGCTCCAGATAGGAAGGTGACGCGCAAAGAAACATGCGTCGTGGTGCGAGGCGGGTGGCGACCAGTCGCGAGTCCTGCAGGCGACCCAGGCGGATGGCCAGGTCCAGGCCTTCATGCACCAGATCGAGTTGCCGGTTGCTCAGTTCGATGTCGATCCGCAGTTGCGGATAGAGCCCCATGAAACGCGTCACCAGCGGCACGATAAAGCGTTCCCCGTAGGCCACGGCGCAGGTCATGCGCAGCATGCCCTTGGGTTCGCTGGTCAAGTCGCCGACCGCGCGCAACGCCTCTTCTCGACCATCCTGCAATCGCTGGCAATGTTGCAAAAAGGTCTGCCCGGCTTCAGTCAGCGTCACCCGGCGAGTGCTGCGGTAGAGCAAGCGGGTTTGCAGGCGCTCCTCCAGGCGTACGATTTGTCGACTGACGTGGGAGGAAGAAACCCCCAGGCGTTCGGCGGCGGCAGTGAACTGGCTGCATTCGGCGACTGCGACAAATTCGTCGATGCCTTCCCAGCGATTGTCAGACATCGTGGATTATCCCTGTGTAGCAATAATGTTTTGCTTTTGTCCGGATTATTCACCGTAAGGCGCTGTAATACACTCCCTGTCTCGTTTTTATTCACTGGAGTTTCACCATGATCAAGTCGCGCGCCGCCGTTGCCTTCGAGGCCAAGAAACCGCTGGAGATCGTTGAAGTCGATGTCGCCATGCCCAAGGCCGGTGAAGTGCTGCTGCGTGTGGTGGCGTCCGGTGTTTGCCATACCGATGCCTACACCCTGTCCGGTGCCGACCCGGAAGGTATCTTTCCGTCGATCCTCGGTCATGAAGGTGGTGCGATTGTCGAGGCGATCGGCGAAGGCGTAACCTCCGTTGCCGTCGGTGACCATGTGATCCCGCTGTACACCCCGGAATGCCGTCAGTGCAAATTCTGTCTGTCGGGCAAAACCAATCTCTGCCAGGCGATTCGCGCGACCCAAGGCAAAGGCCTGATGCCGGATGGCACTTCGCGTTTTTCCTACAAGGGCGAAACGATTTTCCACTACATGGGCACTTCGACCTTCTCCGAGTACACCGTGCTGCCGGAAATCTCCGTCGCCAAAATTGCTAAAGAAGCGCCACTGGAAAAGGTCTGCCTGCTGGGTTGCGGTGTCACCACCGGCATCGGCGCGGTCCTCAACACTGCCAAGGTGAAACCCGGTGACACCGTGGCCATTTTCGGCCTTGGCGGTATCGGCCTGTCGGCTGTCATCGGCGCAGTCAAAGCCAAGGCGGCTCGTATCATCGCCATCGACATCAACCCGGCCAAATTCGAGATCGCCAAACAGCTGGGTGCAACCGACTGCGTGAACCCGAAAGACTTCGACCGTCCGATCCAGGAAGTCATCGTCGACATGACCGATGGTGGCGTCGACTTTTCCTTCGAATGCATCGGCAATGTCCAATTGATGCGTGCCGCACTGGAGTGCTGCCACAAGGGTTGGGGCGAGTCGGTGATCATCGGTGTCGCCGGTGCCGGTCAGGAAATCTCCACCCGTCCGTTCCAGCTGGTCACCGGTCGCGTCTGGCGCGGTTCGGCGTTCGGTGGCGTACGCGGTCGTACCGAATTGCCAAGCTACGTGGAAATGGCTGAAACCGGCGAAATCCCGTTGGACACTTTCATCACCCACACCATGGGTCTGGAAGATATCAACAAGGCTTTCGACCTGATGCATGAAGGAAAAAGCATCCGCTCCGTCATCCATTTCTAAGAAGCGGCAGCAAGCTGCAAGAGAGCGCGCCTCGACTTGCAGCTACAAGCTTGCGGCTTGCTGCTGGGAGGATTCCCATGAGTTTGGAAAATATTTCCTGCCAGAAAAGCTTCGGCGGCTGGCACAAACGCTACCGGCATCGTTCCGAGGTGCTCGGCTGCGACATGGTGTTCGCCGTATACCTGCCACCACAAGCGGAGCTGGGCGGCAAGCTGCCCGTGCTTTACTGGTTATCCGGCCTGACCTGCACCGACGAAAACTTCATGCAGAAGGCCGGCGCCATGCGCATGGCGGCCGAGCTGGGGTTGATCATCGTCGCGCCGGACACCAGCCCTCGTGGTCCGGACGTACCGGGCGATCCGGATGGCGCCTGGGACTTCGGTCTCGGCGCCGGGTTTTATCTGAATGCCACGCAGGAACCATGGTCGCGCCACTATCGGATGCATGACTATGTCGTGCAGGAATTGCCGGCTTTGGTCGAAGCCCATTTCCCGGCGTCCGACAAGCGTGGCATCAGCGGTCACTCCATGGGTGGCCATGGCGCGCTGGTCTGTGCCTTGCGCAATCCGGGGCGTTATCTGTCGGTGTCGGCTTTTTCGCCGATCAACAATCCGATGGACTGCCCTTGGGGCCAGAAGGCTTTTTCTCGATACCTCGGGGAAGATCGCTCGAAATGGCGCGAGTGGGATGCCTGCGCATTGATTGCCGAGGCCGACGAGAAGCTGCCGCTGCTGGTAGACCAAGGAGATCGCGATGATTTTCTGGCCTCCCAGCTCAAGCCGGAAGCCTTGCAGCAGGCGACCAAACTGGCGGGGCATCCGCTGACCTTGCGTCTGCAACCCGGCTATGACCACAGCTATTTCTTCATCGCCAGTTTTATCGATGATCACTTGCGGCATCACGCGCATGCTCTAGGTGCCTAATGCAGGTAGAATCACGCCCTGACAAAATTCGGGGCGTTTTTTTATGCGTATTGGCCACGGCTATGATGTGCACCGTTTCGCTGAAGGCGATTTCATCACTCTGGGCGGCGTGCGTATTGCACATGGCTTCGGGCTGCTCGCTCACTCCGACGGTGACGTCCTGCTGCACGCCTTGAGCGATGCCTTGCTCGGCGCGGCTGCGCTGGGCGACATCGGCAAGCACTTCCCGGACACCGACCCGCAATTCAAGGGCGCCGACAGCCGTGGGCTGTTGCGTCATGTCGTCGCATTGATCCACGCCAAGGGCTGGAAAGTCGGCAACGTCGATAACACCATTGTCGCCCAAGCGCCAAAAATGGCCCCGCATATCGAATCGATGCGCGCACTGATTGCCGCGGATCTTCAAGTTGAGTTGGATCAAGTGAACGTTAAAGCTACCACTACCGAAAAGCTTGGCTTTGTCGGTCGCGAAGAAGGCATTGCGGTGCACTCCGTTGCCTTGTTGCTGCGCGCATGAACGAACTGCAATTGCTCGGCCCGCGGGCCAATGGTGAAGCCCTCGGCACTGCAGTCCTGAAAGCCATCGCGGAAGATTTTCAGGTCGACGAAGTCCTTGATATTCCGCTGAGCGGTGACGGTGAACACCTGTGGATCTGGGTGGAAAAGCGCGGTCTGAACACTGAAGAAGCGGCGCGGCGAATCGCCAAGGCAGCCGGCGTTTCATTGCGCACTGTCAGTTATGCCGGGCTCAAGGATCGCCAGGCGCTGACCCGCCAGTGGTTCAGCGTTCAACTGCCGGGCAAGGCCGATCCGGATCTGTCGGCGGCAGAAAACGACACGCTGAAAATCCTCAAGACCAGTCGGCACAAGCGCAAGTTGCAACGCGGTGCCCACTCGGCCAATGGCTTTACTTTGCGCCTGACGCAGTTCGCCGGCGACAAGGCGGCCGTTGAAGAGCGCCTGCAGTTGATCGCCCAACAAGGCATCCCCAACTATTTCGGGGCGCAGCGCTTCGGGCACGACGGCGGTAATGTGGTCGATGCCCGCGCCTGGGCTGCGCGCAAGGCGTTGCCGGAGCAGCGCAACGTTCGTTCGCGCCTGCTCTCCACAGCCCGTAGCTTTCTGTTCAACCAGGTGTTGGCAGCCCGTGTTGCCGATGGCACCTGGCAGCGTGCCCAAGTGGGTGACTTGCTGGCATTCACCGATAGCCGCAGCTTCTTTCCGGCCGGTGAGGCCGAGTGCAGCGACCCTCGTCTGGCGATTCTCGATCTGCATCCGACCGGCCCGCAGTGGGGTGAAGGTGACTCGCCGGCCACGGGCGCTGTCCATGAATTGGAGCAGGCAATCGCCGCACGCGAAGCCGACCTTCGCGATTGGTTGATTAACGCCGGAATGAGCCACGAACGTCGCATCCTGCGACTGCCCATAGCCGGGTTGACGTGGCATTATCCCGAGCCTGACATTCTGCAACTGGAATTCGTCCTGCCGGCCGGATGCTTCGCCACTGTATTGGTGCGCGAACTTGTTGATCTGGTGCCGGTGGGGCAGACGGACAGCCCATGCGTATTCTGATTTCTAACGACGATGGGGTAGCCGCACCCGGTCTCGCCGCGCTTTATGCTGCGCTGGCAGATTACACCGAATGCGTGGTTATCGCCCCGGACCAGGACAAAAGCGGCGCCAGCAGCTCGCTGACGCTCGACCGTCCGTTGCACCCACAGACGCTGGCCAATGGCTTTATCAGCGTTAACGGCACACCGACCGATTGTGTGCACTTGGGCCTGAACGGCTTGCTGGAACGTGAAGCGGACATGGTGGTTTCCGGAATCAATCTGGGCGCCAACCTGGGGGACGATGTCCTGTATTCCGGAACCGTGGCGGCGGCGCTCGAAGGGCGTTTCCTGGCGCGTCCTTCATTCGCCTTTTCGTTGGTTTCACGACAAGTCGAGAACCTTCCTACAGCGGCGTACTTTGCGCGCAAACTGGTCGAAGCCCACGCTGAGCTCGATCTTCCTCCGCGTACGGTATTGAACGTGAATATTCCGAATTTGCCGCTGGATCACATACGCGGCATCCAGTTGACCCGTCTGGGCCATCGCGCTCGCGCGGCGGCACCGATGCAGGTGGTCGATCCGCGAGGCAAGGCCGGGTACTGGATTGCGGCTGCCGGAGATGCCGAGGACGGTGGCCCGGGCACTGATTTCCATGCGGTCATGCAGGGCTATGTGTCCATCACTCCGCTGCAACTGGATCGCACCTTCAATGACGCCTTCAGAAGTCTCGATGGCTGGCTGGAGGGGCTGCGCTGATGTCTCGTGAGCACGACGATATGCTGCGGCGCGGCATCGGGATGACTTCGCAACGGACCCGTGAACGGCTTATCCAGCGTTTGTATGAGGAGGGGTTGTCGAACGCCAGGGTGCTGGAAGTCATCCGCCGTACACCGCGTCACCTGTTTGTCGACGAAGCGCTGGCGCACCGTGCTTATGAAGACACGGCGCTGCCGATTGGACATAACCAGACCATTTCCCAGCCTTATATGGTGGCGCGCATGAGCGAGCTGCTGCTGGAAGCAGGTCCGTTGGACAAGGTGCTGGAAATCGGCACGGGGTCGGGTTATCAGACGGCCGTTTTGTCGCAACTGGTCGAGCGAGTGTTTTCCGTCGAGCGCATCAAGGTGCTGCAGGACCGGGCCAAGGAGCGCCTGGTCGAATTGAACCTGCGCAATGTGGTGTTTCGCTGGGGCGATGGCTGGGAGGGCTGGCCGGCGCTGGCGCCCTACAACGGTATTATCGTGACCGCCGTGGCGACCGATGTGCCTCAGGCACTGCTCGATCAGCTGGCGCCGGGAGGGCGTCTGGTGATCCCGGTCGGGTCGGGCGAGGTTCAACAATTGATGCTGATCATCAGGGAAGAACAGGGCTTTTCCAGACGTGTTCTGGGATCGGTTCGCTTCGTTCCGTTGCTCAACGGACCACTGGCCTGATCATTTGTTTCAGGGTTCTGAATTCTCTTCGATTGCTTCTGTCTTACAGCGGCGTCGATTGGTTAAACGGGTTGTTTTGTCCAGCAGCAAACGTGTGCGCGAAGCCATTTCGCTTCATTAAAGGTAAAGCGTGCACGGCCCGTTATACTTGCGACATTTCATGCCGGACCACGGCAAATCATATTTTCAGCCACCACAAAGGGAGCGGCGGGTGAGTCTCACAGTCATTGCGCAGCGTATGGGTACAACGAGCTTTCAGCGCCTGGTGACTGGCCTTGTCTTGAGCACCTTGCTGGTCGGTTGTTCCAGCAACAAATCCAGCGATGTACGCGTGGTCGATCGCAACAATGCCGTCGCCCAGCGTCCGGCGGTAACGACGGGGCAGTATGTCGTCCGCCCCAAGGACACGCTGTTTTCCATTGCCTTTCGTTACGGCTGGGACTACAAGGCCCTGGCGGCACGCAACAACATTGCTGAGCCCTATACGATCCATCCGGGTCAGACGATTCGCTTCGACGGGCGTAGCGATTCAACGTCGACGACGGTCAGCTCGTCGAATTCAACGCCTTCGTCCTCGAGTAAAACCACGGTTATCCGTCGTCCGGTAAACGGTTCGACCAGCACTGCGACAGCGGTTGTACCGTCCGTCGCCAACAAGCCAGCACCCGCTCCGATGCCTCCAGCCGGTCCGGCCCCGACCGGCTGGGGATGGCCATCTAATGGCATTTTAATTGGAAAATTCTCTTCAAACGGTAGTTTGAATAAAGGAATTGATATCGCCGGGGATTTGGGACAGCCTGTTTTAGCTGCGTCTGATGGGACGGTGGTATACGCCGGGAGTGGCTTAAGGGGCTACGGCGAATTAGTGATCATCAAACACAGCGAAACCTACGTCAGTGCCTACGGACATAACCGCAGGCTGTTGGTTCGGGAGGGGCAGCAGGTCAAGGTCGGACAGACAATTGCCGAAATGGGGTCAACGGGTACGGACCGGGTGAAACTGCATTTTGAGATTCGCCGTCAAGGTAAACCTGTAGATCCGCTGCAATTCCTGCCACGTCGTTGATCGCTTACCAGCCTGTTCCATCGTAGAGGGGACAGGCTCCAGCGTTGCCAAGGATAAAGGCGCCGCTTGAGCTTGAGGTCGAACTCACCAAAGGACTATAACAATGGCTCTCAGTAAAGAAGTGCCGGAGTTTGACATCGACGATGAGGTCTTGATGGAGACCGGCATCGGTGCGGATTCGATGTCGAATGATGAAGGGGCGGCTCCACCTTCCGTTCGTGCCAAATCCAAACACTCCGCTTCGCTAAAGCAACACAAGTACATTGACTACACGCGGGCGCTCGATGCCACGCAGCTGTACCTCAATGAAATCGGTTTTTCCCCGCTGTTGTCCCCTGAAGAAGAAGTGCATTTTGCGCGCCTGTCGCAAAGTGGTGATCCGGCCGGGCGCAAACGCATGATTGAAAGTAACTTGCGCCTGGTGGTGAAAATCGCCCGACGTTACGTCAATCGTGGTCTGTCGCTGCTTGATCTGATCGAAGAGGGCAACCTGGGGTTGATCCGGGCGGTGGAGAAGTTTGATCCTGAACGTGGCTTCCGCTTTTCGACCTACGCGACCTGGTGGATTCGTCAAACCATCGAACGCGCGATCATGAATCAGACCCGGACCATCCGGTTGCCGATCCATGTGGTCAAAGAGCTCAACGTGTACCTGCGGGCCGCACGGGAGCTGACGCAAAAACTCGACCATGAACCTTCACCTGAAGAAATCGCCAACCTGCTGGAAAAACCGGTAGGCGAGGTCAAGCGCATGCTTGGCCTGAACGAGCGAGTTTCCTCAGTCGACGTCTCGCTGGGTCCGGATTCGGATAAAACCCTGCTGGATACCCTTACCGATGATCGCCCAACCGATCCATGCGAGTTGTTGCAGGATGACGACCTGTCCCAGAGCATTGATCAATGGCTTTCCGAGTTGACCGACAAGCAACGCGAAGTGGTAGTCCGTCGCTTCGGCCTGCGAGGTCATGAGAGCAGCACCCTTGAAGACGTAGGCCTGGAAATTGGCCTGACCCGGGAACGAGTCAGACAAATTCAGGTTGAAGGCCTGAAGCGTCTTCGGGAGATCCTGGAGAAAAATGGCTTGTCTAGCGAGTCGCTGTTTCAGTAACAGCCTTGTGTAGCAGCTAACAAAAAGCCCCGACTGGTTCGGGGCTTTTTGTTGCCATGGAAAAACAAACTAAGCGCAGGGTGCTCATCTGGTTCGTAGTCTCGCGTTGTAAGTCTTCGCTTACTCTTTCGTAAGTGTTCGTTATTTTTACAGGGTGATAGTTGCTCAGAATTTCAGGCGAGAAGTTTATCTAACTGAAAAATAAGTAATTTTTTATACATTTACGGCGTGTGACAAGCGGTTGGGGAGCCAGGCCCCGATTGCTCTTGCCACGGAACGCTCTAGTATTCGGGTTGTGTCGACGGACAGACACACCCTTCAAGGACGAAGGGAAGGGACATCGCAGGAAGCGATTCATCAGGACGATGAAAAGGAACAAAGGGAATAGGGAAAAAATGCGGGCGGGTCAAACCGCCCCTTTTTTTTGCCCATGAAAAAGCAAAAAGGCCCGCAAGGGGCCTTTTCGTGAGCGCGGGTAAAATCAGCGTTCGAGATCTTTGATCTTGCCTTTGACACCATCCCACTCTTCGGCATCGGGCAACGATTCTTTCTTTTCGGTGATGTTGGGCCAGATTTCAGCCAGCTCAACGTTGAGCTGAATGAACTCCTGCATCTCCTCCGGGACTTCATCTTCGGAGAAGATGGCCACGGCAGGGCATTCTGGTTCGCACAGTGCGCAGTCGATGCACTCATCCGGGTGAATCACCAGGAAATTCGGGCCTTCGTAAAAGCAGTCCACCGGACACACTTCTACGCAGTCGGTGTACTTGCACTTGATGCAGTTGTCGGTGACGACGAAGGTCATTTCTAATTTTCTCCTCAGGCGCGGCTTGCTGCGCCCCTTCACGTGGGGGTCGCAAGGTTCGGGAGCGATAGTCTGCAGGCCAGGCTATAGCCAGCAGCATCCCAAACCGCGCGAGATTCTAACAGCTTGCAAGCCTATGCGTTAGATCCGTGTCTTCAGTGTATAGAGCATTTCGAGTGCACGACGTGGTGTCATGTCGTCCAGGTCGAGTTTGGCCAGTTCATCCAGCACGGGATGTGGCAGGCTGGCGAACATATCGCTTTGCTGTGGCGCGGCCAGTTTGCCTTTGACTGGCTTGGGCGCCTCGTGAGGCAGGGCGGTATCTTCCAGTCGGCTTAAATGTTCGCGGGCACGCACAATCACTTCGCTTGGGACGCCGGCCAGCTGCGCAACAGCCAGGCCGTAGCTTTGGCTGGCAGGCCCTGGCAGAACGTGGTGCAGGAACACGATGCGCTCGTTGTGCTCGGTGGCATTGAGGTGCACGTTGGCCACCAGCGGTTGGGCTTCCGGCAGGACCGTCAACTCAAAGTAGTGGGTGGCGAACAGCGTGTAAGCCCGCAAATGCGCCAGGCGCTCCGCTGCCGCCCACGCCAGGGACAGACCGTCGAATGTACTGGTGCCGCGTCCGACTTCGTCCATCAGCACCAGGCTGCGCTCGGTGGCGTTGTGCAGGATGTTGGCGGTTTCGCTCATTTCGACCATGAAGGTCGAGCGCCCGCCGGCCAGGTCATCACTGGAACCGATCCGGGTGAAGATCCGGTCGACCAGGGACAGCTCGCAACTGGCCGCCGGTACGAAGCTGCCGATGTGTGCCAACAGCACGATCAGCGCGGTTTGCCGCATGTAGGTGGATTTACCGCCCATGTTCGGACCGGTAATCACCAGCATCCGCGTGCTGTCGTCCAGGTTCAGGTCGTTGGCGACGAACGGGGTGGTCAGGACTTGTTCGACTACCGGGTGACGGCCCTGCGTGATGCGCATGCACGGCTCGCTGACGAAGCGTGGGCAGTTCAGGTCGAGGTTCAGCGCACGCTCTGCCAGGTTGCTCAGAACGTCTAGCTCGGCTAGCGCCGCAGCGGTGTCCTGCAGCGGTGGCAACTGTGCGATCAAATCTTCCAGTAGCGCTTCGTAGAGCATTTTTTCCCGGGCAAGGGCACGGCTCTTGGCCGACAGCGCCTTGTCTTCGAAGGCCTTCAGTTCTGGTGTGATGAAGCGTTCGGCGCCTTTGAGCGTCTGGCGGCGGATGTAGTCAGCCGGTGCTGATTCGGCCTGCTTGCTTGGCAGTTCGATGAAGTAGCCGTGAATGCGGTTGTAGCCAACCTTCAGGTGCGAGAGGCCGGTGCGGGCTTTTTCTCGGGCTTCGAGGTCAATCAGGAACTGCCCGGCGTTTTCGCTGAGCGATTGCAGTTCGTCGAGTTCACTGTCGTAACCGGTCTTCAACACGCCGCCGTCACGGATCACCGCCGGTGGATTGTCGATGATGGCTTTATCCAGCAGCGCCGCCAGTTCGGGGTAGGTGCTGGTGGTCCTGGCCAGTTGAATAATGTGCGGGGCTTCGAGCTCAGTCATCGCCACTTGCAGTGCCGGCAGTGCACCGAGGGCGTCACGCAGGCGTGCGAGATCGCGGGGGCGAGCATTGCGCAGGCCGATTCGCGCGAGAATTCGTTCGATGTCACCGATTTCCTTGAGCTGCGGTTGCAGTTTCTCGAATCGGTAGCCATCGAGCAGGCAGGTGATCGATGTCTGGCGAGCCAGCAATACGGTCAGATCGCGCAGAGGACGGTTCAGCCAGCGGGTCAGTAGACGACTGCCCATGGCCGTCTGGCAACGGTCGACCACCGACTGCAGTGTGTTGTCACGGCCGCCGGCCAGGTTGGTATCCAGCTCCAGGTTGCGGCGGCTCGCGCCGTCGAGTACGACAGTGTCGTCCAGGCGTTCATGACGCAAGCTGCGCAAGTGAGGCAATGCGGTGCGCTGGGTTTCTTTCGCGTAAGCCAGAAGGCAACCGGCGGCGCCGATGGCCAGGGTCAGGTTTTCACAACCGAAACCTTTCAGGTCTTGGGTAGCGAATTGCTGGCAAAGACTTTTCAGTGCCGAATCGCGCTCGAAATCCCACGGCGCGCGGCGACGCACCCCACGGCGTTTTTCCGCCGGCAGGTCTTTCGGCCAGTCATCCGGGATCAGAAGCTCCACCGGATTGACCCGTTCGAGTTCCGCCAGCAGGTTTTCCCAACCTTTGATTTCCAGCACGCTGAAGTTGCCGCTGGTGATGTCCAGCACCGCCAAGCCGAACAGACGCTCGTCACCCAATACAGCGGCGATCAGGTTGTCCCGGCGCTCGTCCAGCAACGCCTCATCGCTCACTGTCCCCGGCGTGATGATCCGCACCACTTGGCGATCCACCGGCCCTTTGCTGGTCGCCGGGTCGCCAACCTGTTCACAGATCACCACCGACTCGCCAAGCTTCACCAGTTTCGCCAAATAACCTTCGGCCGCGTGGTAAGGAATACCGCACATCGGAATCGCTTGCCCGGCCGACTGCCCACGGGCAGTGAGGGTGATGTCCAGCAACTTGGCGGCCTTCTTCGCGTCTTCGTAGAAGATCTCGTAGAAGTCGCCCATGCGGTAGAACATCAACTGATCAGGGTGCTGGTTCTTCAGGCGCCAGTACTGCTGCATCATCGGCGTGTGGGCGGATAAATCTGAAATTGCTTTATTCATCAATGGCTTAGCGATGCTTGTCGAAGTTTGTGGGGCAAAAATGGGGCATTAGGACTTTGTTGATGCATATCTGGATAAGCTGCAGTAGGAACCTTATCATCATCAGCGGCCATTGTCCTTTGATGCCAGGATGGGGGTCATAAGGCAGGCTGAGTAAGAAAGGGGCAGGAAGGTGTCCCTTTCAATTTGGGGAGAGCGTGGTGAAAAAGCTGGATGCGACACAAAAAATTTTCCTGGAACGTGCTGCGATAGCGCGTTGGGAAAACGCTCTTAAACGACGTAAAAGTAAAAATAAAAGCAATAGTCACCAGAAGTATGGTGAAAGAAGAGAGTTTGGTGGTTGGCACCCAATCGTAGCGCCGGAAGATATCAATGTTTATGAAGTGTCAGGTGAGCGGGAAACCTATACTAAAACCTTGGCATTTATATCTGAAATACAATCTCGGCTTGGTAGGGGTAGGTGCTATGTTGATTTTAGTGCTACCGAGACTTTGTCGGCCGCTGCTTTTGTAGTGCTTTATGCTGCTGTGGATACGGCGCTTTCTAGTCGAGTCGGGAAGGGGTCTGTAAAAGTTATTCTTTCTGATAAGTCGGAACAAGTAAATTCGATAATAAGGAATTATAATTTATACCGACTTTTAACTGGTGAGAAAGTAAATTACTCGCTCGGCGGCGTCAGGGTTATGCCTGTTATGTCCGGTGTTGGGAATGAATGTATGGATGAGATAATAGATTTCATCCAGAAGAAAATCTATCTAGATAAAATGAGCGCCGAGACGGAGTATGTCTATGGAGATGCTGTGTCAGAAACGATCTATAATGTCGAATTGCATGCATACCCTGACTCTCTGCCGTCGGAGAAAAGGTGGTGGTTGATTTGTCGAGTTAAGGGCAAGATGCTCCATCTTGCAATTTATGATAAGGGCGTGGGTATTCCTAAAACAGTAGTTCAGCATCCATGGTTTCTTAGTTCTGTTCAGAATAAACACCCTAAAGAATATAGGTTGTTATTGGATAAATTCCCGGAACTTAGGGGGACGGGTCTGACTCGATATGTTCCTACCGTAATATCGGATGACAAATTGATCTATTTGTCTTTGCAGGGCGATGTTTCAGGAACTAATAGGGATCGACACGGTCAGGGAAGTAAGAGTATTATGGCTTTAGTAAATGACACTCCAGGTGGAAGGCTGTGGGTGTTTAGTAATGATGGGTTGTGTAAGTACGAGAAAGCTGGTGATGAGCCGGAGCTTGTGCGTCTTCCGCAGAGCTTCCCAGGGACATTAATTCAGTGGAATATTGAGCTGCCATGAAAGAAGATACTGTTAATATAAGTGTAGTTAAGGATTTTGGTGAGAGGCCGTACGGTAGATATATGGATATTAATACTAAGCTTAGTGGTGAGGAATTCCGTAAAAAGCTCTTGGTTCCAAATCTAAAAGAGCATAAGTTTGTTCATGTTGATTTGGATGGGTATAACCGGTATGGGAGATCGTTCCTTGATGAGGCGTTTGGCGGATTAATAAGGGATGAAGGTTTTAGCTGGAGCGATTTAAGTGCGCGCTTGACTTACTCGCACTCATTAGTGAAAAGTATTGAAAATTTGATCTCTGATCGCCTGCAAGCCGCTCGGATTAGTGTTGAGGAAGCGGGGCAAAAATGACTTTTGCAAATTTGCCGGCTCAGTTAATTGCGCTAATGCTCGGTTGGACATTTACAGTTTATATGCAGGTGCGCTCGAATAGTCGGGCAGAGGCACTGAAAACGAGGGAGAAAATTGTAGATAAGTTAGAGGCGCTATCAGAGTGGGTGGAGGATGAGTTAAAGAGGGGGGAGTTTTTGCATTCCGACTTTGAAAGTGGGTATGCGGGGCTTCTATCGCAAATCGAATTAAAGATTTCTAATTTAAATACCCATATCGGAACGAATGCTGTTGAAGCTTCGGTTCTCGGGGATTTGCGTGAAATGGAGATTTCAGAGTTAAAGGATGAAAATAAAGGGCTGTATTTAAGAGTTAGGCATGCCGCTTGGAATGCTATCGATTCAATTGATATGACTTCAAATGAGAAGTTTTTCATGAAGAAAGGTCGATTGGCTTATTTCAAGGAATACGTGCATGCCTATTATGGCGTAATTGTTGCGGCAATTTCTTTGTTGACCGTTTATTACGTTGGCAAGATCATAGTTGGCTGATGTTTTTCCAAATCTGCTCAAGTTCTTTTGGGGACTCGTCGTCCATCCATTTTGCGTAAACCTCGACTAGCATAGTGAAATCCTTATGCCCCAGTTGTTTTGCAATAAATGCAAGGTTGCCGCGTGCGGTCAGACACCAACAGGCATAGGTGTGTCGAGTCTGGTACGGGCGGCGTGGGCGAATCCCTGAGCGCTTTTGAATCGCGGCCCACTTTGTGTTCCAAGATGTAGGGATAAACCAAAGGTTTATGACTTTCTTCCGGGCCTGCGTAGTCGGAGATAGTAGCGGGGTGACTGATTCCATGCGGCTTTCATGGCGGTTCATGTACACTTCGATCTCGCTTGGTGCGTGGTCCGCCACTAAGTCCATCAGTGTTTTACAGGCCTCGACTGCCGGCGGCATCAGAAGTACTGCCCTTGGTTTTCCGGTCTTGGGGACTTTGAATGTGCCATCTGCTGTGATTGCCCTGGTGATGTTGATCTGGCCAGCGATGAGGTCGATGTCTTCGACGGCCAGCGCGCACAACTCTCCCGGGCGTAGGCCAGTGTACACAGCGAGCGTGATCGCGGCGGCATCCTGCGCGTGGAGACACCCCTTGCTTAGCAGCTGTTTGAATTCGTTTTTGGTCAGCGGGTCGGGTTCTCGGCCGATCATCGCAAACCGTATGCAAGCGGCGGACAGTCCTTTGCGGCAATAGTTGTTGCTCTCGCACCAGGCCAGGAAGCCGGCGAATGTGGCCAAGTAATGGTTCGCCGTTGATGGCGCTCGGGTAGCAATCAGTTGCGTCCTGAGCACCTGGATATCTTCGGGTAAAAGAATGCCGGCTAATCGGTCTGCACCCAGCAGCTCGGTACAAATATCCAGCGCATAGCCGTATTTCTCCTCTGTCATTGGCGTAATGTCGACGGCCTTCAGCGGCTTGTAGCGCGCCATCAGTGCAGTCAGGCGCTCATCCTTTACGTTGCTGTAGTTCGTCGCGTTCTTCGAGTCGGGGAAGTGTCGGCTGTAATCGAAGCGACCTGTTTTGATCTCGTGAATGATTGCCGCCCTGAGTAGGGCGGCGTGTTTGATGTTGGCTTTGGTGACTGGCAGGCCCAGGGATTCGCGGCAGCGAATTCGCCGCCACATGAACACGACGCGTATGTTGCCACCGTGCACCTCAATCCCTTTGTGCTTTGCCAGCTCGGCTTCTAGGCCGCTTCCTGCGGTGCGCTCTCGGCCCACTTGTCGTACTCCGTCATATTGATTGCGATGCGGCCGTCTGGCGTTTTCCGCCATATTCGGCCCTGTGCCCAGGTCCCGTTCTTTACTTTGTGACGTATGGCGTCTTCGCTGTAGCCGGTGAGTTCAGATGCACGATTGATCATTACCCAGCGTGGAAGGCTCATTACTGTTTCTCCCCTGTGCGCCGTGCGATGCCTTCGGCCTGGCGTTGCGTGCTGCATTTCTGATGGTTGCCAAGTGCCCGCGACTTGTTGCATTTATCGCAGATCGTTTTTAATTCGAGAGGCGGCATTTGCCCGCTGCGGATTCGGACTATTCGGCGGAGGGCTGTCATGCGATAGCCCCCAGCTGGGCTGGATATGCCAGTACGTGGTCGAACGGCACGCGAAACCCAGCTGCATTACGGTGCCCGCCGCCGCCGTAGTGCTTGGCAATCTCCGATACGTCCATGCCGGCGTCCGTGCTGCGCAGACTAAAGTTTCGCCCATCAGGGGTGTCGAAGTAGGAGGCGGCGAAGGGTTCACCCTCAGCCATGACATGCCCGGCATCGCTGGCAAACATGTATGGAAGGTTTGCGACAGGTACATCGTGACCGCCGATCAGCATGCGGCGTTTGGTGGTGCGCACCAGATCGGCTACGGTCTTCTGGTGCTGGCGATTGATGGCCACACCGTCGAGACGTATTGCGTTGATGTCATAGGCGAAGAGGTAGTCCCAGGTCGCAAAATCCTGCGGGTAACTGAACAGGTTCGCCATAATCTCGCGAGTACCGGGCAGTTTGAATTGCCACAGGTCACGGTCTTCGATGTGGTTGATCAGTGCAGGGCGCGGTTGGCCTGACCCGATCGAAGGGGTCGTGGCGACTCGTCACTACAGCCTAATCGATGGTGCCGTCGACAACTGGTACGACTGGTTTTTCGAGGAGATCGAATTTCGCACCAGTCTGGTGGTGTTGGACTTGCCCGCTTATGGAACGGCCAGCCTCACGGTGACCGTCACCAGCAGCGGCACGGCCGGAGTAGGGGCGCTGGTAGTCGGTAAAACAGCCGACATTGGCACAGCGCTATACGGCACCGGTGTCGGAATCGACGACTACAGCATCAAGGAACGCGATGCGTTCGGCGGCTGGAGCGTGACCGAAAGGGCGTTCTCCGACACTGCCAAATTCCCTGTCTCTGTTGAGACCGCCCGGGTTGCGAAAATCAAGCGGTTGCTGACTGAAGTTCGTGCCAAACCTGTGGTCTGGGTCGGCGAAGAAACTTACGAAGCATCCATCCTTTACGGCTTTTTCACATCTTTCGATCTGGTCTATTCAGGCCCGAATGTTTCCGATTGCCAACTTGAAATTGAGGGCCTGACCTGATGGTTACTTCGACACCAATACCGCCATTGGCTGCTTCAAGCTCTCTGCGCAGCTTATCGTTCTGGTCGCGGACCATCGACAGGCTTTGAATTTCTGCCAGCTGCTCAGTGGTTTCCGCTTCAAGGTTGGCCATCCATGTCCGATTCTTCTGGAGCTCAGCCTTCAGTTGGTCGTTCATTTCTACCAGAGTGGAAATATTGTCCTTGGCCGTCTGCAACTGACGGTTTAGATCCTGGATGTCTTCCTCGAGCATGCTCGCGTAATGCTTGACGGTTTCGAGTCTCGTCGGACTACCCAGCCAGTCGCTAGTGTCTTCGATTTCGTGAGGGTCCACGTTCGTGCCTTTCTGATGCTGTTTTTATATACAGTGGTTTAGGCGCGACCATCGGGCGAGGAAAAGGCGACGAGCTGCTGGGTCGTTCCATCCGCCATCCGAAGCCTCAACACTGAAGTGAAAAAAGAGCGACCGGTATAGATGCGTCAACATCTAGCCCGGTCGCCGTCCCTGCAGAACGTCCCTGCAAGTCCAGCCAAGGCTCTCGCTTCGTGCACAAAGCGCGGCGAGCCTAGCACCTGTTTATCCATACAGTAAAGGTCTTGCTTTTTATGTCCACACCTATCATCCCTTGGATGGGCGGCAAACGCCGCCTAGCCGACCGCCTCATTCCGCTTTTTCCGCCACACGAATGCTACGTTGAAGTCTTTGCCGGCGGTGCCGCGCTCTACTTCATGCGCCCCCAGGCAGCGCCGGTTGAAGTCCTCAACGACATCAACGGCGACCTGGTCACGCTGTACCGCGTCGTGCAAAACCACCTCGAAGAGTTCGTGCGCCAATTCAAATGGGCGCTGAGCTCGCGCCAGGTGTTCGAGTGGCAGAAAATGACCCGCCCCGAAACCCTCACCGACATCCAGCGCGCCGCTCGATTTTTCTACCTGCAGCACCATGCCTTCGCGGGCAAGGTCACCGGGCAGACATTCGGTACCGCGACCACTGGCCCGGCCATCAACCTGCTGCGGATCGAGGAAAACCTCTCAGCCGCCTGGCAGCGTCTGTCCGGCACCTACGTCGAAAACCTCCCCTGGCTTGACTGCGCCGAACGCTACGACCGTGCGCACACATTCCATTACATGGACCCGCCGTACTGGCAGACCGCCGGTTACGGTGTGGACTTTCCGTTCGAGAACTATGAGCGGATGGCTGACTTTATGCGCCGCTGCAAGGGCAAGGTGATGGTCAGCATCAACGATCACCCGGATATCCGCCGAGTGTTTGATGGCTTTCATTTCGAGACGCTGGATATTCGTTACAGCAACACCAATCAGCGGCAAGGGAAAGCCGAGATCAGTGGTGAGTTGGTGATCATGAACTGGAAACCTGAGGCGTTAGGGGGCTTGTTTTGATCAGTTATTACGGTTAGGGATCTCTTGTTCCCAGCGTCACTACCTCGAACCCCAATATAATCGGGGTCTAAGAGCAGTAGGTAGATCTCGATCTACTATTTATTCGTGGCTCTTGTTTGCGAAAGCCGCTCCACTACCGAGCTGATTTTTTCCCAGCCAAGGGTGGTGTTGAGGTAGCTTTTATCACTAAATCGATCTAAAGCTTCTTTAAGTAAGTTGGATTTGAATTGCTCTGACGTGTTGACGGCTTGAAAATGTTTTTCACATTTTGCGAATAAATTGATTAAGGCTTTAGCGATCTCGTGAGACTTTGGTGTTTTGAGTTCGTTATCTGGTGCTCCGCCTGGCTGTTCAGATAGTGTAGTGATCTTAATAATAAAGTTTTGGAGTCTTTGTCCAATGCCCTCGTGCGTATTGCTCATGGAGGTAAGAGTTCTTACGGTCCAGAATAAACAATAAAGAAGAAGTTCTCTGATCTCCAAGTCACTCAGCTCAAATGAGTGCTGCAACTGAAGCCTCCTATAGGCTGCGGCGATTGCACAGTAATCCGCGTCGTGTTCCAGTGCTTGCAATGTGTTCGGATCACTCCCCAGTTCTTTAATGACGTCATCATGGCATCTAAGGATATGTGTCCATTCGTGCGCCAGAATCCATGATAGAGATACTGTTGCAATTTTATCTGAATTGAGGGAGTAGGGAAGCGGTCGGCCAAATATAGTTTCGATGTCTGCATGTGCTGTAGAAAGGCAGTGATCAATAAGGCCTGAATTTATACGTATTACATAACTTATCGCTTCTGCATTTGCAGTGGCACTGGTTATGATTCTGATTTCTGGAAGGTCTTTGTTTTTTCCGAAGGAGTTATTGAGCGAGCTCAAAACTTTCAATGAGTTGTACAATATTGCTTTTGTTCTTTCTCGTTGAAGCGCGTCCGGTATTCGTAGCAGGTATTCCTCGATTGTGAGGCTTTCATTGCTCTCATAAATATCTACCATCATCGTCTAAAATCCTTCTCAAATTTTGGTGCCCTGAGAGGTATCGAATGGAATGCCATGGGGCAAAAATGGGGCAAATCGTATGCCAATCAATGCCATTTCATGCCAAATGAACAATAACCTCTATATGTCAAGAAAGCCCTACGGCCCTTTATTTGTGGGGCTGTAGGGCTTTTTTGCGTTAGTACTCCAACACAATCGGCGTGTGGGAGGACAGGTCGGACAGGGCTTTATTCATCGGGAATCGGAAAACTCATTGAAAGGTGTGGGGCAAAGGTGGGCGTCGGCCCGGCTTTTCCGCAATGGGCGCAAGATTAACATGGGCGGTCCGCCGGACGCAGGCACGAACGCCACGCGGCTTGCTTCTGCTGATCTATGCATGAGGCATGCAAATCAGCATTTGTTTTCCATGCAAAGAACAAGCACTATGCACAGTATGCAAAAACGCAACGTTTCTACCGTCTTAAGAGCACTGCTCGACCAGCACGGAATCTCCCCCACGGAGCTTCACCGTCGCACTGGCGTGCCCCAATCCACGCTCTCGCGGATTCTCAGCGAGAAGATCGTCGACCCATCGGATAAACACATCTCGAAGATCGCCGAGTACTTCGCCGTGAGCACCGATCAGTTGCGTGGTCGCGTGGACATCACGCCGACAGCCAATGCCGGGCGCGGTCGATCGCATGCTGAACTCAAGGATATAAGTCTGTGGGACGACGATACCCCTGTCGATGACGACGAGGTGTCGGTCCCCTTTCTTCGCGAGGTTGAATTGGCGGCGGGATCGGGAAGATTCGTCATCGAAGAGAGCGAACGCGCCAGCCTACGCTTTGGCAAGCGCAGCTTGCGCCATAACGGTGTGCAGTTCGACCAGGCCAAATGCGTGACCGTGCGTGGTAACAGCATGCTGCCGGTACTGCGCGACGGTGCCACGGTTGGGGTTAACGCCGGCAAGTGCGGGATTGGCGACATCGTTGATGGCGACCTCTACGCCATCAACCACAACGGTCAACTGCGGGTGAAACAGCTTTATCGCCTGCCTACCGGAATTCGCCTGCGCAGTTTCAATCGCGATGAACACCCGGACGAGGACTACAGCTTCCAGGAAATGCAGGACGAGCAAATCGTCATCCTCGGTCACGTCTTCTGGTGGGGCATGTACGCCCGATAACCTCTCGTCGCTGTCAGATAAAACCCGCCATCAGGCGGTTTTTTTTCACCTGCGCCCAAAGTGCGAGCGCCCTTGTTTGCATGAGTGATAATGCGTTTGTGCATTTATGTGCAGTTAGCATGCACTTTAACATTGACATTATATGCATTGACGCATAAATTCTATCTCAACCCAGTCTGTTAATCGGTTCCAACGAAGTTTTCTGCCTGCGTGATGTAAGACTCGGCAACGGACATGGTTAAGCGCACTTACACCCCATCGATTACTCCAGGAGGCATGACATGACCATTGAGCCGCCAGCGTTGCTGGACATTCCGATCTGGTTGGTCGTCGTCCTTGCGTTGGTGGGTGGGCTGTCCGGTGAGATGTGGCGCGCCGACAAGGATGGCGCCCGTGGTTGGGCGTTGCTGCGGCGGCTGGCCCTGCGCTCCGGGGCCTGCATGGTCGGCGGGGTATCGGCAATCATGCTGTTATATGCCGCCGGCCTGTCGATCTGGGTCGCAGGCGCCTTCGGTGGCCTCACTGCGATGGCCGGGGCGGACGTGGCGATCGGTCTATATGAACGGTGGGTGGCCAAGCGGATCGGCGTTTGTGAAATGCCACCCCGAGACTCTCGGCCCGACCAATAACGAATCCCGTCGATAAATAAACAGGAAGTGCTTTGTCAGTCGCGATGTGATCGTGACGTCCATGCCAGCGACCGCGGACGGATTGCCTTGCAGGCGTGTCAGGCTTATATCAGAGCGCTCGCGCGCTAACATTTTGATCGATCCTGTAACTTGCAAGCGTGATCCGCTCGTGTACGGTAGGCCTCATTCCGCCTGATCAGGAGATGACTGTGAAAGAAATCACACAGCTGGCCGCCGAGCTCGGTAGACGCTTGCAGGTTCTCAACGCCCATGTCACCGCAGCAGAGTCCTGTACGGGCGGCGGAATTTCCGAGGCGATAACCCGGATTCCGGGCAGTTCGGCATGGTTCGAGGCGGGTTACGTCACTTACTCCAACCGTCAGAAGACCCAGCAGTTGAATGTCCCTGCCGAGTTGTTTTCAACGGTGGGGGCGGTCAGTCGAGAGGTCGTCGAAGCCATGGTCCGCGGCGCGCAGGAAAAAAGCCATGCGCGTTTTGCCGTGGCAGTCAGCGGCGTCGCCGGCCCGGACGGCGGTTCGCCAAGTAAGCCGGTCGGCACCGTATGGCTGGCCTGGGGCGTCGGCGAGCAGGTGTTCAGTGAGTTACAGCACTTCCCGGGTAATCGCGACGAAGTTCGCCGACAAACGGTGAAGGCCGCGCTAGAGGGGCTGCTGCGACATGCCGCCGGAGAAATCTCAAATCAGGGGTAGGCGATCCTCGAACGCTGTGGAATAATACTGTCTACTTATACAGGTGTTGGCCGTCAGGCCTTATTGATTACGTGAGGACTTTAATGGACGACAACAAGAAGAAAGCCTTGGCTGCGGCCCTGGGTCAGATCGAACGTCAATTCGGCAAGGGTGCCGTAATGCGTATGGGCGATCAGGACCGTCAGGCGATCCCATCCATTTCCACTGGCTCTCTGGGTCTGGACATCGCACTGGGCATTGGCGGTCTGCCAAAAGGCCGTATTGTTGAAATCTACGGTCCTGAATCTTCCGGTAAAACCACTCTGACCTTGTCCGTCATCGCCCAGGCTCAAAGAGCCGGCGCGACTTGTGCATTCGTCGATGCTGAGCACGCTCTCGATCCTGAATACGCCGGCAAGCTGGGTGTCAACGTTGACGACCTGCTGGTTTCCCAGCCGGACACCGGCGAGCAAGCCCTGGAAATCACCGACATGCTGGTGCGTTCCAACGCGGTTGACGTGATCATCGTCGACTCCGTGGCGGCGCTGGTGCCAAAGGCTGAAATCGAAGGCGAAATGGGCGACATGCACGTTGGCCTGCAAGCCCGTCTGATGTCCCAGGCGCTGCGTAAGATCACCGGTAACATCAAGAACGCCAACTGCCTGGTGATCTTCATCAACCAGATCCGTATGAAAATCGGCGTGATGTTCGGCAGCCCGGAAACCACCACCGGTGGTAACGCGCTGAAGTTCTACGCTTCGGTTCGTCTGGATATCCGTCGTACTGGCGCGGTGAAAGAAGGTGATGAAGTCGTCGGTAGCGAGACCCGCGTCAAGGTTGTGAAGAACAAGGTGGCTTCGCCGTTCCGTCAGGCCGAGTTCCAGATTCTTTATGGCAAAGGTATCTACCTCAATGGCGAGATGATCGACTTGGGTGTTCTGCACGGTTTCGTTGAAAAATCCGGTGCCTGGTATGCCTACAACGGCACCAAGATCGGTCAGGGCAAAGCCAACTCGGCCAAGTTCCTGGCGGATAACCCGGAAATTGCAGCGACCCTTGAAAAACAACTGCGCGACAAACTGCTGACGCCAGCGCCGGACGTCAAAGCTTCGCCAGTCAAAGAGACTGAAGACGACCTGGCTGACGCTGACATCTGATAAGAACCGATGACTGCCGTACTCGATACCCTCGTCGCGGTGCGGCGAACTGCCATGGACCTGCTCGCACGTCGTGAGCACGGTCGGGTCGAGCTGACGCGTAAGCTGCGTCAGCGCGGCGCTCTCCCCGAAATGATCGAGACAGCACTCGACCGATTGACGGAAGAGGGCTTGTTGTCCGAATCTCGATACCTTGAAAGCTTCGTTGCCTATCGTGCCCGTTCCGGTTATGGCCCTCTGCGTATTCGTGAAGAGCTAAACCAGCGGGGCCTGCAGCGCAGTGACATTGAACTCGCCTTGCGCGAAAGCGGGATAGACTGGCAAGAGCGGTTGGCTGACACCTGGCAGCGCAAGTTCTCCGGGCATCTACCGATAGACAACCGGGAACGTGCCAAACAAGGCAGGTTCCTGGCGTATCGGGGCTTCTCCATGGAAATGATCGGCCGCTTGTTCAGTGGCCGAGGGATGGACGATTAACTAAAACGGCTCGCTATTTCGATAGCGGGCCGTTTTTTATGCCTCACGTAACCTTTGATGGCTCACGAGTGTGCTGTTGCGCCTGAGGTTGGGGCTGCGCCCAGTTTTCCGGCAGATTGATGTAGTCCACCAGTTCTCGCAGCCGGCCATGATCACGGGCGTTGAAATTGAAGGCCAATCGCGCCAAGTGGCTGAACTGTGCTTCGTCGTGTTCTTCGCCGCCGTAGACATGTTGATGGAAGTGGTCGCTGAGGCACAGGTCGGCAAATGCCACCTGCATGTGTTCGAGCGCCGGGTCACTGAGTGTGTGGTTCATGCGAATCAGGAATTGACGCTTGAGCCAGCGGCTGGAGTGGAAGTTGCTGTAGAACTGGTTGATGTGCTCCACCGCTTCATCGACGCAGTAGACCAATTTCACCAGTTTCATGTCGGTGGGCAGGATGTAGCGGTTCTCCACCAATTGCTGATGAATGAAGTCCAACGCGACCTGCCAGAATTTGCCGCCCGGGGCATCCAGCAATACGACCGGTACCAATGGCGTTTTTCCGGTCTGGATCAGTGTCAGTACTTCCAGTGCTTCATCCAGCGTGCCGAAGCCACCGGGGCATAGCACCAGCGCGTCGGCTTCCTTGACAAAGAACAGTTTGCGCGTGAAGAAAAAGTGGAAGGGTAGCAGATTGGTAGTGCCGCTAACGGTCGGGTTGGCGTGTTGTTCGAAGGGCAGGGTGATGTTGAAGCCCAGGCTGTGCGTGAGGCCAGCCCCTTCATGGGCCGCGGCCATGATACCGCCACCGGCGCCAGTGATAACCATCAGGTCTGAGCGGGCCAGAGCGGCGCCGAGTTCACGGGCCATTCCGTACAGCGGATGTTCAACAGGGGTGCGAGCCGAACCGAAAACCGTGACTTTACGCCGTCCCTTGAACTGCTCCAGTACTCGGAAGGCCTGCTCCAGTTCGCGCAGGGTTTGAAGGGTGATCTTGGCATTCCAGCGGTTGTGGTCTTCCTGGGCCATGCGCAGCACGGTCAGGATCATGTCGCGATAGATCGGGATGTTCGGGCTGTTGGGTGAAACCAGGTTGAGTTGTTCTTCGACCTTGCTGATGAGGTCGTGGCCGTTTTCTTCAAAATGACGGCTCAAGAGGTCATTCGGTTGGTAAGGCATTCAACTTCTCCTTCTGCACAGAGCCCTCGACATCGACAACGCATTCGTCAATGCCACGACACCTCGTGTGTCGCTGTCTGCCCGGACCCATGCCTGGGCGACCCACTTGACCCGAATGGTTGGCGGATCATCCATACAGGCTCTGTTTTTTCCTTGGGTGAAAGAAACATTCGCAAAGCTTGGTACGTAACGGACGGCTCCTTTCCAGCCCTGAAAAATTGAACGTGGCTAACCTGAAATCTAGACCCTCGCGATGATTTGTGCTGTTTTGATCATTGCGCCGCAAAGTCTTTCCTGGCAACCGCTTATTGACGATTTACAAGGTGGTTTCACCACTCGTCTGAAGGCGCGCCCGGGGGGCTGCATTCTGATTAACTGAATGACAGGTGTATCACAACAACTTGGCGTCAAGGGCAGGGCGCACCGTACGAGCGGTTTAAGGATTTGTCGCTCAACAAGAGCGAGGAGCAAGGAGGCGGGAGCCATGGCCAGAGTCATTCTGGAAATAGAGATCGATACGAATTTGTATCGATTGCTGAAGTCGTCAGCCGAGACCCATCATTTGAGTCTCGAGGAGGAGTGTTGTCGACGGCTTGAGGGAGCAGAGCCGCACTCTCGTTACCTGCAGGCGTTACTGGCGGAGCTGCGCGCCGAAGATGAACAGCGGCGCGCCAAGTCCCACTGATTACTTTTTCTTCTGAGGTGCTTTCGGGCAATCCGATTCCCGGTAGCTGGCCGAGCCGACCGAACGGTTGGACTTCACTTCGGTGAAGTCGTAACGCATGGTTGCGCCTTTGGCCATCAGCTTGCGGTATGACGGGTTGTTGCATACCGAGGCACCGAGTTGGAAATACACGGCTTTTGGATCGGCGCGCATCTTGGTGGCGTGGCTGCTTTGCACGCTCAGGTGGTTGATCAATGTCGTTCCTTCGACGGTATAGCCCTGATCAAGAATGTCTTCATTGATTGCTCGCGGAGTACCAACACTGCTTTGCGCGGCGACGTTTTGCAGCTCTTTGTTCAGATTCTGTTCACTCAAGGATGCAGCCTGGGCGCTGAATGACGACGCCAGCAGAATGGCAGCGGTGGGAACGATAAGGCGCAGCATGAAACTCTCCTGATTCAGTGACTGAGTGCTTCGACCAGTCACATGACTGTGCGTTCAGTGGTGGCGAATTATAGGGGAGGTGGTCGGGACGGTACAGGTTTGCGCTCGGCGCTCTGTTAAACTGTCGGCCTTTATTGCCCTGCCGAGAGTTGTTCGTGTCAATTTCCCCATTTTGTCGGCGTTGCCTTCGATGAGCCATGCTCCCAACGCCGTAGCCCGGCTGCGCGATCAACGTGAAGAGGAAGGCATCAAGCCGATTCAGGCCCGTGGGTGGCGGGCAACCCGTTGCCGCGATTGTCGTGTGATCGAGAGCCATTGCCTGTGTGCCTGGCGCCCGCAGGTCGAAACCCGCTCCGGCGTGTGCCTGATCATGACCAACAAGGAAGTGTTCAAGCCGAGTAATACCGGCTGGCTTATCGCCGATGTGGTGCGGGACAATCACGCGTTTATCTGGTCGCGCACCGAGGTCGACCCAAAGCTGCTGGCATTGCTATCCGACCCGCAATGGCAACCTTACCTGGTGTTCCCGGGCGAATACGTCGCGCCTGAGCGGGTGACCCATGGTGTGACGCCTGATAGCACCAAGCGGCCGCTGTTCATATTGCTCGACGCGACTTGGACCGAAGCCCGCAAGATTTTTCGTAAAAGCCCCTACTTCGACGCATTGCCGATCCTCAGCCTGCTGCCGGAAAAACTCTCCCGCTATCAGTTGCGTCGCTCTACACGCAGTGAGCATCTGTGCACTGCGGAAGTGGCAGTCTTGTGCCTCGATCTTGCCGGCGACGCGCAGGCGGCGTCGGCGCTGGACGCTTATTTCGACGTCTTCAGCCAGCATTACCTCGATGCCAAGCGGCAGCTTGAAATGAACGTTGAAACAGCGGCGCACGCTGAGTTGATGCCATTCGTGCAGGGTAACGCCGCCTCAATGAGCTAATTGTCGCCCATACTGCAAAGAACTGTCCGGGCCATGCACCTTGACCACCCCGGCTACGCTGGGCATGCTTGGCGCCGATTGGGGCGCGGCCAAGGTTTGATACGCCATTTTTTCACGTGAGATCCACGTGACTGGCGTTTAGCGTGCCCTTTGGTGCAGCTCCGTGGCTGCACCTTGAGCTGTTTGAAGAACAGGATGATTTGAAAAATGGCCACATACGAAATCCTGATAGCCGATGACCACCCGCTTTTTCGTTCCGCCTTGCACCAAGCGTTGACTCTGGGTCTTGGCCCGGATGTCCGTCTTGTCGAAGTAGCGAGCATTGCGGAGCTGGAAACCCGTCTGACCGAAAAGGCCGATTGGGATCTTGTACTGCTGGATCTGAACATGCCGGGGGCATACGGTTTTTCCGGGTTGGTGCTGTTGCGCGGTCAGTATCCGCAGATTCCTGTGGTCATGGTCTCGGCCCAGGAAGAGGCTACGATCATGGTCAAGTCCCGTGAATTTGGCGCCAGTGGCTTCATTCCCAAGTCCAGCGACCTGGGCGTGATCCAGAAAGCCGTACGGGCGGTCCTCGATGGCGATGTTTACTGGCCACCGCAAGCGTTCGAAGCCGTCAGTGTTTCCGAAGAGGCTAAAGCGGCCAGTGAAGGCCTTGCGAGCCTGACACCGCAGCAGTTTCGCGTGTTGACCATGGTCTGTGAAGGACTGCTGAACAAGCAGATCGCTTACGAACTGAGCGTTTCCGAGGCGACCATCAAAGCCCACGTGACCGCGATTTTCCGTAAACTGAATGTCCGGACCCGAACCCAGGCCGCGTTGCTTCTGCAACAACTTGAGTCAATTCCGAGCCATTAAGAAACAGCGTCTTCACGCTTTTTTGACTTTGGCTAATCTAGCTTTCCCACCTCTTTTTTGGTCAGTTGCATACTCTATGTCACCTTTCAAAGGCCAGACCGGCCTGAAACGCATCCTCAACGCCTCCGGCTATTCCCTTGACGGCCTGCGCGCCGCTTTCACCGGCGAAGCCGCTTTTCGCCAGTTGGTGTTGCTTAACGTCATCCTGATCCCGCTGTCGTTCTTCCTGAATGTCAGCCGTGTCGAGCAGGCATTGCTGATTGCGGTCTGCCTGCTGGCCTTGATAGTCGAGTTGCTCAATTCGGCAGTGGAAGCGGCCATCGACCGCATCTCCCTTGAATTGCACCCGTTGTCGAAAAACGCCAAAGACATGGGCAGTGCCGCGCAATTGGTGGCGTTGAGCATGATCGCGCTGGTGTGGGCCGTGATTCTGCTTTAAGCGATTGTCGGCAGCACGATCTCGTCGCTGCGCTGAACCCCGGCGGTGAAGGCGCGGCAGAGATCGAGAAACTCACGCATCGCCGACGTCTGGTATTTCTGTTTGTGCCAGATGAAATAAAACTGCCTCGCCAGGTCCAGATCCGGTGTCTCCACCGGCACCAGGCTGCCGCGCCGGAATGCGTCCCGTAGCGCCAGTCGCGAGATGCAACCAATCCCCAGGCCAGACTCCACTGCGCGTTTTATCGCTTCGGTGTGTTCCAGCTCAAGACGGATGTTGAGCGAACTTCGGTGATGACGCATCGCCTGATCGAAGGTCAATCGCGTGCCCGAGCCTTGTTCGCGCAGAATCCAGGCTTCGTGACTCAACTCATCCATGGTCGCCGTGCCGCGCTTGGCCAAAGGATGCTGCGGTGCGCAAAACACCACCAGCTCATCCTCGACCCAGCTTTGCACTTCGATGTCCGGATGGCTGCAGTCGCCTTCGATTAGACCCAGGTCAATTTCGTAGTGGGCCACTTGTTGCACAATATTGGCAGTGTTCTGTACGTGTAGCTTTACCTGGCTTTCCGGGTGGCGTTGCATGAAGCTGCCGATCAGCAAAGTGGCCAGGTAATTGCCGATGGTGAGGGTCGCGCCCACCGCCAGAGAGCCGAAGCCGGACTTGCCGTTGAGCAGGTCTTCGATTTCCTTGGCCTGATCCAATAGGGCAACGGCTTGCGGCAGCAGCTGCTTGCCAAGGGCATTGAGGCTCAGCCGTTTGCCGGCGCGATCGAACAGCTGGCAGCTGCATTGGCGCTCAAGCTCGGTGATCGAGGTACTCGCCGCCGATTGCGAGAGATTGAGCAGGCCCGCAGCGCGGGACACGCTTTCCTGTTGGGCGACGGCGACAAATACTTGAAGTTGACGGAGAGTAAATCGCATATCGATATAACCGATAACCCTTATCTTAATAATCCATTTAACAGATATTGTCGCTGCCTTTAGAATGCGATGCAATTGCGCGAAGCCAACTCTTTTTCGCAGGGCAGGGCGCAGACAAATCTCCAGGAGTCCCACGTACATGAGCAACATGAACCACGAGCGTGTCCTCAGTGTTCACCACTGGAACGACACTCTGTTCAGCTTCAAGTGCACCCGCGACCCGGGCCTGCGCTTCGAGAACGGTCAGTTCGTGATGATCGGCCTGCAACAGCCCAATGGCCGCCCGCTTATGCGCGCATACTCGATTGCCAGCCCGAACTGGGAAGAGCATCTCGAGTTCTTCAGCATCAAGGTACCTGATGGTCCGCTGACTTCTCAGTTGCAGCATCTGAAGGAAGGCGACGAGATCATCATCAGCAAGAAGCCTACCGGCACGCTGGTGCTGGATGACTTGAAGCCTGGCAAACACCTGTACCTGCTCAGCACCGGTACCGGTCTGGCGCCGTTCATGAGCGTCATCCAGGATCCGGAAACCTACGAGCGCTTCGAAAAAGTGATCCTGTGCCACGGCGTACGTTACGTCAACGAAGTCGCCTACCGCGAATTCATCACCGAGCACTTGCCGCAGAACGAGTTCTTCGGTGAAGCGCTGCGTGAGAAGTTGATCTACTACCCGACCGTGACCCGCGAGCCGTTCGAGAACGAAGGCCGCCTGACCGACCTGATGCGCAGTGGCAAGCTGTTCCGCGACATCGGTCTGCCGCCAATCAACCCGCAGGACGACCGCGCCATGCTGTGCGGCAGCCCGAGCATGCTCGACGAGACCAGTGAAGTGCTGAACAGCTTCGGCCTGAAAGTGTCGCCGCGGATGCGCGAACCGGGTGACTACCTGATCGAGCGTGCGTTCGTCGAGAAGTGACCGTAGGTCACCTGTAGGCTCGCGCCTACAGTAGTTTTGCAGCGTATCTGAAAAGCCCGCATGACCTGGTAAGGTCATGCGGGCTTTTTCGTTTCCGGCATTCAGCCCTTTGCAGGAATGACTTCCAGCACGCGGATCAGCTCCGGTGTCGGGTAATGCCAACGCACGTCCAGGTCCCAGAACTGCGCGCCGTACTCCCGTTCCGGTACCGGCGTCTGATAGGCCGGGCGAGGGTCTTGCGCCAGGCACTGTTCGATCAGCTCGACCAGGGGCTCCTGAAGGCGCTGAGCGTGCCCATGGGCCTGTTGCAGGGCGGTGTCCGTCCATTGCACGGGAATCAGCTGTGGCGCGGCGCTGGCGATGGTGTTGGTGGCGCTCTCGATAACGTCGGCATAAGGCACGTAGGGCTTGATGTCGAGAATCGGCGTGCCATCCAGCAGGTCTATGCCGGATATCCACAAGCGATTGGCTTCGACCTTGTCCAGTTTGACCACGGACTGGCCAATGCCGTTGGGTCGGTGGGTCGCGCGGGTGGCGAACACGCCCATGGATTTGTTGCCGCCGAGGCGTGGCGGGCGGACCTTCAGCCGTGGTTTATCTTCCAGGGCTTGATGAAACAGGAACAGCAGCCAGACGTGGCTGACCTGCTCCAAACCCTGCACCGCATCGCCCTGATCGAATGGCGCCACCAGTTCCAGCACGCCGCGTGCGGCCGGGGCCAGTTGCGGCTGGCGCGGTATGGCGAACTTCTCCTTGAAGCAGGAACGCACGAAGCCGATGGGAGAAACGCTGTAGGTCATGGTGTGGGATCGACGCGGAATGGGGGCGGGAATGATAACCCGATCAACCCGTGCATCGGTGCAGACTGTGAGTCTGCTATCGCGGGCAAGCCACGCTCTCCCTGTTTTTGGAGTGGGCGCGTATTGTGTGTTCGCTCAAGAACCCTGTGGGAGCGTGGTTTGCCCGCGATGGCCACACCGCAAATTTCAGAGACTGAACCCCCCATCCAGCGGAATGATGTTGCCGGTCATGTAAGCCCCCGCCGTACTCGCCAGACTGATCGCCAGCGCCGCCATCTCTTCCTCCCGGCCCCAGCGCTTCATTGGAATCAACGCGGTATCTTCGGCCAATGCCTGCTCATCGTTGCCGATGTGTCGGGTCATCTTGCTCGGAAAACGTCCCGGTGCGATCACGTTGACGTTGATGTGCTGGCTCACCAGCTCCCGCGCCAGAATGCGTGACAGTTGATGCAGGGCCGCCTTGCTCGGTCCGTAGGCATAGGCTTGTTCACCGAAGGACGAAATTCCTGCAACCGAACCGATGTTGATGATCCGGGCCGGATTCGCCGGTGAGCCGGCCTTGCGCAACAGTGGCAGAAATTGCTGGATGCAATTGAACACCGACGTCACATTGAGCTGCATGACCTTTTCCCAGCCCTTGACCGGGTAACTCTCCAGTGGCGCCCCCCAGGTCGTACCTGCGTTGTTCACCAGGATATCGAGGTGGCCGATCTGCTCCCTCAAGCGTGCGGCCAGTTGCTGCACGCCTTCTTCCGTGGCCAGGTTGGCGGCGACGGCGTGACAGCGGCCAAGTGCGCCGAGCTCATCAGCCGTTTGCAGGCAGGCTTCGGCATCTCGGGCGCAGACGTAAACGGTAGCGCCCGCCTCGACATAGGCCTTGGCGATCATTTTGCCGATACCGCGAGTGCCGCCGGTCACCAGTGCGGTGCGGCCTTGCAGGGAAAAGTAGGGGTGCATGGCGATTCCTGAGAACTGAAGGTCTTAACACCCTAGTCGTCAGCCGCTGGACGCGGAGCCACTATTTTTGTGCGGAATGGGGGGGTATACGGCCCGGCTACAAGCTACAAGCTACAAGCTACAAGCCGGGCCCTGTCCGCTTGCGGCTTGTAGCTTGCAGCTGCTTCAGGCTCTCACTCGAAGAGTGAGCCCCTTAAGGAAATTGCGCAGCAACTGGTCGCCGCACGGGCGATAGTTGGTGTGGCCGAACTTGCGGAACAGGGCGCTCAACTCAGGTTTGGACACCGGGAACTCGGCGGCCTTGAGAATCGCGTGCATGTCGTCTTCTTTCAGTTCGAAGGCCACGCGCAGCTTTTTCAGGATGATGTTGTTGGTCACTGGCACTTCGATTGGCTGCGGTGGTCGGCTTTCGTCCTTGCCGCGCTTGAAGATCACCAGGCCGTCGAGGAAATGCGCCATGACTTCGTCCGGGCAGCGTACGAAGCCTTCTTCGTCTTCCTCTTTCTTGTCGAGGTAGCTCACCAGGTCGGCGAGGGCCACGTCCATGCCGCCGAGCTTGATGATCTCGATGACTTTCTTGTCGCTGATGTCGAGCATGTAGCGCACGCTGCGCAATACGTCGTTATGAATCATGTGAGCAATCCTGATAATTCAGCTATGGGCGTCGCAGAAAACAGCAACGCCGAAATGTGTGGCGGCGCGAGCGTCTTAGAACTTCTCTTTGCCGGTCAGGTAGCGCCATTGCCCCAGGGGCACTTTGCCGATGGAAACGCCGCCGATACGGATGCGGCGGATGGCCACGACCTTCAGGCCGACAGCCTGGCAGAACAGGGCGATCACGCCCGGTTGCGGGTTCTTCATGGCGAACCGCAGGCGGTTTTCGTTCTGCCAACTGGCCTTCACCGGTGGCAGCTCCTTGCCCTTGTAGGTCAGGCCGTGCTGCAAGCGATTGAGGCCGTGCTCAACCATGTCGCCCTCGACCTCGACCACGTATTCCTGCTCGATCTTGCTCGCGTCGGCGGTGAGTTTGCGCAGGATCTTCCAGTCCTGGGTGAACACCAGCAAGCCGCTGGCATTGGCTTGCAGGTCGGTGCTGGCGGTCAGGCGCAGGAAGTGACCCTTGAGCGGGCGTTTGCCGTAGCGGTGCTCCTCGCTCAGGGTTTCGGCGCTAATGGTCGCCATGGCGGTTTGCGCATCCATGCCGGCAGGCACGTTGAGCAGAAGGGTCACCGGCTCCGGCGCGCTAGCCTTGGCATCCTTGTCGAGTTCGACTTTCTGGTCGCCAACCTTGAATTGCGGTTCATCGATGACTTCGCCGTCGACGGTGACCCAGCCGCCCTCGATGAACAGCTCAGCCTCCCGACGGGAGCAGCCGACGAGTTCGATGAGGCGTTTGGAGAGTCGAATCGGGTCAGTCATGACAAGGCCGTAACAAAAAAGGGGTGGGCATTGTACCTGCCTGGCGCCGGTTAATCCCGGAACCATTTTGCCGCAGGGGCTTTTTGTAGGTGCTGGCTTGTCGTTCCGTGTGGTGTCAGCCAAGTCGTGAGCGCTGCTGGTTTTGGCGCATCCGCATATGCAACAGCGGATACGGCTGCCCCATGCCGTCGACTTCAGAACGTCCAATGACTTCGAAGCCCTGTTTAAAGTAAAAACCGAGGGCTTGCGGGTTCTGTTCGTTGACGTCCAGTTCATCGGCATTCAGGTGCTCCATGGCGTAGCGCAGCAACTGCTTGCCCAAGCCCTGGCCGCGGTGTGCGGGGTCGATGAAAAGCATTTCGATCTTGCCTGCCGCGACCCCGGCGAATCCGGTAATGCGCTGGCGTGGGTCTTTGGTGCAGATCAGCATGACCGCATCGAGGTAGCGGGTCAGCACCAGGTTTTTCAGCAATTCGATGTAGCTCTCTGGCAGAAAGTCATGGGTGGCCCGTACCGAAGCCTCCCAAACCCGTGTCAGTTCTTCGTAGTCGCTCAGTTTCGGCGTATGGATGACCGAATGTTGGCGCATGCCCGACTGCTCCTTCTTTTTTCAACCGGTTGTGAGGGAAGAGAAATCCGTTCTTCATAAAACGATAGCCGTAAAAAAGCCCCGCATCTCGTCAAGAGAGCGGGGCTTTTCGTATTTTTGGTGCTTAGATCTGTTCAGCCCACAGGTCATATTCGTCGGCGTCGGTCACTTTGCACCAGACCTTGTCGCCCGGCTTCAGGTTGCTGCCGTTGTCGATGAACACGTTGCCATCAATTTCCGGGGCATCGAAGAAGCAACGGCCGACTGCGCCTTGCTCGTCGACCTCATCGACCTCATCGACCAGCACTTCGATTTCACGGCCGATGCGCAGTTGCAGGCGCGCCGAGCTGATCGCCTGCTGGTGCGCCATGAAGCGCTCCCAGCGATCCTGTTTGACCTCGTCCGGGACGACTTCCAGATCCAGATCGTTGGCTGGAGCGCCTTCGACCGGCGAGTACTGGAAGCAGCCGACGCGGTCGAGTTGCGCTTCGGTCAGCCAGTTCAGCAGGTATTGGAAGTCTTCTTCGGTTTCGCCGGGGAAGCCGACGATGAAGGTCGAACGGATGATCAGGTCCGGGCAGATCTCGCGCCAGTTCTTGATGCGTGCCAGGGTTTTGTCTTCGAACGCCGGGCGTTTCATTGCCTTGAGGACTTTCGGGCTGGCGTGCTGGAACGGGATGTCCAGGTACGGCAGGATCTTGCCGGCCGCCATCAGCGGGATCAACTCGTCAACGTGCGGGTACGGGTAAACGTAGTGCAGGCGAACCCAGACGCCCAGGGTGCTGAGAGCTTCGCAGAGTTCGGTCATGCGGGTTTTTACCGGCGCGCCGTTCCAGAAGCCGGTGCGATATTTCACATCGACGCCGTAGGCGCTGGTGTCCTGGGAGATCACCAGCAGCTCCTTGACGCCGGATTTGACCAGGCGCTGGGCCTCGTCGAGCACATCACCCACTGGACGGCTGACCAGTTTGCCGCGCATCGACGGGATGATGCAGAAGCTGCAGCTGTGGTTGCAACCTTCGGAAATCTTCAGGTAGGCGTAGTGGCGCGGGGTCAGTTTGATCCCTTGAGGCGGCACCAGGTCGATCAGCGGGTTGTGATCCTGTCTCGGAGGCACGACGTCATGCACGGCGTTGACCACTTGCTCGTACTGCTGCGGGCCTGTCACGGCCAGCACGCTCGGGTGCACGTTGCGGATATTGCCTTCTTCGACGCCCATGCAACCGGTCACGATGACCTTGCCGTTTTCCTTGATGGCTTCGCCGATCACTTCCAGGGATTCCGCCTTGGCCGAGTCGATGAAGCCGCAGGTATTGACGACCACTACGTCCGCATCCTGATAAGTGGACACGACGTCATAGCCTTCCATGCGCAGCTGGGTAAGGATGCGCTCGGAGTCGACCAGTGCTTTCGGGCAACCCAGGGATACGAAGCCAACCTTGGGATTGGCCGGCGCAGGAGTGGTGGACATGTCTAACCTCGGTATTTTGTGACGCCTCCAGCCGTGATCGGCAAGGCGACAGATGGACGCTTTATCGCGCCTCTGATCAAAAAGTGCGCAATTCTAGCGATGGCAAGCGCACTTGACCAGCTTTATGCAGGGAAATACGACGAGTGCTGCGCTATGCTTCGCGCCGTTAGGCTTTACCGAATTTTTACAGTCATCAAAACGTCTGTAACGCGAAGTAAAACAGCGCATGCTGCACGACAAAGCATAGTGCTTCTTCAAAAGAAGCCCGGGTCTGGGTAGTAGGAGTGGTGGATGGGTCAGGCAAGTAGTCAGGCTGCGGGCGCCGGGCATTCGGCGGCAAAGCCGATCGGCATGCTGGTCGCGGCGGTTGGGGTGGTATATGGCGATATCGGCACGAGCCCGCTGTACACCCTCAAAGAGGTGTTTACAGGCCACTATGGAGTTCCGGTCAATCATGACGGCGTATTTGGGATTCTGGCGCTGATTTTTTGGTCGCTGGTCTGGGTTGTTTCGATCAAGTACGTGCTGTTCATTCTGCGGGCAGACAACCAGGGCGAAGGCGGGATCATGGCGCTGACGGCACTTGCTCGTCGCGCCTCATCGCCCTATCCGAAGCTGCGATCAGTGCTGGTGATTCTGGGACTGATCGGCGCGGCGCTGTTTTATGGCGACAGTATGATCACCCCGGCGATTTCCGTGCTGTCGGCGGTGGAGGGGCTGGAGCTGGCGTTCGAGGGGCTGGAACGCTGGGTGGTGCCCTTGGCACTGCTCGTGCTGGTGGCGTTGTTTCTGATCCAGAAGCACGGTACAGACCGAATCGGCAAGCTGTTCGGCCCAGTCATGGTGCTGTGGTTCGTGGTGCTGGGTGTGCTTGGCGCCAACGGTATTGTGCAGCACCCGGAAGTCCTTAGCGCGCTGAACCCGATGTGGGGCGTGCGGTTCTTCATGGTGCATCCGGGCATGGGTGTTGCCATCCTGGGCGCTGTGGTGCTGGCCTTGACCGGGGCCGAAGCGTTATACGCTGATATGGGCCACTTCGGCCGCAAGCCGATCGCCCGTGCCTGGTTCGCCCTGGTGCTGCCGGCGCTGGTGCTCAACTACTTTGGCCAGGGCGCCTTGCTGCTGGAAAACCCGGAGGCGGCACGCAACCCGTTCTACCTGTTGGCGCCGAGCTGGGCGTTGATCCCGCTGGTGGTGCTGGCGACCCTGGCCACGGTGATTGCTTCGCAAGCAGTGATCTCTGGCGCGTTCTCGTTGACTCGTCAGGCGATTCAACTGGGGTATATCCCGCGCATGCACATTCAGCACACATCCAGTGCCGAGCAGGGGCAGATCTACATTGGTGCGGTGAACTGGGCGCTGATGGTTGGCGTGATCCTGCTGGTGCTAGGCTTTGAATCCTCCGGCGCGTTGGCCTCGGCCTATGGCGTGGCGGTCACCGGAACCATGCTGATCACCAGTATTCTGGTCTCCGCTGTGATGCTGTTGTTGTGGAAATGGCCACCCGTGCTGGCGGTGCCAATCCTGGTGGGCTTTCTGCTGGTGGACGGGCTGTTTTTTGCCGCCAACGTGCCAAAAATCATTCAGGGTGGTGCCTTCCCGGTTCTGGCGGGGATCGTGTTGTTTATCCTGATGACCACCTGGAAGCGCGGCAAAGAGTTGCTGGTGGATCGTCTGGACGAGGGCGGCCTGCCGCTGCCGATTTTCATCAGCAGCATCGCCGTACAACCACCGCATCGTGTTCAGGGCACCGCTGTATTCCTCACGGCTCGGCCGGACGCCGTGCCTCACGCGTTGTTGCACAATCTGTTGCATAACCAGGTGCTGCACGAGCAAGTGGTGCTGCTCACGGTGGTGTATGAGGATATCCCGCGTGTGCCGTCATCTCGACGGTTCGAGGTCGACGCCTATGGTGAGGGTTTCTTCCGCGTGATCCTGCACTTCGGTTTCACTGACGAGCCGGACGTACCGCAAGCGCTGAAGCTGTGCCATCTGGATGAGCTGGACTTCAGTCCGATGCGCACGACCTACTTCCTCAGTCGTGAGACGGTCATCGCCTCTAAAATCGAAGGCATGGCCCGCTGGCGTGAGGCGCTGTTTGCCTTTATGTTGAAAAACGCCAACGGCAACCTGCGCTTCTTCAATCTGCCGCTGAACCGAGTGATCGAGCTGGGTACTCAGGTCGAGATGTAAACCTGAATCAAAAGCCCCCGGTGCCTTTCGGTATCGGGGGCTTTTTGTTGTCTGGCAATTGAATGAACCTTGCGCGGATACCCTGTGGGAGCGAGCAGGCTCGCTTGTACACAGGATAAGTAGTACCTGCTGAAATGAAAAAGCCCCCACGCTTATGCAGCGGTAGGGGCTTTTTTGCTTGCTCGGTTTACATCATTCCTGCGCCGTCGTCTCTTCCTTGGCCTGGCGTTTTATGATGATGTCCACCAAGCGCTTGGCCAGGGCCGGGTAGTTCTCGTCGAAGTGGTGACCGCCAGGCAGTTTAATGGCTTCGCCCACGGCAGTCTTGTCGGTGCAGCCGCTTTCGTCGACTTCTTCTTCACCGTAGATGCACACCACTTTGGCGGCAGGCAGCTTGGCCATTTCCGGGCCGGTGGCGGCTTCCTTGCCGGCGTTGCCAAGCCAGCCTTCGACCTCGATCTCGAAGCTGCCGGTGCGGGCGAAGGCCAGCAGGATGATCGCGTCGACGCGCTGCTGCTCGGACTCCGCCAGGCGGTTGTAGATCGCTGGCAACACATCGGCACCAAACGAGTAGCCGGTGAGGATGAAGCGCTTGGTGCCCCATTTCTGCCGGTAGTGCTGCATCAGCTCGGCAAGGTCCAGGGCGCTTTGCTCAGGGCTTTTGTGCTGCCAGTAGTAGCGCAGGGTATCGATGCCGACCACGGGGTAGCCGATCTTCGCCATTTCGCCCGCCACGTCGCGGTCGAGGTCACGCCAGCCACCATCTCCGGACAGGAACAGGGTCACGGTGTCCTTGGCCTGGCCAGCCGGCACTTCAACCACAGGAATCTGCAGGCCGCCCGAGGCCTTGTCGCCACCGACCAGAATCTTGCGCAGTTCGTTGTTCAGCACTTGCGGCAAGTTGATGTCGTAGTCGCTGATGCTGGTTTCGGCGTTGGGCTGGTCGCGCACGAAGCCGGCACTGGTGTCATCCGGGTTGTCGTTCCACGCCACCAGCCAGTGGCCGTGGGAGGCGCTTTTTGGCAACAAGTGCGTGCAGCCACCCTTTTCCAGGGCCAGGTCGACCGAGACAGCCTGGGCCTTGTCGTTTTTCTGTTCGGACAACCAGCGCCAGGCGAGTACTGCGCCGGGGCCTATGCCGCTGACCAGGGTTGCCGGGCCTTTGAGTTCTCTCAGGCCCGACTGCAGGGCGCGGCTTTGCAGCAGGCAGTCCTTGGGCAGGATCACTTGAACAATCTGCGCTGAGCCGCTGCGGCTCAGGGTCATCAATTGTTTGTCGCTGAGTTTCTGTTCCTCGGTGACCGCCACCAGCACCTGGGCGTGTGGCGTGGTTCCGGGGATGACGCGGGTCATCGCCGCGCCGTCGGCCGGGGTCAACAGTTCGAGGGTCGGTTCCGGTGCCGGGCGTTTCAGGTACCAGTAGCCACCACCGAGAATCAGGGCCAGCACCACCAGTGTGCCCAGGACGTACCGCAAGGAGCGTTGAATCATCAGCGTTTCACCAATCCAGTCAAGCCGCCCGCGATCAGGGCAGCAGTATCGGCCAGGGCAACCAGCGGATCGAGTCCGGCGGGCACGGCCATATAACGGGGTTCCCAGTCTGGCTGGAACTTGTCTTTGAAGCGGCGCAAGCCTTGGAAGTTGTAGAGCTGCTCACCACGGCGGAAAACCATCGAGCCCAGGCGCTGGGTCAAGGGGGCGCCGCGACGGGGTTGTAACCCCGACAATGGCACCATGCCCAGGCTGAAGCGTGCATATCCATGATTTTTATAATGCTGAATCAGGCCGACCATCATGAATTCCATGGTCAGTTTGGGTGCGTCCGGGTGCGCGCGCATCAGGTCGAGGCTGGCCAGGTCATGGCTATAGGTCTCGAGCAGGTTGGCGAACGCCACCGGGCGTCCTTCGAAACGAATCACCGCAATGCGGAAATGCTTGAGGTAGTCATCGCTGAAGCGGCCAAGGGAGAAGCCTTTCTCGCGTACGTTCTTGCCGGTCAGCCAGGCATCGGATATCACCTTCAGCTCATCCATCGGCGCCTGGCCCGGCTCGAAGATCTCCAGCGACAGACCGTCGCGTGTGCCACGGTTCCAAGTGTAGCGCAGGTCCTTCATCTCTTTGCCCTTGGCTTCGAGATCGAAGCGATGCAGATCCACCCGGGCTTCCTCGCCGAGTTTGATCGCCGTCAGGCCGATGTCCATGTAGTACGGCAGGTTTTCCGCGCGCACTTGATAGAACACGGGGCGGGCGTGGTGGATGTCGCACAGGTCACGGAACTGCCAGATCATCTCCGCCCGTTGCTGGCCCGGACCGATCGGGTCATACAGCGCCACCAGGCTGCGGCCACGGCGGGCGTACATCAGGAACGCCTCGTCGTTGGGGTGAAACAGCAGTGCCTTGTCGCCGGTCAGGGCCAGGCCGCCATCGGGTTGCGCCGAGGCCATCAGAATCCTGCTGGCGCGCTCCAGTTCATCGGGGGTCGGCAGGTGGATGACTGGGCGCGCAGTGCGCAGCAGCCAGGTCAGGGACACCACAACCAGCAGTACGGCGGCACCGAGCAACGAACGCAAGCCGCGGGGTGCGTCGGCGTCGAGGGTGAACTGCCACCAGAGCTGATGGCTGTACGGAACGTCCTGATAGGCAAACAGCAGCAGCCACATCGAGGCGCCCAGCACACACAGGCTGGCCACCAGATAGAGTGGTGAGAACGGCACTTCCGTCAGGCGGCTGGGGCGATAGAACGAACGCCGGAAAACCCCCAGCAAAGCTGCGGTCAGGGTCATCAGGCAGGCTTCTTCCCAGTCGAAGCCCTTGAGCAGCGAAAGCAGGGCGCCCACCAGCAACAGAATGGTGGTCAGCATCCACGCGGCCGACAGTCGACGACGCAGGCCCTGGGCCAGCAACAGGCAAAGCACGCCGATCAGGCTGGCGCCAAAGTGCGAGGCATCGACCAGCCGATGGGGAATCAGAAAACCGATGTGTTCCAGTCGGGTGTCGATTTCCGGCGTGGCGCCTGAAAACAACAGCACCACGCCGGACAGGAACACCAGCACCGCCAGAATCGGCGCAGCCAGGCCCGATGCCGCCCGCAGGGACTGGCGCGTCTGGAATACGCGCTGACCTTCGTTGATCAGCAACAACAGGCAGGCCACCAGCATCGGCAGTACGACGTAGATCAGGCGATACAGCAGCAGGGCGGCGGCCAGTGGCGCGGCACCGAGTTTGTCGGAAAACGCGGCCAGCAAAATCGCCTCGAATACACCGACACCACCCGGTACGTGGCTGAGTACGCCAGCGGCCAGGGCCAGCAGGTAGACCAGCAGAAAGGCGCCGAAGGGCGGTGCTTCCGGCAGCAGCAAGTAAAGCACGGTGGCGGCGGCGGCAACGTCCAGGGCTGTGATGATCAATTGCAGGAAGGTCAGGCGACGCCCCGGCAGGCGCAAGGTGCGACGCCCGACCTTGACCATCAGGTTGTCCGCGTAAGGTTGTTCCGGCAAGCGACGACGGTAGATGCCGATGGCCAGTACCGAAAACAGTAGTAATACGGCAGTGGCGACGGCACCCAGCAAGAGTTCGGATAGACCCAGTGCAGCGGAGGCCGCTGGCAGGTCGCTGAGCGTCGCCAGCGCGGCGAGCGGTGGCAGGGCGCACCCAAGCGAGAGGCTGGCGAACAAGGTCATGTGGGCGACCTCGGCGGCCCCCAGACCGTGACGCGCATATAAGCGGTAGCGAACCGAACCGCCTGACAGCATCGAAAGGCCGATGGCATTACCAATGGCGAATGCGGTGAAGCCTCCCAGTGCCAGGGTTCGCGGCGTCAGGTTCGCGCCGGCGTAGCGACTGGCCGACCATTCGTAACCCAGCAAAATGATGAAACCCACCACGGTAGCGCCCAGAGCACCCAGCAATGCGGGTTTGGGAACGTCGAGGATCGAGTCGTGCAGAGCGTCCAGATCGAGCTCGCTCAACAAATGACGGCAGGCAATCAGCGCGATCGCGAACAGCAGCAGGGTCACCGCCAAGCCGATGGGCTGACGGTATTTGCTGACCAGATCGAGCAGGCGCAGGCGCTCCGCCTTGATCGGTTGTGTCGCTGTGACGGTGTCTTGTGAATCAGACGAGTTGGCGCGCATCAATCACCTCTTGGATTGTGCGCGACAGGATGGGGGTATCCAGCCAAGTTACCAATCCCTGTAGAAAAAAATAATCACAAATATTAACGCCTATCACCGGCTCTCGGCGACGGCACGTCATCAGTCGTAGAGGGCCAAGTCTGCGATTGAGCATAGTCGGAACTCAGCGCATCGGTGGCCCCGGACGGCTCACTACACAGTGACAGATCATTGTTGCGAAAGGGTTTTTTCAACAGATACAAAAAAGGCCACTCTTTCGAGTAGCCTTTTTTGATGTTTGGTTGCGGGAGCCGGATTTGAACCGACGACCTTCGGGTTATGAGCCCGACGAGCTACCAGACTGCTCCATCCCGCGTCTGTGTGGCGGCATTCTATAGAGATACGCCGGGGTGTCAACCGTTAATCCTGAACCAGGTCAAATAAACGCAAAAACGCGGCGAACGGTCGCAGGTGAGGCTTAAGTTTCGGAATCAGAACGATTTCTGGTTTGCCGTGGCGCTGCGGCGTGCCCTTATGGTGCGCCGTCTGCACAAAACAGGCATGCACAAAAAAGGCCACTCTTTCGAGTAGCCTTTTTTGATGTTTGGTTGCGGGAGCCGGATTTGAACCGACGACCTTCGGG
>NZ_JBXAFA010000005.1:240408-461316 GCF_058792515.1 Pseudomonas sp. MT92
GGTTATGAGCCCGACGAGCTACCAGACTGCTCCATCCCGCGTCTGTGGATCGGCATTCTATAGAGATACGTCAGCGTGTCAATCATAAATTTCGATAAAACCTGTTTCTGTTCAATCGCTTAGCTTGCTTTTGACGGTATGTGGCAGGGCTGGAAGGCAGGCGTGGCAAGGCTTTCAGCTCTATTGGCGTAAGTAATTCGATTGAAAAAATAAATTTGTCGGCGGCTTTCCTACGATTGGAAAAGAACATTCCGACTACTGGTGCTATATACAGGTGTCAGTGAGATACTGGCCGTCTGACACGGCATGACGCCGTTTCTCCACCCTGAACACCGCGTTGATATGACCCAGCGAAAAATCATCCACGTTGATTGTGACTGTTTCTACGCCGCCATCGAGATGCGTGACGACCCGCGCCTGGCCGGTAAACCCCTGGCGGTAGGTGGGTCGGCGGATCGGCGTGGAGTGATCGCGACCTGTAATTACGAAGCGCGGGCTTACGGTGTGCGCTCGGCGATGTCCTCCGGGCATGCGTTGAAGCTGTGTCCGGACCTGACCATCGTCAGGCCGCGAATGGATGCCTACAGAGAGGCGTCCAAGGAAATTCACACGATTTTTCGCGATTACACCGACATCATCGAGCCGCTCTCCCTGGATGAGGCCTATCTCGATGTGTCGGACAGCGCGCATTTCGGCGGCAGTGCCACGCGAATTGCCCAGGATATTCGCCGACGAGTGTCCAATCAGTTGCATATCACCGTTTCAGCAGGCGTGGCGCCGAACAAATTTTTGGCCAAAATCGCCAGCGACTGGAAAAAGCCCAACGGTTTGTTTGTCATCACGCCGGATCAGGTCGAAGACTTTGTCAGCGGCTTGCCGGTGAACAAGTTGCACGGGGTCGGCAAGGTCACTGCGGATAAGTTGGCCAAACTCGGAATTGCCGATTGTCTGCAATTGCGCGAGTGGGAAAAGTTGGCGCTGGTGCGCGAATTCGGCAGTTTTGGTGAGCGACTCTGGAGTCTGGCCCGTGGGATTGACGAACGCCTGGTGCATAACGACAGTCGCCGACAGTCGATCAGTGTCGAAAATACCTACGATGTCGATCTGCCCGATTTGCGGAGTTGCCTGGATAAGTTGCCAGAACTGCTGGAAACCCTGAAAACCCGCATGGAGCGAATCGACAGCAGCTATCGGCCAGGCAAGCCGTTCGTCAAAGTGAAGTTTCATGACTTTACCCAAACCACACTGGAGCAGGCCGGGGCAGGGCGGGATTTGGGCAGTTATCAGTTGATGCTGACCCAGGCGTTCAATCGCGGCGGTAAGCCGGTGCGATTGTTGGGTGTGGGAGTGAGGCTGGAGGATTTGCGCGGCGGGTTCGAGCAGATGGAGTTGTTTGAGCGGTAGTTCCAGGGTGCCTCCCAGGCCCCTTCGCGGGCGATTCGATTTGCCCGCGATGCTCTGAGCGTTTAGTTCGGCCCCGGATCTGCTACCAGTCGTCCGGCATCCTTGGTCAGTGCCTTGAGGAATTCGGTCTGCAGTTCGGGATCGTTACGGGTCAGTTCGATCAGGCTTTGTTCCAGTTCACTGGCTTCTTCCTCCAGCCCCAGTTCCGACAGGCGTTTGACCCGGTGTACCCATTGGCTCACTTCGTCGTCTTCGAGGTCGTCGTAAATCAGGCCATGAGCTTCGAGCAATTTGCCGCGCAGCGTGCTGCTGAGCGCCAGGGACGAATCGCTATGCACATCGCCCTTTGAGTCATCGACGCTGATCTGCAGCTTACCCAGATGATTGAGGTCATATTCGGCGAACGGGCTGTCCAGCAGATTCAGGCGCAAGACGCCATTTTTGTCGGTGGTCAGTTCGAAGGTTTCCTTGCCGGCCTTGACCTCGACCGGGCGTTCGCTCCACGGCAGGCTTGAGTATTCCTTACGCTTGTCGCGCTGGACTTCATCGATACCGGCCAGGTTCTGTTGCGCACGACCGTTGGATTGGACGTTCATGAACGGGTTGAGTCCGGCGAAACCGTAGCTGAGCCAGTCCTTGGTCATGCTGTCGGGAAGATTGCCCAGGGCAAACACGTTAACCACGTTCGCGCCCACGCCGCCCACCACCGCCACTGCACCCAGCGGGATCTCGTAGATCTCCCGCCAGGGTTGATAAGGCGTATAGCGATCGTAATGACGGGTGACTTCGAACTCGGTGACTTCGAAGGTCTTCTGCTCGTGGATCTTTACCCGGCGTTGCGGGAGCTCAAGCACCTTGGGCTCGCCGACATCGATCTGCAGGCTGTGATCGAGCAATTTGCGCTCGACACGTTCCTCGTGCTCGCTGCGTTGTGACATGTGATTGGCACAGCCGCTGACCAGCAGGGTGCCGCACAGGGCAGCACCACCGAGGCCTAAGGTGTTTCGCTTGAACATGACGTCTCTATCTGGTTTCAGCGGCGGATACGGGCCTGCAGGAAAGACAGTACGTCAGCGACCGGCAGCGCTTGCGGCTCGGCCTCGGTACGGCTCTTGTATTCCAGGTTGCCTTCGGCGAGGCCGCGGTCACTGACCACGATCCGGTGAGGAATGCCGATCAGCTCCATGTCCGCGAACTTGATGCCCGGGCTGGTTTTCTTGTCGCGGTCGTCCAGCAGCACTTCGAAGCCGGCTGCAGTCAGTTCTGCATACAGCTTGTCGGTGGCTTCGCGAACCAGCTCGGTTTCGTAGCGCAGTGGTACCAGGGCGACCTGGAACGGTGCGAGCGCGTCGCTCCAGATGATCCCTTTTTCGTCGTTGTTCTGCTCGATGGCAGCGGCAACCACGCGGGAAACACCAATGCCGTAGCAGCCCATTTCCAGGGTGATCGGCTTGCCGTTCTCGCCCAGCACTTCGCACTTCATCGCTTTGCTGTACTTGTTGCCCAGCTGGAAGATATGCCCGACTTCGATGCCGCGCTTGATTTCCAGGGTGCCTTTGCCATCCGGGCTTGGGTCGCCGCTGACGACGTTACGCAGGTCGGCAACGGTCGGAACCGGCAGGTCGCGTTCCCAGTTCACGCCGAAATAGTGCTTGTCGTCGATGTTCGCACCGATGCCGAAGTCGCTCATCAGCTCGACCGAGCGGTCGATGATGATAGGCAGTGGCAGGTTCAGCGGGCCGAGGGAGCCGGCGCCGGCGCCGATGGCGTCGCGCAGTTCGGTTTCGGAAGCCATGACCAGCGGGCTGGCAACGCCCGGTTGGTTAGCGGCCTTGATTTCGTTCAGTTCATGGTCGCCACGGATGATCAGGGCAATCAGCTTGCCTTTCTCTTCAGCGTGAACCACCAGGGTCTTGATGGTCTTCTCGATCGGCAGGTTGAAGCCTTCGACCAGTTGCGCGATGGTCTTGGCGTTCGGCGTGTCGACCAGGCGCAGTTCTTCAGTCGGTGCTGCGCGGGAGGTTTCGCGCGGTACGGCTTCAGCCTTCTCGATGTTCGCGGCGTAGTCGGAACCATTGCTGAAGACGATATCGTCTTCGCCGGACTCGGCCAGTACGTGGAATTCGTGGGAGCCGGCACCGCCAATGGAGCCGTTATCGGCTTCAACCGGGCGGAATTTCAGGCCCAGACGGGTGAACACGTTGCAGTACGCCTGATGCATGCGGTCGTAGGTGACCTGCAGCGATGGCTGGTCAGCGTGGAACGAATAGGCGTCCTTCATGATGAATTCGCGGCCGCGCATCAAACCAAAGCGTGGGCGGATTTCGTCACGAAACTTGGTCTGGATCTGGTAGAGGTTGATCGGCAGCTGCTTGTAGCTGCTCAACTCGTTGCGCATCAGATCGGTGATGACTTCTTCGTGGGTCGGGCCGGCGCAGAAATCGCGACCATGACGATCCTTGAAGCGCAGCAATTCAGGGCCGTACTCTTCCCAGCGACCGGATTCCTGCCACAGTTCTGCCGGTTGAGTGCTCGGCATCAACACTTCAAGCGAGCCGGCAGCGTTCATTTCTTCACGAACGACGGCTTCGACCTTGCGCATTACTCGCAAGCCCATCGGCAGCCATGTATACAGGCCCGAGGCGAGTTTGCGGATCATGCCGGCGCGCAGCATCAGCTGGTGGCTGATCACGACCGCATCGGAAGGCGTTTCTTTCTGTGTGGCGAGCAAAAATTGACTGGTGCGCATGGTTGGCCGTTGTCGGTTGCTGATGACGAGAAATGACGGAGCATTGTACGGGCGAGATCCGCTGTCGTACAGAAGTGCGGCCGGCGGTGTGGCAGGAGGGCGGGAATCTATGCGCCCTCTGCAAGGTTTCCTGCGTATTTCTTACGATTCCTCCGCGACCTGGGTCGGAACCGGTTCCGGCGTCGGTGTCGGTCCTGCGCGGCGGCTCTCCTGGAACCAGTGCAAGGCGATCAATACCAGGGTCGGAACGCCCAGCACGGCGGTGATCAGGAAGAAGTTGTGGTAGCCGAATTTCTCCACCATGACGCCTGAGTAGCCGCCGATCAGGCGTGGCAGCAAGAGCATGATCGAGCTGAGCAGGGCATATTGGGTGGCTGAGAACTTCAGGTTGGTCAGGCTCGACAGGTAGGCGACGAAGGCTGAAGTCGCCATGCCGGAGCTGAAGTTATCCAGTGAAATGGTGACGATCAGCATGTTCAGGTTGGGGCCCATGTCCGCGAGCATCAGGAACAACAGGTTGGTTCCCGCCGATGCGGCTCCGCCGATGAACAGGATCGGCAGGATGCCAAAACGCACGATCAGCAGGCCGCCCATGCCGGCGCCCACCAGCGTCATGACCAGGCCGAATATTTTGCTGACGCTGGCAATCTGATCTTTGGTAAAGCCCTGGTCGATGTAGAAGACGTTGGCCATCACACCCATGACCGTATCGGACATCCGATAGGTGGCGATCAGCCCAAGCAGCAGCAGGGCTTGCCAGCGGTAACGCAGAATGAAGTCGTTGACCGGCGTCAGCACTGGCGCGAGGCCACGGCGGCCCATGGTCGACAGGCACAGCGCAGTCAGCGTGGTATAGAGAATTGCCCGAAGGAACGCGCGGTCTTCGAGCAGCAGATCGAGCAGGCTCACGCCATGGAAGAGCACGCTGGCAAAGTCGGTGTTGTAGAGCTGGGTAAACATCGCCGGGACGGACACCAGCAGTACGATCAGTACGAACACTGAAGCCAGTTGATGCGCGAAGCTATAACGCCCGGCCTGCAGCTGGGTGCGCAGCGGGACCGGTGGTTCGCGCATGAAGAGGGAAGTCAGCAGCGCCGGTATCATCAGGGCGCCGAACAGCACGTAGGTGCCGGTCCAGGCGGAGTGCTGATAGTTGAAACCGGTGGAGCCGAAGCCTTCGGCGAAGAACAGGGCGCCTGCCGTCGCCAGCAAAGCGGCAATCCGATAGCCGGACATGTAACTGGCGGCGAGGGCGGCCTGGCGACTGTCTTCGGCGATCTCCAGGCGGTAGGCGTCCACGGCGATGTCTTGCGTTGCCGAGGCGAATGCGACAATGACCGCGATGGCGATCAGCCAGGAAAGGTGTTTTTGCGGGTCGCAAAAGCCCATCCCGATCAGGCCGAGGATCACCAGTGATTGCGACAAAACAAGCCAGGAGCGTCGTCGACCGAGTTTGCCCAGCAGGGGCAGGCGCCATTGGTCGAGCAGAGGCGACCAGACCCATTTGAAGGCATAGGCCAGACCGATCAGGCTTGCATAGCCGATGGTTTCGCGAGCCACACCGGCTTCGCGCAGCCAGACCGAAAGAGTCGAGAACACCAGCATGTACGGCAGGCCGGCGGCGAAACCCAGCAGTAACAGTACAAGCGTCGAGGGGCTGGCATATGCGGCGAGCGCGGCGCGCCAGGTTTTACGGGGCATGGGCTGGAGTCTGCCTCAAGAAATACGGAAACAAAGCGCGCACTCTAACCGCTGTGCTCTACCGGGCGCCAGCCATGACGCTGAATATCAACACGATTGTTCAGGATACTGATGCCCTCCATGCGCAATCGGGCGCGTTGTTCGTCCCCGGATGGACTGCCCGCGGGCAGGCTGATGCGCCCGCCGGCGGCGAGTACGCGGTGCCAGGGTAATTTGCTGTCGCCGGGCAACTGGCTCAGTGTCCGACCGACCCAGCGGGCGGCGCGCCCCAGTCCGGCCAGTTCGGCCAATTGGCCATAACTCACCACTTTGCCCTCCGGCACTTGTGCGAGTGTCAGGTAGAGCGCCGTGCGTCGGATTTGTGCCGCACTCTCGGTGCCATTGGTTGGTTCGATCACGTCCGGGGTTCCTGAAAAAGTTCGCAGTACCGTCTGTAGAGTAAATCCTTGATCGTCCATTGAGAAATGAACTCAATAGATAGGGTCGGGGTCAGTCCTACCCAGGGCCTTATTCCTGCGAATAGGGCCAATTCTTTTCGCGTACCTGAGCCTGTATTTGCTTATGTTCTCCAGAACCGTGTTGTGTCTCGCCATCGTCAGTGCTTCTACCCCCTTGCTCGCGGATACCGTGTGGTTGAAGAACGGTGACAAGTTGAGTGGCAAGATCATTCTGTTCGATGGTGGCAAGCTGTTGATCCAGACCGAATACGCCGGCGCGGTCCCCATTGACTGGAAGCAGGTCAAAACACTGGAAAGTGATCAGGAACTGTTGGTCAAGCAGGACGCCTACACCGGCGAGAAGGCCAAGTCGTTGCATGCTGCGGAGGATGGCAAGGTCATTTTGGCCAATGGCGAGGCTCCCAAGACAGTCGAGCTGGCCAGTGTCCAACAGATCCTCAAACCCAAGCCGGTGGTCGAAGACTTGGTATGGAAGGGCAATATCGACGCGGCCCTGGATTACCAGCGTGCGGACAAAGATACCGATGATTACGACATCGACTTCAAGACCACTGCCCGCCATGGTCGTTGGCGGCACATCGCGGAAGGCGAATACAACCGCGAGTTCCAGGATGACGTTGTCACTACGGACAACTGGCGAGCTGAATACTCCCTCGACCGCTTCATCACCGACAAATGGTTCTGGGAAGGTCGTCTGGTTTACAAGCGCGACAAGGTAGAAGACCTGTCTCGTCAGCGTACCGTGGGTACCGGTCCTGGCTATCAGTTCTGGGATGACGAATTAGGTGCATTTTCCCTGGGGTCGCTGGTCAATCGCACCGATTATGAGTACCGCGACGGCAGCAAGGAGAATTTCTATTCCCTGGCCATGAAATGGGATTACAACCGTTACCTGATTGGCAAGAAGGTGGAGTTTTTCACCAGTGGTGAGGTGGCCAAGCCGTTGTCGGGCGTGGCCGACTACGCGCTCGATGCCGAGATGGGGCTGCGCTATAAAGTGACCGACTGGGCGTCGCTGAACCTGAAGGCCGAGAGGGATATTGTCAGTGGTTCCGATGAGGCTGACTTGAGTAAGACCCGTTACACCGCAGGGTTTGGCGTGACTTGGTAAGTGCTGAAATACGCAGCTTCGGCTGCGTTTTTCTATGCCTGGAAAAACACGCAGGCACAAAAAAGCCCCGCTGTTGAGAGCGGGGCTTTTTACTAAAGCAAGTACAAGTTAGATAACTTGAACTTCTTCAGCTTGCATGCCTTTCTGACCGCGGGTAGCGATGAAAGAAACCTGTTGGCCTTCTTTCAGGCTTTTGAAGCCGTCGGATTGGATAGCTTTGAAGTGAACGAACAGGTCGTCACCGGATTGTGGAGTGATGAAGCCGAAGCCTTTTTCATCGTTGAACCACTTAACGGTACCGGTTTGGCGATTAGACATGGTGTAACTCCTTGAACAAAGATAACTGCGACTCAGGAAGAACCCTGGCCGAGACTGAGTGCAAAGAGCAGGAAAAATTCTTGTAGATGGTTGGATCGAAATTCAACATATCGTGTAGAGATTCTCAGTGACACAAGCAGCACAGTGACGCCACCTTAACCCTTTTTCCGGAACGTGCCAATGTTTCTTGCGAAGGTTTCTTGGTTTTCGTGATCGACGGTGCATCCGATTGTTTCAAGGGGTCAGTGATTTCGGATGATTGTCGAGAATTGTGCCCCGGTCTTTGAACCCAAGGGCGTGCCCCGGTAAGATGCCGGACAGATTTTTTCCACCTCGCTATTCAGGACACCCGCCATGAGCATCAAATCGGACAAGTGGATTCGCCGCATGGCGCAAGAGCACGGCATGATCGAGCCCTTCGTGGAGCGTCAGGTGCGCGGCAGCGACGATAGCCGTGTGATCTCCTATGGTGTGTCCAGCTACGGCTACGATGTGCGTTGCACCAATCATTTCAAGGTGTTCACCAACATCAATTCGGCTATCGTCGACCCGAAAAACTTCGATGCTGGCAGCTTCGTCGACATCCACAGCGACGTATGCATCATTCCACCGAACTCCTTCGCCCTGGCCAGCACCGTCGAATACTTCCGCATTCCACGCAATGTGCTGACCATTTGCCTGGGTAAAAGTACCTACGCGCGTTGCGGCATCATCGTCAACGTCACGCCGCTCGAGCCTGAGTGGGAAGGTCACGTGACCCTGGAATTTTCCAACACCACCAACCTGCCGGCGAAAATCTACGCCAATGAAGGCGTGGCACAGATGCTGTTCCTTGAGTCTGACGAAGAGTGTGAAGTGTCTTACAAGGACCGTGGCGGCAAGTATCAGGGCCAGCGTGGCGTGACCCTGCCGCGGACCTGAGTCAGCCGTCTGACGAACCGTGGGAATTCCTGGGCGAGCGTACACTCTATGGAGTGTACTGCTCTGATTCGCGCAACGCGGACCGGACCATCGCTCAGGAGTGCTTTATGAAGATCGACCCGCGAATAAGTGCCGAACTGGCAAGGCTTGAGCCCAATCAGGTTGGCGTCCTGGCCTGGTCCTTGTTGGCACACCCTCCGATCAGCATGGCAGGAGGCATCCCCGGCCAGCCTGATCCCGATACCCCCAACGAACAGCCCACCGAGCCCGGTGAGCCCACCCTGCCGGATGAGCCGCCTCCCGCCCCTGTGGCCTGATTGCCTGCGCAGAAAAATGAATGGTCAGTCAGCTGAGGTCTGTGAAGACTTCAGCTGACTGACCATATTTCGTTGTCGCCGATGACAAAGATCCTACAGTTGTTGTCCCGGCGGACTTCATGGTCACCAGCAAACGCATCGAAAGCGCTGCTGCTTGTGCGTCGGCGCGGGCGAAGTTCGCTCCAGTGTTGATCGACTCATATCCTGCAATAACTGTAATCGTCGTCGAAACCTATTTCCGATCCGGCCGTGTTTTTATTCCGGCGTTGCTCGTTCTGCGACTTTTTGGAAAAGGTCGGCGGCGGGCAGTTATTCCGCCTATGAAAAGGACATTCAGATGAGTACAAATCGATCGGGGCACTTAAGCGCCGATGTGAGCACGGCCGGCGATCCACTACCGTTTCGCGTGACGCACGGACTCTACTTCCATGATCGGCCAGGCATCCACTGTATCGAGGCTGATAACGGGAAGGGGACAGCGTTTTATGTCTATCTGCCGGTTGGAATCCAGAGTGGCAGCTTCAGTCTGGGGCTTAGTGAGCGGTCCCCCATGGTTATCCATGTGACGGGCAACTCCGAAGCCGAGTTGTATCGAGGCGCACTTGATTTGACCGTGGGTGGAGATGCGCAGTTTGCCGGAAGCTTCAGTGGGATAGATGCAGACGGTCTGGAAGTGACCAATGGCCGTTTCAGGCTTGAGCACGATGCGAGTGCTTGATGTTTGAGCGAGGGGAGCCGGGAATGCGGCTCCCCTTTTTTCGTTCGGCGTTTATTTCAGGTTACCGCTGAGGAATTGCTTCAATCGCTCACTCTTCGGATTGCCCAGCACATCTTCCGGCGCGCCTTCCTCTTCCACCAGGCCCTGATGCAGGAACAGCACCTGGCTCGAGACCTTGCGGGCGAAGCTCATTTCGTGGGTCACCATGATCATGGTCCGGCCTTCTTCGGCCAGGCCCTGGATTACGCGTAGCACCTCACCCACCAGCTCCGGGTCGAGTGCCGAAGTCGGCTCATCGAACAGCATGACCTCCGGCTCCATGGCCAGCGCCCTGGCAATGGCCACCCGCTGTTGCTGGCCGCCGGAGAGGAATGCCGGATATTGGTCCGCCACCCGCGCTGCCAGGCCAACCTTGTCCAGATAGCGTCGTGCGCGGTCTTCGGCTTCCTGCTTGCTGCACCCCAGCACCCGGCGCGGGGCCATGGTGATGTTTTCCAGCACGGTCATGTGGCTCCACAAGTTGAAGTGCTGGAACACCATGGCCAGGCGGGTACGGATCCGTTGCAGCTCATCGGGATCGGCGACATGCATGCCGTGTCGATCCTTGATCATGCGGATCGCCTGGCCGTCGAGGCTCATGGCGCCGTCGTTGGGTTGTTCGAGAAAGTTGATGCAGCGCAGAAAGGTACTTTTACCCGAGCCGCTGGCGCCGATCAGGCTGATGACGTCGCCGGTGTTGGCCTTGAGCGAAACGCCTTTGAGCACCTGATGATCGCCGTAGCTTTTATGCAGGCCTTCGATGGTCAGTTTGTACATGGAACAGGCATCCTCAAGGCGAAAGTAGGTAGCCGCTGCGATAGGCTTCGGTGCCCGCGACATGGGCGATTACCATGCCGGCAGTGGCCATGCGGCGCAGCGAGCGGGCGTACATCAACCCGGCGGCGGTGCAATGAACGGGGGTGACGCGATCCGCGATCGGGTCAATGATTTCAGCGATCAATTGCCCGGCTTCCAGGTATTCCCCTGGCAGCGCAGTGAACACCAGCAAGCCGCCGACGGGCGTGGCCACGGGTTCGACAGCCGCCAGCGGTGTGGCCGGGTAGGGCAGCTCGGGCATGGGCGCCGGCTCACCGGTGATCGCGCCGAAATGAATCAGGTAATCGATCAGCGCCTGACTGTCCAGGCTGGCCAGCGGGTGGTTGACGTCACCCTGGCCGCGCAGTTCGACGGTCACCGAAAAGCTGCCCGCCGGAATGTCGAAATGTTCGCCGAAGCGCTCTTTCAACTGCCACCAGAGCAAGGTGAAGCATTCGTCGAACGACTGCCCGCCGGAGTCAGTGGCCAACAGGCTGGCCTCGGCACCGATGTAGCGGGCCAGAGGCTCGACCTGGGGCCATGCATCCGGTGTGGTGTACAGGTGCGCGACGGCTTCGAAATCGCAATGCAGGTCCAGCACCATGTCGGCATCGCAGGCCAGCCGCTGCAGGGTCAGGCGCTGGGATTGCAACTGGGTGCTGGCGGTCTGCCGGGCAAGTGCATTACGCAAACTGTCACGAATCAGTTCGAGGTTGTGCTGCGGGTCATCGCCCAGTCGGCCCTCGATCTCGTTGCCGACCTCTTCGCTCAGATCGACGAACCAGCGGTTGAAATTCTGACCGCTTTCCAGCTCGTAGCGGCCCAGCGGTACATCCATCAGCACTTGCTCCAGGCCGACCGGATTGGCCACCGGAACCAGAACGATTTCGCTGCGCAGGCGGCCGGCGGCTTCCAGCTCCGCCAGGCGTTGCTTGAGGTGCCAGGCCACCAGCATGCCGGGCATTTCATCGGCGTGAAGGGAGGACTGGATGTAGATCTTGCCGTTGGCCGGTTGCGGCCCGAAGTGAAAACTGTGGATCTGTCGTGCGGTCCCCGGCAGCGGGGACAGCAAGTCATGTATCTGGTGGCGCATGTGCGAGAAGTCCTAGTGGGTCGGCCCGAGGAAGGCCAGCCATCGGCGTTCGGCGAGACGGAACAGGCCGACCAGCGCAAAGGTGACGGTCAGGTAGATCAGTGCGGCGATGCCGAACGACTGGAAGGTCAGGAAGGTCGCCGAGTTGGCATCCCGAGCGACTTTCAGGATGTCCGGGATGGTCGCGGTGAACGCCACGGTGGTCGAGTGCAGCATCAGAATCACTTCGTTGCTGTAGTAGGGCAACGAGCGACGCAGGGCCGAAGGCATGATCACGTAGGCATACAGCTTCCAGCCTGTCAGGCCGTAAGCCTTGGCCGCTTCGACTTCACCGTGGTTCATGCTGCGAATCGCCCCGGCGAAAATCTCCGTGGTATAGGCGCAAGTATTCAGGGCGAACGCCAGGATGGTGCAGTTCATTGCGTCGCGGAAAAAACTGTCCAGCAGCGGTTGCGCACGCACGGCGGCCAGGCTGTAGATACCGGTGTAGCAGATCAGCAGCTGGATATAGAGTGGTGTGCCCCGGAACAGGTAGGTGTAGAACTGCACCGGCCAGCGAATGTAGGAGTGCGGTGAGACCCGGGCGATGGATAGCGGAATCGATACGATGAAACCGAAGAAGATCGACGCGCTGAGCAGCCACAGGGTCATGGCCAGGCCGGTGATGTTCTGGCCGTCGGTGTAGAGAAAGGCTTTCCAGTATTCCTGAAGGAGTTCGATCATCGCACGGCCTCCCGTGTCCCGGCGGCATAGCGGCGTTCCAGCCAGCGCAGAATGAAGTTGGAGGCACTGGTGATCGCCAGGTAGATCAGGGCGGCGAGTACCAGGAAATAGAACAGCTGGTAGCTGCTTTTACCGGCGTCCTGCGCGGCCTTGACCAGGTCAGCCAGGCCAATGATCGATACCAGCGCGGTGGCCTTGAGCATGACCATCCAGTTGTTGCCGATACCCGGCAGGGCGTAGCGCATCATCTGCGGGAACACCACGATGCGGAAACGCTGGCCGCGTTTGAGACCGTAGGCGGTGGCGGCTTCAACCTGGCCGCGAGGCACGGCGAGGATCGCGCCGCGGAACGTTTCGGTGAAGTACGCGCCGTAAATGAAGCCCAGGGTCAAAACACCGGCGCTGAACGGGTTGATCTCGATGTATTCCCATTCCATGTAGTCGGTGAACGATGTCAGCCAGGTTTGCAGGCTGTAGAAAATCAGGAGCATCAGCACCAGATCCGGCACCCCGCGAATCAGCGTGGTGTAGCACTGGGCAGGCAAGCGCAGCAGTTTGACTTTTGACAGTTTGGCACTGGCGCCGAGCAGGCCGAGCAATACGGCCACCAGCAGCGACATCGCCGATAATTTGATGGTCATCCAGGTGCCTTCCATCAGCAACGGACCGAAGCCCTTGAGGCTGAAGGCTGAGAGCCCCAGATTTTGTAGGAGGTTTTCAAACATAAATCAGCAACCTGATCGGAAGAAAAAAGCGCCCATCGCGAAATGGGCGCCGGGCATTATTTGCCGCTGTACAGATTCAGATCGCCAAAGTGTTTCTTCTGAATGGTGGCGTAGGTGCCATCATCGTGTAACGCTTTGATACCTTTATCCAAAAGGGCTTTCAGCTCGGTGTTACCTTTCTTAATACCGACCGCTGTCTTGGCTGGCAGCAGTTCGCTGTCGACCGGCTTGCTGATTTCGTAATCGGCGCCGTTTGGCGATTTCAGGAAGCCCAGTTCGGCTTGCAGCATGTCCTGGATCCCGGCGTCGAGACGACCGGAAGTCAGGTCGGAGTACACCTGGTCCTGGTTCTGATAGGCCTGGGTTTTCACGCCAGCCTTGTCCAGAACGGCTTTGGCATAGGCTTCCTGAATGGTGCCTTGCTCGTAGCCGACGGTTTTGCCTTTGAGCGACGCGACGTCTGCCGTGATGCCAGAACCTTTCTTGGACACGTAAGCGGTTGGGCCGGAGAACAGTTCGCTGGAGAAGTCGATGACTTTTTCGCGGGCCGGAGTGACGGTCATCGAAGAGATCACACCGTCGAATTTATTGGCCTTCAGGCCAGGAATCATGCCGTCGAAATCGCTCTCGACCCATTTGCACTTGACCTTCAGCTCGGCGCAGATTGCGTTCCCCAGATCGATGTCGAAACCGACCAGGCTGCCGTCGGCCGCTTTCGACTCGAACGGTGCGTAGGAAGGGTCAACGCCAAAACGCAATTCCTTGTATTCCTTTGCCAGCGCGGAGCCAGCGGCAACGCACAATGCCAGTGCAGAAAGGGTCAGCAATGCTTTTTTCATTATTCAATCCCTAAGAACCAATATGAGCGCTTGTGGCGCAGAATTATTGTTACTGGTGAGCGTAAGACTTAATGAAAGTAGCAATTTCCGAACCAGAGTGCCGAACAAGCGTTTTAAAAGGTGTTCAGGAAATTGCCGGAAGGGATTAGTGCACGAAATTGGGCGACGTGGGAAGCCTGCACTTTTTTAGGTCGAATGTGGCGAAGCCCTATGGCGAGGGCGCTTGCTGTCGCTCGACTGCGCAGCAGCCGTAAACGCGACAGTGACGTTTGACGGATGTGCCGCGTGGACAGATTCAAGGGCCGTTTCGCAGCCCGGCGGGAGCAAGCTCCCTCGCCACAGGGAATGGGTTTACTTGCCAGGTGTCAGGGTCAATCGTTTGGTCCCGTACACCTTGTCAAAGTTTTGCGGCTGCATCGGCAAGCTCTGATACTGACCTTTCAGCCACGGCTCGATGCCGTTCAGGTAATTCGGGCTGGCCGGGTTACCGGACTGGCCGGTGGCATTCTGGCCCATCAGCGGTTCGGCCTGGCCGAAGTCGACGATAAAGCGCATGGCAGGCGCCAGCGTGGTGTTGAAGTCCTGGCCCCAGGCGAACGCAGCCGTGTTGAGCGTGGTGTGATCGCCGCCGGCCGGCAACGGACCGCGCACGGTCTGGCCAGTGGCATTCTTCCATTCGTAGCGGTGCAGTTTGCCCCACTGCCAGGCTTTGTGGTCGCCGCCCAGTTGACTGTCCCCGGCGCTGATCGCGGCTGCCAGGCTGCGCGCGAGAATCGTTGGCTTGTCTTCTTTCTGCGCGGTGCGCACGTCATCCCAAAACGGGCTGTCTTCGCGGCCCAGCAGGTGATCGGCCTGCGCGGCATAGGACAACTTGCCGTTGGCGATAAAGGCCTTCCATGCCGGGCTGCTTTCTGGCCCCAGTTCATCAAGGAAAATCTGCTTGGCGCTTTCCTGCAGGAACAGCTCGTAGATCGCCGCATCGGCGGAGGTCGGGCTGAGTTTGCCATCGAACGTCATCAAACGGGTGAACGCTTCGCGTGCCTTGGCTCCATCCGCTGCGGGCAAAGCCGCGATGGCTTGTTTGAGCGGTTGGGACATGCCCGGCGCTGCGAACATTTTCTTTAATTTGGCGGCGAAGGTGGTGGTCTGGTCGTACTGCATCGCGATCAGGCTGCGGGTGTCATGCTTGCCCACCCCGGCCAGCTCAGCCAGACGTTCGCCGCGTTCCGGTGCCGACCAGGAGTTAGACAATTGCATGCCGTAGCCATGGGGGATGACCCGTTGGTTCGCGGTGCCGAGCCAGCCCTGGGCCGGGTCTTGATCGTAGGGGTGCAGCATCGGGTCGGCGTAGCCATCCCAATCGTAGCGACCTTCCCAGCCTGGTGAGGGCAACAGGCCTTCGCCTTCGCGACGGTTCGGGTAGCGACCGGTGACTTGCCAGCCAATGTTGCTGGCATCGGCAAACACCAGGTTCAGCGCAATGGCGCGGATCTCTCGGCTGGCGTCCGACGCCTTCTCGACATTCTGCGAGCGGGACAGGTCAAAAAACGCATCCAGGGTTTTGTCATCGGTGAAGCTCGGCGTCTGCAAGGCCAGGCCGAATCCGCTGCCCTGGGCAAACCCCTGAGCGCTGTTGAGCAGGGGGCCGTGGCGGGTTTCATACACCGCTTCGCGAATCGGCCGCTGGCCTTTGACGAAATAGGTTTCGTTGCGCACCACCGCCGGCTGCCATTTGCCGCCGTTTTCGTAGGCCAGGCCATTGCCCTGGCGTTTGATTTTTTCCAGGAACAGGTCCTGGTTATCACCCATGACGCTGGTCGTGCTCCACGCGACCTTGCCGTTGAAGCCGCCGAGCACCATCGGCAACCCGGCGATGGTCACGCCGGATGCCTGGTATTTCGGTGCGCGAATCTGCACGTAGCTGAACAACGACGGCACGCCCATCGGCCCATGGCTGTCGCTTGCCAGCAGGCTCTTGCCGCTGCGGCTGCGTTGTGGGGCAATGGCCCAGTTGTTCGATGAAGTGGCGCCGAGCAGATTCAGCTCGGCGAGCTGGCTCGTGGCTTTGCTGATTTCAGCCAGTCCCGGTACTTGCCCGTTGAGTTTGATGCCTTGCAGCTTTTCGCTTTCGGCCACTGGCAATTGTTCATCAGGGGCGGATGGGGTCAGCCATGGCAGTTTGTCGGTGGAGACCGTTTGGGCCAGTACCAGCGTGGAGATCTCTTCGGGCAGGTTGGCTGACTGGCTGAAGTTGAGCAGGCAGAAAATCAGCGCCGAGTCTTCCGGTTGCCAGTATTCAGGCTTGTAGCCGCTGGAAGCGAGGTCCGCCGGCAGCTTGTCGCGGTAGCGGAACAGGTAAGCGTTGACCCCGCGGGCATAGACTTCGAAGAAGCGCTTGAGGCGTGGCGACGATGCCTTATAGAGCTCGCCGGCGCTTTTCTTCAGATTGACCGCGCGCATGTAGCGGTCGGCGTCCAGCAGGTCCGAACCGTGCATCTCGGCCAGACGACCCTGGGCCAGCAAACGCAAGGTGACCATTTGCGTGATGCGGTCGCTGGCGTGCACATAGCCGAGGGTGAACAGTGCGTCGTGGAAGCTGCTGCTTTCGATCAGCGGCATGCCCATGGCATTGCGGCGTACCGAAACGTTCTGCGCCAGGCCTTTGAGCGGCTGTACGCCGGAAGTCGGCGGGACGGAGTCCTGTGCGTTGAAGCTCTGACAGCCGGTCAGGCTCAAAACACCTGCAACTGCTGCGGCAACGCCGAACCGGGGTAGAAAATGTGTAAGGGCTGGCGAGGCCATGGTAAAGCTCCTGCGGGGCGGTAACGTCAGTAAAGGCGCTACGTTAGTGAGCAGGAGGTGGCCGCGCAAGCGGGCGGCAAGGTTATTTCAGGTTTTGTCCGAGATCCCGTTTGCATTCGATGGCTTGCCACTGGCCGGGGCCGATGTTGAAGTGCAGGAAATCAACTGACCTGGCGTGAGAAGAGCGAGCATGGAGCTTGAGAAAAACGCGACACTGATCATCATCGATCAGCAAAAAGGCATCCTTCACCCCAGACTCGGCCGGCGCAACAATCCCCGGGCCGAAGATCGCATGCTGGCGCTCTTGGGCCACTGGCGTCGCAGCGGGCGGCCGATCATTCATGTGCAACACCTGTCCCGCTCGGAGGACTCGGTGTTCTGGCCACAACAATCGGGCGTCGAATTTCAGGAGCGGTTTCAGCCATTGCCAAGCGAGCGACTGATTCAAAAACAGGTGCCGGATGCGTTTTGCTCGACGGGGCTGGAGGCGTGTTTGCGAGAAACGGGGGTCGAACAATTGATCATCGTCGGCGTGGCGACTCACAACTCCGTGGAGTCCACGGCGCGTACCGCAGGCAATCTGGGGTTCGATACGTGGGTGGCGGAGGACGCGTGCTTTACCTTCGACAAGGTCGACTTTTTCGGGCATGCCCGTTCAGCTGAAGAGGTACATGGGATGTCGCTGGGGAATTTGCATGGCGAGTATGCGACGGTGGTCAATTCGGCGCAGATATTGATGGCCGATTGAAAACCTGTGGGAGCTGGCTTGCCAGCGAAGCGGTGCGTATGACAAAACGCGTCGCATTGATCGCCAGCAAGCCGACTCCTCAAGGGAAATGGGTCTAACCCATCAAGCGCCGTGGCACTTCTTGAACTTCTTGCCGTTGCCACACGGGCAAGGGTCATTGCGGCCGACGTCTTTCAGGGCGTTGCGCACCGGTTCCTGGTGGGCGTGGCCGCAGTTCGGGCCGTGGACATGGCCATGGTCGTGATCATGGTGGTCGTGATCGTGGTTGCAGTCTGGGCCATGAACATGGGGTTGCTGGGTCATCGGGGTTACTCCGGAATTAGATCGGCGGGGATTATCACGCCATTACGCGCCAGGTGCACGTAGTGGGCGATGAATAAACCGGTTTCCATTTCGCCTTCCAGTCGATAGGGGACGGGTTGCTTGGGACTTTTCAGTTGCTTGACCAGATCCCTCACTTTCGGCCACAGGTTGGTGCGGATCGGCACCTTGTAAAAACCGCTGCGTTTGGGGCCGACGGTGATCCAGTGTTCATGCTCGCCCTCGGCCAGCAGAATGTCGCCAAGATGAATGCGGTATTCCAGGCCTCGCACCGTCAGGTCGCTGTCGTTGGGGTTATCGATCCGGAAATGCAACACAAAGCGCTGCTCCAACAGTTTGGCTCGCACGACTTCAACCCTGACCAGATGCACCTCGGGGTCCGGCTCGTCGTCGCTGAACCACGACGCACAGCCGCCGAGCCCCAGAAACAACAGCAGGATGAGTGTTTGAAGTGTGCGTCGTCGACTGAGCATGGTGGGACTCCTTTGATGCCCAGTCTAGCTCCCTGGATTCACATCAACGGCCGAAATAACCCGAACAGCACTTCTTGAACTTCTGACCGCTGGCGCAGGGGCAGGCGTCGTTACGCCCGACGACGAGGGGCACGGTCGGATCGATGAAATACCAGCGTTCGGCGTTCTGAACGAACGACGAACGCTCACGATGACTGTGTTCACCGCTGCCGTCGTGCCAGCGCGCGGTGAAGGTCACGAAAGCGTGTTCGGGCTGACCGCCGAGGACTTCGGAGCTTTCCACCTCGAGACCCAGCCAGGTGCTTTGTGCGCTCCAGTCGCTGATCGATTGCCGATCAAGGCCGGCTTGCTGCGCGGGCAGGGTGGTGGCCACCAGATAATCGATCAGGCCAAGCACGTAGGCACTGTAGCGCGAGCGCATCAGGGCTTCGGCGCAAGGAGCCGGGTGGCCGGCATGGTAATGACCGCAGCAGGCATCGAGCAGGGTGCCGCTGCCGCAAGGGCAAATGGATGTACTCATTGCATTACCACCAATATTTCCCGAAGTTTTCCGGATTGGCCCAGAACCGCGAGTTGAGCCAGTCGGGGACTTGTTTGTAGTCAAGCAGATCATAGGTGAACAGCGTCAGCACTTGATCGTCACGCTGGAAGCGTTCGCTGGCCTGCAGCGCCAGGGAGAAAAAATCCGTTTCTTGCCAGCCACTGGCGGGCAGGTCCGCCAGCACCGCAATGCGACTGGCATTGAGGTTGCGGATACCACCGAGCAAATTCAGGCCGTCACGCTTGGGCAGGTGCTCAAGGCAATCGACCACCAGCGCCAGGTCAAACCGGCGCGCCGCCAGCTCGGCAGGTAACGGCCCGGGTGCCGCGTGCGCCACGCAGCTGTCGGGGTGTGCGAGCTTGAACGCTTCAAGCGCGGGGAATTCGCTGGCGCCGATCAGCAACAGGCGCGAAGGGGCGTAAAGATCGAGCAAAGCGGCCAGCGCCTGCTGCGGCGTGCGCGAAGAGTTACCTGCAATCATCAAAGATCCTCAATCAGATCTGCCAAGACTAGCTTGCCTGTGAGTCCGAGCCTAGAGCGGCTTTGACGCAAAACCGGCGATCAGTGCTGAACAGTGGAAAAAACAGCAATGGCCTATTGCTGGCGGAGATTAAAACTCCGGTCTTTACTCCCTGAATCGGTTCTAAGCCGATCCTTCAGGAGAAAACTAGATGAGCATAGTTCGGACAGCATTACCCCTGGTTCTGCTAACCAGTGTGTTGACTGGTTGCGCAGGTTTGCAGAAAACCGACTGGCCGACCTGTGCGGCCGTCGGTGGTGTCGTGGGCGCGGGTCTCGGTGCAACCGAGAGCTCCTCCTGGGCCGGTTATGGCGCGCTGATTGTCGGTGGTACGGCAGCGGCCTATTGCTGGGTTCACGGGGATGGCGACGAAGACGGCGATGGTGTGCCGGATAGCCGCGACAAGTGCCCGGGCACGCCTCATGGCGTGAAAGTCGATGCCGATGGTTGCCCACCACCAGCACCTGCACCAGTGGTCGAAGAGGCCGTGGTGGTCAAGGAAGAAACGATTGTCATCCGCGATGTTCACTTCCAGTTCGACAAAGCGACACTTACTGCGTCTGACAAGCAGGTGCTCGACAAGATCGCCACTCGCTTGAAAGCGGAAGCCCCAACCGCACGGATGACCGTTACCGGTCATACTGACAGCGTGGGCAGCGATAGCTACAACCAGAAACTGTCGGACAAACGCGCCCACTCGGTGGTTGAGTACCTCATCCAGCAAGGCGTGCCGCGGAGCAACTTCGTGTCTGTTTCCGGTGCCGGTGAAAGCCAGCCGGTTGCCGATAACAAAACCGCCGACGGCCGTGCACAGAACCGTCGCACGGAAATCAAAATCCAGCGCTAAGTCCCTCGCATCCGCGGCTTGTGCAGTCGCGGATGCCCGTCTTTACTCCTGTGTAACCGGCATTGACCGGTGACACAGGAGCTTCTCAAAATGACCCAATTCACACGGACCGTCTTGCCGGTTCTGCTACTTGGCAGCCTGTTGACCGGTTGCGCCACTCACAGTGACGGCACTGCTCCCCTCAATCAACGTACCTGGCCGATCTGCAGCGTCATTGGCGGACTGGTCGGCGGAGGCCTTGGCGCTGTCGAAAGTGGCGGATGGGCGGCCGGTGGAGCGGCGCTCGGTATTTTGACCGGTGGTTTGATTTGCTATGCCCAGGATGGCGACGAAGACGGCGATGGCGTTTTCGACCGCCGTGATCGCTGCCCTGATACACCGGCCAACACCCCTGTCGATCATCGAGGTTGCCCGCTGCCCCAGTACCCGGCCAGTGTGAAGCCTGCCGAACCGGCGCAATCGGAGGTCATTACCCTGAGTGATGCCGGTGATGTGCTGTTTGCTTTTAACCAGTCCGAGCTGACACCCACCGCGAAGAGTCAACTGGACTCGATCATGGGCAAGCTGGAAGACGCCGATGTGGTCAGCATCAAGGTGGTTGGCTTCACCGACAGCGTCGGATCGGATGCTAATAACCAGGCACTCTCGCAGCGGCGCGCCAGCAGTGTCGCCGAATACCTGCTGAGCCAGGGCGTGGCGCCGAACAAAATCACCAGCGAAGGCAAAGGCGAAAGCCAGCCTGTGGCCGATAACGAAACAGATGAAGGCCGCGCGAAAAACCGTCGCGTGGAGCTGCACATCAATCGCTGAACCTCGAAATAGAGCTGTCGGGTGACTTTTCAGGTCGTCCCGACAGCCAGTCAGCGATCTTCATGAAGAATTTTTGGTTGCCCTCTGGCTTATCCCGCGTGGAAGCCGTTACTGTGCGTGCAAATAATAATTCTGTTCGGGGGAGCGTATGAAGGTGTTCTGGGGGCTGGGGAAGCTGCTGACCCTGCTGTTCTGGTCGGTGGTGCTGGTCAATCTGCTCATGCCGTTCATCCATCCGCTGCACCTGCTGGTCAACCTGGCCGGCAGCCTGCTGGCAGGGCTCCACCTGCTGGAGATTGTCTTCTGCTTCCGCAGCCTCAGGGCGCGCGCCCATCCCTGGCGTGATCGCTTGAACATTCTCTTTTTCGGCGTTTTCCACCTGCAAACCATTCCCGCTCCGACTGCACCGAAGGCTTTCCATGCGTAAACTCTGTCTGCTCGCCGTACTCATCAGTCCACTGGCCTGCGCACAGGTGGTGAGTGTTGAAACCAACTCGCTGATGCGCTTGCCCAACACCGCAAGCACCTTGCAGCTGGATCGCCTGGAAGTGGCTGATTACGGCACATTGCTCATTCCGTCGAATGTAACCGAGGTCACCGTCGGCGAATTGCACCTGGGCCGTGATGCGCGGATCGCTATCGTGCCCAGCGAACAGGCGCTGGAGTTGAAAGTCAGTCGTGCCGAGTTGGCCGAGGGCAGCCAGATCACCGCTCGCGGCGCCCCCGGCACTTACCAGAAGGCGGCCCGCTCCGGGCGTAATCTGAATTTGCAGATCAAGGCACTGAAGGCGCCGCAATTGTTGGTGGATGCTCGCGGTGGTGCGGGAGCGCCGGGATTCGTCGGCCTCGACGGGGCCAACGGCCAGCCTCCAGGCTGCACCTGGGGGCAGGCGGGGCGCGGTGCCGATGGCAGCGATGGCAGTAATGGCCAGCCCGGAGCGCCGGGGGCGTTGGTCAAGCTGGCAGTGCCGCGCGAATATCCCGCCGAACAAATCAAGGTTCAGGTCGCTGGCGGAGCCGGTGGCTTGGCCGGTCCCGGCGGCAAGCCGGGAGCGGGCGGTAAGGCCAAGGGTTGCTTCATCTACAAGGCCGATGGCGGCAAAAGCGGCAAACCTGGCGCCGATGGCCAGCCGGGGCCCGCGGGTGCGGCGGGCTCGGTGACGGTTCAGCGGTTGTAAGCAATTTCTGAAGTGTGTGTCGTCTGATCGATGGTCTTCGCGAGCAAGCTTGCTCCCACGGGATTGCTCCGAACCTGTGGGAGCGAGCTTGCTCGCGATGCTTTTAGAACATCGGCCGCGCCGCAGCAATCGCCACCAGCACCAACCCGACAATCAGATTGATCCCCACCAGGCGCCGAATCTTCCCGAGCACCGCAGCCCCCGCCGGCCAATCCTGTGCAATGACCGCCGTGCGCAACTCAGGCAGCATCAGCGCCTGAATCCGGATGAACAGCGCCGTCATCACCACATACAAGCCCATCATCACCTGCACATAGCGCGGAGCGGTTTCAAATCCGTTGAAGTGCATATGCAGCATGCCCACACCGCTGACGGGCAGCAGCACGACCGCCACCCAGACCCAGCGGAAAAAACCTTGAAACACTTCTACCCACAATTTCAGTCGGGCAGGGCCCTCCAGTGCTTTCACAGCCGCAGGGCGCAAGACCATCCAGGCGAAAAACATGCCGCCGACCCACACCAGTGCGGCGAGGACATGCAGGCTATAAACAAGGCTAAAAGCGGTCATTGGGGTACTCCGTTCTGCGCGGGATTAATTAGCGGGGTATGATAGCCGTCGTTCCGAACCACTGAAAATTTATCCAGCGTTTTTTGCGCCCGACAATCCATGATCAGCACTGAACTCAAAACCACGATCCAGGGCGCCTATTCGCGTTTTCTCGAAGCCAAGAGCCTTAAGCCGCGCTATGGCCAACGCCTGATGATTGCCGAAGTGGCCAAGGTCCTCGGGGATATCGACACCGACGACGAAGGTCGGCGCAGCGGCGAGCCTGCGATTGTCGCGGTGGAAGCCGGCACCGGTACCGGCAAGACCGTCGCTTACAGCCTGGCCGCCATCCCGACGGCGAAAGCGGCCGGCAAGCGCCTGGTGATCGCCACGGCCACCGTCGCCCTGCAAGAGCAGATCGTCTACAAGGACTTGCCTGACCTGATGCGCAACAGCGGGCTGAATTTCAGTTTCGCGCTGGCCAAGGGGCGCGGGCGCTACATGTGCCTGTCCAAGCTCGACATGTTGCTCCAGGAAGGCCACGCGCAAACCGCCACGGCGCAGTTGTTCGAAGAAGAAGGCTTCAAGATCGAGGTCGATGAGGCCAGTCAGAAGCTGTTTACCAGCATGATCGAAAAACTCGCCGGCAATAAATGGGACGGCGATCGCGACAGCTGGTCCACCGCACTGGAAGACGCCGACTGGGCGCGCCTGACCACCGATCACAGCCAGTGCACCAACCGTCATTGCCCGAACTTCGGCCAGTGCGCCTTCTATAAGGCCCGCGAAGGCATGGGCAAGGTCGATGTGATTGTCACCAACCACGACATGGTCCTGGCCGACCTGGCCCTGGGCGGTGGCGCGGTGCTGCCCGATCCGCGAGACACCATTTACGTATTCGACGAAGGCCATCACCTGCCGGACAAGGCCATCGGCCACTTCGCCCACTACACGCGCCTGCGCTCGACCGCCGACTGGCTGGAAACCACCGCCAAGAACCTCACCAAGTTGCTGGCCCAACACCCGTTGCCCGGTGATCTGGGCAAGTTGATCGAACAGGTGCCGGAGCTGGCGCGGGAGATCAAGACCCAGCAGCAGTTCATGTTCACCGCCTGCGAGCAAGTCGCCGATTTCAAACCCGGCGAAGACGTTGAAGGTCGCGAACGACCGCGTCACCGTTTCGTCGGCGGGGTGATTCCCGAACACATGCGGGAAATGGGCATCGAGCTGAAAAAAGGCTTCGCCCGCCTGACCGACCTGTTCACCCGCCTGACCGATTTGCTCAAGGAAGGCATGGACGGCGAAGTCAACATCGGTATCGCCAGCAACCAGGCTGAAGAGTGGTATCCACTGTTCGGCAGCCTGTTGTCCCGTTCTTCGGGCAATTGGGAGTTGTGGACCGCCTTCACCGTTGAAGACCCGGAAGACAACCCACCGATGGCCCGCTGGCTGACCCTGGCCGAAAGCGGCTCGCTGTTCGACATCGAAGTCAACGCCAGCCCGATCCTCGCGGCGGAAATGCTGCGACGCAACCTGTGGAACGTGGCCTACGGTGCGCTCGTGACCTCGGCCACCTTGACCGCCCTCGGCACCTTCGACCGCTTTCGCATGCGCGCCGGCCTGCCGAAGAAAGCCGTGACTGCCGTGGTGCCCAGCCCGTTTCATCACGCCGATGCCGGCGTGCTGCGGGTGCCGAATCTGAATGCCGACCCCCGTGATGCGGCGGCGCACACCGCCGCGATCATTCGCGACTTGCCTGATCTGGTCGAAGGTTCCCGCGGCACCCTGGTGCTGTTTTCCTCTCGCAAGCAGATGCAGGACGTGTTCGACGGCCTGGACCGCGACTGGCGCAAGCAAGTGTTCATTCAAGGCAACCTGTCGAAGCAGGAAACCCTGAACAAGCACAAGGCGCGGGTGGATGGCGGGGACTCCAGCGTGTTGTTCGGCCTGGCGAGTTTTGCCGAGGGGGTCGACCTGCCCGGCGCCTATTGCGAGCACGTGGTGATCGCCAAAATTCCGTTCTCGGTGCCGGATGACCCGGTCGAGGCGGCGTTGGCCGAATGGATCGAAGCCCGTGGCGGCAATCCGTTCATGGAAATCTCCGTACCGGACGCCTCGCTGAAACTGGTCCAGGCCTGCGGTCGCCTGCTGCGCACCGAGGAAGATCGCGGCACCATCACCCTGCTTGACCGGCGTCTGGTCACCCAGCGCTATGGCAAGGCGATCCTCAATGCGTTGCCGCCATTCCGTCGTGAAATTTCCTGATACATCGGTGGGCAAATCTGCCCATCGTGTTGTCTATCTCTCTGCCATTGCTTTTCCACTGGCCCATCCGGGTCGTTAGGGAGAATTCCGTTCTCATGATTCGCCGTTCGCTGCGCCAATCGTTACCTGCCGTTTTTGCCCTGTTGTTTGCATCGCCCTTGCTGGCGGCACCCGCCACCCAGCAGACGCTGTTCAACTTTGTGCGCCCCGCCGATGTGGTCCAGGTAACCACTCAGGACGCCAACCTGCCGCAATCCAACGCCGAGCAAACCGCCGAAGGTGAAGTGCTGCGGCGGGTGACGTTCAACCCGGTCGCTCGTCCGACCCTGCGGTTGACCCCGCAGACAGGGGCCTGGGACTGGTCGCAGTCGGGTTTCATGAGCCTGCGGGTGCAGAACGCCATGAATTGGGCGCTGACCCTGTACGTGACCATCCAGAGCAACGATGGCAAGACGCTGGTCAGCCGTGTCGATCTGCCGGCCGGCCCGGCGCAGACCCTGTTGGTGCCGTTGCAGCCGACATCGCCGTTGAGCCTGGGCATGAAGGCCGGGCCGCCCATGCCGATGACGGTCGACGGTCAGCGCATCCTGCTGGCCAGCAGCGCTGGTGAGCTGGATCGCGGCCAGGTGGTGGCAGTGAGCGTGTCGATGGATCAGCCGAAAGTGGCCCAGAGCATTTTGCTTGAGCGCTTCGGCGTTCAGGACGCCGAGGCCGTGACTGAGACCGTGTATGGCGCCTTGGTGGATGCCTACGGTCAATCGACCCGGGCCAAATGGCCGGAAAAGGTCAGCAGCGATGAGCAACTCAAAGGCGCCGCGGCCAAGGAACAGCAACAGCTGAAAACCTGGCTGGCCGAGCGCGAAAAGTCGTCCCTGGACAAATTCGGAGGTTGGACCAACGGTCCGGCCTTCAAGGCCAGCGGTTTCTTCCGCACGGAGAAACGCGACGGTCGCTGGTACCTGGTGACTCCGGAAGGGCATCCGTTCTATTCGCTGGGGGTCAACACGGTTACCCCGGACGTCAATCAGACTTATATCGCCGGTCGTGAATGGATGTTCCAGTCCCTGCCCAAGGCCGGTGAGCCCCTGGCCAGTCACTTCGGTGAAGGTGACACCCGTGGCGGCAACGGCGTTGATCAGGGCCGGGGGTTCAACGTCGGGCGCTGGTACGACTTTTATGGTGCCAATTTACAGCGCCTGTATGGCGACCCTTGTGCTCTGGGCAGCGATACCAAGGCCGGTGTCGCCGCAGCGGCCAAGGCTGATGCGGCAGAGGCCACGGCGGAGAAGGCCGCCGAGCCACCGGTTGTTCCTTCGACGGCCGAATCCGGGATTGCCGGAGCGGCCAAGACCGACGCCGCAGACGCGACAGTCGCGAACGCGGCCGAGCAAAAAACTGCCGAGCCCTGCAAAGCGACCTTCGATGAAAAGCGCTGGGCCGATCATACCCTCGACCGTCTGCAAGCCTGGGGCTTCAACACCATTGGCAACTGGAGTGCGCCGGCACTGGGCAACGCCGATCGTGTGCCATACACCTTGCCGCTATCGATCGTCGGCGATTACGCGAGCATCAGCACGGGAACGGACTGGTGGGGCGGTATGCCCGATCCGTTCGACCCGCGTTTCGCCATGGCCACCGAGCGCGCCGTGGCCATTGCCGCTCGCGATCACCGCGACGATCCTTGGCTGATCGGCTTCTACGCCGACAATGAACTGGCCTGGGCTGGCCCCGGCGACGATCCGAAGGCCCGCTACGCCCTGGCCTACGGTACGTTGAAAATGACCACCGACGTGCCGGCCAAACGCGCGTTTCTCAAGCAGCTGCGCGATAAATACCGCAACCAGGAAGGCCTGTCGAAAGCCTGGGGCATTGATTTGCCGGCATGGGAACTGATGGAAGACCCCGGTTTCGAGCCGCCGCAGCCAAGCGCCGACCATCCGGAAATCGAGGCCGACTTCAAATACTTCCAGAAGGTCTTCGCCGACACCTACTTCAAGACGATCTCTGATTCGCTCAAATGGCACGCGCCGAACCAGATGCTGCTCGGTGGCCGCTTTGCCATCAGCACGCCAGAAGCCGTGGAGTCCTGCGCTCAATACTGCGATGTGCTGAGCTTCAACATGTACACCCTGAAACCACAGGACGGTTATGACTTCGCGCAACTGAACAGCCTCGACAAGCCAGTACTGATTACCGAATTCAACTTCGGTTCGACGGACCGTGGCCCGTTCTGGGGCGGCGTAACGCAACTGGCGAAGGAAGAGGACCGTGGTCCGGCCTACGCCAACTTCCTCAAGCAGGCGCTGAGCGAGCCGTCGATCGTCGGCGTGCACTGGTTCCAATACCTCGACCAACCCGTGACCGGGCGTCTGTTGGATGGCGAAAACGGTCATTTCGGTCTGGTGGGGATTACCGACCTGCCATTTCAGGGCTTTGTCGACAGTGTGCGCAAGAGCAACCTGGCGGCCGTGGATCAATTAGGCAAAGAGGCTGAAAAGGCCGGCGCCGAGGCCGATAGACAGAAACACGACGCCGAAGGCGGACGCAAGGCCGAGGCCGGCAAAGGGCCGGGCAAGGCTGCCGGCGGGCATTCCGGAAAGGGGCACTGAGTCCTGACACACCGCGTCAGCGTTCATCGCGAGCCTGCTCGCGATGGCGTCTGTAAGGACGCCGGAAAAACTGATCACTTCCAGGGGCGATTGACCGCCCGGCCCGACCCTGTTCCCAAATCCCTCAAGGGCTGGAACAATGCGGGCCACTTTGTAGAACGCTTGTCCAGGGGAGTTGCGGGTGCAGATTCAGGGTTATTACGAGCTCAAGTTCGAAGCGGTACGCGAGGCCTTCGCGGCATTGTTCGACGATCCGCAGGAGCGTGGCGCAGCGCTGTGCATCCAGATCGGCGGCGAAACCGTCGTCGACCTCTGGGCCGGCACCAGCGACAAGGACGGCGCGCAAGCCTGGCACAGCGATACCATCGTCAACCTGTTTTCCTGCACTAAAACCTTTACTGCCGTCACTGCCCTGCAACTGGTTGCCGAAGGCAAGCTGCAACTGGATGCGCCGGTTGCGCATTATTGGCCTGAGTTTGCCGCCGCCGGCAAAGCGTCCGTGACGTTGCGCCAACTGCTCTGCCACCAGGCCGGTCTGCCGGCGCTACGGGAATTGCTGGCACCCGAAGCCCTTTACGACTGGCAAACCATGGTCGACGCCCTGGCTGCTGAAACACCGTGGTGGACGCCGGGACAGGGGCATGGGTATGCGGCGATCACTTATGGCTGGCTGGTCGGTGAATTGTTGCGCCGTGCCGATGGGCGCGGGCCGGGTGAGTCCATCGTGGCGCGGGTAGCCAAGCCTTTGGGGCTGGATTTCCACGTCGGTCTGGCCGACGAAGAGTTTCATCGCGTGGCGCATATCGCCCGTGGCAAGGGCAATGTGGGCGATGCCGCTGCCCAGCGCCTTCTGCAAGTGACCATGCGCGAACCCACGGCCATGACCACCCGGGCGTTTACCAACCCGCCTTCGATCATGACCAGCACCAACAAGCCGGAATGGCGGCGCATGCAACAACCCGCCGCCAATGGTCACGGCAATGCCCGTAGCCTGGCCGGGTTCTATGCCGGCCTGCTCGATGGCAGTTTGCTGGAAGGCGAAATGCTCGACGAACTGACCCGCGAGCACAGCCTCGGCGAGGACAAGACATTACTGACCCGGACCCGTTTCGGTCTGGGGTGCATGCTCGATCAGCCGGACGTGCCCAACGCGACGTTCGGCCTCGGCCCGCGAGCGTTCGGTCATCCGGGCGCGGGCGGTTCCATCGGTTTTGCTGACCCGGAGCACGATGTCGCCTTCGGTTTTGTGACAAATACACTGGGGCCGTACGTCTTGATGGATCCGCGCGCACAAAAGCTTGTGCGGGTACTGGCCACTTGTCTGTAAATCACGCCCAAGGGTTCCGGAGTTGGAACCCGAAAGCCTTTTCAGTTTCGAATCATCTGTTTGTGCGGGCCAACCCGGCCTGATTTTTATGACTTCATTTTTGTGGATATCCAATGTCATCCAAACCAACACTCGCTTTGGCACTGTGCTTCGCTATTACCGGTTGTGCACAGACTCCTAAAAATGATGCAGACGGCGGTAGCTGGTGGCCGTTCGGTTCCTCCGACAAAGTCGCAACCAAAGAACCCGCACCTGCCCCGCTGAAGCCTGCCGTTACCGCTCCGGTTGCCAAGGCTGACGCCGATTCTGGTGGCAAGTGGTGGTGGCCGTTCGGTGGCAAGGACCAGAGCACCGCCAAAGTCGTGCCGATGCCGGACCCGAAAGTGACCCAGGCCTGGCTCGATGACTACGAACCGCGCCTGCGCGAAGCGATCAAGGGCAGTAACCTGCAACTCGAACGTCGTGAAAACGTGCTGGTGGTGACAGCGCCGGTCGAAGGCTCGTTCAACCCGGATCGCCCGGCGATGCTGCTGCCAGTGACCCTTGGTCCTTTCACCCGCGTGGCGAAAATCCTAGAAGTCGATTCGAAGACTGCCGTACTGGTGCTAGGCCACAGTGACACCTCGGGTGCCGCACCGGCCAACGTGAAGTTGAGTCAGGAGCGTGCACAGGCCGTGGCTGCGATCTTCCGTCTCAGTGGTCTTCAGCGTGATCGCCTGATGCTGCGCGGCATGGGTGGTGAAGCCCCGCGTGCCGCCAATGACAGCGTTGAAGGTCGCGCCTTGAACCGTCGTGTAGAGCTGCTGGTCACTCCGCAGAACACCATGGTTGCATTGCTGAGCAAGTACAACATGCCGGCCCCTGCGCCAGTGACAATGGTTGCCGCGCAAGACGTCAAGCCAGTTGCCAAGCCAGTGACCCCGGCACCTGCGGCCAAAAAAGCTGCGGTTCCAGCGACGAAAAAAGCGCCGGCCAAGAAAGCCGCCGCCAAGAAGACACCGGCTAAGACAGCGACTCCAGCGAAAAAGACTGCACCGGCCAAAGCCGCTGCCGACACGAAAAAAGTCGCTGACGCCGATACCACAAAGAAGTGATTCGTTAACCAAAAGGAAAACGCCATGACCAAGGCTCTGGCTGATATGCGTCGCGACTACACCCGTGATGGCCTGACCGAGGCGCAAGCGCCGGCCGAGCCGTTTGCGCTGTTCCACCAGTGGTTCGCTGATGCGGTGAAAACCGAACAGGCACCGGTGGAGGCAAACGCCATGACCTTGGCCACTGTCGATCAGGACGGTCGACCGCATTGCCGTATCCTGTTGCTCAAGGGCCTGGACGCCCAGGGCTTCACCTTCTTCACCAATTACGACAGTGCAAAGGGTCAGCACCTGGCCGAGAACCCGTTTGCGGCCATGACTTTTTTCTGGCCAACCCTGGAGCGTCAGGTGCGCATCGAGGGGCGGGTGGAGAAGGTCACGCCTGAAGAGTCCGACGCTTACTATCAGGTTCGCCCATTGGGCAGCCGCCTCGGTGCCTGGGCGTCGCCCCAAAGCCGGGTGATTGCCGATCGCGCGGAGCTGGAAGCGCTGCTCAAAGATACCGAGCAACGATTCAGCGACACCCAGCCGCATTGCCCGGAACATTGGGGCGGTTACCGTCTGGTGCCGCAGCGCATCGAGTTCTGGCAAGGCCGCCCAAGCCGCCTGCACGACCGCCTCAACTATCGCCTGCTGGGTGCCGACTGGCTTCTTGAGCGTCTGGCACCTTAAGCGCCTACTGGTCGGGATAGCCTGCCGCAGCGGCCTCCAGCCATTGCGGCAGGTCTCGGCGTTTGATCTTTTGCGCGTGAGCGCTCGCCAGTTGCTGGAGCATGAACGCCTTTTTCCGTTCGTCCTTGCCAGCCAGTGCCAGCGCCAGATCGCGGTCCATCCAGCGTTTGATCCTTACGTACAGCCACCAGTGGAAATACAGACCGGCAACCGTAGTGACGACAATGATAAAGTAATCCATGAAAATCCTGGTTCAGTCGCGCAGATCGAGAAATTTGCCACTACCGTGTGATTAATTCGTGAGAATGCCTGTACAAGGCCTGAATCAGAACATTTTTATCCGAGCGATGCCGTGACAGGCGTCAAGCTGCGGAGTTAAATGATTACCCGTCCTTTGGAGTTGATGCTATGCGTAAGTCTGTTCTGCTGGTTGCTTCCTTTTCCACGATGGCGATGTTGCTCACCGGCTGCCAATCGAGCCTGACCGGTGACTCCTACTCCCGTGACGAAGCACGTCGCGTGCAGACCGTCCGCATGGGCACCATCGAATCCCTGCGTCCGGTGAAAATCGAAGGCACCAAGACCCCGATCGGCGGCCTCGCCGGTGCAGCTGTCGGCGGCGTTGGCGGCAGCGCCATCGGTGGCGGCAAGGGCAGCATCGTCGCGGCAGTCATCGGCGCAGTCGCCGGCGGCCTGGTGGGTTCGGCAGCCGAAGAAGGCCTGACGCGTACCCAGGGTGTCGAGATCACCGTGCGCGAAGACGACGGCAGCATGCGCGCCTACGTTCAGGAAGTTCAGCCAAACGAAGTGTTCCGTGTGGGTGAGCGTGTTCGCATTTCCACCGTTGGCGGGACCAGCCGCGTTTCGCACTAAGCCGGAATAAGGTTAAAAGAAAACCCCGATCAGGTGAGCTGGTCGGGGTTTTTTGTTGCGCAAGCCATTACTGATGACACTTGGCCGGGACAGGTTGTGGCTTCAGGGCGACACTTTGACGGCCTGGAAAGTGGCCTCTGATGTTCAGGAAGGCAACGTAGCGTGCTTGCGACTCGCCATGGCCGTCACCGCATAACCGATCAACGCCGCCAATATCGAACCGGTCAAAATCCCCATCCGATCCATGCCTGCATAGTCGCTGGCGCCCGGTTCGAAGGCCAGGGAGCCGACGAACAGGCTCATGGTGAAACCGATGCCACAGAGAATCGCCACACCCAGCACCTGACCCCAATTGGCGCCTTGGGGCAGGGCGGCGATGCCTGTTTTCACTGCCAGCCAGGTCAAACCGAACACACCGAGGGTTTTGCCGAGCAGCAGGCCGACCGCAATGCCCATCGGCACGTCGTGGGTGAAGCTGTCGACGGTGACGCCGCTCAGGGACAGGCCGGCGTTGGCAAAGGCGAACAGCGGCAGGATGCCGTACGCTACCCATGGATGCAGCGCGTGCTCCAGGGTCAGCAGCGGCGAGGGTTCGGCATTTTTCGTGCGCAGTGGGATGCAGAACGCCAGAGTCACGCCGGCCAGCGTGGCGTGCACGCCGCTCTTGAGCACACAGACCCAAAGAATCAGGCCGATGATCATGTACGGCCCGAGCTTGACCACGCCGAGTCGGTTCATCGCGATCAACGCCGCAATACAGGCGGCGGCCAGTGCCAGGGACAGGGTCGACAGCGCACCGGAGTAGAAAATGGCAATGATGATGATCGCGCCGAGGTCGTCGATGATCGCCAGGGTCATGAGGAACAGTTTCAACGAGACCGGGACGCGTTTGCCCAGCAGTGCCAGTACGCCCAGCGCGAAGGCGATATCGGTGGCGGTCGGGATCGCCCAGCCGTTCAAGGCCGGTGGATTGTCACGGTTGAGGAACCAGTAGATCAGCGCCGGCACCACCATGCCGCCAATGGCGGCCGCGCCGGGCAGGACGATCTGTGAGGGTTTCGACAATTGCCCGTCGAGTACTTCGCGCTTAACTTCCAGACCGATCAGCAGGAAGAACAGCGCCATCAGGCCGTCATTGATCCAAAGCAGCAGCGGCTTGGCGATTTTCAAGGCGCCGACCTGGGCAACCACGGGGGTGTCCAGCAGGCCGTTGTACAGCCACGACAGCGGGGAGTTGTTGATGACTAAAGCGAGGACAGCTGCAGCGATCAGTAACAGACCGCTGGCAGCTTCCAACTGAAAGAAACGCGTGAAAGTGCTACGCAGAGGCAAGGTCGCTCTCCATCGGTGAATTCAAAAGGTGGGACACCCTAACCCGTACGGTTAGTTGTTAAAACAAAAGTTATATTCTTTTTTGTTATATGTCGTTACAACGCGATTGTCCCGCAAGAACTTGAGCCTAGCAGTTGCCGGGCGTATTGAAGCTCAGCTGTACCTGTGCGTGATGTAGGATTTTTCCTAAGCTTGATGGCTGAGGCTTGTGACATGGCCGACTCCTGCCCGACTCCACGAGAAAACCACCATGAGCGACAACCGACAGTGGGCCCGCGAAGCCATCCGGATCATTGAAGCCGACTTCCAGCGCAGCGCCGACACCCACCTGATCCCTTTGCCGCTGCCGGGTTTTCCGGGCATCGAGTTGTACTTCAAGGACGAATCCAGTCATCCCACTGGCAGCCTCAAACACCGCTTGGCTCGTTCTCTGTTCCTCTATGCGTTGTGTAATGGCTGGCTCAAGCCCGGCGCGCCGGTGATCGAGGCGTCCAGCGGCTCGACGGCGATTTCCGAGGCATACTTCGCCCGCATGCTGGGTTTGCCGTTCATTGCGGTGATGCCGGCGATCACCTCCAGGGAAAAAATCGCACAGATCGCGTTCTACGGTGGCCAGAGCCATCTGGTGGATGATCCGACGCAGATCTATGCCGAGTCCGAACGCCTGGCCCGTGAGCACGATGGGCACTTCATCGATCAGTTCACTTACGCCGAGCGCGCCACCGACTGGCGGGCGAACAACAACATCGCCGAGTCGATTTTCCAGCAGATGCGTTTCGAGCAGCACCCGGAGCCGAGCTGGCTGATTTCCAGCCCCGGCACCGGTGGCACCACGGCGACCCTGGGGCGTTACGTGCGTTATCGCCAGCATTGCACCCGCGTGCTGTGTGCCGATGCCGAGCGCTCGGTGTTTTTCGATTACTACCAGAGCGGCGATGCCAGCCTGAGTCTTGACCATGGCTCGCGGATCGAAGGAATTGGCCGGCCACGGGTGGAGGCGTCGTTCCTGCCCAAGGTGATCGATGCGATGGTCAAGGTTCCGGATACGCTGTCGCTGGCCGCCATGCATTACCTGGCCGAGCGTTTGGGGCGTCATGTGGGCGGATCGAGCGGGACCAACCTGATTGGCGCCTTGATGGCAGCGCAGCAGATGACGGTGGCGGGGGAGGCGGGGTCAATCGTGGCGATATTGTGTGATGGCGGCGAACGCTACGCCACGACTTACTACAATCAAGCCTGGCTCAAGGCCCAGGGGTATGAGCTGACCGGTTTGATCGCGGCGGTTGCGGCGACGGTCGAGCGGGGTGAGCCGTTGCCGGCCAGCATTCTGCGCGCCAATATCTGAGGTCTTTCAAATATCCCAAGCACCCTGTGGGAGCGAGCTCCCACAGGGTGTTGTTCTAGGCTTGCAGGCCGAGAATATCCCGCGCCACGGCTTCGGCGATGCGAATACCATCGACACCCGCCGACAGAATCCCCCCCGCATACCCTGCACCTTCACCGGCCGGGAACAAGCCCTTCACGTTCAGGCTCTGCATCGACTCATTACGGGTAATGCGTAGCGGCGACGAAGTACGGGTTTCGATCCCGGTCAACACCGCGTCATGCAGCGAGTAACCACGGATCTGCTTCTCGAACGCCGGCAAGGCTTCGCGAATCGCTTCGATGGCGAATTCCGGCAGGGCCAGGGCCAGGTCCCCCAAGGCAACGCCCGGCTTGTAGGACGGCTCGACAGTGCCCAGCTCGGTGGACGGCTTGCCGGCAATGAAGTCGCCGACCAGTTGCGCCGGGGCCTCGTAGTTGCAGCCGCCCAGCACAAAAGCGTGGGACTCCAGGCGTTCCTGCAACTCGATACCCGCCAGCGGGCCGCCCGGATAATCGACTTCCGGGGTGATGCCAACGACGATCCCGGAGTTGGCGTTGCGCTCGTTGCGCGAGTATTGGCTCATGCCGTTGGTGACGACGCGATTCGGCTCAGAAGTCGCCGCCACTACCGTTCCGCCTGGGCACATGCAGAAGCTGTAGACCGAGCGGCCGTTCTTGGCGTGGTGCACCAGTTTGTAATCGGCGGCGCCGAGTTTCGGGTGGCCGGCGTACTTGCCAAGGCGTGCGCGATCGATCAGCGATTGCGGGTGCTCGATACGGAAGCCCACCGAGAACGGTTTGGCTTCCATGAACACGCCGCGGCCATGCAGCATGCGGAACGTGTCGCGGGCACTGTGGCCGAGGGCCAAGATCACGTGTTTCGAATGAATCTGCTCGCCACCATTGAGTTCGACGCCAACCAGTTGGCCGTCGTCGATCAGCACGTCGGTGACCCGTTGCTGGAAGCGTACTTCGCCACCCAGGGCGCGAATCTGCTCACGCATGTTTTCCACGACGCCTGTCAGACGGAACGTACCGATGTGCGGTTTGCTGACGTAGAGGATTTCTTCCGGCGCACCGGCCTTGACGAATTCGTGCAGGACCTTGCGACCGAGGAATTTCGGGTCCTTGATCTGGCTGTAGAGCTTGCCGTCGGAGAACGTTCCCGCACCGCCTTCACCGAACTGCACGTTGGATTCGGGGTTGAGCACGTTTTTACGCCACAGGCCCCAGGTGTCCTTGGTGCGCTGGCGCACTTCGGTACCGCGTTCGAGGATGATCGGCTTGAAACCCATCTGTGCCAGCAGCAGCCCGGCAAAAATCCCGCAGGGGCCGAAGCCGACGACGATCGGGCGTGCGCTCAGATCAGCCGGCGCCTGGCCGACCATTTTGTAACTGACATCCGGTGCCACGTTGACGTTACGGTCATCGGCGAACTTGTGCAGAACCGAGGCCTCATCGCGCAATGTGAGGTCGATGGTGTAGATGAAGCACAGCTCGGAAGATTTCTTGCGCGCATCGTAGCTGCGCTTGAACAAGGTGAAGTCGAGCAGGTCATCGCTGGCGATGCCCAGGCGCTGCACAATGGCAGGGCGCAGGTCTTCATCGGGATGGTCGATCGGCAACTTGAGTTCGGTGATTCGTAACATGACGGGATCCGGTTCGCGGGGCGCACAACTGCGCCAGGGCGTTTGAAGCGGGCGATTATAAGCCTCAAACGCCCGGTCCCGTGAGGCAAAAACGATCAGTCGTTGCGCGATCCGCCGAAATACCCGCAACCACGCTGAACCTGCCCGTCGATGCGCAACTCGGCACTCATGTGCTGAATACTGCCGGTGCTGGCGTCGACGCAGCGTTGTGGCGCGACCCACAGTTCGATGTGCTGATTGTTGGCTTCGGTGCTGAGGTTGAAGCGGCCATCGCCCAGTTGTTCTTCGACATAGGGGACAGCGAGGGGAGGCTGGCCGGCACGGCCGATGACCATGCCCTTGCCGCTGACGTTGACGCTCCACTCCGGAGAATGGCCGGCCGCGCGCAGGATCAGCCGTTTGAAGTTGGGGTCGTCACAGGCGTTGCCCGAACGCTCGACGCGGTACAGCGTTTCCAGGTCGAACTGACCGTCGCCGCTGCCGGGAACGATTCGCCCGCGCACATCGGCAAACAGCTTGCCCTGGGCGTCGGCCAGACTGGCAGCCTGTTGCAGGACACTGGTGCCGCCCGTGTCGTTGACCACATAACGACGCTGCTCGCCGCAAGGCTGGAACAACAGCTTGCCATCAGCTGCGCTCAACTGGCCCTGCAGGCGGGTCTGGCCGACATGGGAGGCGCTTTCACGCGAGCCATCGAGTAACTGACACGCGGCGAACAGCGGAAGCAAGGCAACGAGGACGAGGGAACGGGCAACACGCATCTTGGGGTCTCCTGACAAGTGCCGCCACGTTACTCAGCCTGACCGTTCATCACAAGGCTTTAGCCCACGTGAATGGTCTGGCCTGTCTGCAGGCCTTCCACGCTTTTCGCGTAGGCCAGTGCGACATCCGCCGCAGGAACCGGTTTGAAGCCACGGAAGTACGGCGCGTATTTGCCCATGGCTTCGACGAGCACGTTCGGGCTGATCGAATTCACTCGCAGGCCGCGTGGCAGTTCGATGGCGGCGGCGCGGACGAAACTGTCCAGTGCACCGTTGACCAGCGCTGCCGACGCGCCGCTACGTATCGGGTCGTGGCTGAGCACGCCAGTGGTGAAGGTGAACGAGGCGCCGTCATTGGCGTACTCGCGACCGATCAACAGCAGATTGACCTGACCCATCAGTTTGTCTTTGAGGCCGAGGGCGAAACTCTCTTCCGTCATATCGGCCAGTGGTGCGAAGGTCACGTTACCGGCGGCGCAGATCAGCGCGTCGAATTTTCCGGTCTGCTCGAACAGTTTGCGAATCGACGCGCTGTCGCTGATGTCCACCTGAAAATCACCGCTCTTGCGGCCGATACGAACGATCTCATGGCGTTGAGACAGTTCCTTGTCGACTGCTGAACCGATGGTGCCGCCTGCGCCGATCAAAAGAATTTTCATGGTGCTGATCCTCGATTGGGTTGTATGAGACCTCAGTTTAGAGTGGTTTTTTACGTTGATAAGCGCGCTAATAGGCAACCTTTGGTTTTCAAATGGAAACAATCCATGAGTGAAATGGATGATCTCGCGGCGTTCGCGGTACTGGTCGAGGCGGGGAGCTTTACCTTGGCGGCGCAACAATTGGGTTGCAGCAAGGGGCAATTGTCCAAGCGTATCAGTCAGCTGGAAGCGCAGTTTTCCGTGGTCTTGCTGCAGCGCACCACTCGGCGCTTGAGCCTGACGGCTGCGGGCGCTGCCTTGCTGCCGCAGGCGCAGGCGCAGGCGCTGGTGGTGCAGGTCGAGCGGGCGCGTCAGGCATTGGCGCGACTGAAGGACGACATGGCCGGGCCGGTGCGGATGACGGTTCCGGTTTCCCTCGGGGAAACCTTCTTCGACGGCCTGTTGCTGGAGTTCTCCAGCCAGTACCCAGAAGTGCAGATCGAGTTGGACCTGAGCAATAACTATCGCGATTTATCTCGTGATGGCTATGACCTCGCGGTTCGCTCGGAGGTGGCTAACGATCAGCGTCTGGTGGCACGCCCGCTGTTGGCGTGGCACGAGATGACCTGCGCCAGCCCTGCGTATCTCGAACAATATGGCGAGCCGCTGACGCCTCAGGCATTGGCCGATCATTGTTGCCTGCTCAACAGCCACTACAGCGGTCGCGAAGAATGGCTGTATCACCAGCAACACGAATTGTTGCGGGTACGTGTGTCCGGGCCGTTTGCCAGCAACCATTACAACTTGTTGAAGAAGGCCGCCCTGGCCGGGGCGGGTATCGCGCGTTTGCCGTCCTACTTGCTGCCGGCGGAATTGGCTGACGGACGTTTGCGCTGGCTCCTGCGCGATTACCAGACCCGGAGCATGCCGATGTACCTGGTGCATCCGTATCAGGGTGGGCTGCCCAAGCGTACGCAAGTGTTGTCGGATTATCTGATTGGCTGGTTCAAACGCAGTGGGGAGGCGTTGGATCGACTGTAGGCGCGAGCTTGTTTCGGGCGGTATTCCGACGATGGTCGTCAACCATGACAAGGAATGTTTCGATGAGCGCTGCGCTCTCAGGTTCTTCGCGAGCAAGCTCGCTCCTACAGTGGATCTTCATGGTTTTAGAGGTTGTCAGGCATAAAAAAACGGCCCGCAAAGGCCGTTTTCTGGTTACCGCAATCGCTTAGCCGCCGAGGTACGCTTCGCGCACTTTCGGGTCGGTCAGCAAGGCTTCACCGGTGCCTTGCATCACGACCCGGCCGTTTTCCAGCACGTAGGCACGGTCAGCGATTTTCAGCGCCTGGTTGGCGTTTTGCTCTACCAGGAACACCGTCACACCGTCCTTGCGCAACTGTTCGATGATGTCGAAGATCTGCTGGATGATGATCGGTGCCAGGCCCAACGATGGCTCGTCGAGCAGCAGCAGCTTGGGTTTGCTCATCAGCGCACGGCCGATGGCAAGCATTTGCTGTTCGCCGCCGGACATGGTGCCGCCGCGTTGGCTAAAGCGCTCTTTCAGGCGTGGGAAAAGTCCGAGGACCTTGTCCATTTGTTCCTGGTAATCACCCTTCGCGGTAAAGAAACCACCCATGGAGAGGTTCTCTTCCACGGTCAGGCGCGAGAACACCCGGCGACCTTCCGGCACCACGGCGATGCTCTTGCGCATGATCTGCGCCGAGGTTTGCCCCACCAGCTCTTCACCCAAGTAACGGATGCTGCCGCTGTGGGCTTGCGGCGAGCCGCAGAGGGTCATCAGCAGGGTGGATTTGCCTGCGCCGTTGGCGCCGATCAGCGTGACGATTTCGCCCTGACGGATTTCCACGTTGACGCTGTGCAGGGCCTGGATCTTGCCATAGAAGGTGGAAACGTTTTCGAACTGCAGCATTTACGCTTCCCCCAGGTAGGCTTTGATCACTTCAGGATTGTCGCGGATCTGTTCCGGCGTGCCGTCGGCCAGAGGCGTGCCCTGGTTGATCACGACGATGTGGTCGGAAATGCTCATGACCAGTTTCATGTCGTGTTCGATCAGCAGCACGGTGACGTTGTGCTCTTCACGCAGCACGCTGATCAGCGCCTTGAGGTCTTCGGTTTCCTTCGGGTTCAGGCCGGCTGCGGGCTCGTCGAGCATGAGGATCCGCGGGCGGGTCATCATGCAGCGAGCGATTTCCAGGCGACGTTGCTGACCGTAGGCCAGGGTGCCGGCCGGACGGTTGGCGAACTCCTTGAGATGAACTTTTTCCAGCCAGTATTCGGCGAAATCCATGGCCTCGCGTTCGCTTTTGCGGAACGACGGGGTCTTGAACAGGCCGGACAGGAAGTTGGTGTTCAGGTGACGATGCTGGGCGATCAAGAGGTTCTCGACCGCAGTCATGTCCTTGAACAACCGCACGTTCTGGAAGGTACGCACCACGCCTTTGAGGGCGATCTTGTGGCCCGGCAGGCCCTCGATCGGCTCGCCGTCCAGCAGGATGCTGCCACCGCTCGGCTTGTAGAAGCCGGTCAGGCAGTTGAACACGGTGGTCTTGCCGGCGCCGTTGGGGCCGATCAGGGCGACCACTTGTTTCTCTTTCACGCTCAAGGCTACGCCGTTGACCGCCAGCAAGCCGCCGAAGCGCATGCTCAGGTTTTCTACTTTCAGGATCTCGCGGCTCATTTGCGCAGCTCCATGTGAGGACGTTGCATGGGCAGCAGACCCTGAGGGCGCCAGATCATCATCAGTACCATCAAGGCACCGAACATCAACATGCGGTACTCACTGAACTCACGCATCATTTCCGGCAACAGGATCATCACCACGGCCGCGAGGATCACGCCCAACTGCGAGCCCATGCCACCCAGCACGACGATGGCGAGAATGATCGCCGACTCGATGAAGGTGAAGGATTCCGGCGTTACCAGGCCCTGACGGGCAGCGAAGAAGCTGCCGGCAAAACCGGCGAAGCTGGCGCCCAGGGTAAAGGCTGAAAGCTTGATCACGGTCGGGTTGAGGCCCAGTGCTCGGCAGGCGATTTCGTCTTCACGCAAGGCTTCCCACGCGCGACCCAGCGGCATGCGCAGCAAGCGGTTGATGACGAACAGCGCAGCCAAAGCCAGGAGCAACGCAACCAGGTAAAGGAAGATCACCTTGTTGATCGAGTTGTATTCCAGGCCGAAGTACTCGTGGAAAGTCTGCATCCCTTCGGCGGCTTTACGTTCGAAGGTCAGGCCGAAGAACGTCGGTTTCTCGATGTTGCTGATGCCGTTCGGACCGCCAGTGAGGCCGGTCAGGTTACGCAGGAACAGACGGATGATCTCACCAAAGCCCAGGGTCACGATCGCCAGGTAGTCACCGCGCAGACGCAGTACCGGGAAACCGAGCAGGAAGCCGAAGGTGGCGGACATCAGGCCAGCGATAGGCAGGCAGATCCAGAAGCTCAGGCCGTAGTAGTGCGACAGCAGCGCATAGCTGTAGGCGCCGACGGCGTAGAAGCCAACGTAACCGAGGTCGAGCAGGCCGGCCAGGCCGACCACGATGTTCAGGCCGAGGCCGAGCATCACGTAGATCAGCACCAGTGTCGCGATGTCCACCGCGCCGCGAGAGCCGAAGAACGGCCAGACCAGCGCACCGGCGATCAGCGCAATGATGATCCAGCGCTGGGTGGTCGGCAGGGTCAGGAAATTGCTGGCCTTGGCCGGAATCAGCGGCACGCCGGGTGAGGAACGCCAGGCCGAGCTGATCTCCCGGTCGAAGATCACGCGCAGGAACATCAGCACCGAGCACACGGCGATGGTGATCAGCGTGGCGTTGCTGGTGCCATGGACTTCGAGGTTGATGCCAACGATGGTCAGCTTCAGACCGAGTACCGGGTAGGCCACGGCCCACACCAGCAAGGCGCTGAACAGCGCCTGTTTAAGATTCCTAGTCATACTTTCTCAACCTCCGGGCGGCCAAGCAGGCCGGTTGGCCGGAACAACAACACCAGAACCAATAGGCCGAACGCCACGACGTCCTTGTACTGGTCGCCGAAGATATCGGCACCGAAGGCTTCCGCCACGCCAAGTACCAGCCCGCCGAGCATGGCGCCCGGAATGCTGCCGATACCGCCCAATACCGCAGCGGTGAAGGCCTTGAGGCCGACGAGGAAACCGGCGTTCGGGTTGATCACGCCATATTGCATGCTCAGCAGCACGGCCGCGACGGCCGCCAGCGCGGCACCGATGACGAAGGTCAGGGCGATGATGTTGTTGGTGTTGATACCCAGCAGGTTGGCCATCTTGATGTCTTCGGCGCAGGCACGGCAGGCGCGACCCAGGCGAGAGCGGGAGATGAACAGCGTCAGGCCGAGCATGGCGACCAGGGTCACCACGAACACCACGATTTGCATGTAGGAAATCAGCACTTCATGTGCGCCACCTGGCCCGATGGAGAAGTTGCCCGGAATCAGGTTGGGAATGGATTTGTCCTTGGAGTCTTGCGCCAACAGAACCGTGTTCTGCAGGAAGATCGACATGCCGATGGCGGAAATCAGCGGGATCAGACGGTTGCTGCCGCGAAGTGGGCGGTAAGCGATCCGTTCGATGCTGTAACCGTAGGCACTGGTTACCACGATGGTGGCGAGAAAAGCGGCGGTCATCAACAGTGGAACACTGTCGAGTCCCAGCATGGTCAGTCCGGCGATGGCGATGAACGCCACGTAGGAACCGATCATGTACACCTCGCCGTGGGCGAAGTTGATCATTCCAATGATGCCGTAAACCATCGTATAGCCGATGGCGATCAGGGCATACGTGCTGCCAATGGTCAGACCATTAACCAGCTGTTGGAAGAAGTGATAGATGTCAGGCATTACAGCGCTCCTAAAAACCTGATACGCATTTCACTGGTGGAGTCATTTTCCCGCTCGAGCCCCATGGATCTGCATCCACTTCGAATTCGAGGTTTGCCAGCGAACCGCTGATGACGGTTTTGAGATTTTCAGGTGGGGAGACTAGCGGATCACGCCAGCACGGCCCAATACGTTCGTAAAACAAAGCCCACGGCACGCCGTGGGCTTTGTTGGCAGTCAGTCAGGCAAGGCCTTACTGAGGCGAAACTTCAGTTTTAGGTTTACCGAAGTGCCACTCGTAAACCACGAACTTGAAGTCTTTCAGGTCGCCCTTGGCGTCGAAGCTCAGGTCGCCAGTTGGAGTCTTGAAAGAGCCTGCGTGGATGGCAGCAGCCACTTTGGCAGTGTCTTCGCTCTTGGCGGCAGCGATACCACCGGCAATGACTTCAACAGCCGAGTAGGCCGGGAACACGAACGGACCGCTTGGATCTTCTTTCTTGGCCTTGAACGCATCAGCCAGGGCAACGTTGGCCGGGTCCTGGTCGAAGGATTTCGGCAGGGTCACCAGCAGGCCTTCGGAAGCGTCCTTGGCGATCTGCGAAATGGAGTCGTTACCCACGCCTTCCGGACCCATGAACTTGGCCTTCAGGCCTTTTTCCTGGGATTGACGCAGGATCAGACCCAGCTCCGGGTGGTAGCCGCCGTAGTAGACGAAGTCGACGTTGGCTTGCTTGAGCTTGGAGATCATCGAAGAGAAGTCTTTGTCGCCGGCGTTGATGCCTTCGAATACAGCAACCTTGACGCCTTTCTTCTCGAGGGTCTGTTTCACGGCGGTGGCAATGCCTTCACCGTATTGCTGTTTGTCGTGCAGCACAGCAACGATTTTCGGTTTTACGTGATCGGCAATGTAGTTACCGGCGGCAGGGCCCTGGGCGCTGTCCAGACCGATGGTGCGGAACACCATTTTGTAACCACGGGCGGTGATGTCCGGGCTGGTGGCAGCCGGGGTGATCATGATCACGCCTTCGTCTTCGTAGATGTCCGAAGCCGGTTGAGTGGAGCTGGAGCACAGGTGGCCAACCACGAACTTCACGCCGTCGTTGACGACTTTGTTCGCAACCGCGACCGCTTGTTTTGGATCACAGGCGTCATCGTATTCAACGGCTTCGAGTTTCTTGCCGTCGACGCCGCCCTTGGCGTTGATTTGCTCGATGGCCATTTTGGCGCCACTGAACTGCATGTCGCCGTATTGGGCTACAGGGCCGGTTTTAGGGCCGGCGATGCCGATCTTGATGGTGTCAGCTGCGAACGAATGGCTGGCAACCCCGGCCAGAACCATAGCGGCAAACAGTTTGGAAATCTGCTTAGTAGCCTTAGTCATAGTGCTCCACTCTTACTGTTGTATTTTTTATAGTCCTGGCGCCTTGGGCGGCAGAACCGGGTCAGATATCCACGACATCCCCCGGAAATGCCCCTCGGCAACTGTACCGGTACAGTGTAGAGCGCCGATTGTCAGCCTGGGAAGCTGGCGGCGGGGGGCAAAACTTTGGGGTGTCGCTTTTTTGAAAGAAAAAGACAGAATTGCGGCGGGGCTTTGGAGTGCTTATAGCCAGATTCCGTGCATTCCTTGGCGTTCCTGCTCTTTTCATTCGGTGACTCAACGTGCAACTGGGTTTTTCTATCAGGATCACCGACGTTATCATTGCGTCGATTTCTTATCCGGACAGGAACCCATGACTCAAGAACCTAGCACCCTCTATGCCAAGCTGCTTGGTGAAACGGCATCTATCACCTGGAAGGAGTTGGAGCCGTTCTTCGCCAAGGGTGCCCTATTGTGGGTCGACCCCGGTCTGGATTTGATCGCCGCGGCCGAAGCCGTGGCCACCGATGAGGGGGAGAAAGTGGCTGCCTGGCTGGCTGCCGATCAGGTCGCCAAGCTGTCTGAAACGCGGGCGCTGGATCTGTTTGAACGTGATCCCGAGTTGTGGGCGGTGGTCGTTTCGCCGTGGATAATGATCCAGGAAAGGGCAAAGCCATAAATGCCTGCACTTGTTTGGTGCGTGACGTTGCCAGCTAAAAGTGTGTAGGCGAGTAGCGTGATGGCACGTTGCCGTAGAGAAAGGCCACAGCCTCACGGTGACGTAAACGTAACGGGAACAGTTAAGAGAGCAGCCGAAGGGCTGCTCAATTGTTTCTGGATGTTGAGATTTGTGTGGCGGGCAAGGTCGTCATCGCGAGCAAGCTTGCTCGCGATTCGCCACGACGCGGTCTGGCGCCGGTCTTAGTAAGCGGTTTTACCCGTGTGGTTATTCAGCGAAATGACCTTGGTCTTGCCGATGCGGTGGCGGTAGATCTCGCGCAGGTATTTGATGGCTTTTTTCACGCAATCCCGGGACAGGCGAATGTCGTTGATCGAGACGAACTTGTCCTTGTCATTGATCAGTTCGCGATACTTTTTCTCATACATCGGCTTGATCGCGTACCAGTTGGTATCGAGGATCTTGGCCGGGTTCTCGAACTCGTTGAGCAGGTCGTCGATCAAGCCTTCGTCGAAGTGATCATGGATGATGAAGTCCAGGATCGAGTTGTCGAGGGTCTCGTCGAAGCGGTACGGGTTTTTTGCGAAGCAACGCTTGATGAACGCAACGATCAGCGTCAGGAAGTCGTCCGACAGGCATGGGCTCTTGGCGATCAGCGTGGTCAGGGACAGGTTGGCCGAGGCGCCGATCACCAGTGCATAGCGCTTGAGCGTGGTGTTGGGGAACAGACTGTTGAGGTGGGTCTTCAATCGGTTCAGGTCCATGTAGGACAGCTTGTAGTCCTTCGGCAGGGAAACGATCGACACCACCGACGAGCAATTCTTGAAGAAGTGCAGGTCGTGCAGCGCGGCCGCGTCATACCCCGAATTCTTGTACTGCTCCAGCGACGCCCGATAGCGCTTGGACTCAATGGGCAGCAGGCTGATGCCTTCGATGGCTTGAGTGACCTTGTTGAAGTGCGGCAGGTCGATGGAGCGGAAGAACAGGTCATCGATGTTCAGGCGCTGCGGTTCTTTCTCGAACACCTTGAATTTGTCGCTGGTCGGCGGCGGGGTTTCCGGCACCACGGATTCGGCGTAGGCAATGGCCACCGGGCCGGCCAGGCTCATGAACAGGTCGTTGGCGTCCAGGCGAATGGTTTCGCCGATGTCGATGCCGGCACGACGGAAATAGTTCTGGTCGTAGTCGGTGGTTACCGCTTGTGCCGTCAGAATGTTGAAGATCTGTTGTGAGATGTATTGGTTGGCGTGCTTTTCCATGGCATTGACATCAATGTTCTGGATATTGCCGTCATCGCTCTCTTCGGCGTAACGCATGATGTCGTTGGAGATCAGCATCATGGCATTCCATGGGCGGATACGGCCCATGACGCTGGCTTCGCTGCTGTCCTCGTTGGCGAAGTTGTAGGAGAAGTCCCACTCTTCCGACAGGTATTTGCACAGCAGGCGACCGGCGTTGATGTGCAAGGCTTCGGACATTTCGCTGCGATGATCGGAAATGTTCGGCAGCACGCAGATACCGCTGGTGAAAATCGGTTCGAAGACGAAGGAATGACCACTCTTGCCGTCGTGCTCGTCCATCGGCTTGGTGTCGAACGTCTTGTTCATGTACGAGTGCTGCTGGGCCAGGCCGAACTCCGAAGCCATGCCCGAACCGGTACCGCCGCCGGCACTGAAAATCGAGAAATACAGGCGCGACTGGTTGGCCTTGATGCCACAGCTGTCGATCAGGTAGGAGTGAATCATTTTCCAGTCCGGGCTGGAGAAACGCTGGGTGTCCTTATTGAGGATGATCTTGGCCAGGTACTGGCCGAGGATCGGCGCGTTACCGGCGCCACCGGCGTGGACTTCCGACAGGTCCATGATTTTCATTTTGCTGTAGTCGCGCAGGAACCCGCTTTTTTCGCCCTTGCGCGAGAAACGGATACGGCCGGCGATGTCTTTGTCCAGGTCGCCGAGCATGACCAGCGGTTCTACCAGGAACACCGGTTTGGTGGCCTTGTTCGGCCCCAGGCGCAGGTTGTTGCGAATCCATTGGGCCGGGCTGTAGCCCTTTTCGGCAAAGCGCTTGTCCGGCGACAGGCGATCTTCGTTGTTGAATTCGTTGAGATAGAACTTGCGGGCGTTGTACACCAGCTCCGCGACATCCAGCGCGATGTTCGAGCCGCAACGACCCAGGCCGATCAGGCACACCGACGGGAATTCCTGATCGTTGTGCTGTTCGTTATCGCCTTCCAGATGCGACGGGCGCGGGAACACCAGGTCGCGCAGGCCATCGAGGTTGTCGAGGATGCGGTCAGTATTGGTTTCGGTGAAATACAGGTATTGCTGGGTCGCCAGCGGGCGGGACGGGAGCAATGGCTTCGACGGCATTGGGGCGGGGCTGTTCGCCGCAGGGCTCAACGTCAGGTCGGATACCACAGGGGCCGGATTGTTTTTAGAAGTCATTGTTCGCCATGTACCTGGGCTGGTGGTCGGGCGACTCGCTGTCGTCGAACCGTCACGGAATGAGAACTCGCGTCTTTTATCAGCGCGTATTTGTCCCAAGCTTCAAAGCCTTGGCCTGAATGTCGCTCGGGGGAATCCTTTCCTAAGTCATGATGAATCGGCCAATATTCAACGTTCTTTAATCAAAAGGAGGCCAAATGATGTCAACGCTACCTTCGTTGGGATTTGCCGGGGTCGGCCTGATGGGCCTGCCTATGTGCAAGCGCCTGCTTGCGGCGGGTTTTCCGCTGACGGTGTGGAACCGTAATCCGGCCAAGTGCGCGCCGCTGGTCCAGGCTGGGGCGCGCCAGGTCGCCACGCCTGCCGAGCTGTGCCAACACGCTGATGTGGTGATGTTGTGCCTGGCCGATACCCCGGTCGTCCGTGAGGTGGTTTTCGGGGCGGCGGGGATTGTCGAAGGGGCGAAAAGCGGTCAGTTGCTGGTGGATTTTTCCAGCCTGGAACCGACTGCGACGCGGGAAATGGCCTCGGAGCTTGTCAGTAAAACCGGTATGGGTTGGCTGGATGCGCCGGTCTCCGGCGGCGTGGTCGGAGCCGAGGCCGGAAGCCTCGCGATCATGGTGGGCGGCGAGGCGGCGGCGCTTGATCGGGTCAAACCTGTCTTGTTGAGCCTTGGCCAGCGCGTGACGCACATGGGGGCCGTCGGGGCGGGGCAGGTGACCAAGGCCTGCAATCAAATGATCGTGGCCTGCAACGCGCTGGTTATTGCTGAAGTCGTGGCGCTGGCGGAGCGCTCCGGTGTTGATGCGAGCCTGATCGCCGAGGCGCTGGCCGGTGGTTTTGCCGACTCAAAACCTTTGCAGATTCTCGGCCCGCAAATGGCCGACAGCCGTTTCGAACCGGTCAAATGGCACGTGCGAACCCTGCTCAAGGATCTGGATACCGCGGTGAAGTTTTCCCGTGAGCAAGGCTCGGCAACGCCGATCAGCGGTCTGGCCGCGCAATTGATGCGATTGCATGGGAGCCAGGGCTTCCTGGAACAGGACCCGTCTACATTAGTGCAGTTGTACCGTGAACCAGACTCAACGGCGTAACGGTGTATGCGTGCTTGCGCTGGTTGATCTCGTCCAGCACCGGGCGTAAATCATTGAGGGGCACCGGGCGGCTTAGCAGGTACCCCTGAACAAAGTCACAGCCGTGGCGTTCGAGAAACTGGTATTGCTCGAACGTTTCGACGCCCTCGGTGACCACGTCCAGATGCAGCGTGTGGGCCATGACGATAATGGCCTGGACGATCTCCATGTCCTGCGCGGATTTGGGGATGTCGATAATGAACGATCGATCGATCTTCAGCGTGTTGAGTGGCAAGCGTTTGAGGTAGGCCAGGGACGAGTAACCGGTGCCGAAGTCATCGATCGACAGCGACACGCCGAGGGCGCGAATCTGCTGCAGCAATACCAGCGTTTCGGTGATGTTGCCCATCAATGCATTTTCAGTCACCTCCAGTTCCAGCCGCCTTGGCGCTACTGCGGCGCTGCGCAAGGCCTGTTCGATTTCCCCGGCCAGTTCCTCTCGACCCAGGCTCAGGGGCGAGCAATTCACGGCAATCTTCAGTTCATCGCAGCCCTGTCGTGACAATTCGCCGAGGTCCTGGCAGGCCTTGCGCAGCACCCATTTGTCCAGTTCGGTGATCAGGCCATTGGACTCGGCGAGGGCAATGAAACGATCCGGTGCAAGGAGGCCGTGGACGGGATGCTGCCAACGAATCAACGCTTCCAGTTTGCTGGCCTGGCCGGTTTTCAGGTCGTAGATTGGCTGGTAATAGAGCATCAGGCCGGTGTCTTCGCGCAGGGCATGGCGCAGTTCTTCTTCCAGTTGCAGTTCCAGCGTGGCCCGGGCCTTGAGATTGGCGCTGAAAAAATTCAAGCCGTTGCGACCGCTACCCTTGGACTGATAGAGCGCCAAATCGGCATTTTTCAGCAGTTCTTCGCAGGTTTTTCCATCCTCCGGAAACAGGCTGATGCCGATGCTGGTCGTCATGACCATGCGCCGCCCGGCCAGCTCGATGGGGTCCTTCATTTTCAGCATGATGCGTTGTGCCATTTGTCGGGCTTCGTCCCGATCGTGCAGATCGATGAGGATGCAGAATTCATCGCCACCGAATCTCGCCACGACATCTTCGTGGCTGCGTACCGAGGCCTTGATGTGGCTGGCCAGTACCTTGAGCAGTTCGTCGCCCGCATCATGGCCCAGGCTGTCGTTGATCCGCTTGAAATGGTCAATGTCGAGGAACAGGACGGCAAGCATGCCACCTTCATGGGTTTTCTCGATGAGCTTCTCGGCGAAGATCTGATTGAAACCGCGTCGGTTGATCAGGCTGGTCAAGGCGTCGTAGTGCGCGACCTGTTGCAGGGAAACGCGTGCCTGGTCGAGTTGGCTGAGCAGCGAGTTCACCCGTTGCAGGTCATGATCCTTTTTTTGCAGTTTCTTGTCCGCCAGGGCCGCGCTGATGCAGCTGCCAATGATGAGCAGCGTCATGACTGCGACAGTCACCCCCAATTGCAGGTGGTTGTGTTCCCCTGGTTGCGGCAGGACGGTGCCGCCGGGTAGCAACAAATTGAAAGCCGCCATACCCGTAAAGTGCATGCTGATGATGCCGGCCCCTATAACCAGGCTCGCGCTGTATTTGAACAACTGATGAAACATCCCGGTGCCGTTGCGCAAATGGCTGGCCAGTAACAGCGCCGCCAGGCTGGCGCCAATCGCGATCAGGATGGAGAGCCCAAACAACACTGGCTGGTAATAGACCTTCGCTTGCGACTGCATGGCGCCCATGCCCACGTAATGCATGGTCGCGATGCCCATGCCGATCCAGACGGAGGCTTTCAGGCATTGCCAAACGCTCAGGGAGGGGCGACTGAGGGTGTACATCACCAGCCAGGAGGTGAGCAGGGCGATCAACAGGGACAATAAGGTGACGGGCAGTTGGAAATGAACATCGACCGGTACCTGGAACGCCAGCATGCCGATAAAGTGCATGGCCCATATTCCGCCGGCCAGGCAGCCGGCACCGACCCAGCGCCACAGTCGTTGGGAGGAGAGGTTTTCCGCGTGGGCAACCCGTTCGGCCATGTCCAGTGTGGCAAAACTGCCGGCACAGGCGACCAGATAAGCCAGTAACACCAGAAAGGGGTCATGCATGCAGTTAAGTATGACCTGCCCGTTCACTGGTAGCTCGGTAATGAAATGCAGACCAAGCCAGTCCATAGCATGCCCCGTCGTTAATCACCCTGGCCTGCGCAATCGACGCTGGCGAATGCACTGAAGTATAGAGGGCATGCACGCAGCGCAAGCCATAGTGGCTAAATGAATCCAACCTTTTTGGAATGGGCTTTAGAGCGATTGGAAATAAATTGTTGCATGGGCTGCGCCCGCCACCATGGGTGGGTATCAGCCTTGCGAATAATGACAGACAGCATTCGCGGGCCTGACTAGATTGCAAGTTCCGGGCTCGGATGCGCTGGCAGTGAAGCCCCATAACAATAAAAGAGACGGACCCATGCAGAACTCGACCCAAGCGGCGAATGCCTGGCGCATTCTGTTCCTGCTGTTCCTGGCCAATCTGTTCAATTTTTTCGACCGCACGATCCCGGCCATCATCATTGAGCCGATCCGCATGGAATGGCACCTCAGCGACTTTCAGCTGGGGATCATCGGCACCGCCTTCACCCTCGTCTACGCGATAGCCGGCCTGCCACTGGGGCGGATGGCCGATACCGGTTCGCGCAGCAAGTTGATGGGCTGGGGGCTGGCCGTGTGGAGCGGGTTGACCGCGGTCAACGGCATGGTCGGCAGTTTCTGGAGTTTCCTGGTCGTGCGCATGGGTATCGGCATCGGTGAGGCCAGTTACGCGCCCGCCGCCAACTCGTTGATCGGCGATTTGTTTCCCGCTCACCGACGGGCGCGGGCCATGGGTATTTTCATGCTCGGCCTGCCTTTGGGCCTGTTGCTGGCGTTCTTTACCATCGGGGCGATGGTCAAGGCGTTCGACAGCTGGCGGGCACCTTTCTTCATCGCTGCCGTACCGGGACTGATCCTGGCGGTGTTCATGTTTTTCATCAAGGAGCCGAAGCGGGGGGCTGCCGAGAGCGTACAAGTCTCGCAAGAGCGCATTGACCGACCTGTCCGCCGGGTTTTGGCAGTGCCGACTTTTCTGTGGCTGGTGATGGCCGGGCTGTGTTTCAACTTCGCAACTTATGCTTGCAACTCGTTTCTGGTACCGATGCTTCAGCGTTACTTTCTGATGCCTTTGCAGGAGGCCGCCGTGGCGACAGGAGTGATTGTCGGTGTGACCGGCCTGGTTGGCCTGACGCTGGGTGGCTGGGTCGCGGACAAAATCCATCAACGGGTCGCCAACGGACGTCTGCTGTTTGCCGCGATCAGCCTGATCATATCGACCCTGTGCACGGCCTGGGCGCTGCATTCGGGACGGATCGAGATTGGCGTGTTCGTGGCGGTGTTCAGTCTGGGCTGGTTGTTCGCCTATAACTTTTACACCTGCGTGTACACGGCGATTCAGGACGTGGTCGAGCCGCGTCTGCGGGCGACGGCCATGGCGCTGTTCTTTGCCGGCTTGTACCTGTTGGGCGGTGGACTGGGGCCGGTGGTGGTGGGCGCGTTGTCCGATCACTTCGCCCATACCGCGATGCTTGCCGCCGGTGCCGAACAGATGACCGAAGCGTTCAAGGCTGTCGGCCTGCATGATGCGATGTACCTGATCCCGGTAGCGCTGTTTTTCACCATGGTGTTTTTGTTCCTGGCTGCGCGGTGTTTTGTGCGCGATGCCAAGCGGATGAAGGAGGGGTTGATTGCTGTGGTAGAGCCAGATGGGGTTGCAGCGACCGCATAATCGCTTTCGTGAGCAAGCTTCTGTGTTCGAGTCGAACACAGAAGCTTTAAACAGCCCAAGCCTGCGGGCGCTTGCTCGCGAAGAGCCCATCAGCAGCAGCCGATTAATCACAGGAAATAAAAAAGGCCCGCATCGCTGCGGGCCTTTTCATTTATAGCGGTGGAGCAGGGGGGGCTTAACCTGCCACCAACACCCGAATCGCTTCCAGTCGCAGCGCAGCCTTTTCGAGCATGGCCAGGCCTTGCTCACGTTGTTTGCGCAGGGCAACCAGTTCGCTGTCGCGTACGGTCGGATTGACCGCTTGCAAGGCGGTCAGGCGTGCCAGTTCTTCATCGGTATCGGCCGCCAGACGACGTTGCGCCTCGGCTACCCGTTCGGCGTGACGCGGGGTGATCTTTTCTTCGCCCGCGTTGATCCGTGGGGTCAACTGATCGCGCTGGGCCTGGATGAACTTGTTGGCGCTGGCGCGCGGTACGCTTTCCAGTTGATCGTTCAGCGTTTCGAACGACACCCGGGCCGAGAGGTCGTTGCCGTTCGGGTCGAGCAGGCAACGCAGGGCGGCCGGCGGCAGGTAACGGCCCAGTTGCAGTGAGCGCGGGGCAACCACTTCACTGACATACAGCAGTTCCAGCAACACCGTGCCAGGCTTGAGTGCCTTGTTCTTGATCAGCGCCACGGCGGTATTGCCCATGGAGCCGGACAAAACCAGATCCATGCCGCCCTGCACCATCGGGTGCTCCCAGGTGATGAACTGCATGTCTTCGCGGGACAGCGCCTGGTTGCGGTCGTAGGTGATGGTCACGCCTTCGTCGTCGCCCAGCGGGAAGCTGGCGTCGAGCATTTTCTCGCTCGGCTTGAGGATCAGTGCGTTTTCCGAATGGTCTTCGCTGTCGATGCCGAATGCGTCGAACAGGGTTTCCATATAGATCGGCAGGGCGAACTGATCGTCTTGCTCAAGGATGGCTTCGACCAAGGCATCGCCTTCGCCGGCGCCGCCGGAATTGAGTTCCAGCAGGCGGTCGCGGCCAGTATGCAGTTCGGCTTCAAGACGTTCGCGTTCGGTGCGAGCTTCATCGATCAGCGCTTGCCACTCGCCATCATCGGCCTCTTCCAGCAAAGGCAGCAGGCGCGGGCCGAACTGATGTTGCAGGGCGTTGCCGGTCGGGCAGGTGTTGAGGAACGCGTTCAGCGCTTCGTGGTACCACTGAAACAGGCGCTCTTGCGGGCTGGTTTCCAGGTACGGCACGTGCAGCTCAATGACGTGTTTCTGACCGATCCGGTCCAGTCGGCCGATACGTTGTTCCAGCAGGTCCGGGTGGGACGGCAGATCGAACAGCACCAGGTGATGGGAGAACTGGAAGTTGCGACCCTCACTGCCGATTTCCGAGCAGATCAGCACTTGCGCACCAAACTCTTCGTCGGCGAAGTAAGCGGCGGCGCGGTCACGCTCGAGGATGTTCATGCCCTCATGGAACACCGTGGCCGGGATGCCGGAGCGCACGCGCAGCGCGTCCTCCAGGTCCATGGCGGTTTCGGCGTGAGCACAGATCACCAGTACCTTGGTGCGTTTGAGCATCTTGAGGGTGTCGATCAACCATTCGACGCGGGGATCGAATTTCCACCAGCGATCTTCTTCGTTGGCGTCCGGCTGCGCCTGGAAGCTGACTTCCGGGTAGAGCTCGGCGTGATCGCCCAATGGCAACTCGAGGTACTCATCCGGGCACGGCAGCGGGTACGGGTGCAGTTTGCGTTCCGGGAAACCCTGTACGGCGGCGCGGGTGTTGCGGAACAGCACGCGGCCAGTGCCGTGGCGGTCGAGCAGTTCGCGCACGAGGCGGGCGCTGGCTTCGGTATCGCCATCGTTGACGGCTGCCAGCAGGGCTTCGCCTTCGTTGCCGAGGAAACCGTGGATGGTCTTGTGCGCTTCAGGCGACAGACGCCCCTGGTCCAGCAATTCCTGAACGGCCTCGGCCACCGGGCGATAGTTTTCGCTTTCGGCGCGGAAGGCGTGCAGGTCATGGAAACGGTTCGGATCGAGCAGGCGCAGACGGGCGAAGTGGCTGTCCTGGCCCAGTTGTTCCGGGGTCGCGGTCAGCAGCAGTACGCCAGGGATGGTTTCGGCCAGTTGCTCGACCAGCGAATATTCAGGGCTGACCTGATCTTCGTGCCACACCAGGTGGTGCGCTTCGTCGACCACTAACAAATCCCAACCCGCTGCGAACAGTGCGTCCTGGGCTTTTTCATCCTCAACCAGCCATTCGAGGGCCACCAGTGCGAGCTGAGTGTCTTCGAACGGGTTGCTGGCATCGCTTTCGATGAAGCGTTCTTCGTCGAACAGCGCGACCTGCAGGTTGAAGCGACGACGCATTTCCACCAGCCACTGGTGCTGAAGGTTCTCCGGCACCAGGATCAGCACGCGATTGGCGCGACCCGACAGCAGTTGGCGATGGATCACCAGACCGGCTTCGATGGTCTTGCCCAGGCCCACTTCGTCGGCCAGCAGAACCCGTGGAGCGATACGGTCGGCGACTTCGCGGGCGATGTGCAACTGGTGTGCGATCGGTTGCGCACGCACGCCACCCAGGCCCCACAGCGCGGACTGCAACTGGCGGCTGGTGTGTTCCAGGGTGTGGTAACGCAGGGAAAACCAGGGCAGCGGGTCGATCTGCCCGGCGAACAGTCGGTCGCTGGCCAGACGGAACTGGATGAAGTTCGACAGTTGGGTTTCCGGCAGGGTGACCACTTCGTTCTGCGCGTTGAGGCCGTGGTAAACCAGCAGGCCATCGACATCGTCGACTTCGCGAACGGTCAGTTTCCAGCCTTCGAAGTGAGTGATGGTGTCACCCGGCGAGAACCGCACGCGGGTGAGGGGCGCATTCCGTAGCGCGTACTGGCGGGTGTCGCCAGTGGCCGGGTAGAGCACGGTCAACAAGCGGCCGTCCTGTGCCAGAACGGTGCCCAAACCCAGCTCGGCTTCGCTGTCACTGATCCAGCGTTGCCCCGGTTGATACTGCTGCGCCATGCTGCCTGACTCCCACCTTGAAAAAGCGGGCTATCTTAACGGAATGAGGGCTTGAGGGCCAAAAGAATAGGAGCGGCGGCAAGCTTTAAGCGCCAGGCCGCCAGTTGAACCGGATGCATTTTTTGCGGGTGGTACGGCATTCACGAGTGCCAACTGAGTCACAGTTTGCGACCGATGGCTCAAGTCGCCACCCCCGCAGCCGACAGCCTGCTGACAGGAGACCACTAAATATGCTGCCACCGATGCTCCCCTTGAGTGCCGTGCCGATCACTTCACAGCATGACCCGGTCCGTCCACGCCCTGACATTGCACCTGTGGTTCCTGCACAGGAGAGCTCCAGCGACAGCACCATTGACCTGAAAAATCGCGACTCCGACGAAGCCACTTTGCTGTTGCGCGAGGAACAGCGGCGGCGGCAGGAGCGTGAACGACGCCGTCGTGAAGCCGATGATGACCCCGAGGCGCACCTGGCGATCCCGGGCGATGAATTGAACGCCGATAACACCGTGCCCGTGGCGCCGCTGATGGAGGATCAGCCACGTCAAGGTTTGTGGGTCGATATCGAGATTTGAGTTCGCGACTGGTCAGCGAGGTCATCAGACCGCATTATTGGCAAAACCCTGCCAATCGATACGGCAGCGCAATCTCAATTCAAGCGATGCACTTAACCCCATGAGCCAAGACGACAAGCTGATCGACCTCAACGCCGAACGCGCCAAGCGCATCCATGACCTCAACGACAAGCGCTTGAATGAAGTGCGCCAGGCGTTCGAGCAGGCCATGCCTTTGGGTAAAGCGAAGAAAAAGCCAAAAAACAAACCGAAAAAGCGCTAAACCCACTGCATTAATTGATGCAGGTCAGTTTCTCCCTCCTTTACTCCCGGTCCGGCGTCCGTTATCCGGCCACATTGATCCCGGTCAATATTCTCTCCTGCCTGTTTGGATAACTTAATCCCATCGCAACAAGGCAACTGCAGGAGACGCGTCATGTTTTTCGACAACGTGGTGATCGCCGGAGTGCTGACCGTCAGCCTCATGTTGGTGTTCTTTGCAGGATTCGGATTATTTATCTGGAAGGACTCGCACAAGCGGAAAAAACCGTAAGTCTTTCTTGATGTAATGAGCACGCAAGGCATTTTGGGCAACTTCGGTTGCCCTTTTTTTTGTCTGCGAAAAACTGATCGACAATGCAGGGTTCGCTCCCAGAGGAGGATTGCTGTTTCTGCAGAATTGCACGTCAATAAAAAAGGCGCGGTCCTTGCGGAGCGCGCCTTGTTCGTTCGGCTGCGTATCAGCTGCCGAGTGCCTTCGAGGCCAGCCAGAACAGCCCGGCCGACAGGCCCACCGTGGCTGGCAGGGTCAGAACCCAGGCCAGCAGGATGTTTCTGACAGTGCCGCCCTGGAGGCCGCTTTTGTTGGCGACCATGGTACCGGCCACACCTGAAGACAAGACGTGAGTCGTGGACACCGGCAGGCTGAAGATATTGGCCAGGCCGATCAGGCTCGCGGTGGTGATTTGTGCCGACATGCCCTGGGAGTAGGTCATGCCCTGCTTGCCGATCTTCTCGCCGATGGTCAGTACCACGCGTTTCCAGCCGATCATGGTACCCATGCCGAGGGCCAGTGCGACCGCCAGAATCACCCAGAACGGGGCGTATTCGGTCGTGGTGGTCAGGTCTTTGCGCAGCTTGTCCAGGTCAGCTTTTTCACGTGCCGCCAGGCCTGGCAACTTGCTGACTTTCTTCGCCGTGTCGTCCAGGCAGAGCAGGTAGCGACGTACTTCGATCCGCTGTTCCGAGGTCAGCGAGTGATAGTCGGCCACACCCTTGAGGGTGCCGAGCAGGGCGGCGATGGTCGGTTCGGTCTGTTGCGGGTTGCAACGGAATTTCTCCGGCAGATCACCTTCCACACTTTTGCCCAGGGCCAGGAATTCACCCAGGGTTTCGTTATTGCGCTGGTAAAACTGGCTCAAGTGCAGGGTCGCGTCACGGGTCCGCTCGATCTGGTATGTGGTGCTGGTCAGGTCGAGTACGAACTGCGCCGGTACGATACCGATCAATACCAACATGATCAGACCAATACCTTTCTGGCCATCGTTGGAACCGTGTACGAAGCTCACGGCCATCGCCGAAATCACCAGCACCAGGCGGTTCCAGAACGGCGGATGTTTCTTGTCGTCGATCTTGCGGCGCTGTTCCGGAGTCTTGTGCATCTTCGACAGTGGGCGCCACCACTTGAGGCCCATCAGTATCAGCGCGGCGATCAGGAAACCCGCCATCGGCGAGAACACCAGCGATGCTGCGATATCGATCGCTTTCTGCCAATTCACCCCGTCAGCCAGGGGGATATCGTTGATCAGTGCGTTGGCCAGGCCCACGCCGAGGATCGAGCCGATCAATGTGTGAGAACTGGAAGCGGGGATGCCGAAGTACCAGGTGCCCAGGTTCCAGGTGATGGCGGCGGCGAGCAACGAGAACACCATTGCCAGGCCGTGGCCGGTGTTCACATTGATCAGCAGTTCCACCGGAAGCAGGTGAACGATGGCATACGCCACGCCAACGCCGCCCAGCAGTACGCCGAGGAAATTGAACACACCGGAAAAGAACACTGCCAGGTGCGGCGGCATCGCTTTGGTGTAGATAACAGTGGCGACCGCGTTAGCGGTGTCATGAAATCCATTGATGAACTCGAAGGCGAGGACAAAAGCCAGGGCGAGCAAGAGGCTCACAAGCACCCAAGCATCCAGTCCGCTGAATAAATCGATCATGAAGGTTTTCTGACCCGGTCATAAGGGGGCGCGATTATGCCAGAAAAGACTGTGAATCGATGCACTAGCTGCTCATCGGTAACATTCTTCAACGAATTATTTTGCATCAGTACCCAAAAAATCCGTGATTTTTCAGGCCTTGCAAGTCATTGAATTTATTTGAAAAGCCTTACACCACAAGGGTTTCACTCCCAGAGAGGAGAGTGCTGAATGCTTGTATGAAATTTCTGAGAGGAGGGTCAGATATGAGCCTTTTACCTCGTCCGACGGTCAAGGTGGTCGCTGCCCGCTTGTAGCGGGCGCAAAGGCAACATCAATACATCCCGCTTTTAACAGGTGTAAATGCAGACCCTTGAAAGGACTCAGGCCGAAGCAGTCATGGCTCTTCGGCTTTGAGTTCCTTTTCCATCTTCTGCAGTTCCTGGATGAATGCCTGATCCTGAACGGTGGCGCGTTTACGCCAGGGTTTGCGTTCCGGTTCGGGCTGGGCGGCGTAGGTGGTGACTTCCCCGCCGTAAACTTCCTTGTAACGTTGTTCCTGGCGCTCAAGTTCCGCGCGCAGTTCGTCTTTCGTCACAGTGCTACCTGATTGAGTTGAGATAAATTCTGGTGAAAACGCGCTGCTCAATGTATTGACCACACTCATCGAAATGACGACGCCCTTGAAGGCATCGTTTACGGCAGTGGGATCTATACTTCCATGTTGCAGGCGGCCACGGCACCAGAGAAGAACGGCTGACGTAGCATCAGTTTCCTGTTCAGCGAGCGCGTTGGCGATGCAAATGCAGGCAGCGTCAGGCGCTTGCTGTGGGTGGCGGCGATGGAATCTCGCGCCACCGCGTAGTCGGTTGGGCAAGTAAAAAAACGCTTGGCGACTGAATTGCATTATAGCGAGCGAATCACAGAACACTATCGCCAATGAGTTAAAAGTCGATCTTGATGTGTGATTGGTTTGTTACCCCTAACTTTCGGCTAACTAGATAGGTGTCTGATGCCACTTGGCTGCGATGTCTTTCTGACGCCATTAAGTCGAGCAACTTGGGCAACTACATCGAATCGTAAATTCCGCACGGATTCCAGAGTAACAACATCTCAGGAAAACCGTGCAGCCCGGTCAGTGAGCGGCGGGATTGCGCACAGCGTCGATTGCGATTATCGGTCGATAGTTCGATAATCGCCCAATGTTGATGGGGTGGACTGGTGCAGCAGGCCAGTAGCCGCTTGTAATAGTCACCGATCCGTGTGGATAAGGACCTTAAATGAACGATCAATTGCGCAATTCTTTCGCTTCAGTGGCTCCGCCGATTGTCGCTTCACCCGCCAAACGGATCCAGGCCCTGACCGGCGACCCGGATTTCATGACGTCCCTGGCGCGTGGACTGGCCGTCGTGCAAGCGTTCCAGGAACGCAAGCGGCACCTGACCATCGCCCAGATCAGTCATCGCACGGAAATTCCCCGCGCTGCCGTGCGCCGTTGCTTGCATACGCTGATCAAGCTCGGTTATGCCACCACCGATGGCCGGACTTATTCCCTGCTACCCAAAGTGCTGACCCTCGGGCATGCCTATGTTTCCTCCACGCCGCTGGCGGTCTCTGCCCAGCCGTATCTGGACCGCATGAGCGAGCAACTGCACGAAGCCTGCAACATGGCGACCCTGGAAGGGGATGACATCTTGTACATCGCCCGCTCGGCAACCACCCAGCGCCTGATTTCCGTTGACCTCTCGGTGGGCGGGCGCTTGCCGGCCTATTGCACGTCGATGGGCAGGATCCTGCTGGCCGCCCTGGATGATACGTCGCTGGGTGAGTACCTCGACCACGCGGAGCTGCAAGCCAAGACCAGTCGAACCATCCACACCCCCGAAGCACTGCTGGAGTGCTTGCAGGAAGTGCGGCAACAGGGTTGGTGCATCGTCGATCAGGAACTGGAGCAGGGCCTGCGCTCGATTGCCGTTCCGGTGTACGACGCCTCCGGTCAGGTCGTTGCGGCCCTGAACGTCAGCACCCACGCCGGACGGGTGAGTCGCAACGAATTGGAACAGCGCTTCCTGCCCGGCCTGTTGAGTGCCAGCCGCGACCTCAGTACCCAGCTGTTTACCTAAGCTGTTCGATAAACGCACAGAGTCGCGTTCGATGAATTGACGCTCTTTCCCTTGGCTCATTAATGTCGCGGCAGCGTCATCCGGCGCTGTCAGTACCGATTCGGCGCCGGACGACGACCCCATAATAATGAGAAGAGGCCCCCCTCATGCGCATGCTCCCTACCTGCAGCCGTTCCCACTGTTTTTCTTGCCAGGCCCGAATCGCCTGATCCCGACACCCCTTTTTCCTGTAACAGCGTCAGCCACGGCTGGCACCTGTTCGACGGCGTTTTTTGCGTGGAATAAAAATAATGAACCAGCCTCAGTCTGCTGTAGGTAACTGCCTCGACGTGCAGTCCTTCATCAACGCTCAACCCATTTCGCGCTATCAGTGGCGAGTGGTGATCCTGTGTTTTCTGATTGTCTTCCTCGATGGCCTCGACACGGCCGCCATGGGGTTCATCGCACCGGCCCTGTCTCAGGACTGGGGCATCGATCGCGCCAGTCTTGGCCCGGTGATGAGTGCGGCACTGATCGGCATGGTGTTCGGCGCGCTGGGCTCCGGCCCTTTGGCTGACCGCTTCGGGCGAAAAGTCGTACTGGTGGGGGCGGTGCTGTTGTTCGGTGCGTTCAGCCTGGCCTCGGCCTACAGCACCAATGTCGACCAGTTGCTCGTGTTGCGTTTCCTGACTGGCCTGGGATTGGGTGCGGGCATGCCCAACGCCACTACGTTGCTGTCGGAATACACCCCGGAGCGCAAGAAATCCTTGCTGGTGACCAGCATGTTCTGCGGTTTCAACCTTGGCATGGCCGGGGGCGGATTTATTTCCGCCAAGTTGATCCCGACGTTCGGCTGGCACAGCTTGTTGCTGATCGGTGGGGTCCTGCCGTTGATCCTCGGCGTCGTGTTGCTGCTGTGGCTGCCGGAATCGGCGCGCTATCTCGTCGTGCGCAACCGTGGCACCGACAAAGTGCGCAAGGCGCTGGCGCCGATCGACCCGACGGTGGTGGCCCAGGCTTCCAGTTTCAGTGTGCCGGAACAGAAAACCGTGAAGGCGCGCAACGTATTCGCGGTGATCTTCTCCGGCACCTACAGCGTCGGCACGCTGTTGTTGTGGCTGACCTACTTCATGGGCCTGGTGATCGTGTACTTGCTGACCAGTTGGCTGCCGACCCTGATGCGTGACAGTGGCGCCAGCATGGAGCAAGCGGCGTTCATCGGCGCACTGTTCCAATTCGGTGGCGTATTGAGTGCCGTGGGCGTGGGTTGGGCGATGGACCGGTTCAATCCACACAAGGTCATCGGCACTTTCTACCTGTTGGCCGGGGTGTTTGCCTACGCGGTAGGGCAGAGCCTGGGCAACATCACGATATTGGCGACCCTGGTGCTGATCGCCGGGATGTGCGTCAACGGTGCACAGTCGGCAATGCCTTCGCTGGCGGCGCGGTTCTATCCGACCCAGGGGCGTGCCACCGGGGTGTCGTGGATGCTCGGCATTGGCCGCTTTGGCGCCATCCTCGGTGCATGGATGGGGGCAACGCTACTGGGCCTGGGCTGGAATTTCGAGCAAGTGCTGACCGCGCTGGTGATTCCGGCGGCGCTCGCCACGACGGCTGTGGTGATCAAGGGCCTGGTCAGTCATGCGGATGCGACCTGACCGATGATCGGTAGTGAGACAACAATGTGTTCGATAGGCGAACGCTCATTCGATTATCGGATTGTTTGGCGTTTTTCAGGGGCTTAATCTTCAGTGATTCCGGCGCTGCGCATCGGCGCCTTTTTCACTGTCGGTTAATACCAAGCGGAAGTCCGCCCCAATGGCTGTTTTGCCGATCACATCGATAGCAGTGCCGACCCGACCGAAGTCGAGCTGACGGCACAGCGTGATCTCGAAGCCCGTACTGCAGCGGCCGACGGCCAAGCCCCAGGAGAAGCATAATGCGTGACGTTTATATCTGCGACGCGATTCGTACCCCCATCGGCCGTTTCGGCGGTGGTCTGTCGGCGGTTCGCGCCGACGACCTGGCCGCCGTGCCAATCAAGGCTTTGATGGCGCGTAATCCGTCGGTGGACTGGAATGCGGTGGACGAGGTGTTCCTCGGCTGCGCCAACCAGGCCGGTGAAGACAACCGCAACGTGGCGCGCATGGCGCTGCTGCTGGCGGGATTGCCGGAGACCATTCCGGGCGTGACCCTCAATCGACTTTGCGCTTCGGGTATGGACGCCATTGGCACCGCATTCCGCGCCATTGCCAGCGGTGAAATGGAGCTGGCGATTGCCGGTGGCGTCGAGTCGATGTCCCGCGCGCCGTTCGTGATGGGCAAGGCCGATGCCGCGTTCTCGCGCAACATGAAGCTCGAAGACACCACCATTGGCTGGCGCTTCATCAACCCGTTGATGAAAGCCCAGTACGGTGTGGATGCGATGCCGCAGACCGCCGACAACGTGGCCGATGACTACGAAGTGTCCCGCGAGGACCAGGACGCTTTCGCCCTGCGTAGCCAGCAACGCACCGCCGTTGCCCAGGCCGCAGGCTTTTTCGCCGAAGAAATCGTCGAAGTGCGCATTGCCCACAAGAAGGGTGAAACCGTGGTCAGTCAGGATGAGCATCCTCGCGCTGACACCACCCTGGAAACCCTGGCCAAACTCAAGCCGGTCAATGGTCCCGATAAAACCGTCACCGCCGGTAACGCTTCGGGCGTGAACGACGGTGCGGCGGCACTGATCCTGGCGTCGGCCGAAGCCGTGAAAAAACACGGCCTGACCGCTCGTGCCAAAGTGCTGGGCATGGCCAGTGCCGGTGTTGCGCCTCGGGTGATGGGCATCGGCCCGGTGCCGGCGGTGCGCAAACTGACCGAACGCCTGGGCGTGGCTGTCAGCGACTTCGACGTGATCGAACTCAACGAAGCCTTCGCCAGCCAGGGTTTGGCGGTGCTGCGCGAGCTGGGGATCGCGGACGACGCACCTCAGGTCAACCCGAACGGTGGCGCCATCGCCTTGGGTCATCCACTGGGCATGAGCGGTGCGCGGTTGGTCTTGACTGCTCTGCATCAACTGGAAAAAACCGGTGGCAAGAAAGGCCTGGCGACCATGTGCGTCGGCGTTGGCCAAGGGCTGGCGTTGGCAATCGAGCGCGTCTGACCCGCTTCGAAGACAAGAACAACAGAGGAATGCTTCATGACTGACAAGCCTGGTTACCGTCGCCCGCAGGAAGGCACTCAGCCGCCGTACCTGCACCCGGCTTACCAATCCACCAACCTGCGCTCGCCGTCCAAGCCTCTGGTGTTCTTGCCTCATTCGCTGTCGGAAATCACCGGGCCGACCATTGGCGCCGAGCGCATCCACGAGCAGGACAATGACCTGACGGCTCAGCATGAGGGCGAGCCGTTGGGTGAGCGCATCATCATCCACGGCCGCGTGCTGGACGAGAATGGTCTGCCGGTACCGGGGATTCTGGTGGAAATCTGGCAGGCCAATGCTGCCGGTCGCTACAACCATGCCCGCGATCTGCACGACGCGCCGCTGGACCCGAATTTCACCGGCACCGGCCGCACCGTCACCGACGCTGATGGCTGGTACCAGTTCCAGACCATCAAGCCCGGTGCCTATCCGTGGGGCAATCACCACAATGCCTGGCGCCCGGCGCACATTCATTTCTCGCTGTTCGGGCCGAGCATTCTGACGCGCCTGGTCACGCAAATGTATTTCCCGGGCGACCCGCTGCTGGCGTACGACCCGATCTATAACTGCGTGCCCGACACCAGTGCCAAAGAACGCTTGATCGCCAGCTTCGACCTGGAAAAAACCATCCCTTCCTACGCCCTCGGTTATCGCTGGGACATCGTTTTGCGCGGCCGCGATGCCACGCCGATGGAGAAATAAGATGACGCTGACTGCGACCACATCCCATACCGTCGGACCTTACTACCACATCGGCCTGACCTGGCTGAACCGCGAAAACCTGACCGTCGAACAGACCCTGGGTGAGCGCGTGGCCATCACCGGGCAGGTGCTCGATGGCAACGGCGACGTTGTCAACGATGCGATGCTGGAAGTCTGGCAGGCCAACGCCGCCGGCAAATACGACCACCCGGAAGACGACCAGGACAAACCCCTGGACCCGAACTTCGAAGGTTTTGGCCGGATACCGGTGGATGCCGAAGGTCGGTTCCGTTTCACCACTATCAAACCGGGCACCGTGGAAGGGCTGAAGTGTACAACCCAGGCGCCGCACCTGGTGGTGCTGGTGTTTGCCCGTGGCTTGGTCAAGCACCTGTTGACGCGGATCTACTTCGATGGCGAGCCTGCTAACGTCGAAGATCCATTGCTCGAATGTGTACCGGCCGAGCGCCGCACTACGCTGCTGGCGAAGCAAGATGCGACCGGGGTTTATCAGTGGAACGTAATCCTGCAAGGCACTGATGCCGAGACAGTGTTTTTTGATTATTGAGTGAACAATGCATTCCCTGTAGGCGCTGGCTTGCCAGCGCCTACAGGGGATTGATGCATCTGCGGAACGGGGCTGTTGCAAAGTGTGTCTAGACTCACACTGTCCCCATTGAGTGAAAAACAATGACAACGACTACTGTTTCAGAACCGCTATACACTGGCGAAGAACGCAATAAGCGGATCTTCGCCATTGTCGGCGCCTCGTCCGGCAACCTGGTTGAATGGTTCGACTTCTACGTCTACGCCTTTTGTGCGATCTATTTCGCGCCTGCCTTCTTTCCGTCCGATAACCCTACGGTGCAGTTGGTCAACACTGCCGGTGTGTTTGCCGCCGGGTTCCTGATGCGGCCGATTGGCGGATGGATTTTTGGCCGAGTCGCGGACAAGCACGGGCGCAAGAATTCGATGCTGATCTCGATTCTGATGATGTGCTTCGGCTCATTGCTCATCGCTTGCCTGCCGACCTACAACAGCATTGGCGTCTGGGCACCGATCATGCTGCTGTTCGCCCGTTTGCTCCAGGGCCTGTCGGTGGGCGGCGAATACGGCACCACCGCCACCTACATGAGCGAAGTCGCGCTCAAGGGCCAGCGTGGTTTCTTCGCTTCATTCCAGTACGTGACGCTGATTGGCGGGCAATTGCTGGCGGTGTCGCTGGTGGTGGTCCTGCAACAGTTCCTCACCGAAGATGACCTGCGTGCCTACGGCTGGCGGATCCCGTTCGTGGTCGGTGCGGTGGCCGCGCTGATTTCGTTGTTCCTGCGTCGTACGCTGAAAGAAACCACCAGCAAGGAAATGCGTGAAAACAAGGACGCCGGCAGCATCACCGCGCTGTTTCGCGACCATAAAGCCGCGTTCATCACCGTGCTCGGCTACACCGCCGGTGGCTCGCTGATTTTCTACACCTTCACCACCTACATGCAGAAGTACCTGGTGAACACCGCCGGCATGCCGGCCAAGACCGCCAGCTACATCATGACGGGCGCACTGTTTCTTTATATGTGCATGCAGCCGCTGTTCGGCATGCTCGCCGACAAGATCGGCCGTCGTAACTCGATGCTCTGGTTCGGCGCCCTCGGTACGCTGTTCACCGTGCCGATCCTGCTGAGCCTGAAAAGTATCAGCAGTCCGTTCCTGGCCTTTGTGCTGATTACCGTGGCGCTGGCGATCGTCAGTTTCTACACCTCGATCAGCGGCCTGGTGAAAGCCGAGATGTTCCCGCCGGAAGTCCGGGCACTGGGCGTCGGCCTGGCGTATGCGGTGGCGAATGCGATCTTTGGCGGTTCGGCGGAATATGTGGCCTTGAGCCTTAAAGCGGGGGGCATGGAAAATTCTTTCTACTGGTACGTGACCGTGATGATGGCGATCGCGTTTCTGTTCAGCCTGCGCCTGCCCAAGCAAGCGAAGTACCTGCATCACGACCTTTGATCCATACCCGCGGGCCCGGGTGGCCCGCGCTTCCAGGGACTGTTTATGAACGAGCGACCGGGCAATCAATTGTTCGATGCCTATTTCACTGCCCGCGATATGCGTGAGGTGTTCTGCGATCAGGGCCGGGTTCAGGCCATGCTCGATTTTGAAGCGGCGCTGGCCCGGGCCGAAGCTCGGGTCGGTCTGATTCCGCACACGGCGGTGGCGCCGATCGAGGCCGCCTGCCAGGCCGGGCATTACGATTTTGCGGCTCTCGGCGAAGCCATTGCCACGGCGGGTAATTCGGCGATTCCGTTGGTCAAGGCCTTGGGCAAACAGATCGCCGCGAACGATGCCCAGGCCGAGCGCTATGTGCACTTGGGCGCCACCAGTCAGGACGTGATGGACAGCGGTCTGGTCCTGCAATTGCGTCGCGCACTGCAACTGATCGACAGCGATCTGGCGCAACTGGGCCAGACGCTCGCCACCCAGGCCCAACGATATGCGGCCACGCCACTGGCCGGGCGCACCTGGTTGCAACACGCAACGCCGGTCACCCTGGGCATGAAGATCGCTGGCTGGCTGGGTGCAGTCACCCGTAGCCGCCAGCGTTTGCTCGAACTCAAACCGCGTTTGCTGGTGCTGCAATTCGGTGGCGCTTCGGGAACCCTCGCAGCACTCGGTGAGCAGGCGATGCCGATTGCCCAGGCCTTGGCCGAGGAACTGCGCCTGACCTTGCCCGATCAACCCTGGCACACCCAGCGTGATCGTCTGGTGGAGTTCGGTTCGGTGCTGGGATTGATCGCTGGCAGTCTCGGCAAGCTCGGGCGTGACATCAGCCTGTTGATGCAGACCGAAGCCGCCGAAGTGTTCGAGCCCTCGGCTCCCGGCAAGGGCGGTTCCTCGACCATGCCGCATAAGCGCAACCCCGTGGGCGCGGCGGTACTGATCGGCGCCGCGACTCGCGTGCCGGGCTTGCTCTCGACGCTGTTCAGCGCCATGCCGCAGGAACACGAGCGCAGCCTGGGGCTGTGGCATGCCGAGTGGGAAACCCTGCCGGAGATTTGCTGCCTGGTGTCCGGCAGCCTGAAACAAGCGCTGTTGGTGACCCAAGGCCTGGAAGTGGATGCCGGGCGAATGGCCCGTAACCTCGACCTGACCCAGGGCCTGGTGCTTGCCGAAGCGGTGAGCATCGTCCTCGCACAACGGGTGGGGCGCGATACGGCGCATCATCTGTTGGAGCAATGCTGCAAACGCGCGGTGGCCGAACACCGGCACCTGCGCGCGGTGCTCGGCGACGAGCCGCAAGTGACCGCCGAGCTGTCGGCGGCTGAACTCGATCATCTGTTGGACCCCGCCCATTACCTCGGTCAGGCCCGTACCTGGGTCGAGCGAGCGGTGGCTGAACATTCTGCATTGACTGCCTGAAGGAGATTGCTGTGGCTTTCGTACAACTCGCCGAGGGCGAATTGCATTACCAACTCGACGGCCCGGCCAATGCGCCGGTGCTGGTGCTGTCCAACTCCCTGGGCACTGACCTGCACATGTGGGACGCGCAAATGCCGGCCTTCACCGAGCATTTCCGCGTATTGCGTTTCGATACCCGTGGCCATGGCCAGTCGCTGGTGACGCCGGGCCCGTACAGCATCGAGCAACTGGGCCACGACGTGCTCGCGCTGCTCGATGCCTTGCACATCGAGCGTGCGCATTTCTGTGGCTTGTCCATGGGCGGCTTGATCGGCCAGTGGCTGGGGATCAATGCCGGCGAACGCTTGAATTCGCTAGTGGTGTGCAACACCTCGGCGAAAATCGGCGAACTGTCGGTGTGGAATCCGCGCATCGAAACCGTGCTGCGTGACGGCCCTGCGGCCATGGTTGCCTTGCGCGATGCGTCGATTGCTCGCTGGTTCACTCCGGACTTCTCCGCCGCCAACCCGACGGCGGCCAAGCAGATCACCGACATGCTGGCGGCCACTTCACCCGAAGGCTATGCAGCCAACTGCGCGGCGGTACGCGATGCCGATTTCCGCGATCAATTGGGCTCGATCAAGGTGCCACTGCTGGTGATCGCCGGAACCGAAGACGCGGTAACGCCGCCGTCCGGTGGGCACTTCATTCAGGAGCATGTGGCCGGCGCCGAGTACGCCGAGTTCTATGCCGCGCATTTGTCCAACGTTCAGGCCGGCGCCGCGTTCAGCGAGCGGGTTCTTGCGTTTTTGTTGGCTCATTAAGGGGACTGTCGTGGACGAAAAACAACGTTACGACGAGGGCATGAAAGTCCGTCGCGCGGTACTGGGCGACGCCCACGTCGACCGCAGCCTGACCGCGTTGACCGAGTTCAACTCGGAGTTTCAGGAAATGATCACCCGCCACGCCTGGGGCGACATCTGGACCCGCCCGGGCCTGCCGCGCCACACCCGCAGCCTGATCACCATCGCCATGCTGATCGGCATGAACCGCGAGGGGGAGCTCAAACTGCACCTGCGCGCCGCCGCCAACAATGGCGTCAGCCGTGGCGAGATCAAGGAAGTAATCATGCAGAGCGCGATTTACTGCGGCATTCCGGCAGCCAACGCCACGTTCCACCTGGCCGAGTCGGTGTGGGATGAATTGGGGATTGAGTCGCGGGAGTGATCCTGGTTGTTTTCGGTGCCTGAGCTGACGCTATCGCTGGAGGGCCAGCTCCCACAGTGGTCCGATGTGAACGCCAATTCTGTGGTCACTGAAGATCCCTGTGGGAGCTGGCCTGCCAGCGATGGCGTCGGTGAGATCGCCATCGCTGGCAAGCCATGCTCCTACAACAGGCTGATCGGATAGCTGATGATCAGGCGGTTCTCATCGAACTCGTTGTTGCTGTAATCCCGGCGCATGGTCGAGTTGCGCCATTTCAGGTTCAGGTTCTTCAGCGCACCGCTCTGCACGGTGTAGCCCAGTTCACTTTCACGTCCCCATTCCTTGCCGTCGGTAATGCTGCCGGTATGCACGTTGTCGCCGCTGATGTAGCGGTTCATCAGGGTCAGGCCCGGCACGCCGAGGGCGACGAAGTTGTAGTCGTGACGCACTTGCCAGGATTTTTCCCGGGCATTGTCGTAGCTGGAGTTGTAACTGTCGTTGGCCAGGGTGCCGCCGCTGGTGCCGTTGACCCGCATCCACGGACTGTCGCCGGTGAGTTTCTGCAGGCCGACGTAAAAGGTGTTGCCGCCGTACTTGGCCGAGAACAGGCCAAACAGGGTTTTGTTGTCCAGTTGGCCGGCGCGGGCGCTGCCGTCATCCTTGCCGTAGAAGAAACCGAGGTTGGCGCCCAGGGTCCAGTCACCCAATGGCTGGCTGTGCACCAGGTTGATGAATTGCTGGCTGTAGATGTCCTTGAGTTCAGCGTTCCACACACCGATCTGGGTGCGTTTTTCGTTGAACTGGTATTCGCCGCCCTGGAAGTTGAATCGATCAGAGGTGAACGCCGCTTTGCCGGTCATCGACATGTCGCTCATGCTGCTGTCGTCGCGTGGGCTGTTCTGCCGGAACTGACCGCCGTAGAGCGTCAGGCCGTCGATTTCCTTCGAGGTGATCTGGCCGCCGCGGAAGGTTTGCGGCAGAGAGCGCCCGTCATCCGAACGCAGGATCGGCAGCACCGGCATCCAGTCGCCCACCTTTGCCTCGGTCTGCGACAGCTTGGCCTTGAACGCCACGTTGGTGCGACCGAAGTTATCCGCCGGGCGACCATCGTGGTCCAGCGGCAGCAACTGCGTGCCACCGGTGCCTTTGCCGCCGTCGAGTTTCACCGAGTACAGCCCCAGCACATCCATGCCGAAGCCGACGGTGCCCTGGGTGAACCCGGATTTGGCATCGAGAATGAAACTCTGCGTCCACTCCTCGGCCTTGCCTTGAGCCTTGGTCGGGTTGGTGAAGTTGCGGTTGATGTAGAAGTTGCGCAGGTTCAGGTTGACCTTGGCGCCTTCGACAAAGCCCGACTCTTCGGCCTGGGCAGGCAGGGTCGCGCTGGCCAGGGCGATGGCGATCAGGCTGGGTACGAAATACGGCGCGTTGGAAGGCGTCATGGGCTCGGGTCTCTCTAATTCTTGTGGATGAATGGGGGCATGCCGCAACCCGCTGGGTGCAGACAAAAAAACTCGGTCAATTCGGGGTGGAACCTGGGTATCAGCCGGACAGGGCAGGGCGCGGGGACATGGTGTCGAACCTGTTGTTATTGGTTTTGTGGTTCGGATGGTGCTTGGAATGTACTGGATGGTTCAATCTGTGAAAGCGGGTTCTGGGCGATAATCGAACGCAAGATTCAATATGGATAGGCGGTGAGTGTGCTTGCCGGCGATGGGGCACTGCCTGACGACAAAACTTTTCTCGCCGCCAACAAAAAGCCCACCAAAAGGTGGGCTTCCTGTCATTCGGGGCGCTATCAGAAATACTTCATCTTCGGCGCTTCTTCCTTCAACGGCTCGTTCTTCGCCGTCTGTTCGTTCCAGCCACCCCCCAGTGCCTTGTACAGATTGACCTGGCTGACCAGTTGCGCCAGACGATCGGTGACCAGCGCTTGTTGGGCGCTGAACAGCTGGCGCTGGGCATCGAGGAAGGTCAGGTTGCTGTCGACACCGATGCGGTAGCGGCGTTCGGCCAGGCGGTAGTAGTCCTGGTTGGCACTGACGAAGTCTTGCTGTGCCTGCAACTGCTGAACATAGGTCTGGCGCGCGGCCAGGCCATCGGCGACTTCCTGGAAGGCCGTTTGAATGGACTTCTCGTAGTTCGCCACGCCGATGTCTTTCTGGATCTTCGAGTAGTCCAGGCTGGCGCTCAGGCTGCCGGCGTTGAAGATCGGCAGGTTGATCTGCGGCTGGAACAGCCAGGTGCCCGAACCGCCCTTGAACAGACCGGACAGGTCCGGGCTCAGGGTCCCGGCGTTGGCCGTCAGGCTGATGCTCGGGAAGAACGCGGCCCGCGCGGCGCCAATGTTGGCGTTGGCGGCCTTGAGGTTGTATTCGGCCTGGAGGATGTCCGGACGACGTTGCAGCAAGTCCGACGGCAGGCCTGGCGGTACATCGGCCAGCAGTTCGTCAGACAACGGTCTGGCGGCGGGCAGGTTGGCCGGGATGCCGGTGCCAAGCAGCAGCACCAGGCTGTTTTCATCCTGGGCGACCTGGCGGGTGTACTTGGCCAATTGCGCACGGGCGTTTTCCACCGAGGTACGCGACTGCGCCAGGTCCAGGGCCGAGGCGACCCCCACTTCGTTGCTGCGGGCGGTGAGCTTGTAGCTCTCCTCGAACGCGCCGAGGGTGTCCTGGGTGACCTTCAGCAGTTCCTTGTCGGCCTGCCAGGTCAGGTAAGCGTTGGCCACACTGGCCACCAGGCTGATCTGCGTGCTTCGACGGCCTTCTTCGGTGGCGAAGTATCTCTGCAAGGCTTCTTCGCTCAGGCTTCGCACCCGACCGAACAGGTCGAGCTCATACGCGCTGATACCGACCGTTGCCGAGTAGGAGCTGTTGATGCCAGCCTGACCGGTTTGCGAGGAGTCGGCCGGAACGCGTTGGCGGCTACCGCTGCCATTGGCTGAAACGGCCGGGAACAGGTCGGCGCGCTGGATGCGGTATTGAGCCGCGAAGGCGTCGATGTTCAGGGCCGCGACACGCAGGTCTCGGTTGTTTTCCAGGGCGACCTGGATCAACTGCTGCAGCGCCGGATCGTGGAAAAACTGCTTCCAGCCTTGTTCCGCGGCGGCCTGGGCAGGCGCCTGGGCTGGCGAATACGCCGGCCCCTGCGGGTATTGATCCGCCACTGGCGCTTGCGGCTGCTGATAATCAGGTATCAGCGAGCAGCCACCCAGTACGAAGGCGGCGACTGCCAGGGAGAGTAGCGACTTGCTCATTAGCCAGCCTCTTTAGGAGTTTCAGTGGCGTCGTCCTGGTCGGCGTTTTTACGCTGGCCCATGGACGACACGGTGACGAAGAACAGTGGGACCCAGAAGATCGCCAGCACAGTGGCCGTGATCATACCGCCAATCACCCCGGTACCGATGGCATGCTGGCTACCGGAACCCGCACCCGTGGAAATAGCCAGTGGTACCACACCGAGAACGAAGGCGAGCGAGGTCATGATGATCGGTCGCAGACGCATGCGGCAGGCTTCGATCGCCGCATCGCGCAGGCTGCGTCCCTGTTCGTGGAGTTCCTTGGCGAATTCGACGATCAGAATGGCGTTTTTCGCCGCCAGACCGATGGTCGTCAACAGACCCACCTGGAAGTACACGTCGTTGGACAGTCCGCGCAGGCTGGTGGCCATCAGCGCACCAATGATCCCCAGCGGCACCACCAACATCACCGCGATCGGAATCGACCAGCTTTCATACAACGCGGCCAGACACAGGAACACCATCAGCAGCGACAGGGCGTACAACGCCGGTGCCTGGGAACCGGACAAACGTTCCTCATAGGACAGGCCGGTCCAGGAAATACCGACACCGGCCGGCAGTTTCTGGGCTATGGCTTCGACTTCGGCCATGGCTTCACCGGTGGAATAACCCGGCGCCGGGGCACCGAGGATTTCCATCGCTTCCACGCCGTTGTAACGGGCCAGTTTCGGCGAGCCGTAGATCCACTCGCCCTTGGCGAACGCCGAGAACGGAACCATGGTGCCGGCGCTGTTACGCACGTACCACTTCTTCAGGTCCTCCGGGCTCATGCGTGACCCCGGCTGGCCTTGCACGTACACCTTCTTCACCCGACCGCGGTCGATGAAGTCGTTGACGTAGCTACTGCCCAGGGCAATCGATAGGGTGTTGTTGATGTCGGCGATGGTGATGCCCAGGGCACTGGCCTTCTCGTCATCGATTTCCAATTGATATTGCGGTTCGTCGTTCAGGCCGTTCGGACGCACTTGCGACAACACTTTGCTTTGCGCGGCCATGCCGAGGAACTGGTTGCGGGCTTGCATCAGCTTTTCGTGACCGATACCGGCGCGATCTTGCAGGAACACGTCGAAACCGGTGGCGTTACCCAGTTCCAGTACGGCCGGTGGCGCGAAGGCGAACACCATGGCATCGCGGAACGTGAAGAAGTGCTGCTGGGCGCGGGCCGCGACCTTGAACACGTTGTTGTCGGCGTTACGTTCATGCCAGGGTCTGAGCATGATGAACGCCATGCCCGAACTCTGGCCACGACCGGCGAAGTTGAAACCGGTCACGGTAAACACCGAGTTCACCGCATCGCCTTCACCGCCATCCTTGCCGGGGCGCAGCAGGAATTCACGCATCTCGTCCACCACCACCTGGGTGCGCTGGGCGGTCGAGCCGGCAGGCGTCTGCACCTGGGCGAACAATACGCCCTGGTCTTCTTCCGGCAGGAACGCCGTTGGAATACGGGTGAACAGCCAGATCATGCCGACCACGATCAGCAGGTAAGCCAGCAGGTACGGGGCCTTGTTCGCGAGCATGCTGCCCACGCCACGCTCGTAACGGCGTACGCCACGGTCGAAGTTGCGGTTGAACCAGCCGAAGAAGCCGCGTTTTGGCGTGCCGTGCTCGCCTTTCGGAATCGCCTTGAGCATGGTGGCGCACAGCGCCGGGGTGAAGATCAGGGCAACCAGTACCGACAGGGCCATGGCCGAGACGATGGTGATCGAGAACTGCTTGTAGATTACACCGGTGGAGCCGCTGAAGAACGCCATCGGCAGCAGTACCGCCGAGAGCACCAGGGCGATACCGACCAGGGCGCCCTGGATCTGGCCCATGGATTTCTTGGTGGCTTCCTTGGGCGACAGGCCTTCCTCGCTCATGACCCGTTCGACGTTCTCCACCACGACGATGGCATCGTCCACCAGCAAGCCGATGGCCAGGACCATACCGAACATGGTCAGGGTGTTGATGCTGAAACCGGCCGCCGCGAGGATGCCGAACGTACCGAGCAACACCACCGGCACGGTCATCGTGGTGATGACGGTGGCGCGGAAGTTCTGCAGGAACAGGAACATCACCAGGAACACCAGCACGATCGCTTCAACCAGGGTTTCAACCACACCCTTGATCGACTCGGTCACCACCGGGGTGGTGTCGTACGGGAATACCACTTCCATCCCTTGTGGGAAAAATGGCTTGAGGCTGTCGATGGTCTTGCGCAGGGCTTTGGCTGTATCGAGGGCGTTGGCACCGTTGGCCAGTTTCACCGCCAGGCCAGAAGCCGGAGCGCCGTTGAACTGGGCGTTGATGCTGTAGTTCTCGCCACCCAGACCGACTTCGGCGACATCCTTGAGGCGAACCTGGGAACCGTCCTTGTTGACCTTGAGCAGAATTTTGTTGAACTGCTCGGCGGTCTGCAGGCGGGTCTTGCCAATGATCGTGGCGTTGAGCTGCGTGCCGGGCAGGGCAGGCAGGCCGCCGAGCTGGCCGGACGAAATCTGCACGTTTTGCGCGGCAATCGCCGTTTTGACGTCGATCGGGGTCAGGTTGTAGTTGTTCAACTTGGCCGGGTCGAGCCAGATGCGCATGGCGTACTGCGAACCGAATACCTGGAAGTCACCGACACCGGCGGTCCGGGAGATCGGGTCCTGCATGTTCGACACGATGTAGTTGGACAGGTCGTCCTTGGTCATGCTGCCATCGCGCGAGACCACGCCAATCACCAGCAGGAAGTTCTTCACTGCCTTGGTCACGCGGATACCTTGCTGCTGCACTTCTTGCGGCAGCAGCGGGGTGGCCAGGTTCAGCTTGTTCTGCACCTGAACCTGCGCGGTATCGGAGTTGGTGCCTTGCTCGAAGGTCGCGGTGATGGTCATGGTGCCGTCGGAGTTACTTTCCGAAGACACATAACGCAGGTTGTCGATACCGTTGAGCTGTTGCTCGATCACTTGCACCACGGTGTCCTGCACGGTCTGCGCGGAAGCACCCGGGTAGGTCACGGAAATGGCGATGGCCGGAGGCGCAATGCTCGGGTACTGGTTGATCGGCAGTTTGAGGATCGAGAGTGCCCCGACCAGCATGATCACCAGGGCAATCACCCAGGCGAAAATCGGACGGTCGATGAAAAATTTTGACATGAGTTACTCCCCTTTGCCGCCGGCGGCTTTGTCAGCTGCCTGAGCGGGGGCCGGGTTCTTTGCGGCAACGTTGGTCGCTTCGCTGGCTTTGACTTCCACGCCAGGCTTGACGTATTGCAGGCCTTCGGTGATCAACCGATCGCCGGCCTTCAGACCGTCTTCGACCAGCCATTGATTGCCGACGGTACGGCTGGCCTTGAGCTGGCGCAGTTCGACCTTGTTGTCGGGGCCGACGACCAGCGCGGTCGGGCTGCCTTTGAGGTCGCGAGTCACGCCCTGTTGCGGCGCCAGAATCGCCGCACTGTTCACGCCGGCCTGCAATTGGGCGTGCACGAACATGCCCGGCAGCAGCGTATGGTCAGGGTTGGGGAACACGGCGCGAAGGGTCACGGAACCGGTGGTCTGGTCAACCGAGACTTCGGAGAACTCCAGCTTGCCGTCCAGCTTGTACTGGCTGCCGTCCTCAAGGGTCAGCTTGACCTTGGCGGCATTGTCGCCAGCCTTTTGCAGGCGACCGCTTTCCAGTTCGCGGCGCAGTTCAAGCAGTTCGACCGAGGATTGCGTCACGTCGACATAGATCGGGTCCAGTTGCTGAATCACGGCCATGGCTTCGAGTTGACCGTTGCTGACCAGCGCGCCCTCGGTCACCGACGAACGACCGATACGGCCGGTCAACGGCGCGTAAACCTTGGTGTAGCGCACATTAATCTGGGCGCTTTGCAGCGCGGCTTCCGATTGCAGGCGGTTGGCCACGGCGGTGTCGTATTCCTGACGGCTTACGGCCTGCTCATCAACCAGTTGCCTGTAGCGGTCGGAGATCGATTTGGTCGAACGCAGGTTGGCTTCTGCGCTTTTGAGCGTCGCTTCATAGATCGAGGGATCGATTTGATACAACTGCTGGCCGGCTTTGACATCGCTGCCTTCCTTGAACATCCGCTTGAGGATGATGCCGTTGACCTGCGGACGGACCTCAGCGATGCGGAACGCGCTGGTGCGGCCCGGAAGATCAGAGGTCAAGGTGAAAGATTGCGGTTGCAGGGTGACGACGCCGACCTGAGGCGGTGGTGCAGCCGGGGCTGCCTCTTCCTTTTTACATCCGCTGAGCAATGATGCCAGGGCGATGGCGGCGACCAGAGCGGTAACAGCTGGCTTGAATTGCATGAAAATCCTCGGGTCAGGCGCGCAAGACACGCACAAGAAAAGATGGAAGGTTAAAAATGGATGCCGGGTGGATAAGTAGCTTGCTAAGGAATATACTTACGTTCATGGTTGTTTGTAAATACCTTGGCACTGTACCCGCACCGTTACAGGCGCCGTTTAAAGGCTCGAATTGTTTGCCCGGGGACGATACCCAAGAGCGCTCGCCCTACTTTTATTCAGCTGATCGTCAAGCATCGCTGAAGCATCCTGATTGAGGTTGTACTGCCATGGTTCGTCGTACCAAAGAGGAAGCTCAAGAAACGCGCAGCCAGATACTCGAGGCGGCCGAGAAAGCCTTCTATGAAAGGGGCGTGGCGCGCACGACGCTGGCCGACATCGCGACCCTGGCCGGCGTCACGCGCGGGGCCATCTATTGGCATTTCAGCAACAAGGCGGATCTGGTTCAGGCCATGCTCGATACCTTGCATGAACCACTGGACGAAATGGCCAAAGCCAGCGAAAACGAAGACGAACCTGATCCACTGGGCTGCATGCGCAATTTGTTGATTCATTTGTTTCATCAGATTGCCATGGACCCGAAAACCCGACGCATCAATGAGATTCTTTTTCATAAGTGCGAATTCACCGATGAAATGTGCGACCTGCGTCAGCAACGCGTGTCCGCCAGCCTCGACTGCAATGTGCGGATCAGCGTGGCGCTGAGAAATGCAGTGAATCGTGGGCAGTTGCCGGAAAACCTCGACACCGCCCGGGCGGCCATCAGTTTGCACGCCTATATCGATGGCATCCTGTACCAGTGGCTATTGGCACCCGACAGCTTCGAACTGCACACCGAAGCCGAACGCTGGGCCGATACAGGGTTGGACATGCTGCGCCTGAGCCCCAGCCTGCGTAATTGAAACAAAATGCTTAATCGGTTCCGCGTGTGTCAACCATTGAAGCCGCAGATGAACAGTTCTTCACCCGCTTTGCGCTAATGGGGTGCTTTTATATACGTACGTTCACCCGGATGACAGGTGGTCAGCTACGTAATTTGTAGGAATTTTGTGTCGATTCTGTGGGCAGTGGGTGCACTTGGCATAAAACCGCAGCAAAACACCGCACTCTGCAGGAGCGATCCTGCTCGCGATGGTGGTGGGTCAATCGACCGAAAATTGAATGCCATCGCCGACCTCAGACTTTCGTTCAGCTAATGGCTAATTGCACGGACTTGCCCACCCATTTGCATTCGAGCTGACCAGTCATTTGCATCGGATTTGACCGGTAGAGATCGATCCTAAACGGACGGTCGCCTTAGCCTGAGTTCAGATTGAACAAACCGGGCGCTCTCCCAAACGCTCTACCAACCTTACGAGATAGCCATCAGGATCCTGGACAATGAATTCGCGCTGACCGACTTCCACATTGTCAGCCCGATACCAGGTGTCTTTGCATTCTCGATAGAGTGGAAATCCAGCCTGACCAAGTTTTTGGATGATCGGGCCGACAGCCACAACGTCAATCTGGAGGTTGATGCCTCTTCCAAACGGCTTACTTAGAGGGGCAGTTAGCCATTGGCCTGCGTCCGGGTCAGCCTGCTCAAGCATTACTTGCGCACCGTTCGAGTCGAGGTAAACGAATCCGTCTTCTGGGCGTTGATAAGCCACTTCAAATCCTAGGCAAGAAACCCAAAAGGCCAGACTGCTATCCAGGTCAGTGACCATTAACTCTGGAACCAGTTTGCTACGTTCGAACATGAGATGACTTCCATTTCAATCGGCTCATTCGCCGGGGGGCAGTGTAAAAAGCTGATTCGCGAAATCAGCCTGTGCTCTTCTGGCACGGCGCCACAGGAGAAGGTGGTGAGCATCATGATGCATGCTCGGCTGAGTATTATCGAGTCGAGTTGAATGGCGGCTTCTGGCCGTTCTACATCCGATATTGCGATTTCGTAATTAAACGAAACTAAACAAGGGCGCACTGGCACAAGAGGGTGCAGCGGCAAGGTGTCCGCTGTCCTGGGACTGAGGACACCTTGAGCATTCGGGTCGGGTCGCTGTCAAGGGCAACAAAAAAGCCCCAACTCTCTCAAGTCGGGGCTTTTGCATTTCAACGGCTGACCATTACAACGTCGGGTAGTCGATATAACCCACCGGACCTTTACCGTAGAAGGTTTCCGGATGAGCCTCGTTCAGCGGCGCGTCGGCCTTCAGGCGTGCCGGCAGGTCCGGGTTGGCAATGAACGGTACACCGAAAGCGACGGCGTCAGCCTTGCCGGCGGCCAGCCAGGCGTTAGCGCTGTCCTTGGTGAAGCGTTCGTTGATGATGTACGGGCCACCAAAGGCTTCCTTGATTTGTGGGCCGAGGCTGTCAGCGCCTTCTTTCTCGCGGGAGCAGATAAAGGCGATGCCGCGCTTGCCCAGTTCGCGGGCCACGTAGGTGAAGGTCTCGGCCAGGTTGTCGTCGCCCATGTCATGGGAGTCGGCACGTGGCGACAGGTGTACACCGACGCGGCCGGCGCCCCAGACTTCGATCGCGGCGTCGGTCACTTCCAGCAACAGGCGTGCACGGTTTTCCAGGGAGCCACCGTAGATGTCGGTTCGCTGGTTGGTGCTGCTTTGCAGGAACTGGTCGAGCAGGTAGCCGTTGGCGCCGTGGATTTCCACGCCGTCGAAACCGGCGGCCTTGGCGTTCTCGGCACCGACGCGGTAGGCGTCGACGATGTCAGCGATTTCGGCGGTTTCCAGGGCGCGCGGGGTCGGGTAGTCGGACAACGGGCGAACCAGGCTGACGTGACCCTTTGGCTGGATGGCGCTTGGCGCGACCGGTTTTTCGCCGTTCAGGTACGACTCATGGGAGATCCGGCCGACATGCCACAGTTGCAGGAAGATCTTGCCGCCGGCGCCGTGGATGGCTTTGGTGACGTTGGTCCAGCCGCGTACCTGATCGTTGGACCAGATGCCCGGGGTGTCCGGGTAGCCAACGCCCATCGGCGTGACCGAAGTGGCCTCGCTGAGGATCAGGCCGGCAGAGGCGCGTTGTACGTAGTACTCGGCCATCAGCGCGTTCGGCACTCGGCCTTCGTCGGCGCGGCAGCGGGTCAACGGGGCCATGATGATGCGGTTGGACAGTTCAAGGTCGCCCAGTTTGATCGGATCGAAAATAGTCGTCATTAATTACAACCCTCGTGAGGTAATGGTCAATCAGTTAGTCGCAGGAGCCAGTTCGGGATTGCCGCTCTGGCGGAAAGTGATCAGGGTTGCCAGCAGGGCGAGCACCGCCAGTGCCGCTGCGGCGAGTGGTACGCTGGTCAGGCCGAAGCCGTGGGCAATCACGCTGCCGCCGATCCAGGCGCCGAGTGCGTTGCCGACGTTGAATGCGCCGATGTTCAGGGTCGACACCAGGTTCGGCGCGGCCTTGCCGTAGGTCACCACGTTGACTTGCAGGGCCGGCACGGCGGCGAAACACGCGGTGGCCCAGAGGAACAGGGTGATTTCGGTGGGGATCAGCGCGACGCTGGTCCAGGTCAGTACGGTGGAGACCACGGCCATGGCGATGAAGACGCCGATCAGCGTCGCGGCCAGGCCTTTGTCCGCCAGCTTGCCGCCGATGATGTTGCCGACGGTCAGGCCCAGGCCGATGAGCATCAGGCTCCAGGTCACGCCACGGGGCGAGACGCCGGTGACTTCGCCCAGCAGCGGCGCGACGTAGGTAAAGAGGGTGAACACCGAGGCGGCGAACAGCACGGTCATGCTCAGGGACAACCAGATGCCGGCGCCTTTGAGGGCGCGCAGTTCGGCACGCATGTCGAGTGTTTCTTCATCGCGCTTGGCCGGCAGAAAACGAATCAGGCCGATCAGCGCGATCACACCGATGACCGTCACCGCCCAGAAGGTCGAGCGCCAGCCGGCTTCCTGACCGAGCGCGGTGCCCAGCGGCACGCCGAGGACGTTGGCCAGGGTCAGGCCGGTGAACATCAAGGCCACGGCCGATGCACGTTTGTTGGCCGGCACCAGGCCCGCCGCCACCACCGAGCCAATCCCGAAGAAGGCACCGTGGCACAGCGCTGTCACCACACGGGCGAGCATCAGCACGTTGTAGTCACTGGCCACCGCGCACAGCAGGTTGCCGACAATGAATATGCCCATCAACGCCACCAGCGCAGCCTTGCGCGGCAGTTTGGCGGTGGCCAGCGCCATGAACGGCGCACCGATGGCCACGCCCAGGGCGTATCCGGTCACCAGCCAGCCGGCGCCGGGGATCGACACACCGAGGTCGGCCGCCACGTTGGGCAGCAAACCCATGATGACGAATTCCGTGGTGCCGATGGCGAAGGCGCTCAGGGCCAGGATGAGTAGCGAGAGGGGCATGGGTTAATTCCTTTTTTGAGCCGACTGACGTTAAGGGTCAGAGCTCTTTGCTGAAGGTCTTGAGGAACGCCTGGATGGTTTCCTCGTTGCGTTTGAAGAAATGCCATTGGCCGACTTTGCGGCTGCTGATCAGGCCGGCGCGTTGCAGGGTCGCCAGGTGCGCGGACACCGTGGACTGCGACAAGCCGCAACGTTGATCGATCTGCCCGGCGCAAACGCCGTGCTCGTTGCTGTGGGTCTGGTCTGGAAATTCGACGTCCGGGTCTTTGAGCCAGTGCAGGATTTCTCGCCGTACCGGGTGCGCCAGGGCTTTTATTATTTCGTCGAGATTGAGGGTCATGGGTGTGGGCTCGTGATGATTAAAACGCTATATCGCGATGGGGCGAACTTTAAATCGGTATTTCGCGATATACAAATATGATTTGGCTCTGACCAGCTCACATTTCGGTATATCGAGTTATAACGATGCGTTGGTGTGTAGTTATTGGGGGCAGTGCTAAGCTGCGCCCATGAACTATCTCGCACATCTTCACCTCGGTGGCCAGCGTCCCGGTCAACTGCTCGGCAGTCTGTATGGCGATTTCGTCAAGGGACGGCTGCAAGGGCAGTTCGATCCGGAGATCGAAACGGCCATCCAGCTGCATCGCAGCATCGACGTGTTCACCGATCGCCACCCGTTGGTGGATGCTTCGTTGTCGCGGTTTTCCCTGACGCGCAGGCGCTATGCCGGGATCGTCCTCGACGTATTTTTCGACCACTGCCTGGCGCGGGACTGGGTGCTGTACGCGGATCGGCCGCTGGAGCATTTCACCTCGGATGTATACCGGGTGTTGTCCAGTGAGCGGCAGTTGCCCGAACGGCTGGCGAAAATCGCACCGCACATGGTGGCCAATGACTGGTTGGGGTCTTACCGGGAGTTTGAGGTGCTGGAACAGGTGCTGAGGGGGATTTCCCGGCGCTTGACCCGGCCTGAGGAACTGGCCGCCGCGATGCAGGAATTGCGGGTGTTGTACGAGCCGTTGAGCGAGGACTTTCGGTTGTTCTATCCGCAGCTTCAGGATTTTGCGCAGAGCCATCCGACAACATAGATCACTGTGGGAGCTGGCTTGCCAGCGATAAGTCCGGATCATCCAACATCTCCATTGGCTGACCCACCGCTATCGCTGGCAAGCCAGCTCCCACAGGGGGGATGTGTTCAGGCCGCGATAGCGGGGCGCATCGGCGCCGGTTGTTTCTCCGGAATCGCCCCAAACAACACCTTCTGCACCGCCTGCTGCGCCTCGAACGCCAGTGCGGCGCGTTCGCGACCTTCGCAAGCGATCGGCTTGAGCAGATGGATTTCCACTTGCCCCCGGTCGTTGGCAAACAAACGCATCAGGTGCGACAGCAAATCATCTTCGCCAATAAACGGTGCCAGCATGCAAGGCTCACCGTCACGCACATAACGAATCGCCACCGGTTGCAGCTTCACTTCGGAATCAATCGCCGCCGACAACAAGCGACCGTGAAAGGTGCGCAGCGAACGGCCATCGGTGGTGGTGCCTTCCGGGAACATCAGCAGCGGGTGTGCCTGCTCCAGGTGGCGAGTCATCTGTTTGCGGATCAACTGGCTGTCGCCCGAGCCGCGACGGATGAACAGACTGCCGGCCTTGGCCGCCAGCCAGCCCGCCACCGGCCAGGTACGCACTTCGGCCTTGGACAGGAACGACAACGGCGTGAGCATCCCCAGCAACGGGATGTCGGTCCAGGACACATGGTTGCTGACCCAGAGCATCGACGTCTTCGGCAGTTCCCCTTGCACCGTCACGTCGAAGGGCAGGGCGTTGCTCAGGCGCGCCATGAAAAAACGCGACCAGCGCTGACGGCGTTCCATCGAGTGCGCCATGCCCAGGCGCTCGAACACCCCGAACACGGTGGCCATGCTCAGGCCGAGCCCGACCACCAGCAGCACCCGCGCGATTCGCGCGTACACGCGCAACCGACGCATCACACAGCCGCCTTGAAGTGTTTGGCGTAACGTGGGCAGAGCTCATCGCGCTTGAGCAGGATGAACACGTCCGCGACCTGGAAGTCTTCGTCCCAGCACGGCTCGCCGCAGATTTTCGCCCCCAGGCGCATGTAGGCCTTGAGCAGCGGCGGCATTTCGGCGATCACGTTCGATGGAATATCCAGGGTCGGCAGCGGCTTCTTCGGCTCGGCCCGCAGGTGTTCGGTGCACAGGTAGCGTTCGCGCAGGCGCTGCATGATCGCGTGGGCCTGAATCCCGCCGTCCTGCATCGGAATGCTCGCGCACCCCATCAAGTAGCTGTAGCCACCCTGGTTCAGCACTTCGGCCAGTTCGCTCCAGAGCACGGCGATGGTGCCGCCGTTGCGGTAGGCCGGGTCGACGCAGGTGCGGCCGATTTCCAGGATCGGGCCTTGCAGATGGATCAGGCCGTGCAGGCTGAATTCTTCTTCGCTGTAAAACTTGCCCAGGCTGCTGGCGGCGGTGTGATCGAGCAAACGAGTGGTGGCCACCAGGCGCCCGGTGTTGAGGTCACGCACGCCGATGTGGGCGCAGTGAACATCATAGTCGTCCATGTCCAGACCCAGTTCCGCGCCCTTGAGTGTGGCGTTGAATTCGCCGCTGAACACGTTGAAGCGCAGGGCCTGGGCTTCCTGCAGAGCCTCGATGCCGACCAGGCGTTCGGCTTGCAGGCGGCGTTCGTTGCCGGTGTCGCTGATGCGGGCGATCTGAGTCATGGCGAATCTCCGTGCGGGCTGTTCACTCGTCTTTGGGTGCAGCCGGTCGACTTTCTTTATGCAGCCGTGTTGTGCAAAGTCAGGCTATGTAGCGCCGGTGTCATCGCCGTTAAGCTTTGGTGATGCTTATATGACAGCCCACAAGGAGCCTCTTATGCCCTGGCAAAACCTGTTGATTCGCCGCGATCGCTTGCCCGCCAACCCGGACCTGGGTGAGGGCTTCGCGACCTTGTTGCACCTCTTGGGCTCGGTCACGCCCTTTGATTTGGCGGTGGCGGGGGGGCGGATGATGGCGACCCCGGGGCTGGCATTTCTGGTGGGGTATCAAGCGGCGTTGCGCATGTTGTGGCCGAGCGCGCCGTTGAGCCTCGGCGCGTTATGCGCCACTGAGCAGCGCAGCCTGCGAGTGGCGGACATGCAAACCCGTCTGCACGATTTGCGCTTGAGCGGGCGCAAGGATTTTGTCACCGCTGGCGATGCCGCCGACTGGCTGTTGATCGCGGCGCGCAGTGAGGCCCCCGGCGACGATCCGTGTCTGAGCCTGGCGGTGGTTTATCCCGATGAACCGGGCGTGCGAGTGGAAAAACTGGCGGCGATCCCGTTGATGCCGGACGTCAGCCATGGCCGGGTGTTTCTGGACAACGCTTTGTGCGAGTTACTGGCCGGGGACGGTTGGGACGCCTACGTCAAACCGTTCCGAACCCTGGAAGACATCTATGTGTTGAGCGCCATGACGGCGTGGCTGTACGGCGTCGGCCAGGACAGTGATTGGCCGCAAGCCTTGCAACTGCGCTTGCTGGCGCTGCTGGCCGGGTGCGCGGAAGTCAGCCGCCAGGCACCGAACAATCCGTGCGGGCATGTGTTGCTCGGCGGCTTGTTTGCGCAGTTCGAGGGACTCAAGGCTGAAATCAATCAAGCGCTGGCCGAAGGCCCGCCACAGTGGGCGGCGATGTGGCAGCGCGATCAGGCGGTGATGGATCTGGCAACGGGGGCACGGGGCAAGCGTCTTGCCAAAGCATTGGCGGCGATCTGACTGGCCCCAACGCGATAGCCATCGTTCCGGCAATGCAATTTTCAAAACTGTCATCAACCTCGACTAGGCTCAGAAGGTTAATCCCCACGAGCACTCGCCATGCCCAAAGGCCTGTCGCTGTTTGTTGTGTTGCTGTTCAGTCTCGCGGCCCACGCTGAAAACTGGCCTGGCGAACAGTGGTCACCCGGCCCGAGCGTCACCGGGCCTGCGCTTCGGACGTTTGAGAATTACGCCTTCCCACCGCGCAACGACACCACTCGCCAGGGTGTCCGCACCGATGCCTTGCTGGTGATTCGCGATGGCCAGTTGATCTTCGAGCGTTACGCTGGCCCGACCACCGCCGCAACGCCACACCTGACCTGGTCCATCAGCAAGAGCCTGATGGCCACGGTGCTGGGCGTGGCCTACGGCGAAGGCCGGTTCAATCTGCAGGACCCGGTGGCGAAGTTCTATCCGCCACTGAAAAAACACCCTGACATGACCATGGCCGACCTGCTGCACTGGGCCTCGGGCCTGGACTGGCAGGAAGACTACGAATACGCGCCATTGAAATCCTCGGTGGTGGCGATGCTCTACACCCGTGGGCACCGCGACATGGCGGCGTTTACCGTCGATCAGGACGCCTACACCGCGCCGGGTCAGGTGTTTCGTTACTCCAGCGGTGACAGCGGTCTGTTGTCCGCCGCGCTGAAGGGCATCGTCGGTCCGGCCCGCTATGCAGACTATCCGTGGACCGCGCTGTTTGAACCCCTGGGCATTCGCCATGCCATCTGGGAAACCGACGCCACGGGTATCTTCGTCGCCTCGTCCTACGCCTACCTCACCGCGCGGGATCTGGCGCGGGTCGGCCTGTTGATGGCCCGCGACGGGCGCTGGGGCGAGCGCCAGTTGCTGCCCAAGGATTGGGTGGCCTTCAACCGCGAACCCTTCGCCCGCTATCACGCCAGGCAGGATGACGCCGTGCCCGGCGGCCACTGGTGGCTCAACCGCGCCGTGGAGGGCGCGCCCCAGCCCTGGCCCGACGCACCCGCAGACACTTTCGCCGCACTCGGACACTGGGGGCAGGCGATGTACGTGATCCCCAGCGAAAACCTGGTGATCGTGCGCTACGGCGATGACCGCGACGACAGTTACCAACACAACCAGTTACTCAAACTCGCGCTCAAGGCCTTTGGCGGCAAGGTGCAGCCATGAACCGTCGCAGCTTCGTTCGTCGCCGGCCGTTCAGCACCCTGCTGTTGATTGTGCTGATCGTCTTGTCCGGCTGGATCTGGCGGGAGCGGGTGGCGCTGTCGGCGTTCCCGGACATCATCAGCGCCTACACCGCCAAGGAATATTGCTCGTGTCGCTACGTGATGAATAACGGCGCCGAGTACTGCCGTGGCTACGTGAAACAGTGGCTGCCCATCAGCGGGTTTACCGATGACGCCGCCAGCAAGCGCGTTACCGTCAGCGGTTTGGGACGCAGCAACAGTTCCGTGTGGATCGGTGAGCGTCAAGGCTGTCGCCTTGACTGAATCGACGTTTTTTGTGGCGAGGGGGTTTGCCACAGACGTGTGCCTTTGATTCAGGCTCTTTGGCATTAATGTTTGCAACCTGTGTCAGGGCAGTTAAGGTTCAGCACAGGTTTATCTGCCCCACGAGTCACTATGTTCAAGCGTTCCATCATCAAAAGCTTCTCCATCCTGCTGTTGGCCGGCGCTTCATTGTCGGCCCAGGCCAACTGGTACCTGGACGGCGAGTCTTCGCGGCTGTCGTTCGTCAGTACCAAAAACGCCAATGTTTCCGAAGTGCAGCGCTTTCTGGTGTTGCACGGCAAGGTCGATCCCAAAGGGGCGGCCGAGGTGGAGGTCGAGCTTGAATCGATCAACAGCGGCATTCCGTTGCGCGACGAGCGCATGCGCAAAGAACTGTTCGAGATCGACAAGTTTCCCGAAGCGCTGATCACCACGCAGATCGATCTGCGCCCGATCAACGATCTTGCCCCCGGTGCGCAGCTGGAACTGCGCTTGCCGCTCACCGTCAACCTGCATGGCCAGCAACACACCTACAACACCGAGTTGCTGGCGACCCGTCTCGATGACCGGCGCTTTCAGGTGGTGACGCTGGAGCCGGTGGTGATCAATGCCGAAGACTTCGACCTGGCCCCCGGCCTGGAAGCGTTGCGCAAGCTCGCTGGGCTGTCGGCGATCAGCCTGTCGGTGCCGGTGGGTGCGGTCCTGATCTTCACGGCGCGCTGACATGGCCGGCCCCGTCTTTCCCTGGCGTGAAGGCAACCACTTCGAACTGCTGATCGACGGGCCGCAGTTTTTTCCGCGCATGCTGGTGGCGATTGCCCGTGCCCAAGAGCAAGTTGAACTGGAGTTGTACCTGGTGGAGGCAGGTGCCTGCGCCGAGGCCATGGTTCAGGCGCTGGTCCAGGCCGCCGAGCGTGGTGTGCGCGTGCGTTGCCTGTTCGATGATTACGGCAGCCTGGCCTTCACGTTGAACCTGCGTCAGCGCCTGATGGCCGCCGGGGTCGAGCTGCGTTTCTACAATCGCCTGAGCTGGCGGCGTTGGGTCGGTAATTTCTACCGCGATCACCGCAAGCTGTTGCTGGTGGACCAGAGCCTGGCGGTGGTCGGCGGCACCGGTGTCACCGATGAATTCTGGACGCCGGGCGAGGATGTCAGTGAGTGGCACGAGGTGATGGTGGAAATCACGGGGCCGCTGGTCCTCGACTGGCAGTTGCTGTTCGATCGGCAATGGATCGCCAACCGCCATCGCCGCGCCTGGAAACCCGCCTCACACTTCGGCCTGCCGCGCTTGCCGCGGGTGCCCTCCACGGGCGAGGGCATGGGCCGGGTCGCCTATGCCGACGCCCGCCAGCATCGGGACATCCTGCATTCGCTGGTTCGTGCCTTGAACAGCGGGCACAAGCGAGTCTGGCTCGCCACCCCTTATTTTCTGCCGACCTGGAGAGTCCGGCGTTCATTGCGTCGCGCGGCGGGTCGCGGTGTCGATGTACGGCTGCTGCTGACCGGGCCGCGAACCGATCACCCTTCCGTGCGCTATGCCGGGCATCGCTACTACCCGCGACTGCTCAAGTCCGGGGTGAGGATTTTTGAGTACCAGCCCTGCTTCCTGCATTTGAAAATGGTTCTGATCGATGACTGGGTGAGCATCGGCTCGTGCAATTTCGATCACTGGAATTTGCGTTTCAACCTCGAAGCCAACCTTGAATCACTGGACGCCGGACTGACCCGGGCGGTGAAGGCGAGTTTCGAAAACGACTTCGCCTTGAGCCAGGAAGTGAGCCTGGAGTCGTGGAAGCGCCGACCGCTGTGGCGGCGGGTGAAGCAGAGGGTATGGGGATGGGTGGATCGGCTGGTGGTGAATCTGCTGGATCGCCGGGGATAGGTGCTACACCCAAAAACACTGTGGGAGCGAGCTCGCTCCCACAGGTACTTCATGCAGCTCTAAGGATTACAGCAGTTCAAAGCTCTGCTGCGTCACGTCCTCGGAATCCAGGCCGATCTGCACGTTGAACTTGCCCGGTTCCGCCGCGTACTTGAGCTGGGCGTTGAAGAACTTCAGGTCGTCCTCGGTGATGGTGAAGTGCACGACCTTCTGTTCGCCGGCCTTGAGCATCACTTTCTGGAAGTTCTTCAGTTCCTTGATCGGCCGGATCATTGAGCCGGTCACGTCCTGGATGTACAGCTGCACCACGGTTTCGCCGTCACGCTGGCCAGTGTTTTTCACCGTGACGCTGGCGTCGAGCTTGCCGGTCTTGTTCAGCGTGGTCGATGACAGGGCCATCTCGCTCAGGCTGAAGTCGGTGTAGCTCAGGCCATAGCCGAACGGGTACAGGGGGCCGGTGGTGTCATCGAAATACTGCGAGGTGTAGTTGCCCGGTTTGCCCGGCGTGAACGGCCGGCCAATGGTCAGGTGGTTGTAGTAGGTCGGAATCTGCCCCACCGAACGCGGGAAGGTGATCGGCAGTTTGCCGGACGGGTTGTAGTCGCCGAACAGCACGTCGGCGATGGCGTTGCCGCCTTCGGTGCCGCTGAACCAGGTTTCCAGGATCGCGTCAGCCTGTTCCTTCTCTTCGAGAATCGACAGCGGACGGCCATTCATCAGTACCAGCACCAGCGGTTTGCCGGTGGCTTTCAAGGCGCGGATCAGCTCGCGCTGGTTTTCCGGGATATTGATGTCGGTGCGGCTCGAGGATTCGTGGGACATGCCACGGGATTCACCCACGGCGGCCACCACCACATCGGCATCCCTGGCGGCCTTGACTGCCTCATCGATCAGCACATTGGCCGGACGCGGGTCATCGACCACTTCCGGGGCATCGAAGTTGAGGAAGTTCAGGTAATCGAGGACTTTCTTGTCGTTGGTGATGTTGGCGCCACGGGCGTAGATCAGCGTTGCCTTGTCGGCGACGGCGGCGTTCATGCCGTCGAACAGGGTCACCGATTGCGCGGGTTTCCCGGCGGCGGCCCAGCTGCCCATCATGTCGATCGGCGCCTTGGCCAGCGGTCCGACCAGCGCGACTTTCGCGGTTTTCTTCAGTGGCAGGGTCTCGTTCCGGTTCTTCAGCAGCACCAGGCTGCGACGCGCCACATCGCGGGCTTCGGCGCGGTGCAGGCGGCTGTCGGCGTAGGTGTCGGCCGGGTCATCCTCGGCCTTGCCGATGCGCAGGTACGGGTCCTTGAACAGGCCCATGTCGTACTTGGCGCCCAGTACGGCACGCACGGCGTTGTCGATATCGCTTTGCTTGATCTCGCCAGACTTCAACAGCCCCGGCAGCTCTTTGCCATAGAGCGTGTCGTTCATGCTCATGTGGATGCCGGCCTTGATCGCCAGCTTCGCCGCTTCGCGACCGTCAGCGGCCACGCCGTGCTTGATCAGTTCGAAAATCGCGCCGTGGTCACTGACCGCCAGCCCCTTGAAGCCCCACTCCTTGCGCAGCAGGTCGTTCATCAGCCAGGTGTTGGCGGTGGCCGGCACGCCGTTGATCGAGTTCAGCGCGACCATCACCCCGCCAGCGCCGGCGTCAATGGCGGCGCGGTAGGGCGGCAGGTAATCCTGGTACATCTTGACCGGGCTCATGTCGACCACGTTGTAGTCGCGACCGCCCTCGACCGCGCCGTACAGGGCGAAGTGCTTGACGCTGGCCATGATGCTGTCGGCGGCGTTCGCGCCGGCGCCCTGGAACGCCTTGACCATCACGCCGGCAATCCGCGAGACGAGATAAGTGTCTTCGCCGAAGCCTTCGGACGTGCGACCCCAGCGCGGGTCGCGGGAGATGTCGACCATCGGCGCGAAGGTGATGTCGAGGCTGTCAGCCGCGGCTTCCTTGGCGGCGATGCGCCCGGACAGGCCGATGGCATCCATGTCCCAGCTCGAGGCCAGGGCCAGCGGGATCGGGAAAATGGTGCGGTGGCCGTGGATCACGTCATAGGCGAAGAACATCGGGATCTTCAGCCGGCTGCGCATCGCCGCGTCCTGCATCGGGCGGTTTTCCGGGCGGGTGATCGAGTTGAACGTACCACCGATGTTGCCAGCCGCGATTTCCTTGCGGATCAGCTCCCGGGGCATTTCCGGGCCGATGCTGATCAGGCGTAACTGGCCGATTTTTTCATCGAGGGTCATTTGCTTCATCAGTTTGCTGATGAAGGCGTCCTTGTTCTCCAGAGGTGCGGGCGTCGTGGCGGCCAATACGTTATGACTGGCCAGGCTGACGAGCAGGCCCAGCAAACACAGCTTCTTCATGAATAGTTTTCTCAAGGGCCCAAACGGCGATGTACACACGCCGGCCAGCCAAAATTTAGGGAGCGACTATTGTTGTTCGGGTGCAGACTCGATAAACGACAGCCAAAATACGGCAGCCGAATCGGATGCGTCTTTGCGCAGGGGCTCTTTTTAGCCCATCGGCCCGTTGCAATCCAGAGGCGCGGGCGATTATGCCCCAAGAGCCGACCCAGAAGGTTTCACGGTCGGTTTTTTCATTAAATGTACAAGGGAGCATCATCCTGATGAATGTCAGTCCAACCTACCGTTCTCGCTTGCAGGTCGCCACGCTGCTGGTGCTGGCCACATTGCTGACCGCCTGCGGCATCAACAATATTCCGACCCTCGATGAACAGGCCAAGGCTGCCTGGGGCCAGGTGCAAAACCAGTATCAGCGCCGTGCCGACCTGATTCCCAATCTGGTGGAGACCGTCAAGGGCTACGCCAAGCACGAAGAGGCAACCCTGACTGCGGTGATCGAAGCCCGGTCCAAGGCCACGTCGATCCAGGTCGATGCTTCGACCCTGGACGACCCGGCAAAACTCAAGCAATACCAACAGGCTCAGGATCAGCTCAGTGGTGCGTTGAGCCGGCTGATGGTGGTCTCCGAGCGCTACCCGGACCTCAAGGCCAACCAGAACTTCCTGGCCCTGCAATCGCAACTTGAAGGTACCGAGAACCGCATCGCCGTCGCCCGCCGCGATTTCATTCTTGCGGTGCAGAAGTACAACACCGAAATCCGCACGTTCCCCGGACGCCTGTGGCACAGCGTGATGTACAGCAATCTGCCGATTCGCGAGACCTTCGAAGCCACGCCGGGTTCGGAGAAGGCGCCCGAGGTCAAATTCTGAATTACCGTCGGTGCTGTCGAGGTTGCCAATGCGAGCGTTGAAGATAGGCCTGATGCTGTTGGTCTGGTGGGTTGCCCTGGCGGCCCAGGCCGAATTGAAGTTTCCGCAGCTGACCGGCCGGGTGGTGGATAACGCCCAGATGATTGAGCCTGCGGTACGCGAGCAACTGACCCAGCAGCTTCAGGCCCATGAAAAAGCCACCGGCGAGCAGGTGGTCGTGGTCACGGTGCCGGACTTGCAGGGCACCGACATCGCCGATTTCGGCTATCAACTGGGGCGCTACTGGGGGATCGGGCAGAAGGACAAGAACAACGGAGCCTTGCTGATCGTGGCCCGTGATGAGCGCAAACTGCGCATCGAAGTCGGTTATGGCCTGGAAGATCGCCTGACCGATGCCCAGAGTTCAGTGATCATCCATCAGGTCATCACTCCGTCCTTCAAGGCCGGTCACTTCAGCAAAGGTATTAGCGACGGAGTGGCGGCGATGTTGGTGGTGCTGGGTGGCAACGCCCTGGACGAGCCATCGACCGCCTATGAATCCAGAGGCGATCCGGGTGACGATTTCGTCTCGCGGCATCCGGGTATCTTCGTGTTTTTGGTGCTGCTGTTCATCCTGACTGTGTTTGTCTGCCAGATGCTCGGTATCCTTCCCGCCGGCCGTGGGGGTTCGGGCGGCTCCGGAGGCAGTTTCGGCGGTGGAGGTTTTGGCGGCGGTGGCGGCGGGGGCTTCAGCGGCGGCGGGGGCAGTTTCGGGGGCGGTGGTTCGTCGGGCGGCTGGTGATAAAAACAATAGCGAACAGGCATCTTCAAGACATGGCATTACTCACTGAACACGAACAACGCAAAGTGGCCGAGGCCATTGCCCGGGTCGAGCGCGACACCGACGCGGAGCTGGTGACGGTGCTCGCGGCCCGCGCCGACGACTATGCGTACATCCCGCTGCTCTGGGCCAGTCTGCTGGCGCTGGTGGTGCCGGGTATCGTGCATTACCTGACGGGGTGGTTGACCCTGCACAGCCTGCTGCTGGTGCAATGGATCAGTTTCATCGTCCTGTGCCTGGTGTTCCGCCTGCCGACAATCACTACCCACCTCATCCCGCGCGCGGTGCGGCACTGGCGTGCTTCCAACCTGGCGCGGCGACAGTTCCTGGAGCAAAACCTGCACCACACGGTAGGCCGCACCGGTATGTTGATATTCGTCTGTGAGGCCGAGCGCTATGTGGAAATCCTGGTGGATGAAGGGATTTCCAGTCGCCTGGATGACAAGAATTGGGACGCGATTGTCGCGACGTTCACCCAACAAGTGCGGCAAGGGCAGACGTTGCAGGGGTTCGTCAACTGCGTCGAGGCGTGCGGCGAGTTACTCAAGGTTCATGTGCCGGTGACCCATGTGCGCAATGAGTTGCCCAATCGCCTGGTAGTGCTTGGCTAGGCATTTTGACCACGATCTTTTGTAGCGCTTCCAGGGACAATGACCGCCGGTTGTCCGGGTTCAGGCCAGTCTTCAACATCTCTCCTAACAGTGAACGCCGCACGACGGGCGTTCTGATAAGAGAGAGTTCCTATGTCAATGCATCAAATGCTCGACTCTTTGGCTGGCGCCCGCGGCGGCGCGCAGGCTCTGCCGGTGCAACTGACGGCCAAAGAAACACAAACCCTGATGTGGTGCTTCAAAGGTAAAACCTCGTGGGAAATCGCCAGGATTCAGAATTGTTCGGAATCCACGGTCAACTTCCACTTCTCCAATATTCGCCGCAAGTTTGCGGTCAGGTCTCGTAGCGCTGCCTTGCTCAAAGCCATTGAGTCGGGCGCCATCCGCGTGGGCGAGGTTGAATGGCGAGGCCCCCATGAGCCTGACTGACTCGACCTACAACAGTGTGGGTGGGCTCCTGTTGGGCTTGGGTATCGCGACTCTGCCCGCGATTGATGGCGAGGTGCTGTTCGGCGCATCGCTCGGGGGGTGGCTGGTGACCACGACGCGCACCAATTTCAAGGCGTGGCAGCGTATCGGCTCCTGGTTGCTGTCGGCGGGCGTCGGTTATCTCTTCACGCCGGTGGCACTGCCGTTGACCCCATTCCTGACAGCGGGCGTGACGGCGTTTCTTTGTGCGCTGGTCGTCATTCCCATCAGCATCAAGCTCATGCAGTGGATTGACGGTGCCGCCCTGGGGGAAATCGTTCGGCATTTGAGAGGGCGAGGATGATGGGTGATGACGCCGTTGCACTTGTCCTCATAACCGGCATTGCTCATTTGTTGAGTGCATTCAGGCTGGCCTGTTATCAGCGTGATGAAGTGCGACACCGTTGGCGTGACGGGCTGTTGACCAGCCTGTGTGGGGGGCTGTTTTGCGTGGCCGGGATGGATGTACTTATAACCACTGTACCTGTGAGTCCATGGCATTCAGTGGTGAGCGTGTTGTTATGCGTACTGATCATACGAAATGAAGGAAATATCATTGTGCTATGGCGCGCCTTGAAGTAACCGCACTTCTGTTTAGATATGACTTTATGTTTCTTTGGCTGGTTGAAGTGTCGCAAGGATGGCGGCCATTTCCGCTAGTTGAAGTTCCATGTCACGCAGGCGTCGCTTTTCCTCCAGTGCATGTTGAATGGCGTGGCGATCCTCTTCATTGAGCAATCGCCATAACGCGAGAATTGTATTTTCCCGGTTCGAATTGTCTTGATTTTCCTCGGGTGAGTGCCCGGCAACAGGCCGTAATACCGGCCCTTCACCGAGCAGTAACCAATCAAGAGAGATGCCACGGGTTTGTGCGATATCTACGCATAATGAGTATGGTGTGCTATCGCGACCTTTCCAGCTACTGAGGGTTTGTGGACTGATCTTTAGTGCGGAGGATAACGATGCATCGCTTTTTGTACCGGTAATTTGCTTCAGGCGCGTCAGAACAGCCTGTGATTTTTTGCTACGCAATTTGAGCCTCTTCCTTTTGACATATGCTTTTTGAGTGCCTAACTTATGCGTAATGAGTACTTTTTTTCTTGTGAGTAATCAATCGTCAACTATGAATCAGAAGAATACGATGTCGAAACTTCCTAATGGTAGCAAGGTGATTTCCTACGGGTTTAGTTCTTACCCAATACGCTTCTGCCCATTGCACTTCCCTTTGTCCGGCAGGCGCCATTCGCAAGGGCGGATCCTGGCGAGCAACGCTTCAAGCAGTATTGCGTTTGACAATCTCGATTACCACCAGATGACCACCGGGAAGCAGGCATGAGTACTTACAAGATGGTGTGTCCGCACTGCTTGAGCCGGATGCGTATCCGAACCAGCGAGGGCCGTCATATTTTTCTGCGGGTCGCCTATTTGCAATGTACGTCGGAAGCGTGCGGCTGGTCGGTTCGCGCCGAGTTCGAAATGACCCATGAGCTTTCCCCCAGTGGAATGCCCAACCCGGCGGTTCGGTTACCTTGCGCCGGGCCGGACTTGCGCCGTGCCGCCCGGCCTGTTGCGGTCAGTGAAACATCGACGGACACGCAACAGGAGTCTTGAGCATGAACGAAGTCGATGAAAACCCGGAATTTAATGAGGATCTGCTGGCCATGGCCCAGGCCTTTCTGGTTCGACATGAAAGCGACGGATTGCTCGACGACCAGGTGTTGTTCTGTCGTGCCGTCAAGCATTTGCAAAGTGTCGATGTGCCCATGCATGTGGCGGAAAGGCTGGTCAGTCATGCTTATGGGGAGCTCAAATCGAGCCATGATCGTCGGCGCCTGGACATCGCCGCGAGTTCTGAAACCGTCGCGGTGGTGACTGACCCGCTCAACGGTCTTACCTGGGCGGTACCGGTCGGGCTGATCGTCAAATACGTGATCAATTCGCCGAGTAACCGCAAGCTGCGACTGGTTGAGCCGTGATGCTTTAAAGGCAATTATTCAGGTCTTGGGTGGCGTGACCAAGACCTGCCACAAAATAACCCCGTGCCCAAAACCCCCGGCCCCCCTAAAATACCCGGCATTCCCCCGATTCGTATCGCCCGAGGCCGTTTTTCCATGTCTGTCACCGCCACTCCCGCCAGCCTCGCGCCGGATCATCACGCTCAATTCATCGACTTGCTGCAATCGAGCCTCGATCAGAATGCCTTCATCAAACTGGTGCTGGCCAAATACGTCGGCGAAGAGGCGGAGCTGCAGCGGATCATCATCAAGCCGGTGACCGTCAAGTCGCAGCCTTGCCTGTCCTTCGTCTATCGCTACAAAACCCGCGACATCACCAAGAACCTGCCGCTGGCCGAAGGGGTGGCAAGCATTGCCGAACTGCTTCCCGCGTCGTTCAAGAATGCGCATTTACTGTCGTTGACCGATGAAGCCCAGCTCGAATACAGCAAAAAGGGCAAGCCTTCGCTGTTCAAGAGCAAACCCCAGCAATTGCGTGAAGTGCCGTCCGCCGAGCACAACCGTGAGAAAAACCGCTTCCTCGACCTGAACCGACCGTTTCTCGCCGACCTTGGCGTGACCAACAGGCAACACGAGTTGATCCCGGCAATGTCGCGCAAGTGGAAGCAGATCAACAAATTCATCGAAGTGTTCAGCCACGCCCTGACCTCGTCACCCTTGGCGCTGGACAAGCCCGTGCGCGTGGCGGACTTCGGTTCGGGCAAGGGTTACCTGACCTTTGCCATTCACGATTACCTGCGCAATACCTTGAACGCCGAGGGCGAAGTGACCGGTGTCGAGTTGCGTGAGGACATGGTCACCCTCTGCAATGCCGCCGCGGCCAAGCTCGAGCATCCGGGGCTGGTCTTCAAGTGTGGTGACGTGCGCAGCGTGGCGCCGAGCGAGCTGGACGTCATGATCGCGCTGCACGCCTGTGACATCGCCACCGACTACGCGATTCACACCGGTATCCGTTCCGGCGCGTCGATCATCATGTGCTCGCCGTGCTGCCATAAACAGATTCGCCTGCAAATCCAGAGCCCGGCATTGCTCAAACCGATGCTGCAGTACGGTTTGCACCTGGGCCAGCAGGCTGAGATGGTGACCGACAGTCTGCGTGCGCTGTTCCTCGAAGCCTGCGGTTACGAGACCAAGGTGTTCGAGTTCATCTCACTGGACCATACCAACAAGAACAAGATGATCCTGGCGGTCAAACGCGCCGAGCCGGTGGACCCGGCCCAGCTGTTGGTGAAGATCCAGGAGCTGAAGGATTTCTATCACATCAGCGAGCATTGCCTGGAAACCCTGCTGCGGGCGGACGGCTATCTCTGATCCCATGCAGGAGCCGGCTTGCTGGCGATGGCGAGGACGGGGACGCAACCACCAGGAAGAGGGCTCCCACAGGATTTATGCGGTGGCAATGCGCGCGGGTTTGATGGCGGTCTTGCGTCCCAACATCACCGTCACGATCACCCCCGCAGCAAACAGCCAGGTGATCGGCTCGACGTGTTCGCCGAAGAACAGCGCCGAGAAGGCGATGGTGAAGAAGATTTGCAGCAACTGGATCTGACTGACCCGCGCAATCCCGCCCATGGCCAGACCGGCGTACCAGGCAAAGAACCCGATGAACTGCGAAAACAGCGAGACATAGCCGAAAGCCCACCAGGTTTTCGCCGAGATCTCGCCTTGATGTTGCAGCGCCAGGTACACCACCGGCCCGATCAGCAAAGGCGTCGAGAGCACCAGCGCCCAGCAGATCACTTGCCAGCCGCCCATTTCCTTGGCCAGGCGTCCCCCTTCGGCATACCCCAGGCCGCCCGCGGCAATCGCTCCGAGCATCAGCAAATCGCCGGCCTGAATGCTCCCGGCACCGCTGATCAGCGCATACCCCAACACCAACGCACTGCCCAGTGCGGCGCAGGCCCAGAACGCCTTCGACGGTCGTTCATGGGACAGCCACGCCGCGTACAACGCCACGCACAGGGGCTGTAGGCCATTGACCAGGGCGCCATGGGACGCCGGCAAGGTTTGCATGGCCCAGGCCGACAACACCGGGAAGCCCAGGATCACCCCGGCAATCACCAGGGTCAGGCCTTTGACCTGCTTCCAGGTCGGCCATTTCTCACGACGCCAGAGCAACAGCAGTGCTGCGGGAATCGCCGCGAACAGGGCCCGGCCCAAGCCGTTGAGCAGTGGGTGGAGCTCTTGCACGACGATTCGTGTGAAGGGCAGGGTGAGGCTGAAGATCACAACGCCGAGCAGGCCAAGGGCCATGCCGGTGTTTTCGCGGGAGGACATGATGGCAACCAGAATCGAGGGGGGTGGGAGGTGCCTTCATCTAGCCATAAATGGCGGGGGGCGCGCTGTTACAGCTAGGTGCAGAGTTATCCGTACAGTTTGAGGACGCCTTCGCGGGCAAGCCCGCGAAGAACGGTAACGCGGTCCATCAGGTAGTAGCAGGTTATTACCCGACCCGCCGGATAAGGACTACCTTGAATACTCCTGCAAGCCCACGTTTTCCAGAGGAGTCCTCCCCATGGCTGCTAAAAAAATTCTGATGCTGGTTGGCGATTACGTCGAAGACTACGAAGTGATGGTGCCTTTCCAGGCGTTGTTGATGGTGGGTCATACGGTACATGCGGTGTGCCCGGACAAAACCGCCGGCCAGACCGTGCGCACGGCGATCCATGACTTCGAAGGCGACCAGACCTACAGCGAAAAACCCGGTCACCTGTTTGCCCTGAACTTCGACTTCGCCAAGGTCGCGGCAGCGGACTACGACGCGCTGCTGGTGCCTGGTGGTCGTGCGCCGGAGTACCTGCGGCTGAACGAAAAAGTCCTGGAGCTGGTACGGGATTTCGACAAGGCCGGCAAACCGATTGCCGCCGTGTGCCACGGCGCGCAGTTGCTGGCGGCGGCAGGGATTCTCGAAGGCCGTGAGTGCAGTGCTTACCCGGCCTGCGCGCCGGAAGTGCGCCTGGCTGGCGGTACGTATATCGATATTCCGGTGACGGACGGCCACGTTCAAGGCAATCTGGCCACCGCGCCGGCCTGGCCTGCCCACCCGAACTGGCTGGCGGGTTTCCTTGGGTTGCTGGGCACCAAAATCACGCTGTAACGAGGGACCTTTCCATGTGCGAGCTCTACGTCAAAGCTGACCCGATTCTCTACGAATCGCGCTCCCGCTCGCTGCGCATCTGCGGAGTGGTCACCACCCTGCGGCTGGAGAATCAGTTCTGGGACATCCTCAGCGAAATTGCCGAGGTCGACGGCATGACCACCAACCAGTTGATCGCCAAGCTGTATGAAGAGGTGATGGACTACCGCGGCGAGGTGGTCAATTTCGCCTCGTTCTTGCGGGTCAGTTGCACGCGGTATTTGAGTCAGCGGCGGACTCAGGCACCGGAGTTGTCGGTGGTGCGGGCAGCGGCGAAATAAATAGATGTGCTTCGAACCGGCCGGCCCCATCGCGGGCCGGTACAGGCGACAAACACCCCGGCCTGATCTTTACTCTGAAGCGCGCAACCTCTCAATCGCCAAAGGAGAAAGAGCATGTCCGGATGGTACGAAGTGAGCAAAAGCATCAGCGGGCAATTCAGGTTTGTACTGAAGGCGGCCAATGCCGAGACCATTCTGACCAGCGAGCACTACAGCACGCGCGCCGCCGCCGATAAAGGCATCGCGGCGGTGCAGGCCAACAGCCCGATGGATGAGCGTTACGAGAAAAAAACCACCCGGGATGGCCACCCTTATTTCAACCTCAAGGCCGTTAACCACGAGGTCATCGGCACCAGCGAGGCCTTTTCTTCTGCGACCGCTCTGGAAAAAGGCATCGCCAGTGTGAAGGCCAACGGGCCAACCAAGGTGGTCAAGGACAAGACGTTGCCAGTGCTTTGAGGCACTTGTGGGATCGGGCCGGCTCGATCCCACAGTGTTTTTTTGAGGTTGGAAATCAGCGCAGAGTGTTCAACAGCCCCTGGAGCTGATCGCGTCCAGCCTCACTCAACGGAAAAACCGGTAGCCGCGGATCGCCCGATTCCAGCCCGGTGGCACGCAACCCAGCCTTGATGGTCGCCGGCAGGCCACCCTTGAGAATGAAGTCCAGCAAGGGCAACTGGCGATAGAACAGCTCGCGCGCCTTGCTCAAGTCGTTTTCCAGCACCGCCTGATACAAGTCGAGGTTGAGCTGCGGGATCAGGTTTGGTGCCGCCGTGCACCAGCCTTTGGCCCCGGCGGCAAACGCTTCCAGCGCCAACGGGTTGCAACCGTTGTAAAACGGCACCTGACCTTCGCCCAGGCGTTGCAGTTGATGCATGCGCTGGATGTCGCCGGTGCTCTCCTTGACCATGGTCACGTTTTCCACGCCTTTGACGATGCGCAAAATCAGGTCCACCGACATGTCGGTGCCGCTGGTGGCCGGGTTGTTGTAGAGCATGATCGGCACACCGATGCTATCGCCGATGGCGCGGTAGTGGGCGAGGATTTCCGCTTCGCTGAGTTTCCAGTAGGCGGTTGGCAACACCATCACCGCATCGGCACCCTGGGCTTCGGCGAAACGTGCGCGGCGCACGGCTTTGGCAGTGGTCAGATCGGACACGCTGACAATGGTCGGCACGCGTTTGGCCACTTGCCTGATACTGAATTCGGCGACTTGATCCCACTCGGCGTCGCTCAGGTAGGCGCCTTCCCCGGTGCTGCCCAGTGGGGCGATGGCATGCACGCCGCTGTCGATCAAATGGTCGATGGAGCGCCCGAGCGCGTCGAGGTCGACACTTTCACCCTTGGCGGTGAAAGGCGTGATGGTGTAGCCGATGATGCCGTGAATGGTTGTGCTCGACATGGTGTCTCTCCGTAATAAAAGGTCGGGGTTCAGTTCAGGCAATCGGCGTGTTGACGCAGGTTCTGCCGGGCGTAGTAGTTGAAAGCGGCGGCGTGTCGCTTGGGCCGGTCGATCCAGTCATGGGCTTCACGGCCCAGCTCGGGGATGATCGGCTGGATGGTCCCGGCGCTCATCGCCAGCAGTTGCAGCCTGGCGGCGCGTTCGATCAGTTGGGCAATCACACAGGCTTGCTCGATGGTGCCGCCGGTGGACAGTTGGCCGTGGTGGGAAAGCAGGATCGCCCTTTTGTCGCCCAGAGCCCCGGCAATCAACTCGCCTTCTTCATTCCCGACCGGCACACCAGGCCAGCCTTCGAGAAACGCGCAGTCGTCGTAGAGCGGGCAGAGGTCCATGTGGGAAATCTGCAGCGGCACTTCCAGCATCGACAAGGCCGCAACGTGGGTCGGGTGGGTGTGAATGATGCAGTTCACATCCGGCCGGGCGCGATACACCCAACTGTGGAAACGGTTGGCCGGATTGGGCATGCCATGGCCGGCGAGCACCTCCAGGTCTTCATTGACCAGCAGCAGGTTGCTCGCGGTGATTTCGTCAAAGCCCAGGCCCAGTTGTTGAGTGTAATAGGTGCCTGGCTGCGGGCCGCGGGCGGTGATTTGCCCGGCCAGTCCGGAATCATGGCCGTTCTCGAACAGAATGCGGCACGTCAGGGCCAGCTTTTGCCGGTCGGTCCACGTATTATCCGCGAGGGTGTTTTGCATCTGGGTCAGCGCTTGCTTGACCAGTTGCTCTTTGGGCAGTGCTAAGGTCTTGGCCATATCGGTGTCCTTTGGGGTGATTCATGCAGATGACACTAAAGAGGCTATATGACACTTTGTGTCATTGGCAAGGACAAATCGTCGGCTCCTTGATGGATTAATCGCTCCACATGTCTATCCGTTTGAAATTACTCAGAAAAAAACTTGGCGTGACACTCGAAGCCTTGGCCGAAAAATCCGGTATGACCAAGAGCTATCTGTCGAAAGTCGAGCGCGGGCTGAACACGCCGTCGATCGCGGCCGCCCTGAAACTGGCCAAGGCGCTGAACGTGAAGGTCGAGGAGTTGTTTTCCGAGGACAAGGTCAGCCTCGACAGCTACAGCCTGGTGCGCAGCCATGAGCGCCAGTCCCTGGCGGCCAACGATCAAAGTCCCGGTTACGCGGTGCTGGCCCATCAGGTCAGTGAACGCAGCCTGCTGCCGTTCATCATTTACCCGCCCGCCGAATTCACCGACAAAGCCTTCAAGGAACACACCGGGGAGGAGTTTCTGTTCGTCCACGAGGGGCAGGTGGAAGTGGACTTCATGAACGAGCGAGTGCTGCTCGATCGCGGTGACGCGCTGCACTTCAACGCGCAAAAACCGCACCGGATACGGTCAGTGGGAGAGGTTCAGGCGCAGTTGCTGGTGGTGGTGCACAGCAGCGAAGAATGAGCCCTGGCGCTTTTGTGGCGAGGGTGCTTGCTCCCTCGCCACCGGTCAGGTGTTGGCCTCAGACTTCGACCGGAACGGTCAGCTTCGGGCTACCCAGTGCATGGGTCTTCGAGTCAAAAAAGCGCAACTCAACACCCGTCCCCTCAAACACCTTCGCGTAATAGCGCTTCTGATGCTGGATAAACGCCTTGCTGCGCGGATAGATCGAGATCGCCACCAGCTGCGGTTTCGCCTGACGCAAGGCGTGCACGATGTGGTTGTCCTGCTCACCCAGGGCATGGCCGAAAATGCACAAGCCTTCGCCATGACCCAGTAACTGGTCGTAGCAGAACGACAGATAATCCGAGCTGCGAATGGTCTTGAGCTTGTCCGCGCTCGGCCCTTCGTTGACGAACAGCGGCACGTCGTCGAGGGTCTTGATCGTATTGTTGATCGCGAAATTACCCAGCAATGTGCCCTCGGTCGACATCAGCTTGCGCGCCGTGCCGTCCTGATTGCGCACCAGGTGCAGGCCACCGTGCAGGTACAGTAAGCGGGTTTTGTCGGTGGCGGTGGCGCTGAGGTCGAATCCGGGCTCGTCACCCTGGAACAGATCGGTGATCGCCTGCGGCGAGTGCTGGATCGCCCAGTAATTGAGCAGATCGTAGTTGGTGGTGAATACCGTGCGGTAGCGGGCCAGTTCCTGATTGATCGAGCCCAGGGTCGAGGACTGGACCAACCGCCACGGGATATGCACCGCGTGCACGGTGTTGATCAAGGCTTCCTTGATCGCGTAGTAACGATTGCGCGGGGCGGCGGAGCTGACGGCCAGGGCCTTGTTGACCCGGCTGGTGGTTTTCAGCGCGCTGAGCACTTGTTCGAAACTGCGGGTTTGCAGCGCATCGAACACACTCAATTCCGATTGGCTCAGGGGCTTTTCTTCGACGGTGCGGGCGTTCTCGAACAGCGAGTCGTAGCCGAAATCGTCCCACACGGCGCGGCTGGCGCCGTTGCCCACCAGCAAGCCGGCGAACGCAGCGCTTGAGCGCAAGGCGTTCCAGTCTTCAAGTTGGGCGTCGACATCCTGTAAATCGGTCATTGCGTTTGTCGTCTCGAAGCAAAAGGTCTGATGGGCGGCGACTTTATCACGACCGGACGTTGAGCCAGATCAACATGCAGTCGTGGCGACGGGTCGATCCTGAGCGCCTTCAGAGGATCGGTGCTGCCGGTCTGCCCCCTCGTCAGGAGACTCGCGCATGAGTAGTACGTTTTTTATCCCCGCCGTGAACATCATGGGCATCGGTTGCCTGGACGAAGCCATGGACGCCATCCGTCAGTACGGTTTTCGAAAGGCGTTCATCGTCACCGACGCCGGGCTGGCCAAGGCCGGCGTGGCGAGCATGATTGCCGGGAAACTGGCGCTGCAGGACATCGATTCGGTGATCTTCGACGGCGCCAAACCCAACCCCAGCATCGCCAACGTCGAGCACGGCCTGGGTCTGCTCAAGGAGACCCGGTGTGACTTCGTGGTGTCCCTGGGCGGGGGCTCGCCCCACGACTGTGCCAAGGGGATCGCCCTGTGCGCGACCAACGGCGGGCAGATTCGCGACTACGAGGGCGTCGATCGGTCCACTAAACCGCAACTGCCGTTGATTGCCATCAACACCACGGCCGGCACGGCCAGCGAAATGACCCGGTTCTGCATCATCACCGATGAATCGCGGCACGTGAAAATGGCCATTGTCGATCGCAACGTCACGCCGCTGCTGTCGGTTAACGATCCGGACCTGATGATCGCCATGCCCAAGGGCCTGACGGCCGCCACCGGCATGGATGCCCTGACCCACGCCATCGAAGCCTACGTGTCCACCGCTGCCACTCCGATCACCGATGCCTGCGCCCTGAAGGCCATCACCCTGATCAGCCATAACCTGCGCCTGGTGGTGGAGGACGGTGAAAACCTGGGGGCGCGGGAAGGCATGGCGTACGCGCAGTTTCTGGCGGGCATGGCGTTCAACAATGCGTCCCTTGGCTTCGTGCATGCCATGGCTCACCAGTTGGGTGGCTTCTACGACTTGCCCCATGGCGTGTGCAACGCAGTGCTGTTACCCCACGTGCAAAGCTTCAATGCCCAGGTCTGCGCCGTTCGCCTGACCGACGTGGCCCACGCCATGGGCGCCGACATTCGCGGATTCAGCCCGGAAGAGGGCGCCCAGGCGGCCATCGAGGCCATCCGCCGCCTTGCCCGCGATGTGGACATCCCCGCCGGTTTGCGTGAGCTCGGCGTCCGGCTCAACGACATCCCGACCCTGGCCAGCAACGCCCTGAAAGATGCATGCGGCGTGACCAACCCCCGGGCGGCGGATCAGCGGCAGATCGAAGAGATTTTCCGCAACGCGTTCTAGACGTTTTGGCGGCCGGGCGCGAGCACCACGCAAAGCAGCGCGCCCAAGGCCAGCAACGTGCATGACAATGACAGCGGCCAGGGCTGAGGGCTGGCGGTCCCGCCAATACTTCTCGTCAGCATGACCTTGTGGCGATCCCTTAACCCACCGCCGCCAGTGCTTTGTCATGTGTTCCACCAAACTGAATCAACACCACACCGCCAATCAATAGCAAGGCGCCCAATACCCTTGGCAAGCTCACCTGCCGCTGCACCAACCCAAACCACCCGAAGTGATCCAGCACCAATGACGCGACCACTTGCCCGGCCAGCGCCAACGCCATGAACCCCGAGGCGCCGAGTTTGGGCAGTAGCACCAGGGCCAGGGAAATGAAGCAGACCCCGAACGCACCGCCGGCCCACATCCAAAGGGGCGCCTTGCTGATGAACGCCACTGATGGAAACGGCACGCGCATCGCCAGCATGATCGGCAACAGCACGAGGATACTCACCAGCAACGAGGCCAAGGTGGCCCATAACGGATGTCCCAGGCCCCGTCCAAGGTTCGCGTTGATCGCACTCTGAAAAGGCACCACCGCCCCGGCAATCACGGCCAGCAATAACAGGCCGATCCCATGCAACGTACTCATGATCATTCTCCAGCAGGTTTTGCTGGACTCTAGAGTATTCGTCACGCAGATTTAAATTCCGTTTTGCTATCCAGAGCATGCATCGAATGAATGATCTGCGCCGCATCGATCTCAATTTGCTGGTGATTCTTGACGCCTTGCTCAGCGAGCAACACGTCACCCGGGCGGCTGCACGTCTGCACCTGAGTCAGCCGGCCGTCAGCCATGCCCTGGCGCGTTTGCGCGATCTGCTGGGCGATCCGTTGTTGGTGCGGGCAGGTGCCGGCCTGGTGCCGACCTCGCGGGCGATGGAGCTTATGGCGCCGTTGACCGAAGCCCTGGCCCAGGTGCAATCGCTGCTGGCGCCCAATGCCTTTGATCCGGCGACCACCCGGCGCACCTTTCGCCTGGCCATGTCCGATTACGGTGCCGCCATCGTCCTGCCTGGCTTGATCCGCACGTTGCGAAGTGAAGCTCCGGGCATCGATCTGCAAATCAGTCACGCCAGCCGCGAAGGCATGCTCGACGGGATACTCAACGGTGACATCGACATCGCCGTCGGTGTGTTTCCGGAGATGCCCAACGAGCTACGCAGCACCCCGCTGTTCGAAGAGCACTACGCCTGCCTGGTGGATCGCGACAGTTTGCCGGCCGACGCAACCCTCGACCTGCCGGCCTACCTGGCGCGCCCCCACGTTTTGCTGGAAATGCGCGGCAGTGGCACGCCGGAAATCGAGCGCGCCCTGACCGCGCTGCATGAACGGCGGCGCGTGGCGGTCAGCCTGCCGCACTGGAATGTCGCCCCGCAGTTGATCAGTGGCACGGATTTGATTTTGACCGTTGCCTCCCGCGGCTTGCGCGACCTCGACGAGGCGTCGCTGATCGTCGTGCCTGCGCCGTTTCATATTCCGTCGTTTACCTTTGTGTTGGCGTGGCACCAGCGGCGGGGCGGGGATCAGGCGTTGAACTGGTTGAATCAACGAATCGCAGAGGGGATAAAACGCTGATGAAGTTCTTCGACGATCAGTCAATCAATGCCCAATGAGCTGATATAGACTGGCGCCCACTCACCAAACAGTTCAAAAGGACTTCCCATGACCCCGTCGCTGTTAATGGCTGTTCTTGCCTCGGGTTTTATTTACGGGATTACGCCAGGCCCCGGCGTGCTGGCCGTATTCGGCATTGGCGCGGCCCATGGGCGACGGGCCGGGGCGGGGTTCCTCTGCGGGCATTTGCTGGGGGACGTGGTCTGGTGCGGCACTGCGCTGGTGGCGATTGTCGGGGCGCGGGAGATCGGCAGCACGGCGTTCGATGTGCTGGGCGTGCTCAGCGGGCTCTATCTGTTCTGGCTCGGCTGGCGTGCGGTGCGGGCGCGTCGCAGCAGTGCCCAGGCGCCGCAAGGGCCGGCGCGGCAGCCGTTCTGGCATGGCATCCTGTTTGGCCTGACCAATCCGAAGGCTTACCCGGTGGCCGTGGCCACGTTTACCGCCTTGTTGTCGAGCCGAGCAGAATTACTGACCTGGTCGATGTTGCCGTGGCTGATCCTGCTGAGTTTCGTGGGCGGTCTTATCGCCTACGCTATTCTCATTGGCGTCGTCGGTGCGCAGCGGGTGCGTACCTTGTATCAGCGCCATGAACTGGCCATCACCCGGCTTTGCGGGTTAATGTTCATCGGTTTCGCCATCAACGCCCTGGTGCATGCCGTACCGGGCCTGGTGACGAACAAGGCTTGAAGCCGGGTACAGGGAAGCCTCGGTGACACAGGTTCTAACGGTCAGGGATGTTTTTTATTACCGCATTGTCCGGACATGCATTCAGCGCCATGACCACCAGAAATTCCGCGCCGCTGGCGAGCTACATCGACCTCTTGCTGGACGCCGTTTGCGCGGTCGACAAACAAGGTCGCTTCGTTTTTGTCAGTGCCGCCTGCGAGCGCATTTTCGGCTACAGCCCTGAAGAGTTGATCGGTCGACCGATGATCGAGCTGGTGCACCCGGCCGATCGTCAGCGCACCCTCGATGCCGCCCGGGAGATCATGGGCGGTGAGCCCCGGCTCAATTTCGAAAACCGCTACCTGCGCAAGGATGGCCGGGTGGCGCACATCCTCTGGTCGGCACGCTGGTCGGAGGTCGATCAATTGCGCATCGCCGTGGCGCGTGACATCACCGAGCGCAAGCAAGCCGAGTCCCGGCAAGCAGCGCTGTATGCGATTTCCGAGGCGGCGCATGCAGCGGAAGATCTATTGGCGCTGTTCAAGCGTATTCATCTGATCATTGGCGAATGGCTGCCAGCGCTGAATTTTTCCGTGGCGTTGTATGACGATCACGGTGCCGAGCTGAGTTTCCCCTATCACGTTGATGCCCACGAACCCGAGCAGCCTTGCACGATGACCGGCCGCCTGTGTGCCGAGGTGGTCCGCAGCGGCCAGCCGATCCTGCTGACCCCGGATCAGGAGGATCGACCTGCGGGGTTCGAGAGGCAAGAGAGCGCGCAGAACACGCCGTGCTGGCTCGGCGTGCCGCTGAACTCGCAAAACGGCACCATTGGCGCGCTGATCGTCAAAAGCATGCCGGGCAGTGAGCGCTACACCGAGCAGGATAAAGAGTTGTTGCAGTACGTCTGCGCGCAGGTCGCGACTGCGATCGAGCGCAAGCAATTGCACGCGCGCCTGGAGCGCATGGCCCAGTACGACCAACTGACGCAACTGCCTAACCGCGAATTGTTGCGCGACCGGCTCAAGGCTGCATTGGAAGCGGCGCGTGACGACTGCGGACGCTTGGCTTTGCTGTATGTCGATCTTGACCGCTTCAAGGAGGTCAACGACACCCACGGGCATGCGGTTGGCGACATGTTGCTGCAAACCGTGGCCAATCGGCTCAAGGGCTGCGTGCGTGAAACCGATACGGTGGCGCGTATTGGCGGCGATGAGTTTGTGGTGTTGTTACACAGTATTCACGCTTCGGGAGATGCCGACGGCGTGGCCGTGAAAATCCGTCAGGTGCTGGCCCAACCCCTGCGCCTGGACGGCCACAGCCTCAACATTCAGCCAAGCATCGGCGTCGCCCAGTACCCCGAGCATGGCACTGAAGAAAAACAGCTGTTCAGGCACGCCGATGAGGCGATGTACACCGCCAAGCGCGAGCATCACCTGCGGCTCGTCTGAATCGCGCTCACCGTTCGTCGTGGCATCGCCGTTTTTTTCTAAACCTTTTGCATCGCGCCCATTCAGATTCTATGCGGGCGCCAGCTCGCCGCGATCATCACCAAGAGGTAGAGAATCATGCCTAATTCAAGAAACTCGAACTCGGGAAATTTCGCCAACGATCGAACCAAGGCGTCTGAAGCCGGTCGCAAGAGTGGGAAAACCACCACCACGACTGTCGATAAAGAGCCAGCGAAACCCGACATGGGTCGCAAGCCCGGACAGAAATCCAAGTAGTGGACGAAGGTGGTTTTGATTGAGAAGCGGGGGCGAAAGCTCCCGTTTGAATGTTTACTGAGGAGGGCGCGACCATGAAGCGGATGGCCACCCAAATACGCAACACCGGTTTCGCCACGTTACTGGGCCTGTGTGCCAGCAGTGCCTTCGCCCAGTCCCCCGCCGAGTTCATCAACGATGCGTCGGCCCAGGGCATCGCCGATATCGAGACCAGTCGTCTGGCGCACCAGAAGTCGGAATCCAAAGAGGTCAAGGACTACACCATCGTCGTGATCAACGATCGCACCACCGCCAACCAACACCTGGCAAAAATCGCCAAACAGCTGGATTTGCCGGTGGCCCCGCGTGAGCAGGTGGCCGATAAGGCCAAGGCCTTGATGCCGCAAGTCTTGGACGGCGCGAACTTCGATGAGGCCTATGCGGCCAGTCAGGTGAAGTCCACCGAAGAAGCCATCGCACAGCTTCAGCAGGAAGCGCAAACCACGGATGTGCCTGAGATCAAGGCGTTCGCTGAAGAGACGTTGCCCAAGCTGCAACATCACCTGCAGATGGCCAGGGCATTGCAAGCCAGTCGTTAGATCGTTCGATCACGCGGGTGACCCAGTGCCGCCCGCTCAGTCCCCACAGGAAAATCAGAATGATCGCCCCGATGAACGTCTTGGGACTGCCGGTCCACAGGGCAAGTTTCTGGGCGATTTTTTGCGGATTTCATGGCCGTGTTCCTTATCTGAGGGCGCGTGAATTTCAGGCAGTGGGGGCGGGAAGAAAATTCGGCGGGAGTGACGGTGCGGCGCAAAAGTCTGTGTTCTGAAACCTTTGGTCTCGCCTGTCGCGGTATCGTAGCGGTCCAAGGACAACGCACCGACAGGAGAACGCAATGAGTTGGTCCGCCAAACAGTACGTCGCTTTTGAAGATGAACGCACCCGTCCCGCCCGTGACCTGCTGGCGGCCATTCCCGCCGGTGATGTGCGCTCGGCGATCGATATCGGATGTGGTCCCGGTAACTCGACCGAGTTGCTGGTGGAGCGCTTTGCCAACGCCACGGTGCGCGGGCTGGACAGTTCGACCGACATGATCGAGGCCGCCCGCAAGCGTTTGCCGCAGGTGCGGTTCGATATCGCGGACATTGATCGCTGGAACGAAACTGGCCCATTCGATGTGATTTTCGCCAATGCGGTGTTGCAGTGGCTGCCTGATCACGGCACGTTGCTGCCTTCATTGGTGAGCAAACTTGCACCGGGTGGCAGCCTGGCGATCCAGATGCCGGACAATCTCAATGAACCCTCGCATCGCTTGATGCGCGAAGTGGCGGCGAGTGGTCCCTGGGCTACCAAACTGACCGGCGCGTCCGGTCAACGCACGCAGATGGCCGATGCCAGCGGCTATTACTCAATGCTCAAACCTCACTGCGCTCGGGTCGATGTGTGGCGCACCACGTATCATCATCCACTCGCAGGCGGTGCTTCGGGCGTGGTCGAGTGGTTCAAGGGCAGTGGTTTGCGGCCGTTTCTCGATCCACTGGATGAGGCGGAACGGGCTGAATATCTGAAGCTGTATCTGACCGCCGTCGAGCAGGCTTATCCGGCGCAGGCCGATGGTTGGGTGCTGCTGCCGTTTCCGCGGTTGTTTCTGGTGGCGACGCGCTGATGCAAGAAAGGGGGTAGATGATGCATCTGCCCCCTTTTTTTGATCGCCTGGAAACATCACTGCGGTTTACTTCTCTTCGAGCGTCTGGCGCTCAAGTACTCAAAAACAAACGAAGCAAAGCCGAACAACCCGATCAATGAAATGATCATGATTCCCAACTCTGAATTTTGCATGTTGATCTCGGGGGGCGGAAGGTGAGCCCGGAGCATAAGGTATCTGCCAGTGGGTTCAACGCAGCACGATGGCTTCTTTACGGGCGTGCGCGGATCTATACGCAAACAATACGAGTGCCGGGGCCGGCAAGGGGTCAGTTCAACGCTAAACACCAACCAGCAACATCATCGGCCATTCGCGTTCTTCGGCCAGTCCGGGGGTCACACGTTCGCCTGCCATTCAGTACTGAAGCACCTGAACCCGATCATGAGCGGGCTTTCAAGGTGACTATTCTGGTCGGCCCGCTCGACTGCGGGTCATATGGATGAGCGCTGATCTGCGACCATCCAGAGACGTTCTCTCTTCGACAGCAAAGGGCAAGAAGCCGAGTTTTGGATAAAGCAACAAGCCAGCGGTATTTTCATTGAAACACGAGATCTGCACCTCTTTGGCGTCATAGCGCTCGAACGCCAGAGCCGTCATCGTCTCCACGATGAAGGTCGCCACACCTTTACCTCGTGCCTGCTGGGCAACGATGACATTGCCGATACAGCAAACCCCACCCGTCTCAGCCCGATAAAAGTTGGCAAAGCCAACGACGCTGTTCCCGGCCTCGACAATCGTCGAGTCGAATCGTTGAGTAATCGCGTTAGACAGCTGAGCTTCCGTCAGAGGGTATTGAGCTTTCGGGAACATATAAAACAGTTCCTGAGCGTTAAGGGGAAAGCTGCAGATGGTTTTGATGTCAGCCGCCGTCACTGGCCTGTATTGCAATATCATCGCGCGTCCTTGAGGTCTGTGAATTCGGCCAAGGTAGTTTGAATGCAAAAGGGGCTTGTTCAGAGGCCCCTTTCATTTGTGGACTACGTGTGTAATGCCGGCATCGAGTTTTTAATTATTTCTGAAATGATAGGAACAGGTGTCATCAGATGTTCCCTCATCAGGGCGCTCGCCTTTACCGCATCGCGAGCAAGGATTGCGTCAACGAGGGTTGCATGCTCGACCCTTTTTTGACGAAGTGCCTCTTCGGAAAAGACAGTGCTTTTGAGCCACAGGTGTCTGTACCTCTCAGCCTGGTCCAGCAGTTGCGATCTTAGTTGCAGCAGATGCTTGGATCCGCACCCGGAGGCTATCGCACTATGAAACGCCTTATGTCGAGAGTCCCATATCTCGAGCATTTGCTCCTGCGTTCTGAGCTCCATGACTTTCGATAGCGTGTGAGTTCGCGCCAGGATCGAGGCTTCCCACGAGTCATCGCCTCGTTCGATCGCGAGCGTGAGGATCATGGCTTCCAGGTTGGCGCGCGCGTCGTAGATGTCGCGCATTTCTTCCAACGACATGGGGGCTACCCGATAGCCTTTCTGGTTAATCGCAATGACCAGGTGTTCCGCGACGAGCTGAGACAAAGCCTCTCTGAGTGGGCCAACCCCAAGACCATATCGATCTTTCAGGGCGCTCATCAGCAGCTTTTGTCCAGCCGGAAATACGCCACGAATAATGTCCTTCTTGAGCCTTTCGTAACCATCGAAAGTAGATTTCTGCTTTGGCTCAAGCTCTTCCATAGCGACCACTCATCGTCAAATTTTCCTAATCATACCCACATTTCAAAAGGCTCGCCGAATGGCTACTAAATCATTTTCTATCTACGTATTTTAAAAATATAGACATTTTTATTTAGTGGCGATATTTTTTGCCCGTCGCTTCACCAGACGCCCTGGAAAGCGCCCACACTCACTACGCCAGGACACAGCAATGAACGCCTTCTCTCAGATCAACGCTCCGGTAATGCAACAGCCCACTGAGTGCGTGGGTTTCTCTCTCAAGCCTTCTGCTCAGTCCAAGCGCTTCCTGGAGCTCACATTCCCCAAGGTCACCGTCGACGCGTTTCTCTCTGCCGTGTCCCAATGGCCAGTTCAGGCACTTGAGTACAAGTCGTTTTTGCGTTTTCAGATTGGCAAAATCCTGGACGGAATTTGTGGCGAGACGCTGCGTCCGGTTTTGGTCAACACGCTGATGGATCGCGAAACGGGTGGTCTGTTGGTGAAGCCGGAAGGGCTGAACGATGTCTCCCAGGCAGAAGACATGGTCAAGTTTTCAACCGCCGTAGCGCACCTGCTGGGGCGTTCTAATTTCGATGCGATGAGCGGCCAGTTTTATGCACGCTTCGTCGTAGAGAACGTTGATAACTCGGACAGCTACCTGCGTGCGCCACATCGTGTGATGGAGCTGCACAACGACGGAACGTTCGTGAATCAGATCACTGACTACGTCCTGATGATGAAGATCGACGAGCAAAACATGGAAGGTGGCAACTCCTTGCTGTTGCACCTCGACGACTGGGCTGATCTGAATAAGTTCTACAAGCACCCATTGGCTCGCCGCTCCCTGCGCTGGACAGCTCCACCGAGCAAGAACGTCAAAGAGGACGTGTTCCATTCCATCTTTGATACGGATGGTGAGGGGCGTCCGACCATGCGCTACATCGATCAATTTGTTCAGCCTGAAAACTTCGAAGAGGGCACCTGGCTTTTCGAACTCGGTGAGTCGCTGGAAACCAGTCAGGCGAAGTTGTCTATTCCCGTTGCGGTGGGTTCGTTCGTGTTGATCAACAACTTGTTCTGGCTTCACGGACGCGACCGCTTCGCAGCGCATCCAGGCCTGCGTCGCGAACTGATGCGTCAACGCGGCTACTTCAGCTATCCGAAGGTGGGTCACCACCACGGCCAGACATCCAACTAATTGACGGAGGGGCCGCAGGCGACTGCGGCCCGTTCCCTGTCCGCCATCCTTGTGAGGTGATAGCTGTGTACGACTTTGTAATCATTGGTGGCGGCATTGTGGGAATGTCTACAGCCATGCAAATGGCATCTGAATACCCGGATGCAAAAATTCTGTTGCTGGAAAAAGAATCGGGTCCTGCCCAGCATCAGACCGGTCATAACAGTGGGGTGATCCATGCGGGTGTTTACTACACGCCTGGCAGTCTGAAAGCCAAGTTTTGCCTGGAAGGAAACCGGGCAACGAAAGCCTTCTGTGATCAGCACGGAATTCGTTATGACGCCTGCGGCAAAATGCTTGTGGCGACGAATGAAATTGAGAAGGAACGAATGAAAGCCCTTTGGGAGCGCACTGAGGCCAATGGCCTTGAGCGTGAATGGCTTTCAGCTGCCGAGCTTCGGGAAAGAGAACCGAATATTGTCGGGTTGGCGGGAATCTTCGTCCCTTCCAGTGGCATCGTGAGTTACGCCGAAGTCACTCGACAGATGGCTGCAGAGTTTACGAAAGCGGGCGGCGTCATTCGCTACAACTCTGAAGTGACCGCTCTCGATGAGCGAGCGGACGAGGTCGTGGTCACGACGTCGACAGGCATTTACCAGGCCCGTTTTCTGATTTCATGCTCAGGCCTGATGGCTGATCGGGTCGTCAGGATGCTGGGGCTCGAACCCGAGTTCCAGATTTGTCCTTTCAGGGGCGAATACTACCTGTTGCCCAAGCAACACAATCAGATCGTCAATCACTTGATCTACCCCATCCCTGATCCGTCGATGCCATTTTTGGGTGTGCATCTGACTCGTATGATTGACGGCACTGTCACCGTAGGGCCGAACGCTGTATTGGCGCTCAAGCGTGAGGGGTACAAGAAAACTGATTTCTCCCTGGGGGATATGTTTGAAATCTTCACCTCGCTCGGAGTCTTGAAGGTTTTGAAGGCAAACTTCAAACCTGGCCTGATAGAGATGAGGAATTCTCTGTTCAAGAGCGGCTATCTCAAGCAAGTGCAGAAATACTGTCCGTCGATCAATAAAGAGGATCTGACACCGTACCCCGCCGGGGTTCGTGCCCAGGCTGTTTCGAACAGCGGTAAGCTGATTGATGACTTCTTGTTCGTCAATACGAAGAGGAGCGTGAATGTGTGTAACGCACCTTCCCCAGCCGCCACCTCGGCCATTCCTATCGGCGCCTACATCGTAAGCAAGGTCAGAGAGCAAATCGGTGAGCGGGCGTTCTTCGCCGCTCCGAAGGTCGGTCCAGCGGATGCCAGGGCGTTCGTATAAATAATAAAGCCGCTAGCGATAGCGGCTTTTTTTGAGCCAGGAAAGGGCTTGGGCAAGCTCGGATCCTCAACGAGCCAGACTCAGGCAGGCAAAAACCTGAACGAACAATGCGGCGAGCAGTGGCCAAGCGTTTCGTTGATCTGTTTTGGATTCACTGATCAGCTCCTCCGCCTCTGGGGCCGGCATCACTCCGATCTCGAATGCACCGATTATTTCACGCATGAGAAGCCTCCTGATGGGTCAAGGCCGGCTGCATGCCTGGCGCTGCATCATATAAAATTCTAATCCATATGTATTGTCAACGATATCTGCCGTTTTTTTGATCATGTCTGGCCGATTTTTTCGTGTTTTGGTTGTTGGTTTGGTGCCTGTATCAGGTTTTTGACCAGCCTTTACGGGGATTTTTACCAATAGCTCAGAGGTAAAACATTTTCCTTTGACTTCAAATGTATTTGGCGGTATTTCTAGGCCTGCGATGAGCGTTCGCGTTTACAAGAGCAAAAAAATGCTAGATGGCCCCCCCTTCTACGTCGCTGCCGAGAACACAAAAATACGAGGTTGCACCATGACGAATCATCCCGTGAATTCCCCGGTTGACGCTGACGCCGAGCGTCTTGCATCCCTGGGATACCAGTCCGAATTCAAACGCGATATGAGCCTTTGGGCGAACTTTGCGTTGGGCTTCACTTATCTCTCGCCGGTCGTCGGCATTTACACCCTGTTCGCCTCATCTCTGATGCTGGGCGGCCCTCCGATGATTTGGGCATTGCTCATCGCCGGTGTTGGCCAACTTCTGGTGGCGCTCGTGTTTGGTGAGATCGTCTCCCAATTCCCGCTCGCAGGAGGTGTATACCCCTGGGCGCGTCGCCTTTGGGGTCGCAAGTGGGCATGGATGACAGGGTGGGTTTACGTGATGGCGATGTTCTCGACCATTGCAGGGGTGGCATATGGCGCAGCGCCATACACCGCTTCAGTTGTCGGGTTCGAGCCTACGGTGGGTGCAAACGTAATCTGTGCATTGGTGATCCTGGCCATTGCGACAGCCATCAACATGATGGGCACCAAGGTCTTGGCGCAGGCAGCGCTGATCGGGTTCTTCGCCGAAATAATGGGGGCGTTGGTGGTAGGCGTGTACCTGCTGGTGTTTGAGCGTCACCACGATATGAGCATTTTCTTCAATACGTTCGGTTCGGAGAGTACCGGCTCATACACCGCAGCATTCCTGGCCGCTAGCCTTATCGGTGTCTTCCAGTACTACGGATTCGAGGCCTGTGGCGATGTCGCCGAGGAAGTCCCGGAGCCCGGTCTGCGTATCCCCAAATCGATGCGTCGCACGATTTACATTGGCGGTGTTGCAGCCACCTTCGTCTGCTTTGCCCTGATTATGTCGGTGGTCGATATTGGCGCGGTTATCAATGGCACTCTTGCTGATCCAGTGTCCGCCATTCTGGCCAATGCGTTTGGCCCGGTGGGATCCACTGCAGTGCTGTGCGTCGTGCTGATCTCCTTCCTCTCTTGCGTGATGAGCCTGCAAGCTGCGGCCAGTCGACTGATCTATGCGTACGCTCGCGACAAGATGATTTTTGCCAGCGGCCTGCTTTCCAGGTTTTCTCATGAGCGTCATGTCCCGCCTTATGCCTTGTTGTTGTCGGCGCTTTTGCCTGGTGTGATTGTCGTCGGCTCGATGATTTCTGCTGATGCGCTGTTGAAGATTATTTCCTTCTCGGCGGTAGGCATCTATATCGCGTTCCAGATGGTTGTTCTTGCTGCTCTGCGAGCTCGCTTGAAAGGCTGGAAACCAAGCGGCGAGTACCAGCTTGGATCGCTTGGTTTGATCACCAACGTTGGCGCGCTCGTCTATGGGGTTGCGGCTATGGTGAACATCGGCTGGCCACGCACACCCAATGCACTTTGGTATGACAACTGGATTGTTGTGTTGTCTTCCTTCGCTGTCATCGCGGTCGGCTTCCTCTACATGTGGATTGCCCGCCCTCATTTACGCAGCGCAGCCATTTACGGAGACGCAATTCCATCGAGGGGGGGCGTTGTAACCGGCTCGGTTCGAAGAACCACCGCATAGTTTCCGACGTAATCAAAACGCTCTTTAAGAAGGGCGTTTTTTTTGTTTCTGAGGGCATTCCAATTGTTGGCTGTCTCTAGCGTGCCGATGTCAGCTTGAAGGTCGGAAGCACCAGAAAACTATGGCTGAGTTGCGCAGCAAAGGAGCAACGTGATGTGGTTCAAAGGTTTATTGAGTGCAGAGTTTAATGAGGTGGATCGCGCCCTGCATGCACTGCTGGGGCAAGAGCCTCTGACCCCGGACAGTTTGCAGTTGTTGAAAAATGGTCATGCTACGACGCATTCAAATGTGTTCGCTCTGGCCGAGCGGATAAAAGCGTTGGAGGACCAGGTTGAGAGCCTGAAGCAGGCGCAAGAGAACGGGGCGCAAAACGCAACCGCCAGCGCGGATAAAATCAGCGCACTGACAAGTGAGGTCGCATACCTGAATCAATGTTCCGCTGAGAAAAACTTGGCCTTCGAGTCGATCAATAAGGAGTTGACTGCACTGAGTGGGGAAGCGCAAGTGTGGGAGCTTGTCAAACAGACCCTCACGGAAGGCTGTTGGGATCTCAAGATCGTTGACGGAGACCTGGAGCATCCCTCCAATGAGCTTCGTTGGTCTCGTCAGTTCAAGGAACTGGTTGGCTATTCTGATTCGGAGTTTCTCGATGGCTGGGAAACGTATAACCAGATCGTTGATCCCGACGATCTCCCCAGGATGCTGAAGATTATCGAAGAATACGTACGGGCTCCGCAAAGCGCCGACCATTACGTCGTTGAGTATCAAATGAGGCATAAGCAGCGGGGTATGGTTTGGTATCGAGAGCGGGGGCGGGCCATGACGGGGGCTGACGGCAAGGTCTGCAGGCTGATTGGCGCCGTTCGAGACATTTCTTCCGAGCGGCATGCCATCGAGTTACGTCAGCGGGAGCAGGCGGCCATGCAGGCAACCTATGCTCAAATTTCCACTGCTCTTGGAGTGATAAAGGCCATTGCAGATCAAACAACCATGCTCGCGCTTAATGCCGCGATTGAAGCGGCGAGGGCAGGGGATTCGGGGCGTGGGTTTTCTGTTGTGGCTGATGAAGTAAAAAAGCTCGCTTCAAGAACGCAGGAGGCCACTCAGCAGATCCACTCAATGCTGTCGAACGTTTCAGTGAGTGGTGAGTGAGCCTGTATAAGCAGGTCGCTTGCGCCGGTGTTTCGCGATGATAAAACGTATTGGTAAAACCATCATCCAGCCGACCCATACCGCATCCTGCCATTGCGGCGCGGTGGTGTTTGAGCTGGATCTTCCTGATGGGGTGGTCGACCCCAAGCGATGCAACTGTTCGCTCTGCAGGCGCAAAGGCGCAGTGATGGGGACTGTAGCGCTATCCGGCATACGCATCACCCAGGGTGCGGATGTTCTGACGGCCTATCGTTTCCATACGGGCGTTGCGTGCCATTACTTCTGTTCTCGATGCGGTATCTACACGCATAACGTGAGGCGCTCCGATCCGACCCAATGCGGCTACAACATAGGTTGTCTGGATGGCGTGGATCCGGCGGCGCTGGAGCATGTCTCGATGAGCAATGGGGCCAACCATGCGCTTGATCGAGGCACTGAATGATTTGGAAGAGGTGGGGCGAAAAGGGTTTCGTGCTGCGTAGAGAGGCTTGAGCCTCTCTACGGCGAAATGTGTCGGCTTATGCCGCGCCTCGGTGTTTTCGCTTGCAGGGGCGCTGCACCAGCGACCAGTGCGCAGCGGCTTCGCCGAGTTCGATAACCCGACAACCTGTTTCCTGGCGATTCATTGCGTGATGAGCCATATCTCCGACCGTCCAATTGGCCGTGTTGGCAGCAATGACGCGACCTTCCTCGGATACGATCAGGGCTTCGTTTTCCATTTTGATCAGGCTGGAAAGCAGGATTCGTTCGAACTTATGCAAGGCGATGTCCGCACCGGCGATACCCACGAAACGACCATCAACGTGGATAGGCAGGGAGAAGGTCAATATGTACGTATCGGCCCCGTAAAGATCGACGTAAGGGCCTATGACAACATTGCTTCCTGTATTTTTCGGGCGAGCAAACCACTGCATGCTCTGGTAGTTGTAGAAGCTTTCGCTGCGGCGATTGAAGTTGAGGGTCATGGGTACGACCTTGCCCGCAGCCCCCATTCTCCACCACTCAAGGTACATCTCGCAGTCTTCCAGCTCTCCCGGCTCAAGCACAACGCCAGTGCCGTGAATGCATGATTTGGAGCCCTGGAGCTGTGCATCGATTTTTGGTTTAAGCACGGCCAGGTCTTTGGATGAGGGCTTCTTGCCCAGCGCAGCCTCACGTCTCCAAATCTCCACGACTTCGTTTGCCAGGATCGTCAACTGGTCGAAAACGTTACCGATCGAAGCATTGATGCTAGCGGCGCAGTCGTCTGCGTCGGTGCGAAAAAGTGGTACTGGCATGATGTTGGGCCCCTGTTGCATTCTCGTAACGCAGTTTCAGCTTGATGCCGTGAGTAGCTTCCACCCACTTCGCATCAAAAAGCCGCTTACGGGAGAAGGAGCAAGGCGCATGCCATTTTCTAGGCTATCTCGGATAAAAGATCTAATCTCAGATCTATGAGCCTTTTGATGCCGCGCGTGACATGCGCTTCTGCCAATGCACCTGCAAGATTGGGATCATTTGCCATGATCGCATCGGCAATCGCTCGGTGTTCTGATTGGGCCGCTTCGGGCGTTATGGAGCCTTCTCCGGGGATCCACATCAACTCGCCGATTTCTGCCTGAAGGCTCATTTCTGCGTGGGTCAGTCTTACTGACTGCGCGGCAACGGCAATCTCTATATGGAATCGCGCGTCGGCACGGCGCCGTTCTGTTCGGGTTGTCGCATCGCCTAGCGCATCAATGTAGTGCTGTAACTTGGCATGATGCTCCGATGAGGAGCGCTTGGCGGCGAGTCGAGCCGCGGCCCCCGAGATGGCAACATGTTCGTCGCAGAGATCGCGTAGTTCCAGCGCGCTCATATCGGCAAGGCGAGTACGCAAATGAACTTCCGGGAGTTCAATGGCGGGGCATACGAAGCTTCCGCCGTTACGGCCTCTCTTTGTCTCGATGACACGGCGTTCGCGAAGGTAGGCCAAGGCTTCACGCAGTGTTACGGTCGCTACCCCGAACTGCATGGCCAGTTCGTTTTCGCTTGGCAATTGCTCGCCTTCGGCGAAAAGCCCCAGGTCGATCACTTCAATTAATCTGCGAACGACTTCTTCTGTCCGGCCTTCTTGTCGCAACCTCATGAACGAGGCTGTTCTTGCACTGGAGTTGTTGTTCATCATCCATCGGCAGTGAATGTTGCTCGGGCGAGCTCAATTGATCTGCCAATCCTCCCAAATGGTTGTGTCTCATGGCCTCAATTTACCAGACTCAGCCGGCACTTCGCGCTAAAACCTCTCAAATTAAATTTTAAAAAAAAGGCCGCCCCCTCGACAGGTGCGGCCAAAAACTCGGGTGATAACGCCGAGTAGACAAGCTGAGATACAGGGTGAGTGCTGTTTCTCAACGGGTCCCGAAGGGGTAGCTCAGCGAAGGCATCCATTTGCGCCAAAGTTGTTCCAGTTGGCCGTTCGATTTGATCGTCGCAAGGGCCTCATTGACGTGGGCGAGCCAAGCCTCATTTCCCTTTTTGACCGCAATGCCCCATTGGTTTTGAGTGGGAACACTGAACCCGATTTCCAGGTCCGGTTCCTCGGCAAGCGGAACCAGCGCGACGTCGTCGTCCACGAATGCATCGATAATTCCGTCGCGTAGCGCGCTGACCATGTCACCCAAAACATCGTCGCTATCCCCGCCGAAAGGCACGCAGATGCAGCCGGTGAACGTTTCGGCCAGTGCCATGTTCAAGCTTTGGGCAATCGCACCGACTTTCTTGCCCTTCAGGTCTGATGGGGATCGCAGATTTGAGCCACGTCGAATCATCACGGCTTCATCGAATACCGCGTACGGCTCAGTGAAGTCGGCCAATGTCTTGCGATGAGCGGAAATGCCCTGACCGCACAAAATGACCTCGCCTTCCCCAGTCTGTAGCGCGGGATAAAAATCGGCCCAGTTCTGATAGGCGAACTGAAAAGGCAGGCCCAATGTTTGGGCCAGCAGCCTGCCCAGATCGGATTCGTAGCCGTGTCGGAAACCGTTGTCGTCTCTCCAGAAAAGCGGTGGAGCAGGGAGGTCTGCACAAATCATTCGCAATTTTGGTGCTTGGAGGGCTTTGTCGATCATGGCAGGTAGTCCAGGTACATTTTGCGTTCCCAGTCGGTCACTACGCCGCAAGAGCGAGCCCATTCATCGGCCTTCAGTTCGCGATAGAGACTGGACAGTTCTGCAGGGAATGCATTGCGTACGACTTCATCGCGATCAAATGCTGCAACGGCGTCACCCAGGGTGAGAGGAATCCCCACCGACTCGCCGCCGTCGACATAGCTGTCTTTGGACTCGGACGGGCCTGGGCTTGTCTTGTTGCGAAGACCATCCAGCATGCCGGCCAGAAGCACGGTGTGCGAGAGGTAGGGGTTCACGCTGGCATCGGGAAGCTTGTACTCCAGACGACCGTTGGCGGACAGGCGCACGGTGCAGGTTTTGTTGTCCATGCCCCAGTTGATTCGAGTTGGAGCGAATTGGCCGATATCCCAGAAGCGTTTATAGGAGTTCACGGTCGACGCCATGATCATCATGGAGCCAGGAGCGTGAGCGAGCATGCCACCCAAGGCATGCATGCCTGTTTCAGTCAGGTGCAGTTCACGTCGACCGGGTTCAGCCAGAACGTTACGGTCGTCTTTCCACAAGCTGACGTTATGGTGGCAGCCGTTACCCATGCTGCCGGTGCTCGGCTTCGGCATGAAGCTCGCCTTGACACCGAATTCACTCGCGACCTGGCGACAGATCAAGCGATAGGTCATCAGTCGGTCTGCAGTCAGTTCACAGGAGTCAAACATCCAGTTGAGTTCGAGCTGGCCTGGGTCCTCGTAATCGCCTTCGATCATGTCCAGGCCCATGGAGATCGCATATTCCATGACGCGCTTGTAGATAGGGCGCATCAGCTCGAGGTTGCCCATGTGGTAGGCCGGGCTTGCACCTGGGCGCACTTGAACTTCCAGCTTGTCGCCGAACCAGGTCATCTCTGGCTCGCAGCCCGATTTCATACGGAAACCGGTTTCCTTGATGAAGGCTTCATGCGAACGGATCAAGTGTCCACGAGCATCGGTGCCCAGTGGGGCGCCGCCGTTTTCGAGGCGGTGATCCGGCTCGTACATACGGCAGAAGAACGAACCAATGGATTTGTCCCACGGAAGAATGTTGAAGCTATTAATGTCCGGGATGGCGGTGAACTCAGCCGCTTGTGCGCCCCCGCCCAGCAGTTCGCCAGTACGGGTCGTTTGAAGATCCGAGACGGCCGTGCGATGGAATTGCACGCCTTTCTCAAGGTTGCGCAGCAGGTGTTTCGCCGGCACGACCTTGGCGATGACGCGACCGGAGAGGGTGACAACTTGGTAGTAGAGGTATTCGACGCCGGCATCTTTGATGCGTTTGGCCAGTTCCAGGGATGCTTGGGAGCTGGTGTTGAATTCTCTGTGCAGGTCTAACGCAGTCATTCGAGTTCTCCTGGCGCTGCATGGGCAAGGCATGGCAGCAGCACATTCTTGTTGTATTCCTGCTCTGACGGCTGGCACATGGCACCTGGCAGGGACGCATTTAATTTAAGATATGGTTTTATATCTTTCAAGCGTTAAATTTTGAAATCGCCGATTTTTAAGGTTGTTTCGTGCGGTTTTTTTAGTTTTTTATAAGGTAAAACGAATAAATAGCGACCTTTACGACGTGAGATCAGGCGCTTATAAAGGGGGATGGCAAAAAAAAGGGCCTATACATACAGGCCCATAGGTTAATCGGTTGGGTGATGCTTACTGCGTACAATGGGTGCGAAAGAAGTCCGCGACCCATTTCGCTACAGGAGACGCATCGACGGGTAAATGAGCAATGGAATCCAGGGCGTTGGCCGACACGTAGTCGCTTAGAAGATCGCCGCGAAATTTTTTTGCCAGTGCCTGGATGTATTCCGCTGAAAACTCAGGATGGTACTGAACGGAGATCGCCGGAAAGGAATAGGCGAAGACACCGTTTTCACAGTGAGCTGATCCACCTATGCGGGTCGCTTCTGGCGGAACCTTCTGAACCTGATCTTGATGGAAGACAAATGAGGCAATGCGTCCTGGAAGTTCGGGCGTCTCATAGTTGTATTGCTGAGAGCCGACGCCCCATCCCTTGCTTGATTTTGCGTTCAGGCCGCCGTACGCATCCGCCATGATTTGGTGGCCAAAGCAAATCCCGAAAACCGGAATTCGTTTCTGTCTCAACTGTTGAAGGAGTGCGATCAGGCCAACCATCCAGGGACTTCGCTCGTAGGTGCTGTGTTTCGACCCGGTGAGGATAAAACCATCGAAGTCATCCGGGGCCGGGAGCTTTTCTCCACGCACTGGCGACAGGTAGGTGAACGTGGCTTCCGGAAGATAAGGGGATAGCCACTTGTCGATCATTTTCGGGTACGACCCAAACTCATCGATCAAGTCGTCGGGTGTTCGTCCGTTTTCCAGAATACAAATCCGCAATGGCTGTTGAGACATATTTCACCTCATGAATCGTAGGGCTGCACATGACGACGGTGATTCAGGCAGCGCCGTGAAGGCGCTGGTTCACGAAGTCGCCATTGTGCCGGTCGTAGTGTTCACAGTCCTGATAGAACCGCTTTAGCCCAAGGCATTGCAATGTCACCGGGAAGTTGTCCTGCGCTGGCGTCATGCACCCCTCGTTCCCCCACCTGTTTGGCTCCCAGCCGAGTCAGCGTCTGTGCAACGATCTCGCTGCCGCGGTTGAAGGTTTCGTAGAAGCTGTCACCCAGGCCAAACAGCGCGAACTTGAGACCGCAGAGGTTGGGTTGTTCACTGTTGAGCGCTTCGAAGAAAGGCTGAGCGGAATGCGGAAGTTCGCCGTCGCCATAGGTCGAGCACACGATGAAATAGAACACGTCTGGCGACAGATCGGTGACTGAGAATTTAGACATGTCGGTGCTTTCGATGCTCACGTCTGCGCTGAGTGCATCGACGATATCGTCGGCGACCATTTCAGCGTTACCGGTTTCTGTGCCGTAGAGGACTTGAATGTTCATTTATTGTTTTCTCCTGCTTGATGGGACTGGGCTGCGCCCAACATGGCAACCTTGTTGCGGAATTTTCGGCGCGCGCGGCCATAAGGGGCATTTTTGAGTTCGGCCGTATCGATGCGCTTCCAGTCTTCGTAGCAAACAGTCGTGCTTTTGATCGCCTCTGCTATCGCCGAGTAACCTGGTTTCCCAAGGCCCAGGGCGCCCGACTTCACGGCCTGTACGATGTTGTCGGCCACGTGTTTGGCATCCGCTCGATTGTCCGGGATCGTGCCCGTGGGGCCTCGGCGGAACCAGCCGGTGCAATACAGGCCGTCATCCAGAAAGCCGTTCGCCAGATCGGAGCCCTGGCGTGATAAATCCGTGCGGCACAGATCGAGTTCCGGGCGCTCTTCAAATCCAATCGCAGTGATGATGCTTGTCGCGGGAATGCTTTGCTGACGGTCGGGGTTTTGCGTGTCTTTCAGCACCAGGCCTGCAACATGGTCGACACCGGCCACGCGAACGGGCGCCCAGCCAAAATGGAATGTCACCGATTTTTTGCTGGTGTCCGGCTCGACTTCTGACGTGGCCAGCGCGAGCAGTGTTTCCATCTTGGCCCTGGCAAGCCCGAGCAGTGCTTCTATTTTGGCCCTGGCAAGCGGATCCTCAATCGATTCGAGATCGAACTCGTCGTGAAACTCGAATTGCACATTGGCGAGTTTGGCGAGTTCTTTGATCATCACCGTGTCGAATTTTGCCAATGCAGCTGGCGATCGACCTACGACATCGATGTGTTCTATCGGGCTGCTCGCCAGGTGTGTCAGTGCTTCGTGGGACAAGTCCGAGCCATGAAACTCTTCGCCCTTTTTGACCAGCAGTCGCAGCACGTCGATGGCAACGTTGCCGTTGCCCACGATGATTGGGCGAGCGCCAAAGCGTGGCAAAAACGCTTCTTCGTCCGGGTGATCGTTCAGGAAGCGAGTGACCTGTCCGGCGCCGTAGATGTGATTCAACGCATCCCCCGGTACGCCCAGTTTCCGATCGCCATACAGGCCCGTCGCAACCACCACGATGTCGTAAGCGGCACGCAGATCTGCCAGGGGTAGTTCGGTGCCCACATGAACGTTACCCAGAAACCGGATTTTCTCGCGTTCAAACATTCTTTCGAATTGCCGGGTCACTGCCTTCGTGCCCGGGTGGTCAGGCGCCACACCGTAGCGGACCAAACCGTATGGAACGGGCAGTCGTTCAATCAGCGTGATCTCTGCGTCCGGCCATTCACGTCGAAGTGCTTGAGCCATGAAGCAGCCCGAGGGGCCCGACCCGATGATCGCAATGGTTGGAGTGCTCATGATCAGACCTCTGGATCGAACGCCATGGGCATCGCAATAGGGCCCGTGTTTCCGCTATCCGGCAGCCATTGCACTTCGCCATTGAAGCGAGGGTTTTTGATGCGTTTTGCAAGAAGCGCCAAGGCTTCTGTCATGTCGCCGCGAGCAATGAAGTGACCGATGCAGTGGTGAGCGCCTGCGCCAAAACCGAAGTGCGCCTGTCGTTTGGCCGTGATATCGAACCCGGGATTTTCGAAGACGGTCGGATCGGTACCGGCCGCCTGGCTGAACAGGTGAACCGTCGTGCCCTTTTTGATATCCAGTCCTTGGTAGTTGAAATCCTCCAGCGCTTCGCGGGTCACCCATGTCACGGTCGGGCGCACGCGCATGACTTCTTCGACAGCAGCCCTTGCCAGCTCAGGATCTTCACCCAGCAGTTTCCACTGGTCCGGGTGCTGGACGAACATGTCCATGGCCAAAGCGATCTGGTTACGCGTGGTGTCGATACCGCCGAAAATGGCGAGAACGATCATGTCGTACAGTTCTTGATCGCTCAGCGCGGTTTTGTCTTCTTCGTTGGCTTTAACCAGCAGGCTGAGAAAGTCATCGCCCAGGCCGTTCTTCTTCAGGGCTTCAACCGCCATGGCGGCATAACCGAACAGCTTGTCGGTCGCGGCGTTGATCTTTGCTTCGTCCTGCTTGAACGTCACGCCCAGCGCCAGGCCCATGTCCACCGCCAGCTGAGCCAGCCCTCGCCACTCGCTGCGCGGTAAGCCGAGGAGGGCGCAGATGACTTGAGTGGCGTATGGCTCAGAAAAGTCGGCGACGAATTCGCAGGTGCCTTTCTTCGAGAATCCATCAATGATTTCGTTGGCCATGTCCTGAAATACAGGCGTGAGCTTGCGTACGAGCTTCGGTGCAAAAGCAGGGTTCGCAAGGCGGCGAAGGCGGGAGTGATCGGCGCCTTCGCGACTCAGCAGCATCCGAATCCACCAGTCGGCAAAACTTCCTGTTGCCTTATTGTGCGCAGGCCATGCGTAGCTCCCCTGGCGAAGACGCTGGTCTCGAATCAGCGCGTTGACTTCGTCGTAGCGAAGCACTGCGATGCCATAAGGCGTCCGTGCAAACCAGCTTTTTTCTCGCGCATCAATCACTTCCTTCGAGCGCATTGAAAAGGAAGGGTTGGCCACATCCAGGTAGGGCGCAGCTTCGAGCGTAGTAGGGAGACTGGAAGACATTTGGACACCTTCGATCGTTATTAGAAGAGGCGAGCTGCTCGCGATTCGCACGGGTCAACTGCGAAGGTTGACGGGCGGTGCGGGCCATTACCTGCGTGGGTCTGGTATCTCGCCGGAGTCGCATTACGAATTCAATTTAAAATATGGTTTCATATCTTTCAAGGGGAATTTTCGTTTTATGGGGGGCTGGCGGGCTCGTTTTTGCCATTGCATGGCACGAATCGCATAAGAATTTGGCTGTTTAGAGTGGAAAACTACCTGATGAGGGCGTAAAAAGCTGCTTGGCATCTAATTTACTTTAAGATATGGTTTCATAAGTATTAAGATTCGATCAGGATTTGCTTATGAAGTCGCCGCGCGCCATTGCAATTGTTCATTCCGATACTGATGTCCCTGGCAGCCTGCCCGAGCTCTTCAGCGAGCAGGGTATGGATCTGGAAATTGTATCCATCAGCCAGGCCCTGCCAGCGCCTGAAACGCTCGACATCGTTGTTGTGATGGGCAGCCCTGAATCGGCCTATGACCATCGATTGCCCTGGTTGGACGCCGAGCTGAAATGGCTGAAGTCTGTTCAGGAGCGAGGCGTGCCGACGCTTGGAATCTGCTTTGGCAGCCAGTTGCTCGCCCGCGCGCTGGGTGGTCAGGTCTATCGAAACTCCACCGCAGAAATCGGTTGGACTGAAGTCCAGACACTTCAGGCGCAGTGGGCACACAAGGGCCCCTGGCTCAATTTCCACTTTGACGCCTTCACGCCGCCCCCCGGCTCAACCTTGTTGGCGAAAACCGATCTGGCCCCCCAGGCCTACCGCAAAGGCAAGTCCATGGGGGTGCAGTTCCATCCGGAAATTGACGCACAGATGTTCGATACCTGGACGCACTACTGGCGCAATACCGAGGAGGGGCAGCGCTTTCTGGCCTCTGCCGGAGATCTGCCAGAGCGTATGCGCGCGGAGATTCAGGAGAAGGAGGCCGCTAATCGAGCCAACTGTCGCCTGCTGCTTCAGGATTTTTTAGCCGCTATCTGAAACACCCATTCAACCCTGACCCAGCCTACGAATTCAGCGAGCTCGACCTGGGCCATCAATCGTGAAACCTGAGGACAACCATGCAACCGTTAACTTTGAGCGATTGGGAAACCAAATCTGCACAGCTGAAGATTGAAGGGCGCGCGTTCGTGAATGGCGCGTATGTGAGCGCTGCGGCAGAAGCTGTTTTTGAGTGCGTCAGTCCGGTCGACGGGCGCTTTCTCGCCAACGTTGCCAGCTGCGATGCCGCCGATGCGGATCACGCAGTAAAAGTCGCCCGCGCCACATTTGACGCTGGTGTCTGGTCTCGTTTGTCGCCCGTTTCCAGGAAGCAGGCGATGCTCCGTTTTGCTGATCTGCTGGATCAGAACGCCGAGGAGCTGGCGCTCCTGGAAACACTCGACATGGGCAAGCCCATTTCGGATGCACTGAATGTCGATCTTCCTTGCTCAGCTGATGCCATCCGTTGGAGTGGTGAGGCGATTGACAAGATTTACGACGAGGTCGCCGCGACACCTCACGACCAGTTAGGCCTGGTCACTCGCGAGCCGATCGGCGTTGTCGCCGCGATCGTGCCGTGGAACTTTCCGTTGATGATGGCGTGCTGGAAGTTGGGCCCTGCACTTGCAGCGGGCAACTCGGTGATTCTCAAACCATCGGAGAAGTCGCCTCTGACCGCCATTCGTATTGCCCAACTGGCAATCGATGCCGGCATTCCTGCGGGCGTCCTGAACGTACTGCCGGGCTATGGCCACACGGTAGGCAAGGCGCTCGCCCTGCATATGGACGTCGATACCATCGTCTTCACGGGCTCGACCAGGGTCGCCAAGCAACTCTTGATCTACTCCGGCGAATCCAACATGAAGCGCGTATGGCTGGAGGCTGGCGGCAAGAGTCCCAACATCGTTTTCGCCGACGCTGCCGATCTTCAAACCGCAGCGGAATCCGCAGCAGGTGCGATCGCCTTCAATCAGGGAGAGGTTTGTACCGCCGGTTCCCGTCTTCTCGTCGAGCGTTCGATCAAAGACACATTCCTTCCGATGGTCATCGAAGCACTGAAAGGTTGGACGCCCGGCAATCCTCTTGATCCTGAAACAAACGTGGGAGCCCTGGTCGACACGCAGCAGATGAACAACGTGTTGGCCTACATCGAGGCCGGTCACAAGGACGGTGCCAAATTGGTCATCGGTGGCGAGCGCGTGCTTGAGGAAACGGGTGGGACTTACGTACAGCCCACCATTTTCGATGGTGTCAGCAACGCGATGAGAATCGCCCGGGAAGAAATCTTCGGGCCGGTTCTGTCGGTCATCACGTTCGATTCGGTCGAGGAAGCGATCTCGATCGCCAACGACTCCCCATACGGTTTGGCCGCTGCGATCTGGACCGCGGATATTTCCAAGGCACACCTCACGGCCAAAGCCTTGCGGGCGGGCAGTGTATGGATCAATCAATACGATGGCGGCGACATGACCGCCCCCTTTGGTGGATTCAAGCAGTCGGGGAACGGTCGCGACAAATCGCTCCACGCGTTTGACAAGTACACCGAGCTGAAAGCCACCTGGATCAAGCTGTAATGGGGCGCGAGATGTCCGTTCAAAACACGCTTCTTTTCCGTCAACACGCCTGATTGGGATTGAAGCGGCGGCTCTCCCGCAGAGAGCCGCCCGGAACTTTTATTGATGCACGGCCCCCCGGGCCGATGCTCAGTCGCAGCAAGGCCTGAACATCATCGGCGAATGCTTTGACGAGTTGGCATAACGCTCTCTTCCAGACTGTGGGCTCATACCATGAACAAGACAAACCTCACGCTTGAACAGAAAGACGTTAAATACCATATGCATCCTTACACGGATGCCCGCCTTCATGAGTCGGCTGGCCCATTGATCATCGAGCGTGGCGAAGGTGTTCACGTCTTTGATAATCAAGGCAAGCAGTACATCGAGGCCATGTCGGGGTTGTGGAGTGTCGCGCTGGGCTTCAGCAATCAGCGCTTGATAGAGGCTGCACAAAAGCAGCTGCGAACACTGCCGTTCTATCATTTGTTCACCAGCAAGGCGCATGCGCCGAGCATCGAGCTGGCAGAAAAGCTGGTTGAACTCTCGCCAGTGCCAATGAATAAGGTGTTTTTCACCAACTCCGGCTCTGAAGCCAATGACACGGTTGTGAAGCTTCTGTGGTACCGCAACAACGCTTTGGGCAAACCGGCCAAAAAGAAATTCATCAGTCGGATGAATGCCTACCATGGCATCACCGCCGTCAGCGCAAGCCTTACCGGGATACCTGCGAACCAGCGAGGTTTTGACGTGCCTCTTCCTGGTTTTCTCCACGTCAGCTGTCCTCACTTCTACCGGTTCGCAAAGCCGGGTGAAACCGAGGAGCAATTTGCGGATCGTCTCGCTCAGGAACTGGATGATCTGATTCAAAAAGAGGGCCCCGAAACCATCGCGGCCTTCTACGGGGAACCGTTGATGGGAGCGGGTGGTGTGATTGTGCCGCCTGAAACCTATTGGGAAAAAATCCAGAAAGTGTGCCGCAAGCACGACATCCTCATTGTGGCTGATGAGGTGATCTGCGGTTTTGGTCGTACCGGCAACCTGTTCGGGAGCGAGACGTTCGGGATCAAACCAGACGTTATGGTGTTGTCCAAGCAACTGTCTTCGTCCTACCAGCCGATTGCAGCCATTTTGATCAACGACCTGGTGTATCAAGGCATCGCTGATCAGAGCCACGCACTGGGCACCCTGGGTCATGGGTTCACCGGAGGCGGACACCCCGTCGCAACGGCGGTCGCGCTTGAAAACCTGAAGATCATTCAGGAAGACAATCTGGTTGAGCATGCAGCCAATATGGGAGAGGTGCTTCGCCATGGGCTTCGGCGCTTTATCGGACATCCGCTGGTAGGGGAGGTCCGTGGTGTGGGGCTTATAGCGGCAGTTGAGCTGGTGGCCGACAGGGATACCAAAGCGCCGTTTGAGACTGTGGGTCGGCTGGGTCGCTACTTGGCGTCACGTGCGCAGGATCTCGGGATGATCGTTCGCAGCATGGGCGACTCGATCGCTTTTTGCCCTCCGCTCATTTCAACCGAGAAGGACATCCAGGCCATTCTGGATTGCTTTGAGCAATCTCTCGAAGATACCTGGCAGTGGTTTGAGCGCAGTCGAGGCCAATAAATAGCGCGGCTCACTACACCGGCTGTAGCTGCTCACAAAAGGGGGGGTGATCGGCCGACAGGATGCGGCGCTGATTCAAAGTCCTGTTGCAAGCTTTGTTTGAACGCCATCACCGCCTCCATTGTTGTCATCACAAGTACTCGAACAACCGGCGTTCATCGGCCCTTTTGCTATGGTGCTTTAAATTGTGTGATCAAAAAGAGATGAGAGATGACGATTCCCATGTGGCAAGGTCAAGTCGCGCTGGTCAGCGGCGCGGGCAGTGAAAGTGGTATTGGTCTGGCGATCGCCAGACGTTTGGGCCGCGAAGGCGTGCGTGTATTGATCACTGCCAGCAGTGCGCGGATCCAGCAACGTGTCGCCGAGTTGCAGGCTGAGGGTATAGACGCTCGGGCGATGACAGCCGACCTGACTGACGAATTGCAGGTCAAGGCGCTTGCCGATTGGGCTCAAGAGCAGTTCGGACATATCGACATTTTGGTCAATAACGCCGGTATGGCTATGGTCGGCAGCCCGGAACCCTTCGTCGAAGTGGCGGACATGGATTTGGCGACCTGGAATCTGTCTCTGGCGCGCAACCTGACCAGCGCTTTTCTGCTGACTCGTGCGGTTTTACCTGGAATGAAGACGCGCGGCTACGGACGCATCGTCCACATCAGCTCAACAACCGGTACACGCGGTAGCAATCCAGGTGAGTCGGCTTACAGTGCGGCCAAAGCAGCGATGCTGGGGATGAATATGGGCCTGGCGCTGGAAGTCGGTAAACGGGGCATCACCGTCAACAGTGTTGCCCCCGGCTGGATTGATACGGGGGCCTTGACCGAGGAGGAAAGCCGCGCCGGTACCTACACTCCGATCGGCCGCGCCGGTCGTCCAGAAGAGGTTGCCGCTGCTGTGGCGTTTCTGGCGTCTCCGGAAGCCAGCTATATCACCGGTGAAGTGCTGGTGGTGGATGGCGGTAATTGTCTGATCGAAAACAAGGCGCCCTGACGCTAGCCTCGAACTGCTGTCTTGTAGCGGGCCTGCTATTTAGCGAAAAAATCAAACGTACAGATACTTGCAGGCCCATCTGCTGGCGGCATCGAGCTCGGATCTCGTCTGGGTTCAGGCACCTTTGCCTCGCAGGAGCGAATCCTGCTGATGTGATTTTTCAGATAGCAAGAGTGATGCCGCAGGCTCTCGGCAATTTTCAAAGTCGTTGAGCCACTGTCGTGTTGCGCGCAGCGTTTATCGCGATGGGTTACGCGACGCAGCCATTGCGCAGTTGATTTTCAGACTTTGTTCTGCGCCGCGATATTCAGCATTGGATACTGCTTAGGCCTCTCCTCACCGAGTGTGTCTGGACGTCCAGAGGCGACCCATCTAGGCGCTAAGCCACGCTTCAACCTTGTCACGGCTCGGGATGCCCCCTGAGTGAACAACCTTTCCATCAATCACGACACTCGGGGTGGACATGACCCCGTAGCTGACGATCTGTTGCATGTCTTCGATTTTTTCCAGTTTTACAGGGACGCCTTTCGCACTCGCCACCTGTTCGATGATGGCTACTGTCGATTTGCATTTTGCACAACCGGTGCCCAGAACCTTGATGTCTTTCATAAAAACCTCGGCAGGTGGATTACAACGCAAAGTTGAAGACGTAACCAACGATGAGAATACCGACGGCGACGACCCCAATGAAGGTGGCTATCAGGCGAATTTTCAGCACCTTGCGCAAGATCACCATCTCCGGGAGGGATAGAGCGATGACACTCATCATAAAGGCCAGCACCGTGCCCAGCGCTGCGCCCTTTGCGAGCAGTGCCTGAACAATGGGGATGATGCCTGCGGCATTGGTATACATGGGGATGCCGATAAGAACCGCGAGTGGCACTGACCACCATGCTTCCTTGCCCATGAAACTGGCCATGAAATCCTCAGGTACATACCCGTGAATGCCTGCGCCAATGGCAATACCGGCAAGGATGTAAGGCCATACTTTTCCGACGATTTCACGCACGCTGCTGAACCCGGCATTTATCCGCTCATACAGCGGCATGCTCGTGTCCCCGGCGGTTGCCTGGATCCTGGGCATATCACGAACCCAGTCTTCCAGATAGGCCTCCATTTTCAGACGCCCAATGACCCAGCCGGCAACAATCGCAATAAACAACCCCAGGCTGAGGTACAGCAATGCAACTTTCCAGCCGAACAGGCCAAGCAGCAGTGTCAGCGCTACCTCATTCACCATGGGCGCAGAAATGAGGAAAGAGAACGTCACCCCCAGGGGCACTCCGGCTTGAACAAAACCTATAAACAGAGGAACGGCCGAGCACGAGCAAAACGGGGTAAACACACCGAGAGTGGCCGCCATGACATTGGCCGTGCCCTCGCTTCGACCCGCCAACATTGCGCGGGTGCGTTCAGGCGTGAAGTGGGAGTTGATCATGCCCATCAAGAACACGATGCCGGTCAACAGCATCAGCACCTTGGGCGTGTCATAGAAAAAAAACTGTAAGGCGCCTCCCAGGTGGCTCTCGCGATCAACAGGAAGCGCTGCGACCAAAGCCTCTGAAACGGGTATCAGGGCTTCATACAATCCCAACCAGACAAGCGCTGCAACCGCTAAAAACAGGCGGGGATTGCGCTCCGGCCAGCGCGCGATCATTTCATTCATGTCCTCTACTCCTGGGGGGCAGGCGCACTAGGCCACGGACGGATCGCCAAGAAAGGTCGCGATCTCATTGACTGTGCTGCGTGCTGTGCGTGTTACACCAATCAGTGTGGCGGAAGCCGAACCTGTCCATTCGCCATAGCCCACCAGCCATAGTCTTGGTTCCTGGATCGAGTGAGTGCCGTCGACTTCAACACGACCTTCAGTGTCGACCACCCCCAACGAATCCAGATGCTGAAGGGCGGGCCTGAACCCGGTACACCAGATCACCACATCCACTGCCGATTCAGATCCATCGGCCCACATCACACCAACGCGAGTGAAGCGTTCAAAGGGGCGCACAGATTTGAGGACTTCACGCTCACGGGCTTCCAGCACTGGCGGCACCATGACAATGTCTCCCAACCCGCCGACGGGCTGGTCAATGACACGCCCCTCCTGTTGGGCCTTCAAGCGCTGAGTGGCGCGCTCGAACAGTACCCGTCCATCCACGTCGTCAGGCAAAAACACCGGCTCGGCAGGGGTTACCCAAGTGGTCTCGGCGACCTTGGAGACTTCTGCCAAAATCTGCGCTCCTGAATTGCCACCACCCACGACCAAAACCTTCTTGCCAGCAAACGCTTGTGCATCGACATAGTTCGCGGAATGCAATTGCCGACCGGCGAATAACTCGGCATCAGGGTAGTGAGGGATATACGGATTGCTCCAGGTGCCGGTGGCGCTGATGACAACCCTGGCATCCCAATACCTGTCGTCAGAACGGACTCGTAAGCCAAATTCAGTGCCCTCCACCGCGGTGACCCGAACCGGACGCTCAACAGGAAACCGGTAGCGCTGCTCATATTGGTTGAGGTAGTCGATTACATGATTTCGCGTTGGATATCCCTCCTGCGCAGGCGGCATCATCCAGCCTGGGATCGAACTCCAGGTGGACGGAGAGAATAAACGCAGCGAGTTCCAGCCATGCCGCCAGGCGCCACCGGGCTCTTCCTCTGCGTCGAGGATGACGAACGAAAGTTGAGTTCGGCGCAGGAAATACGCTACCGCCAAGGCTGACTGACCCCCTCCGATAATCACTACATCTCGTTGGTCGCTGTGCGAAGGCGTCATGGGGAAAACCTTGAGTCGATGTTGGGCGGTGTCCAGTATAGCGATCCAGGTTTGAACTCAACTGATCCAGCTCATAGGTTGGGCGCCCGGACTCAGTCAGGGCAGGACTCACCTTCGTCGCTTCGGGAGTATCGATAGCGGCGCTCAGCCAAAAATAGGATCAATGTATTGGCGTGCGGGGCTGAAATTCCAGCCTCGCTGAGCCTCGGTGACCTTGTCGAATGCCTGGCCAGTGAAACTTGCATTGATTCAAGCTGCGAGCAGTCAGCCAGACGCCAATTTCGTCATGCGCCAGCACGTTCAAACGAGTGGCGCAGGGGGCGCGAACAGATAAACGCAGTGCGGCTTCGCCGCACCGAACACTGCAATCACCCTGGCCAGCGCAGTTTCAGTGCCGACACGCATACCGGGATGTCACTGACCCGGTCTGTTCCTTGCTGACAACTGACTTGGCTGAATTTGTTCCGATCTGGAGGTGGGCCAGTCTTGCGTCAGCCCTCGGTCAATTCGGCGTCGACATCAACAGCCTCAACACATTGGCGGGACTGAATGCATACCAGCATAATGGCCGCAATCAACTACACATTAACGGGGATGACGATGACGGCGGAGCCGGAACTCAGCCAAGTAAAAAGGCTGCGTCAGTTCATAACCTATGCTCGGCTGGCCGCCGTCACTGTGATGATAATCGGCTTGGTTGTGCTGGTTGGCTGGCTGCTTGATGTGCCTTCGCTAAAGGCCGTGCTTCCTGGCTGGACTGCAATGGTAGTCAATACTGCCTGCACCTTCACTGTCCTCGGTCTGGGACTGTGGTGCGCTACGTTTAGAGTGTCCCTGGCCGGAAACTGGATCAGACGGCTTGGCGCTGTCTTGACGATACTGGTTGGAGGACTGACCCTCGTTGAATATGTCATGTCGGTTGATCTCGCTATTGATTTGCTCCTTCCTTTCGAGCTTCAGCGCACTCAACCTGTTCTTTTTCCGGGGCGAATGGCGCCGGCGACAGCGCTGTGTTTTCTGCTTTCCGGCTTTGGCCTGCTGCTTGAGGGCAGACCCTTACTGCCGCAAATATTCGCTTCATCCGCGCTATTTATTAGCCTGATGGCGTTTGTGGGCTATTTGTTCGATGTCAGCGCGCTTTACTCGGTGGGCCTCTATAGCTCCATGGCCATCCATACGGCTATTGCGCTGATCCTGTTCAATACCGGACTGCTGGTTATCCCGGAGCGTTCCGAATTTGTCGAGTTACTGACAAGCGACACAGCGGGTGGCGAGGTTGCCAGAAGCTTGCTCGCCAGTATCCCGGTGGTCATTCTCGGCATCGGAGGTGCTCTGCTGGTCGGAGAAAGGTTGGGCTACTACGACAAGCGGTTCAGCCTGGCCTTGATGGCGACGCTGAGCATAGCCATGCTCGTTGCGGTAATCCTGAGAACGGCGAGGCATCTTTGTCAGCTCGATAAGTCGAGAGGGAATGCTCAGGCGGAACTGGCTGCGCTGAATGCATCCCTTGAGTTGCGGGTGTTCGAACGAACTCGTGCCCTCGAAGCGGTGAACAGCAAACTCACGGACGAAATATCGCAGCGACAAAAAGTCGAAGATGATGTGCGCCGACTGTCACTGACGGATGAACTGACCGGTTTGCACAATCGCCGCAGCTTTTTTCTTTTGGCTGACCAGCTAATGCGCTCTGCTCGCCGTAATGATCAATCCTGCTTGCTGTTTTTTGTTGATCTCGACGGTCTGAAAAAACTTAATGATATCCACGGTCATGAGGCGGGCGACCTGGCGATCATGGCTGCTGCGCAGGTGCTCAAATCAGCATTTAGAATGAGTGACATTGTCGCCAGGATCGGCGGTGATGAGTTTGTAGTCCTGGCTGTCGACGCGGGGGAGTCCTCGGATGCGCTCTCTGCTCGTGTGCAAGCACTGGTTGACGAATTCAATGGTAGTGAACGCTGTCGTTATCCTATCGGCTTAAGTATCGGTGCTGTTCGTTGTTCGCCAAATGAGCTGAAGCCTCTGGGGGAGTTGCTTGCGTCTGCAGATGCCGCGATGTACGCCAATAAGCAGCGTCGTCGTCAGCAAGCTCTGCATTGTGTTGGGTGCGCGATACATGTACCGCCCAGGCCCGTAGGTCACCCACTTGAATCGCCCTCGGTCTCGTAGAAGCTTTCGCGTACTCAATTTGGGTCTTCAGGTAGCCCGAGTTGCTTTCAGCGTTCAGTGGTTTTGATCTGCACTCCGTTCCGGGAGAACGTGGCGGTCCGAGGCTTGGTTCCGGCATATCCCGCAAGCAGGATGCTGAGGACACAATCCAGCGCCAGAATGAGCTGGGGCTATGGTTCGGCTTCGGTTGAGTGGGTAGGGGGGAAACCGGGAGTGATGGAGGGGTGGATCGAGGTGGGCTTGAAGGTTCGAAATCGGAGAGAAAGTTGGCTGGAAGGCCCGGAAATACAGGGGGGAGGTGGAGCGGGTAGAGGGAATCGAACCCTCAACTAAAGCTTGGGAAGCTTTCGTTTTGCCACTAAACTATACCCGCATTACTCGCGTTCACGGTGCACTCAAGCGGGTTGTTCAACAAGAACCCTCGTTATCCGCTTGGGAAGCTGGAGTGATGCCATTCTACGGCCCGCGCTCAGAGCGGTGACTTTTTACCAGATACGGCTGGGGATTTGAAGTTTTTCTTTACGTGGGGCGGGTTTAACGCAGTTGAAGCGCATGGCGGTCTATCGCGGGCAAGCCTCGCACGTGCAGGAATGCGTTTAACGCTGCGGGGCGAAACTTGCTCGCGATGACTCTGTTTCAGATTGCCAATGCATGGTGGTCCTGGACGTAGTGGTAACGCGGTCGGCTTTCGTGCTGTGCCGGTTTCAGGAACCCAAGCAGTGCGTTGCGGCTGTCCCGGCAGGCGGCTTTGTGCTCCATGTCGAGAAAGTGGCCGGTGGCTTCAAGCGTCGTGAAGGTGGCGTGTTGCACGTGGTCGGCGAACAACCGGGCGCCTTCGGCGGCGGTGTATTCGTCCCATTCGCCGTTCATGAACAGCACCGGTACGTTGATTCGCTGTGCAGCCTTGAAAAAGCATTGGCGATCACTGTGCAGCAGGTCGCTGATGTGGAAATGCATCTGCCCGTATTCGTGATCGGCCAGGCTGCTGACGTGCCGGTAGTTGAAGCGCTTGAACAGCGTCGGCAAATGTTTGCCGATGGTGCTGTTCACCAGGTTGCCGACCCGGTCGCCATCGCGGCTGCCGAGATAGTCCACACCGCGCTCGAGGTAGTCGAGCATGTGCGCGTTGATCTCCGGCGAGAACGAGCTGATCACGGCTTTTTCGATGCGCCGTGGCTGGTGGGCGAGTGCGACCAGTGTCGCGGCGCCACCCCAGGAAAACGACAGCACGTGTTCGGCGGCGAAGTGGTCGATCAGCTCCAGGAGGATCTGCCCTTCGACTTCCTTGGTCAGCAATTTCTCATGCAGGTTGTGGGCTTTTGACTTGCCCGCGTAGGGCTGGTCGTAGCAGACCACATTGAACTGCGGGTGGAGGTTTTTCACGGTTTGTGCAAACGACGCAGTCGTGGCCATCGAGCCGTTGACCAGAATAATGGTCTTCTCTGCGGCGTCTGCGCGATAGAACTCCGTGTAAACCCGATACTGACCCTGTATATCCAGCACAGCGATTTCTGGCCTCATGTCATAAGACTCCTGGCAAGCGGGTATGCGCGCAAAAGAGATTGCACGAGCTTTGTGACAGGTAGGCATACGCCTGGAATTTGAGAGGCCCATGTCGATCCGGTAAAGCAGGTCGACGGGTATTATTATTGGCGGGCAGTTTGCCGGGGGAGGCGGAACCTGAAGGTTCTCTACCGGCAAAAAGTTTCTTAGAAGTACGTTGTGACTCGTCAGTCACATTTCGGCTGACGACCTGATTCAAGCAGGGGAGAAGCGATCGCGCAAGTGCCGTTGGTAAATTGTTCGACAACTTCTGCTCAGCGGTAGACGGCTTAGATCATTTCGATCTCATCAACGCTCAGCGGGCGGTATTCGCCCGGTTTCAGCGCCTCATCGAGCACCAGAGGCCCCATGCGTTCGCGATGCAGGCGCAGCACTTTGTTGTCGAAGTGTCCGAACATCCGCTTCACCTGGTGATAGCGTCCCTCGACGATGCTCAGGCGCGCGGATTTCGGCCCCAGCAGCTCCAGCTCTGCCGGTTGGGTGGTGAGGTCTTCGAAGGCGAAGTACAGGCCTTCGCTGAATTTGAGCGCGTATTCGGGGCCGATGGTCTGTTCGGTTTCGACGTAATAGACCTTTGGCAGTTTGGTCTGCGGTTGGGTCAGGCGCCGCGACCAACTGCCGTCGTTGGTGATCAGCATCAGGCCGGTGGTGTTGAAATCCAGTCGACCGGCGATGTGCAGGTCATCCTTGTCCGGCTCGTGGATCAGGTCGAGCACCGTCGGATGCTGCGGGTCACGGGTGGCGCTGACGCAACCGGCGGGCTTGTTCAGCATGAAGTGGCGAACCGGTTTGCCGGCCTGCAGCACGTGGTCGTCGACCTCGACGCGGCTGAACTCACGGACTTCGGCATGCGGGTCGCAGGTGATTTTTCCGTCAATCCTCACGCGTTTTTCCGCCAGCAACTGGCGCACTTGCTGACGGTTGAAGCAAGGCAGGTTGCTGAGGAAGCGGTCGACGCGCATGGCTAAGGATCGGCGAAAAAGGGGCCGGGCATCTTACTCGATTGGCCGGGGCGCTGCTTGCAACTGCGCCTCGACTGCGGCGCAGCGCGGGCACAGGCAGGACGCGTTGCGCAGCTCGAGCGGCAATGCCTGGAGTATCGCCGGGTCGATGCTGACGCCATAGCACCAGCACGCCCGGTCAGCGGTTCGCGGATCGGCCAGGGTGCAGTCATTGGGCGCACCGCAGGCCGGGCAGAGGTCTGGCTGATTCATGAGTCGTTAGCCATAGACGGATTGAGGCATTTCCGAGCACGTACGGTTGCGGCCGGATTGTTTGGCCCGATACATCGCATGATCGGCCCGCGACAGCAGGGTGTGCAAGGTGTCGTCGACCCGCAGGGTGGTCAGGCCGATGCTGACCGTCACATGCAGGCTACTGCCGTTGTAGGCATAGCGCTGGTGTGCCACATGCTGGCGGATTTTCTCAGCGATCATCAGACCGGACTCACCGTCGGTGTCCTTGAGCAGCACGATAAACTCTTCGCCGCCCCAGCGGCAGACGATGTCGGATTGGCGCAGGCAGCTCTCCAGGTCCCGTGCGAAGCCGATCAGCACCTGGTCACCGGCCAGGTGGCCGTAGGTGTCGTTCAACGCCTTGAAGTGGTCCAGGTCCAGCAGCAACGCGGTCAGCGGTTTGGGTTCGCGCTGGGCTTCCTGCATCGCTTGTGCGGCCAGCAGGTCGAAGCCGCGACGGTTGGGCAATTCGGTCAGGCTGTCGAGGGTGGCCTGGGCCTGGATCTTGTCCTGATAGCGTTTGAGTGCCCGGTTGAGCAGTGTGAGCACGATCAGCGTGACGATCAGGCAGATCAGCAGATTGAGGTAGAGCGAGCGACGGATGTCACTGAGGTCGCCGTCTTCGAGTTTGTCGACGAACAAATACCAGTTCAGCTCCGGGATGAACCGCACATTGAGAAAATGCCCCTGGCCCGCGCCGGAGTACTCGTAGCTGCCGCTGTGGGGCTTGGGCAACTGGCTGACCAGGTTCTTCATGCTGTCTATTTCACTCAGCGATTGTCCGACCCGGGCGCCTTGTGGGCCACCCTCTGCACCGGTCAGCACCACGCGTCCGAAGGTGTCGACGAAATACACGCTGCGCTGGTAGTGCTGCTGGTACTTGTCGATCAGCTTGATCACCGCATCGACGGTCAGGCCGACACCGGCCGCGCCGATGAACCGGTTGTTGTAGTCGTAGACCTTGTAGTTGATGAAGACGGTCAGGTTGTCTTTGTTGGCCAGGTCGGGATCGACGTTGATCTCGTAGGGATCCTTCATGTCGCGCACACGAAAGTACCAGGCATCGCGGGGCTCGGTGCTCTTGACCTGTTTCAGTACGCCCTTGGCGTGGTAGTAGGTCAGGCTGGCGTCGGAGATGAAAAACGCCGTGTAGGCGCCGTAATGGGTCATGACCTCGTTGAGGTAGCGGGTCATCGGCGTGGGGTCGCGTTCGCCGTTGACCACCCAGTCGCGCATGAAGGTGTCGCGGGACATCATCGAGGAAATCAGGATCGGTCGGACCAGGTCTTTCTGGATTTCCGAGTAGACCGTGTCAGAAGTCAGTGGCAATTCAGTATTGACGATGCTGTCGCGGATTGACGTTCGCGACGCGTGGTAACTGAGAAACGAAGTGGCCAGGAAGCCGGCGCCCAGCAACGCGATCAGCGTGAGAATCAACGAGCGTTGAGAATACAGCGGCGAGCGAAGCGGCATGACACATTCCGTTGGCAGTAATCCGATGGCAGGCATTCTAATGGCACTGCCGGGAAATAACTGCTCCATGTGTGCCACGAATGGTCGTAAATCTTCCCCGGACCTTGTGGGAGCAAGCTTGCTCCCACAGGATCACTGTCAGACGAGGCTTTTCAGATAGGCCCGCCACCCGCCGAAATGACTGATGTCCACCGCACCCTCCAACCCATAGGCCTCGCAGATAAAACCGCTCTCCCAGTGACCATCCGCCAGTTGCACTTTGCCCAGGCCCAGCGGCGCCGGAATGGCGGTCAGGAACGAGCCCAATTCACTGCTCGGCAATTCCCACACTTCTACGGCAATCGCCACGCCGCCTTCGTGCACCCGAACCATGCCTGGACGAAACGGCGGGCCGCCGGCCAGTGCATACAGTTGATAATCAGGCGAACTCTGGGTGGTTTCGACCAGCCGGGCCCCACGACGCTTCAATTGCCAGTTCAGTGCCAGGCCATCGAGGTGCGCGCCGCAGACCACCAGTCGTGCGCGGTCGTTCCTGGCCACTGTCGTCGGTGCCGGGTCGGTTGAACCTTGCTGGCGCTGCAGGCCAGCCGCCACGCTCAACAGGTACTGGTCGGTGAACGCCCGCCCGAACAGCGTCACGCCCCACGGCAGGCCATTGCCCATAAAACCGCTGGGCACGGCGACGGCGGCGTAATCGAGCAGGTTCATGAAGTTGGTGTAGTAACCGAGTTCCGAGTTGCGCAGCACCGGTTCGGCTTCAAGCTCCGCCCGCGTGACGGGGCGGCCGATGGTCGGTGTGAGCACGCAATCAAGACCCTCGAGTGCCTTGTCACACAGGGCTTTGAGCGCTTGCAGTCGATACTGGGCGCGGAAAGTTTGCACCCCGCTGACCGCCGGGGCCTTGGCCAGCACGGCGCGGATCACTGGCAGCACGGCCTCGGGATTGTGCTCCATCAGTTCGCCGGCCACGCTGTAGCGCTCGGCCACCCACGGGCCTTCGTACAGTAGGCGCGCGGCTTCGAGGAAGGGCGACAGATCCAGTTCCACGGCTTCACCGCCCAGGGCCTTGAGGTGCTCGACGGCGTCGGCGAACAACAGCGGCCCTTCAGTGCAGCCGAAGAATTCCAGGTCCTGGGATCGTGGGACACCGAAACGCAATGGACGCAGCGCGCCGAAGGCCGAGCCGTCATTCCACAACGGGTTACTGCGGCTGTACTCGTCCCGTGGGTCGAGGTGCGCAGTGAGCGCCAGCAGTTGGCTGGCTTCCCGCGCGGTGGCGGTAAAAGTGGTCACGCAATCGAGGGTGCGGCAGGCGGGTACCACGCCGGCGGGAGAGATCAGCCCCTTGGTCGCTTTGAGCCCCACCAGATTGTTCAGTGCCGCTGGCACGCGCCCCGATCCCGCCGTGTCGGTGCCCAAGGCAAAGCTCGCCACACCGAGCGCCACGGCCAGCGACGATCCGGCACTGGAGCCACCCGACGGATACTCCGGCAACACGCTGTTCGGGCATGCGCCATAAGGCGAGCGGCTGCCGTTGAGGCCGGTGGCGAACTGGTCAAGGTTGGTCTTGCCCAGTGGCACCGCGCCCAGCGCCAGCAGTTGCTCGACGATGGTCGCCGAGCGCTGCGGCACATAAGCGAAAGCCGGGCAGGCCGCCGTGGTCGCAATGCCCGCCAGATCGATGTTGTCCTTGATCGCGAACGGCACGCCGTACAGTGGCAGGCTGTCGATATCGCGACCGTCGAGGGCGGCGAGGTAGGGTTCCAGTTCTTCGACACTGAGCAAGTGGATGAACAGGTGATAGTCCGGGTTCAGCGCTGCAGCTTTGTCTCGCAGGCTCAGCAGCAGTTGCCGGGGCGTGGTGCTGCCGTCGCGGTAAGCGTTGCGCAGGGCGTCGAGTTGCAGATCGATGTTCATGACGTTCGTCCTTTTCAAATGGGTTCAGTCGAGTTCCAGCACCACGACGCGTTGTCCGGCACGCACCGCCGAACCCGGCTGCACGCGAATCTCCCGCACCACGCCGGCCATCGGCGCGAGCAGCGGGATTTCCATCTTCATCGACTCCAGAATCACCAGCACATCACCGGCCTCGACCCGCGTGCCGGTGTCCACCTGGACCTGCCAGAGGTTGCCGGCGATGTGGCTGTCGACGCTCTGGTGACCGCTGGCCAGCGGTGCGTCTTCGGTGGTTTGCGCGACCAGCTCTTCGCTGTCGAAATGCGCCTGGCCGCTGGCGATCCAGCGTTCGCGTTCGGCATTGAAAGCGCCCTGTTGTTGGCTGCGAAACGCCGCGATGGTTTCGGCTTCCCGGGCCAGAAACGCCTGGTAGTCGGCGAGGTTCAACTGACTGTGTTCGATGTTCAGGTCGAAACGCCCGAGGGGAAAATCCCGACGGATGCGCAGCAGTTCATCGGCGCTCACCGGGTAGAAACGGATCTGGTCGAAGAACCGCAGCAACCAAGGTTTGCCGTCGAACGCGGCGACTTCGCGGTAGCGATTCCACATCTGCAGCGTGCGTCCGACGAACTGATATCCGCCGGGGCCTTCCATGCCATACACGCACATGTAGGCGCCACCGATGCCCACCGAGTTTTCGGCGGTCCAGGTACGGGCCGGGTTGTACTTGGTGGTCACCAGGCGATGGCGCGGATCGAGCGGGGTGGCGACCGGTGCGCCGAGGTACACATCGCCCAGGCCCATCACCAGATAACTGGCGTCGAACACCGTGCGCTGCACTTCATCGAGGTTCGGCAGGTCGTTGATGCGCCGGATGAACTCCAGATTGCTCGGGCACCAGGGCGCGTCCTTGCGCACGGTGGTCATGTATTTCTCGATCGCCAACTGGCACGCCGGGTCGTCCCAGGACAGGGGCAGATGGACGATGCGCGACGGCACTTGCAGGTCTTTGGCCGCGCACACGGCGTCCCATTCGCCGGCGACGATGCCCAGCAGATCGGCCAGCGGCAGTTGCTCGGGCTGGTAGTGCACTTGCAGCGAGCGGATGCCCGGTGTCAGGTCGATCACGCCGTGCAGCTGTTTGCTTTCCAGCGCCTGCATGAGGGCGTGGGCGCGGAAACGCAGGACCAGGTCCAGTTCCGGCGCGCCGATTTCCAGCAGCAGGTGAGTATCACCGGACAGGCGCGCCACCAACCGCGTATCGTCCTGCCCGATATCCAACACCACAGGCGACACAACCGCCTGTGGGAGCTGGCTTGCCAGCGATGGGTCCCAGTCAGGCAACATTGACGTATCTGATACACCGCTTTCGCGGGCAAGCCCGCTCCCACATTGATCCCATTTCAACACGAGGTGGCGGGCGGTTTTGATATCGACCGGCACAAACTGCACCTTGTCCCCGGCCTTGAGCTGCCCCAACTGCCAGAGATCCGCCTCGATCACCGTCACCGGGCAGACAAACCCGCCCAGGCTCGGGCCGTCCGGACCGAGGATCACCGGCATGTCGCCAGTGAAATCCACGGCGCCGATGGCATACGGATTGTCATGGATGTTGGAGGGATGCAGACCGGCTTCACCGCCGTCGGCACGCACCCACTCGGGTTTGGGCCCGATCAGGCGCACGCCGGTTCGGCTGGAGTTGAAATGCACTTCCCACTGGGTGGCGAAGAAGGTGCTGATGTAGTTTTCGGTGAAGTATTCCGGGGCACCATGGGGGCCGTAGATCACCCGGATCTGCCGCACGGCAGGCAGCTCGCAGATTTGAGTTTCAGGCAGTTGCGCACCGACGCGGCGGTCATTCAACGCTGGCACATGCAACACATCACCCGCCCGCAAGGCACGACCGCCATGACCACCAAACTGGCCGAGGGTGAAGGTGCTTTTGCTGCCCAGGTAATCCGGAACCTGCAAGCCGCCACGCAGGCACAGGTAGCTGCGCGCGCCGGCTCCGGCGATGGTGCCCAGGCTCAAGGTGGCTCCGGCCGAAATCAGCAACGCGGTGTTCATCGGCACCGATTCACCGTTCAGCGTCAGGGGAATCACTGCCCCGGTCACTGCCACCACCGCGTCGCAATTGAAGCGCAACAATGGCCCGCTCATGGTGATTTCCAGCGCTGCCGCACCCTCATCGTTACCGAGCAGACGGTTGCCCAGGCGCAGCGCGCGACTGTCCATCGGCCCCGACGGCGGCACGCCCACCGCCCAATAGCCGAGGCGCCCCGGATAGTCCTGAACGCTGGTCTGGGTGCCGGCACTCAGCACTTCGAAGGTGTTGGCCTGATACACCAAGCCTTCCAGGCAGCGGGTCCACGGCTGGCCGCTGGCGAAGGGCGCATCGAGCAGAATCTGCCGTAGGTAATCGCGGTTGGTTTCCACACCGTAGAGCAGGCTGTCGCCCAAGGCCTGATGCAGATCGGCGCGGGCCTGTTCGCGTGTCGGTGCCCAGCTGATGACCTTGGCGATCATCGGGTCGAAGTACGGCGGGATCTCGCAACCGGCCTCCACCCAGGTGTCGATGCGCAGTTGTACACCGTTGGCGGCGGGAAAATTCACAGCCGTCAGCAAGCCTGGACTGGGTTGAAAATCCCGGCCCGGATCTTCCGCATACAAGCGCGCCTGAATCGCATGACCTTCCGGCCTTAATCCCTGACGCAAGGCGTGCAGTGGCGGCAAGTCGCCGGCCGCCAGTTGCACCATCCAGCGCACCAGATCCACACCCCACACTTGTTCGGTAACACCGTGCTCCACCTGCAGGCGGGTGTTCACTTCCAGGAAATAGAAGCGCTGGGCATCACTGTCGAACACAAACTCGACGGTGCCGGCGCTGCGGTAATTCACCGCTTTGGCCAGTTTGATCGCCGCTGCGCAGAGCTCATCGGCCATGCCGTCGGGCAGGTTCGGCGCCGGGGTTTCTTCGAGGACTTTCTGGTTGCGCCGTTGCACCGAGCAATCGCGCACACCGAGGGCGATGACCTCGCCATGGCCATCGCCGAACACCTGCACTTCCAGGTGCCGGGCGCGCTGAATGTACTTCTCGATGAACACGCCAGCGTCGCTGAAGTTGTTCTGGCCAAGGCGCTTCACGGCCTCGAAGGATTCGCTCAACTCGGCCGCGCTGCGGCACACGCGCATGCCGATACCGCCACCGCCGGCGGTGCTTTTGAGCATGACCGGGTAGCCGACCTGCTCGGCGGCGATCAGTGCCGCATCGAGGCTGTCGAGCAACTCGGTGCCTTCGAGCATCGGCACGCCGTGCTGCTTGGCCAGAGCGCGGGCGGTGTGTTTGAGGCCGAACACGCGCAGCTGCTCTGGCGTCGGGCCGATAAACGCAATGCCGGCGCTTTCGCAGGCTTCGGCGAACGCGGCGTTTTCCGACAGAAAACCGTAGCCGGGATGAATCGCCGTGGCGCCAGTGGCCTTGGCGATGGCGAGGATTTTGTCGACCGCCAGATAAGTGCCGGCCGCAGCGCCGTCACCGAGGCTGTGGGCTTCATCGGCGTGCAGGATGTGCAGGCTGGCGGCATCGGCTTCGGAGTAAACGGCAACGCCCTGGACTTGCAGGTCGCGCAAGGTACGCAGGATGCGGCAGGCAATGGCGCCACGGTTGGCAATCAGGACTTTTTCGAACATGGCATAACCCCTGAAGGGGATGCGGGCCGTCCCGCAGTTTTTCGATGAGCGCCGGGGTCGTCCCCGACGGAAAAATCTTTTTTCTTCAACGCTGACCCCTATAGGAGCGAGCCTGCTCGCGATGGACGTGAACGATGACGCGTAGCTCCAGATGCCCAGCGGTGGCCTCTGGTTTTTCGCGAGCAGGCTCGCTCCTACAGTGGCTGGAGGTGTTCTTTAGGTTTGGCGCACTGCCCCGAACGGGCCTGGCACAGGGCAAACAACCAGCGGCGCAAAGGGCTGAGTTTCAGTTCCATACCAGCAGCTCCGCAGGTGTCGGGTTGTAGGCGTTGCACGGGTTGTTCAGTTGCGGGCAGTTGGAGATCAGCACGATCACGTCCATCTCGGCGCGCAGGTCGACGTATTTGCCGGGCGCGGAAATTCCGTCTTCGAAGGTCAGGCCGCCGTCAGCGGTGACCGGCACGTTCATGAAGAAGTTGATGTTCGGCCCGATGTCGCCCTTGCCCAGGCGCCCGTCATGCACGCAGGCGCGCAGGTAATTGTCGCGGCAGCTGTGCATGTAGCGTTTTTCCAGGGCGTAACGCACGGTGTTGCTCTCTTGGGCGCAGGCGCCGCCGAGGGTGTCGTGACGGCCGCAGGTGTCGGCGACGAGGGTCAGCATCGGCTTGCCGAGGTTGGAATACAGCACGCTGCCGGTGCTCAGGTAGACGCTGTTCTGCCGACGCAGGGTGCGTTGCACGTCGTAGCGTTCTTTCGGGTTGGCGACGCTGTAGAACAGGGTGTCGACGGCCTGGTTGCCTTCCAGGTCAAGGATGCGCAGGGTCTGGCCAGCCTTGACCTCCATCAGCCAGGGTTCGCCGGCGGGGATGGTGGCGCGGTAGATCGCGGTTTCTGGCTGCCGGTTGGTGGTAGCGGCGGTGGCGATAGCGAGTGACATGGCAGCGATCCTCAGGCGAACAGACGGTCGGTGTTGATGAAGCCGCGCTCGTTTTCCGGGCGCGAGGTGCGGCAGTGTTCGGCGACGCTGGCGTCGGCGTTCATCCAGCTGAGCTTCAGCGGTTTGGGCGCATAGTCCGGCGACGGGTCCATCGGGTGTTGCAGGGCGGTGAGCACCACCAGGGTGTCCATCGGCGCGTACAGCTCGATGTAATCGCCAGCCTTGGAGTTGCCTTCGACGAAGTGGAAACGCCCGGCATCGTCGACGTTCACCCGGCTGAACAGGTTGAGGGTCATCAGCAAGTCCGACAGGCCCAGCCCCCACTTGCCCAGTTCCACCAACAGGTTGTCGGTGCCATTGCGGAAGAAGCCGTTGCGCAGTTCCTGATAGCGGCCGGCGCCATATTTTTGCGCGACTTCTTCAGCGCACAGTACGCCGCCGAGACTGTCGCTCCAGCCGCAGGTGTCGGCGGTGATGGCGGCCAGTACGCGGCCCATGTCCGAGTACAGGCAATGGCCGGCGGTGAGCTTGGCGGTGTGCTGGCATTTGAGGCTGTCGGGCAGGTTCAGGCGTTCGGTTTTTTCATTGGCGTTGAGCAGTGTCAGGCTGACGTTGGCACCGCCGCGCAGGTCGGTCAGGCGCAGCAGTTGGCCGCGTTTCAATACGAAGGAGCGATGGCCGCCGCCGGGGAGCATTTCTTCGGCGAAGGGCGGGAACAGTTGAGTCGAATCAGTCATTTTCAAAATTCCTCTAAGCGAGACGAAGCGTGCCTGCCAGTGGCATCGGCAGGGCGTCGACGGCGGCACGTTGGGCGCGGCGGTCGCTGTTCAAAGGGATGTCGTAGGTGATGCGCGCGCCATAGGCGCCGGGGGCGTGCGGGTCGACGCGGACCTTGTCGAACACCAGCAGGCGCGTGCCGAGGCTGAAGCCTTCGGACAGGTCATGGGTGACCATGAATACTGTCAGTCGGGTTTCGCGCCACAGCTCCAGCAACAAGGCGTGCATGTCTTTGCGGATGCCCGGATCGAGGGCGCCGAAGGGCTCATCGAGCAGCAACACACGCGGCTTCATGACCAACGCCTGAGCGATGGCCAAGCGTTGCTGCATGCCACCGGAAAGCTGCGCCGGGTACTTGTCCAGCGAGTGCCCGAGGCCGACTTTGTGCAGCAGCACCGAAGCCTGTTCGCGGGCCTCTTTTTTGGCGCTGCCGAACAAACGCCCAAACAGCGGCGAGCGCGGCAGTTCGAGGCCGAGGGCGACGTTGTCCAGTACGCTCAGGTGCGGGAACACCGAATAGCGCTGGAACACCACGCCTCGGCTGGCGTCCGGTTCACCGGCCAGCGGCTGGCCGTCGAGCAGGATCTCGCCGCGACTGGCGCGCTCCTGGCCCAGCAACAGGCGCAGGAAGGTTGATTTGCCGCAACCGGACGCGCCGACCAGGGTGCAGAACTCACCCTCATTGATGTTCAGGTTCAGGCCTTCGAGCACCACCTGGTCGGCGTATTGCTGCCAGACGTTTTTCACCGTGATGAAGCTCATTTGGCCGCCCCCTCATACCAGGGAAACGCGCGACGGGTCAGGTATTTGAGCCCCCAATCCATCAGCCAGGCGAGCAGGGTGATCCACACCACATAGGGCAGAATCACGTCCATGGCCAGGTAGCGGCGCACCAGGAAGATCCGGTAGCCGAGGCCGTCGGTGGAGGCGATGGCTTCGGCGGCAATCAGGAACAGCCATGCCGAACCGAGCATCAGGCGCAGCGAGATCAACAGGCGCGGTAGCAATTGCGGCAGCACCACTCGCAGCATCAGGGTCCAGGTCGAGGCGCCGAGGGTCTGGGCCTTGATCAGCAACTCCACGGGAATGTCCCGGGCGCGTTGTTCCAGGTCTCGGGCCAGGGCAGGGGTGATGCCGATCACGATCAGCATCACCTTGGACAATTCTCCCAGGCCGAAGACGATGAACAGGATCGGCAGGATCGCCAGCGGCGGCACCATCGATAGCACCGTCAGCAGTGGCGACAGCGGTGCGCCGAACAGCGGCAGGGTCCCAGCAGCCATGCCCAGGCACAGTCCGGCCAGCGCGCTGATGCCCAGGCCGATGCCCAGGCGACGCAGGCTGGAGGCGGTGTCCTGCCACAGTACGAACTCGCCGGTGCGGCTGTCGGCGACGAAGGCCAGGCGTTTGACCGCATCGGTCATCTGCACGGCGCTGGGCAGCAACTTGTCGTTGGGGTTGTCCGTCAGCCGCTCGGCCGAGCCCATGAAATAGGCGAACAGCACCAGGGCGAACGGCAGGATCACCAACAACAGGCGACTCGGGCGATCCGGGTGGCGATTGATCAGGCGCATGGCCAAGTCCTCTTCTTACAGCTTGGCGTCGGCGGCCATCTGCACGTAACTCGGATCGAAGCGCAGCTTGAGGTTGCCCTTGTCGCCGCTGGTCACGCCGTTGGCGAAGGCCATGCCGACCGCGCTGGTGTCCTTGGCGCCTTCACCCAGCAAGCCATGCTGGAAGGAGAACTCGGCGACCCTGCGCATGGTTTCCGGCAATTGCTTGCTGGTGCTGAACGCCAGGGCCTCTTGAGGCGTGGCGAACAACTTGGTGGTGTCCAGCTGAGCCTGGAAACCGGCCAGGTCAGTGCCCGAGGCTTTGGCCATGTGTTCCAGCGCGCTTTTGCTCGCGGCGTTTTTCGCGTTCATCAGTTCGACGACTTCGAACCAGGCGCCGGTCAGGGCTTTGCCCAGGGCCGGGTTGTCTTTGAGGGTCTGGGAGTTGACCACCATCATGTCCATGATTTCGCCGGGGATCTGGCTGGAGTTGAACACTTCGGTCACCGCAGGCTTGGCCTTGATGTCCGAGAGCATCGGGTTCCAGGTGGTCACGGCGTTGACCTGAGCGGTGTTGAAGGCCGCCGAGATATCGGCGTCGGAGGTGTTGACCACTTTCAGGTCTTTCTCGGTGAGGTCCACCGAATCCAGGGCACGGGCCAGCAGGTAATGGGACACCGACAATTCGACGAGGTTGACGTCCATGCCCTTGAGGTCGGCGACTTTCTTGCCCTCGCCCTTGAGCACGATGCCGTCATTGCCGTTGGAGAAGTCGCTGACGATCAGCGCGGTGCTGTCGACGCCACCGGCGGCGGGGATGGTCAGCGCATCCATGTTGGTCATGGTGCAACCATCGAACTGGCCGGCGGTGTACTGGTTGATCGACTCGACATAGTCATTGAGCTGCACCACATCGATCTTGATGCCGTACTTCTTCGCCCATTTGTCGACGATGCCTTGGCTGCCAGCGTATTCCCAGGGCATCCAGCCGGCGTAGATGGTCCAGCAGACGCTGAAGTGGTCTTTCTGCGCGGCTTGGGAAGAGAGGCTCACGAGGGCGGCGAAGGCAGCGGCGAGCAAGGCGGGTAAACGAAGCTGGGACATGGTGGTTCTCCAGTTGGTCAAGGACGGACAGGAAGGCAGCGGCACCGCGAACGGTGGCTTGTCTCCCGGGCTTTTGTCCCGCCGTGTAACCTCAACTGGAGGTCGCCAACTCTCGGACCAGTCACTCGCGATTGCGAGCCGGAACCCTAGTCAGCCATTGCAAATTGTGGTGCCGCGAACCTGTAGTGACTCCTGCACGCTGTTGTTAAAGCGAGAGCCGTGCCAAGTCGCTTGAAGCGCTCTGGAATGCGGCTCAGGCCTCAGGTGCGTAGGCCGGCAGGGGGAAGGGCTGCCTTGTGATGGTGCATGCGCGCACCGCAATGGGACGTGCCGGCCACTGATCCGAAGGCCGGCAGGGCACTGCACTCGGACGCGGATTGCGAGTCAAAACAGGTGTCAGTCGGTTTGTCCCGACGGCGGGTCTTTCAGGAGGCCGCCATGTTTCGTCGTATGTTGCTGGTCGTTGTGCTCGGTCTGGGGCTTTGCAGCTGTTATTACTACGCCGGCCCCTACGATGTGTATCCCGCGCCTTATTACTATCCTGGCTACGCGCCTTATTCCTACTATTACGGCCCCGGTTACTACTACGGTGGCCCACGTTTCTATGGGGGCTATCGCTATTACTATTGGGGCGGGCATGGGGCGCGTTATTACCGCGGTGGATACCACGGTGGTCACCATTAATCAGCGGTTGAATGGATGAAAAAACTTTCACCGACGAGATGTTTCAAGTTGTTACTGAATCGCACCAGATCCGGAATTTGATGTCAGATGTTTCGACAGTCACCGAATCATCGACTGTCGCCTGCCAGCGTCGCTGGTGTGGCTCACCCGCGGTCCAGGAGGCCGCCATGCTCTATCAAAAAAAGCTGCGCCGAATTCTACTGATTGCTGTGTTGGGATTGTCCGTGGGTGGATGCGTGGCTTATCCCGATGGAGGAGACGGTTATTACAGTTCCGAGGTCTACACCTCGCCAGCGCCGGCCTATTACGCCGGCGGCAGTTCCTACTATTCCAATGGCGGCGGTTACTATTCGCCCCCGGCACGGTATTACGCGCCGCCTGCGCGGTACTATCAGCCAACCCCGCGCTATTACTCGCAACCGCGGATCTATCAACCGGCTCCGCGTTACTACCAGCCGTCACGGGCCGACTACCGGGCGTATCAGAATCGCGGCTGGGACGGCCGTAACCGCGGCGATTGGGACAATGACCACCGTGGAGGCGGCCGCAACCACAATCACGATGACCGAGGCGACCATAACGGTCGGGGCAATCACGACGGCCGGGGTGACCACCGTTAATCCGACCTGAACGAAATTCCCTGTAGGAGCGAGCCTGCTCGCGATGGAGGATCAGTCACCACAGCGGTAACTGACCCAGCATCGCGAGCAGGCTCGCTCCTACAGTTTTATTTAATACTCCGATAGATCCGCCAGTGGATGGCGCCCCTCCCAAACTTTATGGAAATGCGCCTCCACCACGGCGTCCGGCACGTTGTTGATATCGGGCCAGTGCCAGTGAGGCTTTTGATCCTTGTCGATCAACCGTGCACGCACGCCTTCGCTGAACTCCGGATGACGACAGCAGTTGAGGCTCAGGGTGTATTCCATCTGGAAGACCTGAGCCAGCGACATATGCCGCGCGCGGATGATCTGTTCCCACACCAGCCGCGCGGTCAGCGGCGAACCTTCGCTCAGGGTTCGCGCAGCGCGGCTGAGCATCAGGTCCGGGTGATCGCGCAGCGCGCTGATGGCCTTCCAGGCGCAACCCACATCACTGACATCCAGCAATTCATCGATGCGCTCGCGTCGCGGCAACCATTGGGCTTCGGGCAGGTGCGCGACGGCCTCCTGCTGCAAGGCCTTGAACAGACTGTTGAGCTGCCTCGGCGTCTGTTCCTGCCAGTTCAATTGCAACAAGCCTTCGATCAGTGCCTCTTGCTGTTCATCGAGCAGGAAACGGTCGGCCAGGTCCAGATCGATCGCATCACGCGCGTTCATGTGGGCGCCGGTCAGGCCAAGGAACAAGCCGAGCTTGCCGGGCAGGCGTGACAGGAACCAACTGGCTCCGACATCCGGGTACAGGCCAATACTGATCTCCGGCATCGCCAGGCGACTGCTTGGCGTGACAATGCGAATGCTCGCCCCTTGCAGCAGGCCCATGCCGCCGCCAAGCACATAGCCATGGCCCCAGCAGATCAAAGGTTTGGGGTAGGTGTGCAGGCTGAAGTCCAGGCGATACTCCGCGGCAAAGAACTGCGCGGCCAAGGGTGGCACTTCGCCGGGATGGGCGCGACAGGCCTCGACCAGGCTGCGCACTTCGCCGCCGGCGCAAAAAGCCTTGGCGCCGTTACCGCGCAACAAGACGCAGACGATTTGCGGCTCGTTGGCCCAGGCGTCCAGTTGAACGCGCAAGGCCTTGATCATCGGCAAGGACAGGGCGTTCAGCGACTTTTCGGCATCCAGGCTGGCGATACCGATACGGGCGCCGTCGGTGCCGGTGAGTTCTTCGAAGTGCAGATTCATCGTGACCTCGATCGGGAATTTGAGGGTTAAGTATGATCGTTGTGTGGGAAAGTGCCGGATCTGCGTCAGATCAATTGACAAGCGTGGTGGGCCTTCTTAGGGTTCGCCCCATTGTTTTTACCGGATATGACCATGACTGCCGACGACCGTATCAAACTCGAACCGAGCTGGAAGGAGGCGCTGCGTGCCGAATTCGACCAGCCCTACATGGCGCAGTTGCGAAAATTCCTGCAAGAGGAGCGGGCGGCCGGCAAGGAAATCTATCCACCGGGCCCGATGATTTTCAACGCGCTCAACTCGACGCCGCTGGACAAGGTCAAGGTCGTCATCCTCGGCCAGGACCCGTACCACGGTCCGGGCCAGGCGCACGGTTTGTGCTTTTCGGTGCAACCGGGTGTCCCGGCGCCGCCATCGCTGGTGAACATCTATAAAGAGTTGAAGCGTGACCTGAACATCGACATCCCCAACCACGGCTATCTGCAGAGCTGGGCCGATCAGGGCGTGTTGATGCTCAACACCACCATGACGGTCGAGCGCGCCAATGCCAATGCGCACAAGGACAAGGGCTGGCAGTTTTTCACCGATCGGATCATAGAAGTCGTCAGCCAGCAGCAACCGCACCTGGTGTTCATGCTGTGGGGCGCCCATGCCCAGAGCAAGCAGAAGCTGATCGATGCGACCAAGCATTTGGTCCTGACGTCGGTACACCCGTCACCGTTGTCGGCTTATCGTGGCTTCCTCGGGTGCGGGCACTTCAGTCGGACCAACAAATTCCTGGAGCAGAATGGCGAGACGCCGATCGAGTGGCGTTTGCCGCCGGTTTAGAACGGCTGAGGGCTTTTGTGGCGAGTTTTCACTCGGGATTCCGGTTCCAATACTTGAACAACGGCTCCGCCAGAAACAGCACAAACAGCAGTCGCATCACCTGCATCGCGGTCACCAGCGGCACCGACAGTTGCAGGGTTTCCGCCGTCAGGCTCATCTCGGCAATCCCGCCGGGCATCATGCCCAGGGTCAGTGAACGCAGATCCAGACGGGTCAGCGCGCTCAAGCCCAATGCCGCCGCCGTGGCGATCAGCATGGTCAGCACCGTGCCGATGAGGGTGCGGCCCATGAACGATGGCGCGCGTCGGAAAAACTCCCGATTGAAGTGACAACCCAGGCCGCTGCCGATCAGCCACTGACCGATCTGACTGCCACCCTGAGGCAAGCCGATGTGCAAATCCCAACCAATGCTCACTGCCGCGCTCACCAGCAACGGGCCGAACAGCCAAGGGTTGGGTTGACGCAAACGCTCCCAGATCCACGCCGCCAACGCGCCGGCCGGGAACAGCAGGGCCAGCCAGCGCCAGTCCACGGCGGTGGCATGGGAGACTGGTGCACCGTCGCCCAATAAATACTTGAATGCGGCCGGCACACAAAGCACGACCACCAGTACCCGCAGACTTTGCCCGGCGGCAACGCGGCTGAGCACCGCGCCATTGCGTGTGCCGAGGTTGACCATCTCCCCGGAGCCGCCGGGCATGCTGGAAAAGAATGCGGTGGCGCGATCCTCACCGGTGCGCCGCATCAACCAGACCCCGACCACCGCGGACAGGCTGGTGACCAATGCGCCAAAGAAGATCAGCCCGAAATGACTGAGCACCTGCTCCATCACCACCGGGGTGAAGTGCAGGCCGATGCCGATACCGACGACCCACTGGCCGCACTTGCGGCCACCAGGGATTTCCGCCAATTGCCAAGGGGTCAGGCAGCGCACCAGGATGATCGCCAGCAACGAGCCGACCATCCATGGCAGCGGCCAGCCGACCTGGCTGGCGAGGTAACCGCCGAGCAGGCCGACCAGCGGTGTACCCCACCAGTGTTTGAGGGGTAATCGGTCAGACATCGGCGATAGCGCGTTGCGCGGCCGAACGTTTACGCCAGATACGGATGATCGGCATCAACAGCATGATCGCCGTCAGGACCCAGCACCCGAAGGTGATTGGGCTCGACCAGAGGATTTCCAGCGCTCCGTTGGAAATCGACAGGGCACGACGCAGGTTCTGCTCCATCAAGCCACCGAGGATGAAGCCCAGCAGCAGGGGCGACAACGGGAAATCCAGCTTGCGCAGGATGTAGCCGAAGATGCCAATGCCGATCATCAGGAACAGGTCGAAGGTGGTCGCGTGCACCGCGTAGACGCCGATCCCGGTAATGATGGCGATCACCGGCACCAGTGCCCAGTTCGGCACGGCGAGGATGCGCGTGAAAATACGGATCATCGGGATGTTGAGGATGACCAGCATGATGTTGGCGATGAACAACGAGGCAATCAGGCCCCAGACGATGTCGGGTTGCTGTTGGAACAACAGCGGCCCAGGCGTGATGTTGTACAGCGAGAGTGCGCCGATCATCACCGCCGTGGTGCCCGAGCCGGGCACACCGAGGGTCAACATCGGCACCAGTGCGCCACAGGCTGCGCCGCCAATGGCGGTTTCCGGTGCGGCCAGGCCGCGCATATCGCCTTGGCCGAACGTACCCTTGGCGCCCGCGATGCGTTTCTCGGTCATGTAGGCTACGGCACTGGCCAGGGTCGCACCGGCACCTGGCAACACGCCCATGATGAAGCCGAGTACGCCGCAACGAATGTTCACCACGAACACCGATGCCGCTTCCTTGAAGTTGAACATCATCCGTCCGGTGGCTTTCACCGCTTCCTGACCGTGATGGGTCTTTTCCAGCAGCAGGAGGATTTCGCTGATGGAGAACAGGCCCAGCACCAGCACCACGAATTGAATGCCGTCGGTCAGGTGGATGTTATCGCCGGTGAAACGGTAAACGCCGCTATTGGCGTCGATGCCGACGGTCGACAGGAACAGGCCGATCAGTGCTGCTATGAAGGTCTTGAGCGGACGATCACCGGCCATGCCACCGAGACAGACAATCGCGAACACCATCAGTACGAAATATTCCGCCGGTCCGAAGGCAATCGCCCATTTCGCCAGCAGCGGGGCGAACAGCACCATGCCGCAAGTAGCGATGAAGGCACCGATGAACGAACTCCACGCCGACAACGACAAGGCCACGCCGGCCAGGCCTTTTCGGGCCATCGGATAGCCGTCGAGGGTGGTCATCACGGTGGAGGCTTCACCAGGGATGTTCAGCAGGATCGAGCTGATCCGGCCGCCGTATTCGCAGCCCAGGTACACCGCCGCCAACAGGATCAGTGCCGACTCCGGTGGCAGGCCGAGGGCGAATGCGATCGGGATCAGCAGTGCCACGCCGTTGATCGGCCCCAGGCCTGGCAACAGGCCCACGACCGTGCCGATCAGGGTGCCGCAGAGGGCGGTCACCAGGTTGTACGGGCTCAGCGCAACGCCGAAACCCTGACCCAAATAGCCAAGAGTATCCATATCAGTTCTCCAGAACGTCGAGCACGCCAAGGGGCAGCGGCACGTCCATCAACTTGTCGAACAGCAGGTAGAGGCCGACGGCCATCAGGCTGATGATCACGACACTGGGCAGCCAGCGGCCGCCATACAGGCGCGCCATCGGCACGCCGGTGAGGATGCTGGCGACGATGAAACCGAGGGGTTCGAAGGTGCCGGCGAAGACCAGTAACAGCACCACGCAGAGGCCGATTTTGTTCAGGGTTGCGCGATCCAGTGGCGGCTCGTCAGCGCTGTGCTTGATCGGTGCCGGGCGAAAAACCATGTACAGCAGCGCCGCACTCATCAGACCGAGCATCAACAGCGGAAAGGCCCGAGGCCCCACCGGTTCGTAGGAAAAAGCCGCTTGATACGGCCAGGCCATCAGCGCCAGGCCAACACAGGCCAGCAACAGCACCGATGCAAAAATGCGTTGTAAGAGCATGGGGAACTCCTGGGCCGCGGCCCCGCAAACCGGAGCCGCAGCCGCTAGCTAGACAGAGGCGATCACTGAATCAGGCCGAACTCTTTGGCCAGCACCTTGTAATCCGCCACTTGCTTCTTCACATAGGTGTCGAGCTCCGGGCCGGTCATGGCGAACGGAAACAGTTCCCGCTGATCGCGCAACTTGGCGAAGTCTTCGGAAGCCAGCAGCTTGTCAAAGGCCGCTTTCCACCAGGCGTAATCTTCATCGCTGACTTTCGGCCCGAGGTAGAAACCGCGAACCACCGGCCAGACGATGTCGTAGCCTTGTTCCCTGGCGGTCGGGATGTCTTTCATTTCCGGCTCGTCGAGACGCTTGTCGGCGAACACCGCCAGCAAGCGCATATCGCCGCTCTGGATGTGCGGCATGGAGTCGGAAATGTCGGTGCTGCCGACCTGGATGTGGCCGCCGAGCAGGGCGGTCGCGATTTCACCGCCACCTTCGAGGGCGACGTAACGCAGGTCGCGCGGGTTGATCCCGGCGGCCTTGGCGATCAATGCGGTTTGCATCCAGTCCTGGCTGCCGACCGTGCCGCCGGAACCGATCACCACTTTGCTCGGATCTTTCTTCAACGCCTGCACCAGATCGTCCAGGGTCTTGTAGGGCGAATCGCTTTTCACCGCGATGGCGCCATAGCTGGTACCCACGGCGGCGAGCCAGCGCACGTTGGTTTCATCGAAACGCCCGAACTTGCCTTGCGCCAGGTTCAACAGCGAACCGCTGGACCAGGCCACCAGGGTGCCGGCATCGGCCGGACGCTGGGCGACGACCGCGTTGTACGCCACCGCGCCGACGCCGCCGGGCATGTAGGTCACGCGCATCGGTTTGGTCAGCAATTTTTCGTTGACCAGCGCGCTTTGCGCCAGTTTGCAGGTCAGGTCGAAACCACCCCCTGGCGAGGCCGGGGCGATGCATTCGGGGCGTTTGGGCTCGGCGAGCGCCTGGCCGGTGAACAGCAGGACGCTGGCGGCGAGGGCGATTTTACGCATTGACAGGTTCATTCAAGTCTCCTTGGGAGTTGTTGTTATGGACGTACTGAATTACCAAAGGGCAACGCTATAGCTCACCAGCAGACGCACTTCATCGGCATCGCGAGCGGAGTAGTTGGAACGGTAGGTGGCATTGCGCAGGCGGACGGCAACATCCTTGAGTGCGCCGCTTTGTACAACATATTTAATCTCGCTGTTGCGTTCCCATTCCTTGCCTTCGTCACCGTTCTTGAGCTTGATGTTGTCACCGCTCACGTAACGGCTCATGAAGCTGAGGCCAGGGATGCCGAGGGTGACAAAGTCAAAGTCATAACGCGCCTGCCAGGAGCGCTCTTCGGCGCCGGCAAAGTCGTTGATCTGCACGAAGTTCACCAGGTACGGGTCGCTGCCATCCACATAGGGGAACGCGCTGTCGCCGGACATGTGCTGGTAGCCCGCGCTGAATTTGTGCCCGCTCAAGGCGTAGCTCACCAGGCCATTGAGCGACTTGTTGTCGATCTTGCCGCCACGGGCCTGGCCCTGGTCGTCACTGATGGCAAACCGCAGGTCGCTGGCAAAGGTGCCGGGGCCGAACGGCTTGGAAGCGACCAGCCCGAGAAAGTGCTGGTTGTAGACGTCATCGAGTTGGGCGAAGTGGTAGCTGCCGGTGATCTTGTCGGTGAACTTGTAGTCCACGCCGCCAAAGTCGAAGTGTTTGCCGGCCACCGTGCCGGCGAAGCGGCTGTTCTTGTTGTTGAGGGCAATGTCCTGGAAGTCGGTGCTGTCGCGATCCTTGGCCTTGTCCAGGCGCCCGCCGGTGAAAGTCAGGTTCTTGATTTCTTTGGAAGTCAGCATGCCGCCCTCGAAGGTCTGCGGCAGGATGCGCCCGTCGTTGGGCTTGAGGATCGGCAGCTCCGGAATCAGGGTGCCGACTTTCAGCTCGCTGGCGGAGATCTTCATTTTTCCGGTCAGGCCGAGCTTGGAGTATTCGTTGACGGCGCGCCCATCGTCGGTCGGCAACAGGCCGGTCCCCGTACGGTCCGGGCTTGAGTCGAGCTTGACCCCCATCATGCCCAGTGCGTCGACACCGAACCCCACGGTGCCATCGGTGTAGCCCGATTTCAGATTGAGCATGAAGCCCTGGGCCCACTCATCACGCTTGGACTGTTGGGCACTGGTACCGTCGCGAAAATCGCGGTTGAAATACATGTTGCGGGTTTCGAACGTGGCCGAGCTGTCTTCGATGAAGGCGGCCTGGCTCAACGGTGAAAAACCGGCCAGGGCGGCAGCGCTGGCAAGCGCAGTGTGGCTGAAACGGGAGAGGCGGGCAGGCGCGATAGCCTGGGTCTGCAAGGACTGCATGGATGAATGACTCCGTTTATTGTTCTTATTGGTCGAAAACGCTTCGAGGCGTTTTTCGTATCGCTGTGTGGCAGCAGCGACGGCAGCCGAAACTGTCCGTGGCTGGACTGTAACGGGCTAACCTTTCGTTAACCTTTCAGCTGACTTTCACGGTTTTCGGGCTTCACAGCGGCGGTTGCGGCTGTAAACTCCGCGCCAAAGAATGGCGTCGACCATCCCTGAATGAGGTGAAAATTCATGCGTGTCCTGCTCGTCGAAGACCATCTGCAGCTCGCCGAGAGTGTCGCCCAGGCGCTCAAGAGCACCGGGTTGACCGTGGATGTGCTGCACGACGGCGTGGCCGCCGACCTGGCGCTGGGCAGCGAGGAATACGCCATGGCGATCCTTGATGTCGGCTTGCCGCGCATGGATGGTTTCGAGGTGTTGGCGCGTTTGCGCGGGCGGGGCAAGAACCTGCCGGTGTTGATGTTGACCGCACGCAGCGACGTCAAGGATCGGGTCCATGGGCTGAATCTGGGTGCAGACGATTACCTGGCCAAACCTTTCGAACTCACCGAGCTTGAAGCCCGGGTCAAGGCACTGCTGCGGCGTAGCGTGCTCGGTGGCGAGCGCCTGCAACGTTGCGGCGTGCTGGCCTATGACCTGGACACGCGCCGTTTCACCCTTGGCGAAGAACTGCTGACCCTGACTTCCCGTGAACAAGCCGTGCTCGAAGCCTTGATCGCCCGTCCCGGCCGGGTGATGAGCAAGGAGCAATTGGCCTCCCAGGTATTTGGCCTCGACGAGGAAGCCAGTCCCGACGCCATCGAAATCTACATACATCGCTTGCGCAAGAAGCTCGACGGTCAGCCGGTTGCCATCGTGACGTTCCGTGGTCTCGGTTATTTGCTGGAAAGCCGCGATGCATAAGCCCAGCAGCCTGCGCTGGCGGTTGCTGTGGAACCTGGCGCTGTTGTTGGTGGTGTTGATGCTGGCCAGTGGTTTGAGTGCCTACTGGAATGGTCGCGAAGCGGCCGACACCGCTTATGACCGGACATTGCTCGCTTCAGCCCGGACCATCGCGGCGGGCGTGACCCAGCGCGACGGCACGCTGAGCGCCGATGTGCCTTACGTGGCGCTCGACACGTTCGCGTACGACAGTGCCGGTCGGATTTTTTATCTGGTCAACGATATCAATCAGAAGCTGATTTCCGGTTACGAAAACCTTCCGCCACCTCCACCGGGGACACCGCGCACCGATGACTATCCGGCGTTGGCGCGTTTCTACAATGCGACTTACCGAGGGCAGAACGTACGTGTGGTGAGTCTGCTCAAACCGGTCAGCGAACCGAACATGAATGGCATGGCGGAAATTCGCGTGGCGGAAACCGACGAGGCGCGCGTCAGCATGGCCCGCAGCCTGGCGACCGACACGTTGCTGCGTCTTGGCATGCTGGCCATTGGTGCGCTAATGGTGGTGTGGTTCGCGGTCAGTGCCGCGCTACGCCCACTGGAGCGCTTGCGCTCGGCGGTGGAAGAACGCCAGCCGGATGACCTGCGGCCATTGCCATTGGTGGAAGTGCAGCATGAGTTGTGGCCGCTGGTGCGTGCGCTCAATCACTTTACCGAACGCCTGCGCGGGCAGTTCGAGCGTCAGGCGCAATTCATCGCCGATGCCGCCCACGAACTGCGCACCCCATTGGCGGCGCTCAAGGCGCGGCTGGAACTGGGCCTGCGTTCAAGCGAACCGCAAACCTGGCGCAGTACGCTGGAAGCCGCCGCCCAGGGCACCGATCGCTTGACCCATCTGGCCAATCAATTGCTCTCCCTGGCTCGGGTCGAAAATGGCGCCCGGGCGATTGCCGAGGGCGGCGCGCAGCTGCTCGATCTCAGTCAACTGGCGCGTGACCTGGGTATGGCCATGGCGCCATTGGCCCACAAGCGCGGCGTGGCGCTAGCGCTGGAAGCGGACGAGCCGGTGTGGATGCGGGGTGAGCCGACCTTGCTCAACGAACTGTTGAGCAACCTGGTGGATAACGCGCTGGCCCATACGCCACCGGGCGGCAACGTGATTTTGCGAGTCTCGGCACCGGCGGTGCTGGAGGTTGAGGACGATGGACCGGGCATTCCGCTCGATGAGCGTGATCGCGTGTTCGAACGTTTTTACCGACGTAACCAGCAGGTGGCCGGGTCCGGGTTGGGCTTGGCGATTGTCGGCGAGATCTGCCGCGCGCACCTGGCGCAGATCAGCCTGCATGATGGTGAGCACGCGGGGTTGAAAGTGCGGGTGAGTTTTATTGCCGGGGAGTGAGTCAAGCATGTGTGGCGAGGAGGCTGGCGCCCTCGCCACAGGAATTGCATTGATGCTTAATAAAACATCGAGCGTGATTCTTCCAGATCGGCGCACAGGGCTTTGTTGTCGTAATCGATCCCAAGCTTGTTGAAGGCTGGCACGCTGAAGGGGTCGATGCAGGCAAACGGGTGGTCGGTGTCTTTACAGCAGTACAGGCTGGCCACCTGCACCAGATCAACATAATCGATCTGGTCAGACCGTCGCTTGAAGTTCAGGTAGAGCCTCGGCACCTGCACCAGCATGTCCGGAAACTCCCAGACCCTGAGCAATTTGTCGCCGAGCAGCGGATGGATATGGTCGATCACATGGTTGAGGCTGACCGGGTCGGACAATAGATCATAGTGATCTTCGGCGTAAGTCAGGATCGGCAGGACGCCGATTTGATGCACCAGCCCGCCAAGGGCTGCCTGATCGGGCTTGAGCTGGGTGTAGTGGCGACACAACGCATAGCTGACACCGGCGATTTCCAGGCTCTTGCGCCAGACTTCACGCATTTTCTGTTCCACCACCTCGGAGCGGGCATGGAAGATCTGCTCCATGACCAGGCCGATGGCCAGGTTACTGCTGTAGTTGATCCCCAGGCGAGTGACGGCCGTTTGCAACTCGGTAACTTCCTGGGTCGCGCGCAGCAGCGGGCTATTGACCACTTTGATCAGGCGCGCCGACAGCGCGGTATCGCGGCCAATGACCTTGCTCAGGGCGCTGATACTGACTTCAGGGTCCTCTGCCGCCTTGCGAATCTGCAGTGCCACTTCCGGAAGTGTTGGCAGAACCAGGTCATCGTTATCGATGGCCTCAACCAAATCCCTTTGGACCTTTTCCGCCAGCTCACTCATTTCTGTTCTCTTGGTGTCGCAAAAAAGTACTGCGGTTAACGCTGGATTTCGCGGTCGCGGTCCAGTTGATAAGGCAGATCGAGCAAGTGCAAGGCCGGGCCGTCGACCGCGCCGACGTGAAGGTCGCCGGCCTCCGCTGCTTCGGCTTGCAGCACCGCCAGCAATTCGATCTGTTGTTCGCCATGGGCGGCCAGTACCACTTCGCCGATTGAACTGCCATGGCTCGGGGAAAACAGCTGGGTGCCAGGTTCAGGCCGTTCGCTGGCGTCCAGTTGCAGGCGATACAGGCGGCGCTTGAGTTTGCCCAGGTATTGCATCCGCGCGACGATTTCCTGGCCGGTGTAGCAACCTTTCTTGAAGCTCACGCCTCCGACAGCCTGCAGGTTAAGCATCTGCGGGATGAACAGCTCGCGGGTGCCCGGCATCACCTGGCCGATCCCTGCGCGGATCTGGCCCAGCAGCCATTGATTCAGGTCGCCTTCGGCAAGCAGGGCGGACAGCTTGCCCTTGATGGCCCCGGCTTGATCGGCGCTGACCCAGAGTTCGGCGCGATCGGGTGAAACGCGAATGGCGATCAGCCCGTCACTGCGCACCACCCGGTCGGTTTCCGCAGGCAGTTCAAGGCCGAGGCTGTCGAGCGCGGCATCGCCATGATCGATGCCGAAGCGGACCCAGGCAGCGCTTTCGTCGGTCAGTTTGGACTTGGAAAATACGGCGTACTTTTTCAGGTCGGCCAGTTGCGGTTCCAGCAATTCGCTGGCCATGGCCATGAGCACGCCGTCACCTTCGAGCAGAATGCGGAAACTCGACTGCATCCGGCCCTTCTGCGTGCAACGCGCGCCGAGGCTGGCCTGGGTATCGCTCAGGTAATTGAGGTTGCAGGTCAATTGACCTTGCAGGAACTTGCCGGCATCCGCGCCGCGGACCGCCAGAACACCTTCATGAGACAGCGTGCAGAAAAAAGCAGAATCGGCCATGGGTCATCGCAGGGTAAAGAATCTGGCGGACATGATAAGGGGGCGCTGTTGAAATGGGTAGTTCACAAAGGTTCGCCGGTGCCCGACCAAAGCCGACTGTTCTACGGGGCGCGGGGCTGTATACTTGCGGCCTATTTGAGGAGCGCTCCATGGTCGAAGATGTTGAACTGAATCGCCTCTACTGGCACAGCCGCCGCGGCATGCTTGAGCTTGACGTGTTGCTGGTGCCGTTTGTCAAAGAGGTTTATCCGCACCTCAACGAGGTTGATCGTGCCTGCTACGTCAGGTTGCTCGAATGCGAAGATCAGGACATGTTCGGCTGGTTCATGGAACGCGCCGAATCGGAAGACCCGGAGCTTCAACGCATGGTCCGCATGATTCTGGACCGTGTTCAGCCCAAGTAACGGTTTCGAATGCCGCTGGCATGCCTCACGGCAGTTGCTGGCGGCGTATCTGTTGGCCCAGCTGTTCGCGTTGGGTTCGCTTTATCTTCTCGCTATTCCGCTTTGGGCCAGTCTGCTCGGCGCCTTTTGCTGTCTGCTGCACGCCGTTTGGGCATTGCCACGCCAGATTCTGCTGACCCACGCGCAGGCCTTTCGCGGCTTGCGGCGCGATGCCGATGGCTGGCAGTTGTGGAGCCGGGCGGCGGGATGGCAAGCGGTGCAGCTTCGTCCGGACAGTATCGCGCTGCCATTAGTGGTGCTGCTGCGGGTTCGTCTGCGGGGGGAGCGGCGCATCCGGTCTGTTTGCGTGCCCCGGGATTCGCAGGCGGCGGATCTGCACCGACGCCTGCGGGTTCGACTCAAGTTCAGCCGGCGTAGGTGGACGGCACCAGAATAGTGTCCAGCGCGACCGGCAGCATCTTCGGATAGTCCAGCGTGTAATGCAGGCCGCGACTTTCCTTGCGCTCCATGGCTGAGCGAATCATCAACTCGGCCACCTGGGCCAGGTTGCGCAACTCGATCAAGTCCCGGCTGACCTTGTAGTTGCTGTAGAACTCGTCGATTTCATCCAGCAGCAGGCGCACTCGGTGCTGGGCCCGTTGCAGGCGCTTGTTGGTGCGCACGATACCCACGTAATCCCACATGAATCGCCGTAGTTCATCCCAGTTGTGCGCAATGATCACGTCCTCATCGGAGTCGGTCACCTGGCTCGCGTCCCAGACCGGCAGGGCGGCGGGGGTCGAAACGTTCGGCAATTGTTCCAGGATATCCGCCGCCGCTGAGCGCGCATACACAAAGCACTCCAGCAGCGAGTTACTGGCCATGCGGTTGGCGCCATGCAGGCCGGTAAAGCTGGTTTCGCCAATCGCATACAGCCCTGGCACGTCGGTGCGACCTTGCTGGTCGACCATGACGCCGCCACAGGTGTAGTGCGCCGCGGGAACTACCGGAATGGGCTGTTTGGTGATGTCGATGGAAAACTCGAGGCAGCGCTCGTACACGGTGGGGAAGTGGGTCTTGATGAAATCTTCGGACTTGTGGCTGATGTCCAGATAGACACAATCGATACCAAGCCTTTTCATTTCATGGTCGATGGCCCGGGCGACGATGTCCCGTGGTGCCAGTTCGGCCCGTGGATCGAAGCGCTGCATGAAACGCTCGCCATTGGGCAGTTTCAGGTGTGCACCTTCGCCGCGCAGGGCTTCGGTGATCAGGAAACTCTTGGCTTGCGGGTGATACAGGCACGTGGGGTGGAACTGGTTGAACTCCAGGTTCGCCACCCGGCAGCCGGATCGCCAGGCCATGGCGATGCCGTCACCGCAGGCGCCGTCGGGGTTGCTGGTATAGAGGTAGACTTTGGCCGCGCCGCCGGAGGCAAGAATCACGAAGCGTGCGCCGTAGGTGTCGACTTCGCCGGTGCCGCGATTGAGCACATAGGCACCCAGGCAGCGATCGCCTTCGAGGCCCAGGCGTTTTTCGGTGATCAGATCGACGGCTACCCGTTGTTCGAGCAACTCGATGTTCGGCCGTTGCTTGGCCTGGGCGAGCAGCGTCCTGAAAATCGCAGCGCCCGTGGCATCGGCCGCATGGATGATACGCCGGTGGCTGTGACCGCCTTCGCGAGTCAGGTGAAACTCGAATCCGCCATCTTCAGTGCCTGACTGTTCATCGCGGGTAAATGGCACGCCCTGATCGATCAGCCATTGAATCGCCTCTTTACTGTGTTCGACGGTAAAGCGCACGGCGTCCTCATGGCACAGGCCACCGCCAGCATTAAGGGTGTCATCGACGTGGGACTCGACGGTGTCGGTGTCGTCGAGGACCGCGGCAACACCGCCTTGCGCCCAGAAGGTCGAGCCATTGGCGAGGTCGCCTTTGCTCAGTACGGCAATGCGCAAATGACCGGGCAAGGTCAGCGCAAGGCTCAAGCCGGCAGCGCCGCTGCCAATTACCAGAACATCGTGTTGAAACTGTTGGCTCATTTCAGGATTCCGCTCAAAGCGACCCGGGTCGGGGTAGGCGCCAGACATCTGGACAGGCAAGTCAGGCAGCCGCGCAGCCCACTAGTATATAGAGAGGGGGAGCGGCACAATACCCGAGCCTATATGGCATTGTGAAACTACCGTGACAGAAAAGACCTGACGCTTCGTCGGATGTTTTTTGCATCGATTCGGCGACAAGTGAACTGTATCGCGGATTTAACAGTCTTTTTCTATTCACAGTCGCACAATGTCGGTTCGGCACGGCTATAAATATTTGGAACTTTTGCCAAAGGCCCAAGATCAATAGACGGTTGCCCGATTCAAGGGACAGTGTCGGCTTCAGCGCAGGAACCGCGGTTGGGTCCTTGCCAGCGAATCCGATGACAAGATTATTTGCGCAGCCGGGCCATCTCGCGCTGCGCTTTTCGTGCGTGCCGAATCAGAGCCCGCAGGAAACTTGCCTGGAGGGGGAGAACTTTTGCGAAAAGCCCGAGTCTATGTTTGCAAGTCCGGTCGTTTAGTTATGCAAGCCTCCTTCGAGCTTATCGAGGAGTGTTCATGCTAACCCAGGAAGAGGATCAGCAACTGGTCGAGCGCGTTCAGCGTGGCGACAAGCGTGCTTTCGATCTGCTAGTGCTGAAATACCAGCACAAAATTCTCGGGTTGATCGTGCGTTTTGTGCACGACACCCATGAAGCCCAGGATGTGGCACAGGAAGCCTTTATCAAGGCGTACCGTGCACTTGGAAATTTTCGCGGGGACAGCGCGTTTTACACGTGGCTTTACCGCATCGCCATTAACACGGCGAAAAACTATCTGGTTTCACGCGGCCGTCGGCCGCCGGATAGCGATGTCAGTTCCGAGGATGCAGAGTTCTACGATGGCGATCATGGCCTCAAGGATCTCGAGTCGCCAGAACGAGCTTTGCTGCGGGATGAGATCGAAGGCACCGTCCATCGAACCATTCAGCAACTGCCAGAAGATTTGCGTACGGCTTTAACTTTACGTGAATTCGATGGTCTGAGTTACGAGGACATTGCGAGCGTTATGCAATGCCCGGTCGGTACCGTGCGCTCCCGGATTTTCCGCGCCCGGGAGGCCATCGATAAAGCCCTGCAGCCGTTGTTGCAGGAAAACTGAAGACAGCGGCGACAGCCAAGAGAGGAACGCCATGAGTCGTGAAGCCCTGCAGGAATCGCTGTCCGCAGTGATGGATAACGAAGCGGACGAGTTGGAATTGCGTCGGGTACTGAGTGCCTGTGACGATGTTGAAACCCGTGATACCTGGGCTCGTTATCAAATCGCTCGGGCGGTGATGCACAAGGATCTGCTGCTTCCACGCCTGGATATCGCTGCGGCCGTATCTGCTGCTCTGGCTGATGAAGCCGTGCCGGCTAAAGCCTCCCGCGGACCATGGCGCAGCCTGGGTCGTCTGGCTGTAGCGGCTTCGGTAACCCTTGCCGTACTGGCCGGTGTTCGTCTGTACAACCAGGACGAGATCGCTGGCGTCGAACTGGCTCAGCAATCCAGTCAACAGAACCTGATTGCTCCTCAAGTTAAAGGCCCAGCCGTTTTGGCAGGCTACAATGAGAGTTCGGAAGCTACTGGTCCCATGGCCAATGGCGTATTGCAAGGTCAACCAGGCTGGCACGATCAGCGTCTGCCGGGCTACTTGCGCCAACATGCTCAACAGGCTGCAATGAAAGGTACCGAGAGCGCTCTGCCTTACGCTCGTGCAGCAAGCCTGGAAAACCGTTAAGGAGGATCATGCGCGCCATACCTCTACTTACGCTTCTGCTTAGTGGCTGGTTCATTGTTCCAGCCCATGCCGATGAAGCCCAGGACTGGTTGACCCGTCTTGGTCAGGCCGAGCAGCAGCACAGCTTTCAGGGTACTTTTGTCTACGAGCGTAACGGTAGTTTTTCTACCCATAAGATCTGGCACCGCGTCCAGGAGGGCAAGGTCCATGAACGCCTGCTCCAGCAGGATGGCTCCGAGCAGGAAGTTGTCCGCATTGACGGGCATACTCAATGCGTCAGCGGCATCCTGATAGCCGGACTTGGGGATTCCCCGAATTCTCCCGCGCGAGCCCTCGATCCTCAAAAGCTCAAGAATTGGTATGACCTTGCTGTCATCGGCAAGTCGCGCGTGGCCGGTCGACCGGCGGTGATCGTTTCACTGACGCCACGCGATCAACACCGCTATGGTTTTGAACTGCATCTGGATAAAGAAACCGGCCTTCCTCTCAAGTCATTGCTACTGAATGACAAAGGACAGTTGTTGGAGCGATTCCAGTTTACGCAACTGGATACCGCCGATGTCCCGTCTGACGCCGAGTTGCAGCCAGGCGCAGATTGCAAGGCGGTCAATCTCGAGAGTGACAAGGCTTCCTCTGTGAAGGCGGCTCAAACTTGGCATTCTGACTGGTTGCCACCCGGTTTCGAGTTGGTCAGCAGCTCGGCTCGCAAGGATCAGGAAACCAAAACCCAAGTCAACAGCTTGATGTATGACGATGGTCTGGCGCGTTTTTCGGTGTTCCTGGAGCCGTTGAACGGCGCGACAGTCACTGACACCCGCACGCAGCTGGGCCCCACCGTTGCCGTTTCCCGAAGCCTGACCACCCCGCAAGGCGGAATGATGGTCACGGTCGTCGGCGAAATTCCGGTCGGCACTGCAGAGCGGATTGCGCTTTCCATGCGCAGTGACGCCGCCGCAACCAAGCAGTAAGCCGAGATAGAAATGTTTCGTGAACATTTCAATTTGCAAAATCCAGTGAATTTTTCTTAAGTCAGAGCCCTCGGCTCTGGCCTTGTTTGTTGTTCCCGGAACAAAAATACCGGCGTATCTTTCTCGGTGTTCCTTGATCCATATCGCTTAACCATGCTCGTCGTAACGGGAGCCGTATGTCGATACCACGCTTGAAGTCTTACCTCTCCATTTTTGCCACAGTACTGGTGCTCGGTCAGGCGGTCGCTGCTCAAGCGGTCGAATTGCCTGATTTCACGCAGCTGGTCGAACAGGCATCGCCTGCGGTGGTCAACATCAGTACCACGCAAAAACTGCCGGACCGCAAAGTGTCGATCCAGGATATGCCTGACCTGGAAGGCTTGCCGCCGGCGCTTCGCGAGTTCTTCGAGCGGGGCATGCCGCAGCAGCCTCGTTCACCGCGGGGCGATCGTCAGCGTGAAGCCCAATCCCTGGGTTCGGGTTTCATCATTTCGCCTGATGGCTACATCCTCACCAACAATCATGTGATCGCCGATGCCGACGAAATTCTCGTGCGTCTGTCCGACCGCAGCGAAATGAAAGCCAAACTGGTCGGCACCGACCCGCGTTCCGACGTGGCGCTGCTGAAAATCGAAGGCAAGGATCTGCCGGTCTTGAAACTGGGCAAATCCCAGGATTTGAAGGCTGGCCAGTGGGTCGTGGCAATCGGTTCGCCATTCGGCTTTGACCATACCGTGACCCAAGGTATCGTCAGTGCCGTCGGTCGTAGCCTGCCAAACGAAAACTACGTGCCGTTCATCCAGACCGACGTGCCGATCAATCCGGGCAACTCCGGTGGTCCGCTGTTCAACCTCAATGGTGAAGTGGTCGGGATCAACTCGCAGATCTATACCCGTTCCGGTGGCTTCATGGGCGTTTCGTTCGCAATCCCTATCGATGTGGCCATGGACGTTTCCAATCAGCTGAAAAGCGGCGGCAAAGTGAGCCGCGGCTGGTTGGGTGTCGTGATTCAGGAAGTGAACAAGGATCTGGCCGAGTCGTTCGGTCTGGAGAAACCGGCCGGTGCGCTGGTTGCTCAGATCCAGGACGACGGCCCGGCTGCCAAGGGTGGTCTGCAAGTCGGTGACGTTATCCTGAGCATGAACGGTCAACCGATCGTCATGTCTGCCGATCTGCCGCACCTTGTGGGCGCATTGAAAGCTGGCTCCAAGGCTAAGCTGGAGGTGATCCGCGACGGTAAGCGCCAGAACGTCGAGCTGACTGTCGGCGCCATTCCTGAGGAAGGCAAAGAGCTGGACAGCCTGCCCAAATCGAGCATCGAGCGCAGCAGTAATCGCCTGGGTGTTTCCGTGGTTGAGCTGACGGATGAGCAGAAAAAAACCTTCGACCTCAAAGGCGGCGTGGTGATCAAGGAAGTCCAGGATGGTCCTGCTTCGATGATTGGCTTGCAGCCAGGAGACGTCATTACTCACCTGAACAATCAGGCCATTGAATCGACCAAGCAATTCACGGAGATCGCCAAGTCGTTGCCGAAGAACCGTTCGGTGTCGATGCGGGTTCTGCGTCAAGGTCGCGCCAGCTTCATCACCTTCAAACTGGCTGAATAATCCGGTTGTAAGCTGAATGAAAAACCGCCTCGAAAGAGGCGGTTTTTTTATGCCTGAAGTTTTTCGGGCACTCAGCCCATCATGTCCTTGATCATGCGTTCCTGCTCCATCAGCTCACGCTGGCGCGCATCGATGCGTGACGACAGCGGGAAGTTGCTGCCAGCCTTGCGCTTGGCGAAATCCAGTTGCTGGATGGCCTGTTTATAGTCGCCTACAAGCGCGAAATACTCGGCACGTGCCTGATGCAGACCGATGATGTTGCCTGACAGGCCGCGCGTTTCGGCAACCTGATACCACACGTCCGGATCATCCGGCCGCGACTTGAGCAGGCCTTCGAGTGCCTTTTCGGCATCGGCGGCACGGTTCTGTTTCAGCAACAGGTCGACGCGCACCTGATTCAGCGGGTAATTGCCTGGGTACTGCGTCAGCATGCGGTCAACTCGGGATTGAGCGTCCGGCAGGCGGTTGTTGGTGATGTCCAGATCGACCTGAGCGAGGTTATAGATGAGCTCGTTCGGCGACTTGGCCAGCAGTGGCTTGAGATTTTCCCGTGCTTCGTTCAATTGGCCGCCCTTGATCTGGGCGATGGCCAGGCCGTAGCGAGCGACATCGCTTTTCGGATTTTCATCCAGCTCGGCGCGGAAACGCTTGGCACCCAAGCCCGGGGTTTCTTCATAGAACAACTGGACCCGTGCGCGAATCAGTTGATAGCGAAGGCTGTCTTCGATACCCCCCTTTGGCGCTTGTTCGGCGCGGTTGCGGGTGTCGGCGATCCGTGATTCGGTGACCGGGTGAGTCAGCAGGAATTCCGGTGGCTTGGCGTCATAACGGTACTGACGCCCCAAGCGCTCGAACATGGTCGGCATCGAGCGCGGGTCGTAGCCGGCTTTTTCCAGATTGAGGATGCCGATACGGTCGGCTTCCTGCTCGTTCTGGCGCGAAAACCGGCGCTGTTCCTGAATCGCTGCCGCCTGCGTACCCGCAATGGCCGCGATACCGGCGTCGCCGGCACCGGCCGCAGCAATCACGATACCCGCCAGCAGGGCGGCCATCATGGGGACTTGCATGCGCTGCTGGGCTTCGACGCCACGGGCAAAGTGACGTTGTGACAAGTGAGCCAATTCGTGAGCCAGTACCGAGGCGTATTCACCTTCGGTCTGGGCGTTGAGGAACAGGCCACCGTTCACCCCGACAATCCCGCCCGGGGCGGCGAAGGCGTTGAGCTGGGGGCTGTTGATCAGGATGAACTCCAGGCGCCGGTCATTGACCTGGCTGGTCTCGACCAGTCGGTAAACGCTGGATTCCACATAGTCCTTGAGCTGCGGGTCGTTGAGCTGCGACACCTGGCTGCGCAACAGTGCCAGCCATGCACGGCCCAACTGGTATTCCTGCTGCGGCGAGACAATGGCAGAGCTGGCGTCGCCGAGTGACGGCAGGTCGTCGGCGAAGCCTGGCGAGGCAAGCAGGCAAGCAAGCGTCAGCAGGGTAGGGCGCAAAAAAGTCATGCACAAAGCCTTAGTCGACAAAGACCTTACTGTAGCCGGACACCAGCGCCGCGACCAGATATTCTAGGCAGCTCAACCACCTGACCAGGAGTGATGCAATGACCGACGCTGTAGCCCATGACGTTGAACTGGACGCCAGTGGCTTGAATTGCCCGTTGCCGTTGCTCAAAGCCAAGATGGAACTCAACCGGATGGCCAGTGGCGCAGTGCTCAAGGTGATTGCCACTGATGCGGGTTCACAGCGCGACTTCCGCACCTTTGTCCGATTGGCCGGTCATACGTTGCTTCGCGAAGAGGATGAAGCGGGCGTTTACCGGTACTGGTTGAAAAAAGCCTGAAACCTGCTGTGTTTGTTCTTAAGGATTTCTAATGTTCAAGGTGTTACGCGACTGGATTCAGCGCTACTTCTCCGATGAAGAAGCCGTGGTTCTAGCCGTCCTGTTGTTCCTGGCGTTCACCGCCGTGCTCACGCTGGGCGGCATGCTTGCGCCAGTGCTGGCCGGGATGGTGCTGGCCTACTTGATGCAGGGCCTGGTGGTGACCCTCGAACGCCTTCGTATACCTGGTGGGGTTGCGGTGGGGTTGGTCTTTGCGTTGTTCATGGGAGTGCTGCTGGTGTTCATCGTGGTCGTGGTGCCGTTGCTCTGGCATCAGTTGATCACGCTGTTCAACGAGTTACCGGGAATGCTCGCCAAGTGGCAGTCACTGTTGTTGCTGCTACCGGAACGCTATCCGCATCTGGTATCTGACGAACAGGTGCTGCAGGCGATTGAAGTGGCGCGGGGCGAGATCGGCAAGTTCGGCCAGTGGGCGCTGACGTTCTCGCTGTCGAGCCTGCCGCTGCTGGTCAATATCATGATCTATCTGGTGTTGGTGCCGATTCTGGTGTTTTTCTTTCTCAAGGACCGGGAGATGATTGGTTTGTGGGTGCGCGGTTACTTGCCTCGTGAGCGCGCGTTGATCACCCGTGTTGCCCACGAGATGAACCGGCAAATCGCCAACTACATTCGCGGCAAGGTCATCGAAATCGTCATCTGCGGTGGCGCGACCTACATCGGTTTCGTTGTACTGGGGCTCAACTACGCGGCGCTGCTGGCGCTGTTAGTGGGGATCTCGGTGGTGGTGCCCTATGTCGGGGCCGTGGTGGTCACTGTGCCGGTGCTGCTGATTGCGCTGTTCCAGTGGGGCTGGAGCGATCAGTTCATCTATTTGATGGCGGTCTACGGCATCATCCAGGTCCTGGACGGAAACGTGCTGGTGCCTTTGCTGTTTTCGGAGGCGGTCAACCTGCACCCGGTGGCGATCATTTGCGCGGTGCTGTTGTTTGGTGGCCTGTGGGGCTTCTGGGGGGTGTTCTTTGCGATTCCCCTGGCGACCCTGTTCAAGGCTGTGCTGGATGCCTGGCCCCGCAAGGAGCCTGTGGTGGCGCCTCTGCTTTAATGACCGAATGGACTGTTAGCGCCAAGGCGCTTTCGCTGGCTGACCAGTGAGAGCGCCGGCGCAGGCGTCAAACAATCAAGCCTTGTTCAGCGCCTGGGCAGCGGCTAAAACCGCATCAACATGCCCCGGCACCTTCACGCCACGCCATTCCTGACGCAACACACCGTTCTTGTCGATCAGGAACGTGCTGCGATCCACGCCCATGTATTCCTTGCCGTAGAGCTTTTTCAGCTTGATCACGTCGAACTGCTGGCAAAGCGCTTCTTCCTTGTCGCTGATCAGCTCGAAGGTGAATGCTTGCTTGGCCTTGAAGTTTTCGTGGGATTTCAGGCTGTCGCGCGACACGCCGAACACCTCGGTGTTGGCGGCTTTGAAGGCTTCGAGCTGATCGCGAAAGCCCTGGCCCTGAGTGGTGCAGCCTGGTGTGCTGTCCTTCGGATAGAAGTAGATCACCACCTGCTTGCCTTTGAGGGCCGCGAGGCTGACGGTCTGTCCGCCGGTGGCGGGTGCTTCGAAATCGGCAACCGGTTGGTCGATAGCAACGGCCATGAAAGCTTCCTTACATTGGGTTTTGTGGGCGCCACGGTTCAATCAGGGCATCCAGGTTCAGCGCGTCGGCGAAGTCGAGGAATTGATCGCGCAACCAACTGATCTGCACACCGGCCGGCAAGGTCACGGTAAACGTGGCGTTAAGCATGGTGCCGCCGGTCTGCGGAGCCTGATAGGTATCGCAAGTCAGGTTTTCCAGCTCGACGTTGTGGTCCATGAAGAACTGGCACAACTCGTTGACGATGTCCGATCGGTAGGCCGAGCTGACGTATGCAACGTAAGGCAGAGCCTGTGGACGATTCTCCAGGGCTGCGCTGCGCACTACATTGACGGTGAACGCGTGCCGTTTCGCCAGCACGGGCAGGCTGCCTTCCAGGCGTGCCAGGGCGTCCCAACTGCCAGAGACTTCGAGGATAAGCGCACTGCACTCGCCGTGGCGTGTCAGGCGTGAGGTAACCACGGCGCAGCGATTTTCATGGCTGGCGCGGCACAGGACGTTAGTCAGCTCCATGGGGTTGGCGCCAAGGGCACTGATGACAAGGAATTGTTCGCGAACTGTGGGGGTGGACATGCAGCATTCCTAAAGCGATGAGCGGTCAATACTTCTGTCGGCTTGTTTTAGCAGGGCGAGCCAGCGGATGCGAATTCAGAAAGCCCGAGGCACAGGTTGCAACGTGCTCCACAATGGCAAGAGCGAGGGGCCGCAACGCTGGATTGGGGCTTGTGATGCCGAAAATGGAGGCTTAAACCCGACGTACGAGCTTGTCAGTATCGATCAAAGTCTGAAGGGTAGCGAAAAGCGACGCTCAGGGGAATGGCGGCAGCGCAGTACTTCGCTTGTACAAGCATCTTGGCGCCAGTACCATTACCGCTCTCTTTTTCCGGCAGGAGCGGTTGCATGATTGCGGGCAGTATGGTGGCACTGGTCACACCCATGGATGCACAGGGTCGTCTCGACTGGGACAGTCTGAGCAAACTGGTGGACTTTCACCTGCAAAACGGCACCCACGCCATCGTGGCGGTCGGCACAACAGGTGAGTCGGCCACTCTTGATGTGAGCGAACACATCGAAGTCATCCGTCGCATAGTGAAGCAGGTCAATGGCCGCATTCCGGTGATCGCCGGTACCGGCGCCAACTCGACCCGTGAAGCCATCGAGCTGACCACCAACGCGAAGACCGCCGGCGCCGATGCCTGCCTGCTGGTCACTCCCTACTACAACAAGCCGACCCAGGAAGGCTTGTACCAGCACTTCAAGGCGATCGCCGAAGCCGTCGATATCCCGCAGATCCTCTATAACGTGCCCGGACGTACCGCTTGCGACATGCAGGCTGAAACCGTGATCCGTCTGTCGACCGTCAAGAACATCATCGGCATCAAGGAAGCCACCGGCGACCTCAAGCGTGCCAAAGCCATTATCGACGGTGTCAGCAGCGATTTCCTGGTGCTCTCCGGTGACGATGCCACCGCAGTCGAGCTGATCCTGCTGGGCGGCAAGGGCAATATTTCGGTCACTGCCAACGTTGCACCGCGCGAAATGGCCGACCTGTGCATCGCTGCGCTGAATGGCGAGGCCGACAAGGCGCGCGCCATCCATGAAAAGCTGATGCCGCTCAATAAAACCCTGTTTATCGAATCCAACCCTATCCCTGTGAAATGGGCGCTGCATGAGATGGGCCTGATGCCGGAAGGCATCCGTCTGCCGCTCACCTGGCTCAGCGCCGAATGTCACGAACCGCTGCGGCAGGCCATGCGCCAGTCCGGCGTTCTGGTTTAATTGAGGAAGCATTACGCATGAAGCGATTGGCCGGACTTTCCGCACTTGCCTTGATCATCTCCAGCACCAGTGGCTGTGGATGGGTCTGGGGCCCGGAAGGTTATTTCCGTGACCGTGGTAGCGATTACCTGCAAGCGCAACAGACTGCACCGATGCAACTGCCGCCGGATGTTCGCACCGCCAAGCGTCTGGATCCGCTGTTGCCGATCCCGCGTAACGTAGCGGACGAAACCGTCAAGGGCGAATACATCGTGCCCCGGCCGCAACCGTTGTCGGCCATTGCCGATGCCAGCGCCTACTCCCTGCAGAAGAGCGGTGACTCGCACTGGATCCTGGCACAAAATCCGCCGGCCGAAGCCTGGCCAGTGGCCGTGCAGTTCTTCCAGGACAACGGTTTCCGTCTGGACGAGCAGCGCCCGCAGACCGGCGAGTTCACCACGACCTGGCAACACTCTGACGAACTGTCCGCCGCCATGGCCAAGCGCCTGAGCGCAGCCGGTGTCGGCACTGACAGCGAAATCCGTGCCCGTGTGCGTATCGAACCGGGCGTGCAACGTAACACCAGTGAAGTCTATGTGGTCACTGCCGAGCGTCCTGCCGGCAGCACCGCCGATGTCGCCTTCACCAACCGTTCGGTCAATACTGGCCTGGACGCGGCACTGGTCGACGACATGCTCGCGAGCATGAGCCGCATCTCGGAGAAGGGCGGTTCGGTCTCCATGCTGGCCTCCCGTGACTTCGAAACGCCAAGCCGTGTCAGCCTGAGCGTTGATGGCAGCGGCAACCCTGTCCTGAACGTCGGTTCGGACCTGGATCGTGCCTGGGCGAGTGTCGGTCGTGCATTGGAACAGGGCGAATGGCGCGTTGAAGACATTAACCGCAGCCTGGGCCTGTACTACATCAACCTGGCGGAAAAAGCCGAGAAGAAGGATGACAAGCCAGGTTTCTTCAGTGGTCTGTTCGGCAGCAAGCCAGACAAGGAACAGCTTGAAGCCCGTGCCGAGCGTTATCAGGTTCGCCTGAGCAAGGTGGGCGACAGTGTTCAGGTCACCGTCGAGAAAAACATCAATACTGTGGCGCCTGCTGATGTAGCGCGCAAAGTGTTGAGCGTGATTCAGGACAACCTGGGCTGATCACATGCGTTTTGCCGTTCTCGGCAGCGGTAGCCAGGGGAACGGCACGCTGATAGCCAGTGCTGATACGTACGTGCTGGTGGATTGTGGTTTCTCCCTGCGGGAAACCGAAAAACGCCTGCTGCGCCTGGGTGTGAACCCTGCGCAGCTGAGCGCGATACTCGTGACCCACGAACATGCCGACCACGTGCATGGCGTGGGTTTGCTGTCTCGGCGCTACAATCTGCCTGTCTACCTCAGTCGCGGGACCTTGCGCGGGATGCGCAAGCCGATTGAACCCGCGGGTTTCCTGGCGGATGGCGAACAACTGCAAGTCGGCGACTTGAGCATCGGTGTCATTGCCGTGGCCCATGATGCGCAGGAACCGACGCAATACGTGTTTAGCGACGGTCAGCGACGCTTTGGCCTGTTGACCGACCTGGGCTCGTACTGCAACAAGGTGCTGGACGGCTATCGGGATCTCGATGCATTGATGATCGAGGCCAACCACTGCCGTGACATGCTGGCTCGCGGTCACTATCCGTACTTTCTTAAGCAGCGGGTAGGCGGCGAACTGGGACATTTGAACAACCATCAGGCGGCATTTCTGGTGGCCGAGTTGGGCTGGAAAGACCTGCAACACCTGGTCCTGGCCCACCTGAGCAGCAAGAACAACTTGCCGCAGCTGGCCCGGCAATGTTTTGTCGACACCCTTGGGTGCGACCCGGACTGGCTGCAACTGGCCGATCAAGATTCAGGGCTCGACTGGCGACACATCGCCTAGCCCATCTACTTACCAAGCGGAGCCCATCATGGAAAAACGTGAAGAACTCTACCGCGGCAAAGCCAAGTCGGTTTACAAGACCGACGACGCTAACCGTTTGATCCTGCTGTTTCGCAACGACACTTCGGCGTTCGACGGCAAGCGCATCGAACAGCTCGACCGCAAAGGCATGGTGAACAACAAGTTCAACGCCTTCATCATGCAGAAACTCGAAGCAGCCGGCGTGCCGACCCAGTTCGACAAACTGCTGGGCGACAACGAGTGCCTGGTCAAGAAGCTGGACATGATCCCGGTCGAGTGCGTCGTGCGTAACTACGCCGCTGGCAGCCTGGTCAAGCGTCTGGGCGTGGAAGAGGGTATGAAGCTCAACCCTTACACCTTCGAACTGTTCCTGAAGGACGACGCCAAGGGCGACCCGTTCATCAACGAATCCCACGTCGTGGCGTTCGGTTGGGGGACGGCTGAGCAACTGGTTCGGATGAAAGAACTGTCGCTCAAGGTCAACGAAGTGCTGAGCAAGTTGTTCGACGACGCAGGCCTGCTGCTGGTCGACTTCAAACTCGAATTCGGCGTGTTCCACGACGGCACCATCGTCTTGGGCGACGAATTCAGCCCGGACGGCTGCCGTCTGTGGGACAAGGCGACCGGCAAGAAAATGGACAAGGACCGCTTCCGTCAGGGCCTCGGTGACGTCATCGAAGCCTACGAAGAAGTCGCCAATCGTCTGGGTGTACCGCTTTAATCGACGCAAGCATCTGATAGCACGGAAAAATTTCGCTTAGGGGGTTCGCTTCCGGCGAAAGTGTTGTTATGATGCGCGCCGTTGGAGAGATGCCAGAGTGGCCGAATGGGACGGATTCGAAATCCGTTGTACCTTCACCGGTACCTAGGGTTCGAATCCCTATCTCTCCGCCATACCTTTACGAAAAAGCCCTGATTATTCAGGGCTTTTTCGTTTCTGTGTTTCTGAAAAAATCTCGGCCCATGACCCTGGATGGCGCAGTGTTTTTCGATCAGGGGCTGATGTCTGTTGCCGCCTACGCCGAATTGATCCAGTCACCGAGATGCCACTGACCCTGTCCTATTTTTACGAATTCTGCAGTCTCCCCTCCAGGCATCCGAGACTGGAAGGAATAGCGATGAGTTTCATGGCAGGTGGAAAATCCATGGGATCGGTTTCGCCATTGATTTGAATCAATAAAACGCCAAGGACTGTGTTGTAAACAGCGCATCAACCTTTTGGGGATGCAGTTGATGAACGATTCCAGCCAGACAACCCGAATTATCTGCAACGACCTCGAACTCGCCGATCAATTGCGCCAATTGCTGGTTCATATAGCACCAGATTGCGAGGTGCTGAGCGCTCCGAGTGATTGCAGTGCCGTGCCGTTTTGCCGCTGGCTCGGTGAGGCGCAATTGGCGTCACCTGGCCTGGTGCAGGCTGCTTTGTTGGATGCTACCGAGGTTTTGGAGCAGACTCGGCACGCCTTCAAATCTCGCGAGCTGGGGCTGCTACGGCGGCGCTTGGTTGCATTGCTGGATAAACTGTCAGACAATCCAGAGTGATGTAAATATGCCATTAGTAGGTTCCGCCTAATGCGGGAACCGGCTTTGCCGAGCAGGACAACGGGCCTGAAAGACGAAGCGCCGTGACACCAGTTCTTGACCAGAACTCGGTGTCGCGGCGTTTTTTTTTGTTAACAGAAAGGAATCTCTACAACACAGGGGTCTGCGAATGAAGGTGACAAAAGATCTGGAGGAGTTGCTCAGGCGTATTCGTCTCGATCACGAGGAAGTTGTCGAACGCTTTCGCTTTCTCGACTGGACGGCCGAAGATGCCGAGCGACTCGGAGCAGCAGCTCAGCACATGGCCCCGGCTCAGCAAGCTTTCGTCGATCATTTGTACCGTCACCTGGCGAACTTCTCTACGCCGTCTGCGTTACTTCGTGCGCCGGAGGTCACCGCACGTTTGAAGCTCAGCCAGGTCGAGTATTACCAGTGTTTGTGGGGCGGGCCCTACGATGACACCTACGTCAACGGCCGTCTGCGCATCGGCGTGATTCACCAACAAGTCGGCCTGGAGTTGAAGTGGTACCTCGGTAGCTACCGTCTTTACCTGGACGACATGCTTAAAAGCGTGTTTGGCGACAGTCAAAACGCCACGCTCTATTCGAGTCTGTTGAAGGCGGTGTTCTTCGACATGACCTTGGCCATCGACACGTACAGCGCGGCTCAGCACAAGGCTCTGGAGGACAGTGAGGCTCGCTTCGCCCGTGCGCTACGCGGTGCCAACGATGGAATCTGGGATTGGCATGTCGATCAGGATCGTCTGTACGTTTCAGAGCGCTGGGCCAGCATGCTCGACCTCAACCGCGACAGCATCGGCGAGAGCAGTGCCAGTTGGTTCGGTCGCGTGCATCCGGACGACCTGCCGGAATTTCGCCAGGCCATCGATGCCCACATAAAAGGGCAGACACCTTCTGTCCATCACGAGTACCGCATCCGCCAAAACAACGGTGGCTATATTTGGGTACTGGTGCGAGGGGTCGCCGAAGTCACGACAGCAGGCCAGCTACGCATGGCTGGTTCACAGTCGGATATCAGTGCACGCAAGGACGCTGAGCAGCGGCTCAATCATGCCGCTCACCATGATCCGCTGACCGGCCTGGCCAACCGTATGCGTCTTGATGAGCAAATGCAGAAAACCTTCATGAAGCGGCGCAAGGGAGGTGCTCACGAGGCGTTGTTGTTCATCGACCTCGACCGCTTCAAGTTGATCAACGATAGCCTCGGTCACAACGTCGGTGATCGCGTGCTGGTAGAAGTGGCACAGCGCTTGAGAGACGCTCTGCGCCCCAGCGATCAGCTGTTCCGCTTCGGCGGAGATGAGTTCATCGTATTGCTTCATGAACTCTCCTGCGAACGCGACGCCGAGCAAATATCCCAACGCATTCTCGACAACTTACATCAACCGCTGCACATGGACGATCGTGTCCTGGTGGTCAGCGCCAGTATCGGCATCGCCCCATTGCATGATCACGGCAAAGCGCTGGATGTCTTGCAGGCCGCCGACCTTGCCCTCTACAGAGCCAAGTCTGCCGGCAAGGCGCGGTTCGCCCACTACAGCGAAGCGTTGCAAGACACCGCGCAACACCATCTGGAACTGGAGTCCGCTCTGGGCCAGGCGCTGCAACACAATGAATTCGAACTGCATTACCAACCGATCTATCGTCTTGAGCAGGGGGCGCCCCTCATGTCCGGGGTCGAAGCGCTGGTACGGTGGCGACATGGCGAACGTTTAATATCGCCCCTGGAGTTCATCCCGGCGCTGGAGGAGTCGGGGGAAATCATCCGCGTTGGCGAATGGGTACTGCGCCAGGCCTGCCAACAGACCCGCCTGTGGCAACTGGCCGGACATGGCCATCTGCGCTGTTCGGTGAACATTTCCAGCCTCCAGTTGCAACAGGCCGACTTCATCCTCCGGGTGATCGACATCCTGCGTGAAAGCGGCCTGCCACCTGCCAGCCTGATCCTGGAGATTACTGAAAGCCAACTGATGCATGACGATCTGGACACATTGGCCTGTCTGAACGAATTGGCCAGTCTTGGCGTGTTGTTGGCGCTGGACGATTTTGGCACCGGTTACTCCTCGCTCGGTTATCTCACACGCTTTCCACTGCACATCCTCAAGCTGGATAAAAGTTTCATCGGCGGCATCCCGTACGACAACAAACAGAGCTCGATCAGCCAGGCGATCATCGGCCTCGGCCGTAGTCTTGGCCTGGAAGTCGTGGCCGAGGGCATCGAGAGCCCGGCACAACTCGACTTTGTGGTGGGTGAAGGCTGCCACTACGCCCAAGGCTACTGGTTTAGCCGACCACGACCTGCTGCGCAGATGCAACGGTTGTTCAGCGGAGAAGACTGTTTCGAGGGGCTCGGATGTCCATTGCTGTAAGCACGGCAGGCACCCAGCGTTATCCATCAGCTAAGGAGGCAAATAATGAAAATCAATCTTCCGGTCAGTGGTCGTGCTGTCGAGTTCAGCGTCAATGCGAACATTCTTTCAACAACCAACCCGAAGGGCGCCATCACATACGTCAATCCGGATTTCATCAACATCAGCGGTTTCAGTGAGGCCGAGTTGCTCGGCGTCAATCACAACATCGTGCGTCACCCGGATATGCCGCCAGAAGCTTTTGAACATCTTTGGCAAACCCTCAAGGCCGGACGCTCGTGGATGGGCCTTGTAAAAAATCGTTGTAAGAATGGTGATCACTACTGGGTCAGCGCCTACGCCACGCCGATGCAGCGCAATGGTGAAACAGTGGAGTACCAATCGGTTCGTACGCGCCCACCGAAAGCACTGGTAGAGGCCGCCGAACATCTCTATGCACAGTTGCGCAGCGGTAAAAAAACACACTGCCTGTCTCCGTCACGACTGTCCGTCGGCATGCGCTTGGCACTTGCTGGCACTGCGCTGAATCTGCTCGGTTTTATCGTTTTAGGCTGGGTGGGCGCCCTATCCTGGAACCATGCAGCTATCGCAGCGCCGCTATTGAGCTTGCTGATCGGCGGCATGCTGCGCTATAGCCTGCGTCCCCTCGACGTCCTTGCCCGAAAAGCCACAAATATCGCCAATAATCCACTAAGCCAGATGCTGTACACCGGCCGTCGCGACCAATTCGGACAGATCGATTTCACCTTGCAAATGCTCGAGGCCGAGACGCGGGCAGTCGTCGGGCGCATTGCCGATTCGGCCCATCAGTTGAACAAAGAAGCCGAAGAACTCGTCGCCGCAGTGGACAATAACAACAGCGTGACCTTACTGCAGCAAGGGGAAACTGCCCAGGTGGCCAGCGCCATAACCCAGATGGCCAGCAGTGTGCAGGAAGTGGCGCGCAACGCTCAGCTCACCGCCAACGCAGCGAGCCTGGCCAATCAAGAAACCGACCGAGGTCGAGAGCTGGTCGAGCAAACCTGCCAACACATCGATAGCCTCGCCAGCGAGGTGCAGCAGACCAGCGCGGTGATTTACCAACTGGAACAACATAGCCAGGAAATCAACCGCGTCCTCGAGGTCATCCAAAGCATCGCCGAACAGACAAACCTGCTCGCCCTCAACGCCGCTATCGAGGCCGCTCGCGCCGGCGAGGCCGGGCGCGGTTTCGCCGTGGTCGCCGACGAAGTGCGCGGGCTGGCTTCGCGCACCCAGCAATCCACCGCGGAAATCCAGGGAACCATCGATACCTTGCGGCGCTCCACGGGTGACGCCGTGGTCGCGATGCAACGCAGCCACAGCAAGGCCGAGACCAGTGTTGAACAGGCACAGTTTGCCGCCCGGGCGCTGGATGGAATCACCCAGCGAGTCGGTGAAATCAGCGACATGAGCGTGCAAATAGCCGCCGCCGTGGAAGAGCAGAGCTCGGTGGGTGACAGTATCCAGTGCAACCTGACAGGTATCAGTCAAGCCACTCAGAGCAATGTGCTTGCCGGTAACCAGAGTCGCACGACTGCTGCCCATGTCGCCCAACTGGCCGAGCGCCTTCAATTGCTGGCGGCGCAATTCTGGGGGCGTTAACGTAATGAATGACGGGTTCGAGTTGGCTGACCCGTCCAGCGCAATCCGGTTTCAAGCTGAAAAGGCAGTCGTGATCAGCCCGGCGTTTCCGACCGAAGGCGCGGCCTGTTCGAATAGGTTGCCAAGCATCGGCACATTGCCCTATGTATAGTGGCCATATTGCATCTTCTGGGCAGTCTTCATGAGTTACCGGTGCCCATTGTGGGTAATACCTTTCATCTTTTTGCTATCACTGCAGGTCAAGGCTGATACGCCGACATTGCGTGTGCTTGCCTGGCCTGGGTATGCCGACGGTGACATCGTTGCTGCCTTCGAAAAACGCCATGGCGTTAAAGTCGAAGTCACCATGGTGGGTAGCGATGAAGTGCTTCGAAGCAAGATGACGGAAAACCGGGGCGGTGATTTCGATGTGATTGCCGCCAATACGGCGGAGGTCCACTACTACGCCGACCAAGGCTTACTTCAACCGCTTCGCCCGGAGCGGATTGCCAATACTTCTCGTCAGCTCCCGCGGTTTCGCGATTATTCAAGAATCCCCGATGTAGTGGTCGACGGTCGCATCTACGCCATTCCCTATGTCTGGTCAGACATGGGCTTGATCTATGATCGAAAGCAGTTCAGTCAGCCACCCGACTCGATCACCAGCATGTGGGACCCGAAGTATCAGGGCAGTGTGCTGGCATTCAATACAAGCAACCATAATTTTTCCCTGGCCAGCCTGTCTTTGGGCGGCGATCCGTTTCGGATAAAGGCTGCCGATTTTGCCCGTGTGTCCGAGCATTTGGTTGCTCTGCGCCGCAATGTCCTGACGTTCTATTCGCTACCGGAGGAGGCTGCCGAGCTTTTTCGTTCGCATAACGTGGCACTTTTGTTTGCCAACTACGGGCGTCAGCAACTCAAGCAGCTACGAGACGCGGGGATCGATGTGGGTTATGCGATTCCGCGTGAAGGCGCGCTGGCCTGGCTCGACTGCTGGGCAATCAGTCGTGGTGCGCGCGATCCGGTACTGGCCAGCGTCTGGATCAACTACATGCTCGAGCCTGAGGTCAGTCACCTCCTCACTGAACGTCAGGGGCTCCCTAATACACTGCAGGAGCCGAACGAGGGCGGCTCCACATACCGCTTGATCTGGCTGCGTCCCGTTGAGAACGACAAGCGCCGCGCCGAACTTTGGCAACGTATCGTGTCGGGCGAGCGTCCGCCGTTGGAGTCGCGATGAGGTTCGGCATCGCCTTTAAACTTGGCTGCCTGATGGCTGTTTTTGGCATGTTGCCCACGGCTCTCGCGGGGTACTACATCTATAACAGCAGTCGCGAGTTACTGCTTCAGGCTGCCGAGCGCGATTTGCAAACCGCGGTTCAAGTGCTCGGGCGTAATCTTCAGAGCAGTTTGCACAATATCTCTCTGGATGCCGCTGTGTTGACTCATGGTCCGCAGGTTCGTCAGTTGGCGAGTATCAACGACCCCGCGCAACGTAGTCACGTGCAGGATGATCTGGCCGCATTGTTCCGCGCGATGTTGCTGGCGCATCCTGACTACATGCAGATTCGTTTGATCAGCGCCTCCGACCATGGACTGGAATGGGTTCGCCAGGATCGGGACGGCAATCATATCGTCAGGGTCAGTGGTGCCGATCTGCAAGAGAAGGGGCATTTTGCCTATGTGTTCGAGGCGTTGAAGTTGGCTCCGGGCGATGTACGCATTTCGCCTATTGTCATCAATCGCGAGCAAGGCGCGCATTCCGGGTTGGGCAAACCGACGTTGCACGTTTCGACGCCTGTGGCGGACGCCGACGGGAAAGTGTTCGCACTGCTGGTCATCAATGTCGATCTCGACCAGCTGTTCAGCCAACTGCAAAGTGATTTGCCGGATGAATATCAGGTCTATCTCAGTAATCGTTGGGGCGATTTATTGATTCATCCCGATCATCGGCGGACGTTCGGTTTCGACCAGGGCCGCCGCCTGTTTCTGCAAGATGAGTTCTCTGAGGTGTCCCGGCTTCTCGATACGAGCGGCCCGAATAGCTTGATCAGTCGTAGCGTCGAACAAAATCAACAAGATGGTTTGGTTGCGGCTTTTGTGCGGCTTGCCAACAACAGCAAAACATCTGAACCTTTTATTATTCTTGGCCTGGGGCAACTGCAGAGTCATGTGCTGGCGCAAGCCTCGCGTGCCGGTGGCTATATCGCTCAAATTGCCGTGTTTTTCAGTCTGCTGGCACTGCTGGTGGCGTTCATTGTGTCCCGGGCGCTGATTCGACCGCTGCGTAACATGACCGAAGCGGTCGAGTTGTTTTCCCGGGAACGAAAGATCAGCGAGCTGCCGCCTCGACAAGACGAGTTGGGTGTATTGGCGCGCAGTTTCCGTGCGATGAAACAGGAAATTCTCACCCAGCTCGAAGACCTCACCCACAGCCGCGCAGCGTTCGAACACCTGGCCCGCCATGATTCGCTGACGGGGCTGCCCAATCGGCGGATGTGCTTCGAACGTCTGGAACAGGCCTTGATCAGTGCGCGACAGAGCGGTCAGAAAATGGCTTTGCTGTTTGTCGATCTGGATCATTTCAAGGAGGTGAATGATCAGTGGGGTCACCGCTTTGGCGATCAGGTCCTGCAGGCGGTGGCCAAGCTGCTCGGTTCAGTCAGTGAGGCCCGCGACAACGTCGCACGCTTGGGAGGAGACGAATTCGTGATGTTCTTTGAGGATGTCCAGGATCCTCGGAAAATAGTCGCGTTACTGGAAAAGCTGCATGTCTGCTTTCAACTGCCGCTTTTGATCGATGGAAAAGGGGTGAACGTCCATGCCAGCATGGGCGTGAGCATGTTTCCACGCGACGGCAACGACATTGGGACTCTGATCCAGCATGCCGATCATGCAATGTATAAAGCAAAGAGTGCGGGCAAAAACAGGTACTCCTTCGAAGTGATGGTTGAAAACTGACAGAGAAGTGGGTGCCTGGCAGGGTCGCTGTTTTTCTGTATGAATAAGCCATTTAGACGTCTGAAAGTTTACCGAGCCTGGTCGTTGTTATTCCCCGTATCCGTGTGATTTTTACCGATAGAAGGTCACACGTTTCTTCGCAATATTTACTGGCTTTTGTTTGCCTTTATATCCCGGATCGCTCCTCTACTCTGTCGGCGCAGGTCAGTTTCCTGTCGTCATTAATAACCGCAAGGAGCGAGTATGTATTTTGAGATTTACAGGCAAACCCGTGGCACCGTTCTGACTGGCAAAGGCCAATGGCGCTGGCGTTTGAAGGCGGGTAATCATGAAACGATTGCCAGCGGGGAGGCTTACATCAACAAGTCCGATTGTCTGCATGCCATCGGTTTGATCAAAGGCACCTGCGAACAGACGCCGGTCAAGGTGATCTAGGCGTCAAATATGAAGCTGCCCATGCAGGGCAGCTTCGTTTCAGCCGGGCGACTTAACCCCGGACTGTAAGACAAAACCGTGAAGGCCTTTACATTTAACGCAAGTAGTCAGGTGATTCTCTCTAGTCGCATAGACGCCGATTGTGACATCTCCCTAAACTGTCGACAGTGTATGGGCGCAGGGGCAATGGATGAATCGCAACGAACTACGCAAGGCCGACATCAATCTGATGGTGGTGTTTGAAACGCTGATGATCGAGCGCAATGTCACCAAGGTGGCGAAGAAGCTGTTTCTCGGCCAGCCAACCATCAGTTCGGCGCTCAACCGCTTGCGTGCAATGTTCAACGATCCGTTGTTCATCCGTGTCGGTCATCGCATGGAACCGACCGCGCGGGCTGAAGAGATCTTTCGATACCTGTCGCCAGCGCTGGATTCGTTGTCGGTGGCGTTGAGTCTGACCCACGATTTTGACCCCGGTAGCAGCACCATGACCTTTCGGATCGGCATGTCGGACGATGTCGAGTTCGGTCTGCTGCCGTCGCTTCTGCGCGCATTGCGCCAGGAAGCGCCGAAAGTGGTGTTCGTGGTGCAGAATGTCGATTCCTGGCGAATTCCCGATTTGCTGGCGTCCGGCGATGTCACGGTCGGTATCACTCAAACGCGTGGCCTGCCGGCCAATGCCAAACGCAAGCTGCTGCGGCACATTCAACCCTGCGTGTTGCGTGCCGATGCCTCCGATACGCCTCTGACCCTCGATGAATACTGCTCGCGTCCCCATGTGCTGGTGTCCCCCGTCGCCAATGTCAGTGGCTTCGCCGATGAGTGGCTGGCGCAAATCGGTCGCACGCGCCAAGTGGTGCTTTCGGTGCCGCAGTACAGCTCCTTGCCTGCATTGCTCGCCGGGACCGATCTGATTACCAGTCTGCCCGATTACGCAGCGCAGGCCATGGCAGCGACCGGGCAGTTGTTCATGGAACCCTTTCCGTTCAACACACCAACCCTGGAGCTGTCCATGGTTTGGCTCAGTCATGCCGACACCGACCCCGCCGAACGCTGGTTGCGCTCGCGCCTGGAGTCGTTCATGGGCGAACGCAATTTGTTGTCGCTACCGCAGTGAGCAAGACCGCTCTGTGTTATATCTACGTCCTTTTCGCCGACCTACAGGAGTAACGTCATGCCCCATCTGCACCTGGAATACACCGCCAACCTGCCCGAGCTGAACGCCGATGTGGCATTGATTCGGCTTAACAATGCGCTGGTGGCGTCCGGTCAGTTCGGTGCCGAGTTCGACATCAAGAGTCGCGCGGTGAAGGTCGAGACATTCAAGGTCGGTACTGCCATGGCCGATCGGGCGTTCGTGCATGTGAAGCTGGCACTGCTGAGTGGGCGCTCGCCGCAGATCAAGCAGCAACTGTCCGAAAGTCTGCTCGCCGTCGTGAAAGATCTATGCGAATGGCCGGCGGGCGTTGAAGTCCAGTTATGTGTGGAAATCCTCGACATCGACCGCGAGTCCTACGCGAAGACCGCCATTGGCGTCTGAGTTTCAGGCCCCTTGCGGATCGGTGCAGGCCCTGATCACTTGTTCGCGCAACCAGGCGTTGGCGCTGTCCTGATCGACCCTTCGGCTCCACTGCATGTCGAGCGTGAAGCCCGGTAGACCCTCCGGCGCTTCACGGTGATTGAAGGCTGCTTCATCGGCCAGCAGTCGCTGGATGCGCCGGGGCAAAGTCAGGATGAGGTCAGTGCCTGTGATCATTTTCAGTGCCGCGCTGTAGCTATTGGCCCGCGCCACAATGTGTCGTTTCCGCGCCTGCTGTGCCAGCCAGCCATCGACCATATTGGTGGTGGACGTCCATGGTGTCGGGAACACATGGCGACGCTGGACGAACGCTTGCAGGCTCAGGCGCGGTTCCACTGGTGTGGCGCAGGCGTCGAAGACGCAGACCAGATCATCTTCCAGTAGCGTGCGCGCATTCAAGTCGCCGTGGCTGCGATGAAAGTTCGGGCCGAAACCAATCACCAGATCAAGGCTGCCATCGCGCAGTGCCTCGGCCGGGATATCGGTTTCGAACTTGTGCATGTTGATCATCACCGGAAGGTCGGCGAAAGCGAAGTTCTTCAACAGGCGCGGCAGGATCAACTGCTCGAAGTACTCCGGCGCGCAAATGTTGAACATCACCGGTTGCAAGGCTGGATTGAACGCGGGTGCCCCGGCGTGACACAGATTGATGCTTTCGAGGATCTTCAGCACATGAGGGTACATGTGGCTGGCCTTGAATGTGGGGTGCATGCCGCTTCGGGTATTGATGAACAGCTCGTCGGCGAACCCGGCGCGCAGTTTTTTCAGGCAATAGCTGACAGTGGACTGGCTGACACACAAGGCCTCGGACACCCCGGTGACGCTGTTTTGCTCGTATACGGCGACGAACACCATGAGGTCCTGCATGTCGAGCTTTCTTAGCACGTTACTGTTGAGCATTCCTTGTCTCTCGCGGCTCGTCGGGCGCTGCGGGTGCGCAAACCGGTGCGAGCGATCCTAGCGCAACGAACGAGCAAGGAGAACGTCCGGCAAGTATTCAACGTCCAGCGCTTACAGGTGTCGTGCGTCGGCTGGACCTTAATAAGGCAAGCATGCCTGCCCCGACCATCACTGCGCCCAGTGTTTCCAGGGGCAACGGTGACTGACGCCCCCAGAGCCAGTGAAACAGGGTAATGAACAGCGTGCTCAGATAAATGTAGGCAATGACCGAGGACGGAGCGATCACGCCAATGGCTCGATGCAATAACCAGAATGTCGCCAGGGTGGCAAACAGTGCCAGGTACATCAGCCAGTAGACATCCGTCGTCGTCAGCAATGACGTTGAACGCCAGCCGCCGCTGAACCCACAGAGCGTCAACAGGAACAGCGCGCCGAACAGCATGTTCCAGAACGTCATGGCCACGGGGCCGCGCCCCTTGAGGCTACGGGTTTTGAGTTGCTGGCTGAGGGGCGAGTAGAGCGCCATTGCCAGGCAACCGACGCCATACACCGACAGCGCGTACAGCGAAGGCAACTCGCCGGGGCCAGTGCCTTTCATCACCAGGAGCGCGGCACCGGAAGCGGCGATCAGCATTGGCCACAGTCGTTGTTTGAAGTGGCTGTCGGGCATGAGCATTGCTTCGAAACCCAAGGTCAGCAGCGGCACCAGGGTAAACATCGTTCCGGTGTTGACGGCCGAGGTATAACGCAGCGCCTCGAACAGCGAACCGAAATACACCGCCAGCAACAAGCCGAGTACGCAGTGGCCAAACAACCCGCGAGCGGTCATGACGCTATCGCCCTTGAACAGCAGTAGGGGGAGAAATGCCAGTGCACAAAACAACAGGCGCAAACCGGTGAGCAGGATCGGGTCTATGGCCTGGCTGACCTGCGCCGCTGCGGAAAACGACGCGGCGATCAACACCGCCCAAAGCAGCATGCCAGCGTGAGCAGCAGCGAATCCGGTGTGTTTCATGGTGGCCTCCGAGTCAATCAAAGTGTCGACCGTAGTGCAGTGGATTGAAGCGCCAGACCATCAGCAGCATCAGCGCCATGACGGCGGTGAGCGTCCACCAGGCCCAGTCGAAGCCTGCGAACTGATCTCGAATCATCCCGGCCACCAGCGGCGAGAGCCCGGCGATCAAATAACCGATGCCTTGCACGAACGCAGTCAGGCCACCGGCGCGCCGAGGATCATCCAGATGATCCAGCGACACGATCAGGCTCATCGGAAACAATCCGCCAATACCCAGCCCCAGCAGGCACGGCCACAGAAGGCTCAAGTGATGCGGACTGAGTATCAGCCCGCAGAAACCGGCCATGATCAGCACCAGTAACACCCCCAATACCCACCGTCGGTCACGGCTGCGGCTGGCGAGGGCGGGCGTCAGCAGGCCGGACAACACCTCCATGGCGGTTAGAAATCCCAGCAGTAAACCGGCGTCCTGTTCGCTCCAGCCTGTTTCTACGTAGTAAGGCGCCAGCCAGGCCAGGACACAGGTGTAGGACGCCGTGCCCAGGCCAAAGAAAATGGCGAGTAACCAGGCGCGAGGGTTTCTGAAAAAGGACCTGTTGCTCGATGACCGGGCGGACTGTGTCGGCATCCCGGCGCGTTGGGTGCACCAGAACAGCAGTGCCGGCACGGTCAGCAACGCCCAACCGGCGAGGCCCAGGCGCCAACTGCTGGTGCGGGTCATCAGCAATGGCGCGAAAGAGGCGGCGAGGGCGGCGCCGCCCATGATCGACGTGACGTAGAGTCCCATGCACAAGGCAGCATTGTCGCTGAAGCGGGATTTGATCAGCACCGGCATCAGTGCCTGGATCAGCGCGATACCGATGCCGGCGAGTACCGCGCTGAGAATCAGTTCGGCTGCCGAATCGACGAACAAACGCGACACCGTGGCCAGGCCGATAATCAACAATGACAGCACCACGGTGCGTTGTTCGCCGAGGCGCTGACTGACACCGAGCCCGACAAACATGGCCAGCCCCATGGCCATCACCGGCAGCATGGTCAGCAACGACGCCAGCGTGAAGCTCAGCGGGATGTCGCCGCGAATGGCCGTCAACAGCGGGCCCACAGCGGCCATGGAGGGGCGCAGATTGAGGGCGATGAACATGATGCTGAGCATCAGCCACAGGGCGGGACGGGAGGTTGAGCGAACGTTTTCCATGAGTGGACCTTGATTGGCAGTGGGCCGATTAGGCGCGTGCGATCTGCAGGCCGCAAATCAGAAAGTCCGGAGGTGTATTTAGAAGTTAAATAATACTGGCGGCGACGTTGAACCCATGGGGGCGAGCGGCCGTCGATATCGACGGTTCATCGGCGCAACCGGCGAAGGTGACAGGCGATGGCGGTTGACCCCGGCCTGAACGGGGCTGAATGAAAGCTGAACAATTCTCAAATAGTCCGAAAGTTTCTGTCTGTCACCTGAAGCCAACCATTAATTGGCTTCTTTTTCACAAAAAATTGATGGTCGACGGCCTACAGTTCAGGCCGTCGCGGCAAACGGAACATTTTCTCATTTGCCGAGGCCTTTCTTTTCAGGAACAGCCGACCCCCCATGTTGAAGATAAAAGCCGTGCGCCCTGAGTGGGTGACATTGATAGCCAGTGCCTTTTTGTTGGTCGCCTTCAATTTTGTTTTGTGGCAGCACCTGTTCGACATTACCGCGGCTGACGGCAAGGGCATCGTCATGCGAGTTGCCTTCGGGGCGATGATTCTCGCGGCCTTCAATATTATCCTGACCTTGCTGGCTTTCCGCCCTGTCCTTAAGCCGATTCTGACCCTGCTGTTCATGGTCAGTGCAGGCGTCGCTTATTTCATGAGTCAGTATGGTGTCTTGATTGACGCCGGCATGTTCCGCAATTTCGCTGAGACGAATGTCACGGAAGTGCGTGACTTACTGTCGATAAAGTTACTCGTTTATATAGTGCTGCTGGGTGTTTTGCCCTCGGTCCTTTTGTGGAAAACCCCCATCAGCTACCGCCGCTGGCACCGCGAACTGCTCAGTAAGGTGTTGGTGAGTGTGGCCTCGGTCGCGGTTATCGGTGGTGTTGCGCTGGTCAACTATCAAGGCCTGTCGTCGTTGTTTCGCAATCACCATGAGTTGCGCCTGATGGTGGTGCCGAGCAACTACATCGGTGCTTCGTTCGGTTACTTGCGTGAGCAGGTCGTGTCCGCCCGGCAACCCTTTGTCAAAATCGGTGAAGATGCCCAGCGAAATCCGGCCTGGCAAACCCACAACCGTAAATCCCTGACGGTTCTGGTGGTGGGCGAAAGTGCCCGGGCGGAGAACTTCGGCATTCTTGGGTACAACCGCGACACGACCCCCAAGCTTAATAAAGAAGCGGGTCTGATTGCATTTACCAATGTGCATTCCTGCGGGACTGAAACCGCAGTCTCGGTGCCGTGCATGTTCTCCAACATGGGGCGCGATGATTACAAAGCCAGCAAGGCGAAGAATGAAGAAGGCCTGCTGGACGTACTCAAGCATGCGGGGCTGGATGTGATCTGGCGCGACAACCAATCCGGTTGTAAAGGCACTTGCGATCGGGTCACGCTCGATGATGTCAGTAACCTGAAAGACCCGGTGTTGTGCGCCAACAGCGAATGCCGGGATGAAATCCTGCTGCAAGGTTTGCAGCACTTCATCGATACCTTGAGCAAAGACACGGTATTGGTTCTGCACCAGATGGGTAGCCACGGTCCGGAATACTACAAGCGTTACCCGAAAGAATTCGAACGCTTCACACCCGTCTGTGAAAGCAATGCACTGAACAACTGCAGCCGTGAAAGTATCGTCAATGGCTATGACAACACGCTGGTGTATACCGACCATGTGTTGTCGACCTTGATTGATCTGCTGCGCAGCAATCAGCAAAAAGTCGATACCGCAATGCTCTATTTGTCGGATCACGGCGAATCCCTGGGCGAATACAATTTGTTCCTCCACGGCACGCCTTACATGTTGGCGCCGGAACAACAGAAGCATGTTGCGATGCTGGCCTGGTTCTCCGACAGCTACCAGAAGTCGTTCTCGGTAGACACCCATTGCCTGCAACAGGGTCGTGAAAAACCCCTGAGCCAGGACAACCTGTTCCATTCGATGTTGGGTCTGCTACAGGTCAACAGCAAGACCTATGACCAGGGTCTGGATATGTTTGCCGGATGCCGTGGTGTGATGAAAGACGGAGTGTTGGCCAAAGAGTAACTGGATCTTTTTTTTCATTTAGCGACCGCTAAAACTACGATCAAGAGTCATTGCACATGTCCGCTCAGCCCCCATCCGCCATCGAACTCGAGTTCGCCCGGCGCTACGATCAGGAACACGCCCGCGTCTGTCTGCAGCCGCGGGCGCAGGGCTTGGTCGAGCGTCTGGCGTTCTGGCGTGAAGAGCGACTGGTACGCAATGCGCTCAAGGTCGCTGGCGAGCCAGGCCTGATCCTCGACGTGGCCTGTGGCGTCGGACGCTTCTGGAAAGTGCTGGCCGAGCATGGGAATCGGGTGATCCTTGCTTCCGATCCGTCCCAGGACATTCTCGATCATGCCCGGACCCACCATCCGCAGAGTCTGTTGAAACGGATCAGGACCTTTCAAAGCTCAGCGTTCAACATCGGCTTGTCGGAAAATGCGGTCGACTGCATTTCCTGCATGCATCTGTTTCAGCACATTGCCTGCTCTGAGCATCGTTTGGCGCTGCTGCACGAGTTTCACCGGGTCGGTCGCGATACCGTGATTGTCGCCGTACGGCTCAGTGGACGGTTCAAGGGGCGACGTTCAGACGAGGAGGGGCATGCAGCCCGTCCGCTGGTCAACAAGACCGAACTGGAAGCCGAGTTCAAGCAAGCGGGTTTCTGCGTACTCAGCCATCAGGACTTCCTGCCAGGCTTCGCGCCGATGCGGGTTTATGTACTGCGCAAGGCCGGCTAGCCCCTCGCTGTCGGACTATTCTTTCTATCCGTCAGGTGTTTTCGCCAAGGCTCTTGTTCAGTGGATGCGCGGAAATCGCCGGGGGCGATATATACTGCGCGCCATTCTTCAAGGGAGAGCCGTGTGGCCATCGATATTCACTGGATTCGCGACAACGATAGCCTCGGTCGGTTTTGTACCGAGTGGCAGCAGTTGCCATACGTTGCCCTCGACACCGAATTCATGCGGGTCGACACCTTCTATCCCATCGCGGGCCTGTTGCAGGTGGGCGATGGCGTACGTGCTTACCTGATCGACCCGCTGACCATCGACAACTGGCAGCCCTTGGCCTCACTGCTGGAGAACCCGGCGGTGGTCAAGGTCGTCCATGCCTGCAGCGAAGACCTCGAGGTCTTGCTGCGCCTGACGGGTAGCCTGCCAACGCCATTGTTCGATACCCAGCTGGCTGCCGCTTACCTGAACCTGGGTTTCTCCATGGGGTATTCGCGTCTGGTGCAGGAAGTGCTCGGTATCGACCTGCCCAAGGGCGAGACCCGTTCCGACTGGTTGCAACGTCCGCTTTCCGAAACCCAGATCAGCTACGCCGCCGAAGATGCCGTGCACCTGGCCGAAGTGTTCGTGAAGCTTCGGCCGAAGCTTTCCGACGACAAATACGCCTGGGTCCTGGAAGACGGTGCCGAACTGGTGGCCAACCTGCGCCGCGAAATCGACCCGTACGAGGTCTATCGTGACGCCAAGCTGGCCTGGAAACTGTCCCGCGCCCAACTTGCCGTACTGCGCGAGCTCTGCGCCTGGCGGGAGAAAGAAGCCCGCGCCCGTGACCTGCCGCGTAACCGGATCATCCGCGAGCATTCGCTGTGGCCACTGGCCCGGACGCAGCCGGACAACCTCGGCGCGTTGGCGAAAATCGAAGACATGCACCCGCGTACCGTGCGTCAGGACGGCGAATTTCTGCTTGATCTGATCAAGCGCTCTGGCAGTGTGTCGCCGGATCAATGGCCGCCCGCCGTGCCGGAGCCGTTGCCGGTGGACGCCGCCGTGTTGCTCAAGCAAATGAAAGCCATCGGCCAGGCCGAGGGCGAACGCCTGAACATCGCGCCGGAACTGATGCTGCGCAAGAAAACCCTGGAAGCGCTGCTGAAAAGCGGCTTCCCCAATGGTCCCTACCAATTGCCTGATTCGTTGCGTGGCTGGCGCCGCGAATTGATGGGCCAGGCGCTGCTCGACAGCCTGGCCACCGCCGGAGAACAGCCTTGAAACGTATTTGCTCCATCTACCGCAGTTCGAAAAGAAACGAAATGTACCTGTATGTGCTCAAGAGCGATGCTCTGGAGCGCGTGCCCGAGTCCTTGATGGTTGCCTTCGGCAAAGCCATCCATGCCTTCGACCTGGTGCTGAGCCCGGAGCGCAAACTGTCGCGCGAGGACATCACCGTTGTGCTTGAAAACCTCGAAAAACAAGGCTATCACCTGCAAATGCCGCCGGCCGAGGATGAGTACATCGAGCACTTGCCGGAAGAGTTGTTGCGCCGCAACGACCCTGTGTAATCGGCGGACAGGCTCTGTTCAGAGCCTTTGTGACCCACTGGAATGATTTTGGCGATGGCCATGCCGACGGAGCGAGACGCTGTCGGCGGTCGTCTGCAGCGTTTTTTTGAAAGGTTGAAGCATGCGCGTTCTGATTGCTGAACACGACCACCCTGTGTACGCCCAACTGTTGCGTGAAGCAGCGCCCGACCTGGAAGTGCTGACCAGCGGTGACTCCGCCGAGCTGGCCCGCCAGGCGGCCGACTGCCCGGTCTGGCTCGGACAGCCCGACCTGCTGGCGACGCTGCTGCGTCAGGGCCATCAGCCGCAATGGCTGCAATCGACCTGGGCCGGCATCACGCCGCTGTTGGCCGACGGTTTGCCAAGGCACTATCGTCTGACACGTGCGGTGGGGATTTTTGGTCAGGTCATGGCTGAATACGTACTCACCTACATGCTTGGGCACGAACGGGAAGTGCTGGCGCGGTTGGTCAGCCAGGTCGAGCGCAAGTGGGACAGTCGCCATGGGCAAAGCCTGGCGGGACGCAAGGTATTGATTGTCGGCACCGGTGACATCGGCCAGACCGTGGCGCAGTTTCTTCAACCCTTTGGCGTCGAACTGTACGGTATCGCCAGTTCGGCCCGCGAGCAGGCGCCGTTTGTCGAAATCGGCTCGCTCGACGATTTGCCGCGTCTGGTCGGTAAAGTCGATTACGTGGTCAATCTGCTGCCCAATACACCGAATACCCACGATATTTACAACGCCGCGTTGTTCAAACAGTTCAAACCGACCGGTTTGTTCATCAACGTCGGGCGCGGTGTGGCAGTGGTCGATGCGGACCTGGTGGAAGCCTTGAAAGAAGGGCATCTGGTGGGCGCCGTGATCGACGTCTGCCGTCAGGAACCTTTGCCGCAACGTCATCCTTTCTGGACGGCCTGGGGCTTGCTGCTGACCGGTCACAGCTCGGCACCGACCTCGCCATCGTTGATGGTGAAGCTGTTTGTCGAGAACTTGCGGGCTTATCAGGCCGGTGAGGCGTTACGCGGGGAAGTGGATTTCAATCGCGGGTATTGAGTCCGCCGCGGACTTGAGTATTGGGCAAAACCTGTGGGAGCACATTCGTTCCCACAGGGCGTTTCGCTATTGCTTAGAGGGTGAAATCACCTTCTGCCGCCAGTTCGCTCAATGGCCGGCGCGGGCTCGGCTCTTCGCGGGCTTGCAGGTAGTCGGCCAGTGTCGACTTGTCGCCCAGTTTGCCGATCGCCACGGCGGCGTGCAGGGCGTAGCCTTCAGGAATCTTCAACTCTTTGCGCGTCAGCGCTTGATCGAAGCCGGCCATGCCGTGGGTATGCCAGCCGCTGATGCTTGCCTGCAGCGCCAGATGACCCCAGGCCGCACCGGTGTCAAAGGTGTGCCACAGGGCCGGGGTTTCTTCGGTGGCGCCGGGCACGGCGAAGGTGGTTTTCGATACCACGATCACCAGGGCCGAGGCATGTTGCGCCCAACTGCGGTTGAATTCGTTCAGCAGACCCAGATAACGCTCCCAGTTCGGCGTATCCCGGCGTGCGTAGAGAAAGCGCCAAGGCTGCGAGTTGTACGCCGACGGTGCCCAGCGCGCCGCTTCGAAAAAGCTCAGCAGGGTTTCTTCGGGAATGGCTTCGCCGGTGAAGGCGCGCGGCGACCAGCGATGGGTGAATTGAGGGTGGATGGCATAGTCGGCTACGCGTGGGTTGGCACTCATCAACAGATTCCTTGCTAGGTTTTAAAGTGTGGGGCGAGGCAAAACCCTACTTGGCGGCGCAAAAACTGACAAGCGCGTTCTACCGACAGTCGCCAACGCTTGGCCGACGGGCCTTGCGGCACTAGACTGGCGGCCTTTTCACCACCTGATGTTGATGCTTGAGCCATGGCCGCCAAAGTCGAACCGTTCTGGATACGCAAAACCCTCGATCAACTGGATCACGAGGAATGGGAATCGCTGTGCGACGGCTGCGGCCTGTGCTGCCTGCAAAAGCTCGAAGATGAAGACGACAATAGCGTCTATTACACGCGCATCGCCTGCAAACTGCTGGACCTGAAAACCTGCCAGTGCACTGACTATCCCAACCGCCGTGACTTCGTGCCGGACTGCATCCAGCTCACGCCGGGCAAGGCGGACGAGTTCAAATGGCTGCCGCCGACCTGCGGTTACCGGCTGGTCAGCGAAGGCAAGGACCTGCCGCTGTGGCATCACCTGGTGTGCGGGGATCGCGACGCGGTGCATCACGAACGCATTTCCCAGTCCGGGCGCATGCTTGCCGAAGGCAGCGTGGCCGAAGAGGATTGGGAAGATCACCTGATTTTCCGTGCCGGTTGATCGTGGCGAGGGAGCTTGCTCCCGCTTGAGTGCGTAGCGCTCACAACATGGGCAGTGATAACAATAAAACGGGGCTGTTTCGCAGCCCGGCGCGAGCAGGCTCGCTCGCCACACTAGGGGACTGTATGGCTGTGCGATGGCGGCGGGCGTTGATCATTGGGTTACTGACCCTGAGCTCGCCAGCGTGGGCGGCAGGCAAGAAAGTCGATCTGGATTACCACGTGCGCCTGTTGCCCCAAAGTGATCAGGCTGAGGTGAGACTGACCCTGGCCCAGGGCTCGGCGGTTCGCAGTCTGGATTTCGATCTCGGCGACGGCAGCCTTTACAGCGATTTCAAGGCCGACGGCCAATGGCAGCTGGCGCCGGGCAATCAAACCCGTGGCGTTTGGCGCCCCGCGGCCTACAAGGCCAGCCTGACCTATCGCGTACGCATCAGCCACGGGCGCAAGAACGGCAGTTTTGATACGCGCATGACCCCGTCCTGGGCGCTGATGCGCGGCGACGACTTGGTGCCCGCTGCCAAACTCGATCAACAGGATGGCATCGAGCTGATTTCACGCCTGGAGTTCGAGTTGCCCAGCGGTTGGAAAAGCGTCGAAACCGCCTGGCCACGGATCGGCAAGAACAAGTTCCGCATCGACAATGTTTCCCGACTGTTCGACCGGCCTACCGGCTGGATGCTTGCCGGGCACCTCGGCAGCCGTCGCACTCGACTCGGGGAAACCGAAGTCACCGTGGCCTCACCCCGAGGCCAGGGCATGCGCCGCATGGATGTGCTGACGTTGCTGACGTTTGTCTGGCCGCAAGTGCAAGCCGTGTACCCACGTCATCCCACCAAACTGCTGATTGTCGGCGCCAACGATCCGATGTGGCGCGGTGGCTCGGCGGCGCACGAGTCGATCTACCTGAACAGCCGTTTGCCATTGGTCAGCGAGAGCGGCTCCAGTGCCTTGGTACGTGAATTGGCCCAGGTGTTCGGACGGATCAACGATACGCAGCGCAGTGACTGGATCGGCGAAGGGTTTGCCGAGTACTACGCCATCGAACTGGTACGCCGTGCCGGTGGTATGAGTGACGAGCGTTATCAGAGCCTGCAGGAGCGGTTGAGCAAGGACAGCCAGAACGTCACGACCTTGCGGGGTGAGCAGGTCAGCCCGGCGCAGGTTTCAAAAGCGGTGGTGTTGATGCAGGAACTGGATCGCGAAATTCGCCTGAAGACACGCAACAAGCGGTCGCTGGATGACGTATTGCGTGGGGCGATGCGCTTGGAGAGCGTTGACACCAAGGCGTTCGTGCAGCTCAGCGAGAGCGTGCTGGGCGAGTCTTCCAAAGTGCTGGATACCGCGCTGATCCAGTAAATCCGCCCTCGCTGGTAAACCAGCGACTACAGCGGATTCTTGTCAGTCACACCTGTAGTGAGCGAAACCGATCAACTGTGGGAGCTGGCTTGCCAGCGAAGAGGCCATAAGCCTCACCGCCTATCTCGGCTTAAACCCCGGTTTTCGGCGACTTCAAGGCGTCATTTCCAGTCGCCGTTTTCGTCGCCGCTTCGGCATTCGCCTTCAGCCGACTCAAGTCCTCACCGGCACGCTGAATCTTCGCTCGCACGTTGTCCATGTCCTGGCGGCTTTTCTCCAGCAGGCTTTTCGCCGAGCTGTGGCCGGTGATGCCGCGGGCCAGGGCGACGCCGCCGATGGCCACTTGAATCAAGCCGAAGATGCCGCCACGTCGCAGGCCCTTGCCGACCATCACCACACCACCGGCCAGGGAACCGATGCGCTCCCAGCCCTGCACATTCTGCTCGGTGTGCGTCTGTAACGGGGTGGATTCGATACGCTCAACGCGTTTGAGTTCGCTCATGATCTGTCTCCAGGCAGGATCGGTAATGGATAGTTAAGCTGACTGCCAGGGCGGTCAGCTCGTTCCATCGGACGTGCGGCGATTCAGCGGAATTTCGGCCCCGAACGGGTATTGAGCCCCTTGGCCATGCGGTCGTAAAGCACAACGTTGACCGTAGCGGCCAGGTTCATGCAACCGGTGGTCGGGATGTAGACCACGTCTTCGCACCAGTCGCGAATCTCTTTATCCAGCGAGCCGTCTTCCGGGCCGAAGATGTACAGCGCGCGGTCCGGGTGGGTGTATTCGGGCAGCGGGCGGGCGCCTTCAACCAGTTCCACGGCGACGGGAACACAATTAAGGGGCAGGATTTTTTTCAGGTCGTCGATGCCGATCAGCGGGATGTCGTAATGCACGCGCTTGGTGTCGGTGACGAAATCGGCGGCCCGCTCGTAGCGCTTGCCTGTGTAGAACACCGACGCCACGCCGTAGCAGCCAGCGGCGCGCATCACCGAACCGACGTTCTCCGGTGATTTGGGGTTATACAAACCAATGCAGCTGTACCGTTTGTCTGCCACGAGCGAAGCGCCTTTCAGGAAAAAAGCGCGATTATACGGGGTTTGCGGGCGGGCCGCTGATTCGGCGACAGGCTCACTGTGTCGCCGGCGTCAGCGCCTTGATCCTGTCCATCATGGCATTCCCGGCATTGTTGATCTGTTCGTTCTGCGGGTTTTTGCTGGCTCCCGGGTCGCTATCGACGCCGGCGAGAATTTCAGCAAGGTTATGGAAGTGGCCGGTTTTCTTGCCATCGTCCGTGGAGTCCTTGCTGCCACTGGCATACTGGTTCAATGCGTCTGCCAACGTCATGTGCTGCGACAGCCACTGCGGTGTGTTTTTCTCTTCTGGGCTCATGTTTTCGAGGAAGTTCAGCGCCGCCTTGGCCCGACCGACCGGGTCATTGGCGTAAGGGTCTTTCCAGTTTTTCTTCTGATCATCGGGGCCGCTGTAGTGGCCAGAAGCCAGTTGAGCCTGCTGTTGCATCAGCCCTCTGGCCGTCTCCTGTTCGTCCTTCGAAAACTGTCCGCCTTCATTCGTCGCGACGGCATTGAGTGAACGGCGATCCAGGTCACCCATCAGCGCATTGCGGTCTTCGACGCTGCCGCTGTAGGGCTTGTCGCCGGCGTTCATCTGCGCGTATTTCTGATCCATGCGTTTGCGCGCATCGGTGGCCACTTCTTCGAATGTCTTGCCCGCTGAGCTGGAAACCGCGCCCGGTCGGGTGACACCCAGCACCAGGGCATCAGCGTTCATGCCAGCACGCACCGGAAAAAACGGTGCATTGTTGGCAATCGAGCCGCTGTAATCGGCGGCTGTTTTAGAGAGGCTCAGCGAATCTTCATTCCTTGTTTTGCTGGCCGTCTGCTCACTGTCAGGGGCGACGGATCGGGTCTTCGCCTCGGACGTGTTGTTGTAGGCCAAGATAGCGGCGCTGTTGAAGGTAGAAGTGACGTTCATAAAACGGGCCTGTCCATGTATGACGCGGTTCAGAGGCAACGTGAGCGCTCAGGGGCTTTGTTGGCGCTCAATGTATTGAACCTGATACATGGCAAGAACAGTGCCATCATGGGGTGGTGGCCATGTGATGGGCGCTTTGTAACGGACTGGACACATTGCAGCTTGGGAAGGCGCGGGAATTTTTTTGCCGTTAGCGGCAGGTTGTCGCCGGCTGCTGTCAGATTTTGCCGGGTTATTGACACGATAACTGCAGGAGCGAGCCCGCTCGCTCCTGCAGGGAGTTTCAGTCTTCTTTTTTCATCAAGCCCGCCAAAGCGGCAAACGGGTTATGGGTGGCCTTGGCGATTTTCGGCGTGCTCAGCGAGCCTTCGCCGAAATACTGCTGATCGGTGTAGCGTGAGTGTTCATTGTCGTGGCAATACAGGCACAACAATTCCCAGTTCGAACCGTCCTGCGGGTTGTTGTCGTGGTTATGGTCGCGGTGGTGCACGGTCAGCTCGCTCAAGCGCTTGCCGGAGAATTCACGGGCGCAGCGGCCGCATACGTGCGGGTACATCTTCAGGGCCTTGTCGCGGTAACCCATTTCCTTGTCGCGCTGGTTGTCGGCGAGGATGCGATCCAGCTTCGAGGTATTGGTCGGGGTGGACGAACTCATGGGTTCACCTTTGTAAAAGACTAATGACGGTTATGACGTAAGTTTAGCTCAGCCCTTGAGCTTCTCGGCAATCCAGATGGTGTGCCGGGTGCCCTTGTTGCCATGGGCGAAGACTTGCACTTCCTCGGCCTTGAAACCGGCCTTTTTCAGCTTGTCGGAAAATTGCCGGTCCGCGCTGGCCGACCACACCGCCAGCACACCCTTGGGCCGCAGGGCCTTGGCGCAGGCGCTCAAGCCGCCAGCGGAGTACAGCCAGCTGTTGGCCCTCTGAGTCAGGCCTTCGGGGCCGTTGTCGACATCGAGCATGATCGCATCGAAGCCCTGCGGCTCGGCTTGCAGCACTTTGGCCACGTCTTCCAGGCGGATGACCGTGCGCGGGTCGAGCAGCGGGTTGCCGGACTTTTCGCCCAACGGCCCGCGATTCCATTCGACCACACCGGGCACCAGTTCAGCGACCACCACTTCAGCGGCCTTACCCAGATGCTTGAGCGCCGAGGCGAGGGTAAAACCCATGCCCAAGCCGCCGATCAGCACCCGTGAGTTCGGGCGGCCGGCGACCTTGCGGCAGGGGATTTCCGCCAGCGCATCCTCGGAGCCGTGCATGCGCGTGTTCATCAACTGCCCGCCGTCACCCCCCTGGATCTTGATGACGAAATCCTCGCCGTACTCGAACAGGCACAGGGCTCCGCCATTTTCAGGGATTGGCGCGGTGTCGAGCAGAACGAAACGTTTCATAGGGCTCTCTTGAGAAGAATTGGCGAGACGGGGAGGGCAAACACCCGTAGTTGGGAGTAGCCTGCACATGACAACAAGGCCAACGGAGCCATTGATGAAGCGCACCATTCTAACGGTCATTGCCCTGGCCGCGCTCTCGATTACTGCAGTGCAGGCCCAACCGCTGCAAACCACTCCCGTCACTCCCGCGCCGCTGCCCGGCTCGCCGGGTACCGCGACGCCCACGCCCTATCCGCAAATCAGCCCGGCGCCCATGCCGAAAGTCGGCCCCGGCAGCGGTGGTCCGCCATTGGTACCAATCGAGATGCCCAGCCCGCCGACCAAGGATCAACCGGTGCCCGGGATTGAGCCAAACCCGCCGAAAACCAAGTCGCCCGGGGGTTAGACTTGCTGTAAAAGCAGCTGCCCGTCGGCCATGCGCAAGCGTTTGGAGAGCGAAACGGCGAGGGCCCGGATGATCTTGGCGGCGATTTTTGGCGCGTCGTTGAGCATCTTTTCCAGGGAGTCCTTGCCCAGGTTGAGCAACTGACAGTTGCTCGCGGCCACGCAACTGGCCGAGCGACGTTCGCCGTCAAGCACCGCCATTTCGCCGAAGGAGCGTCCGCTGCGCAGGGTCGCGATGGTCACCAGTTGCCCGTCGCCGGTGGTCTTTTGCACCGCCACTTGCCCGGTATGGATGATGCACATGAAGCTGCCGGCGTCGCCCTCATGGAAAATCTCTTCGCCCTGGGCAATGGTACTGATGCTGAAGTAGCCCGAGGCGGCGGCGAAGTCCGCTGGTAGCAGTTGGTTGAACAGGCCGCAGTCCATCAGCCAGTCGCGGATTTCGTTGTTGAGCAAGGTCGGTTCTGACATGTCGTGCGGTCTTTTTTGTTGTGTCCAGGTTCAGATTTCACCCATCCCCTGTGGGAGCGAGCTCCCATAGGGGATCTTCGTTGTATCGGGTCCGGTGTGCTGGTCTTGAGACCGGTTCGTCGGGCCAAGTTCCTCAGGCGATCCCCAAAACCTTAAACAAAAATGCGTATTCGAGTGCTGCGTCACGCAATCCCTGATATCGACCACTCATCCCACCGTGCCCGGCGCCCAGTTCGGTCTTGAGTAGCAGGGGGTTTGTATCGGTTTTGGTCGCGCGCAATTTGGCCACCCACTTGGCCGCTTCCCAGTACTGCACACGGCTATCGTTGTAGCCGGCAATCACCAGGGTCGCCGGATACGCTTGCGCAGAGACGTTTTCGTACGGGGCGTAGGCCTTGATCCGATCATAGACGTCCGGTTCTTCAGGGTTGCCCCATTCGTCGTATTCAGTGACGGTCAGCGGCAGGTCCGGGTCGAGCATGGTGTTGAGTACGTCGACGAACGGCACTTCGGCGATCGCCGCGCCGAACAACTCCGGACGCTGGTTGAGCACCGCGCCGATCAGCAGGCCACCGGCGCTGCCACCGCTGATCGCCAGTTGCGCGGCACTGGTGAAGCCATTGGCGATCAAGTGTTCGGCGCAGGCGATGAAGTCACTGAACGTGTTGTGTTTGTGTTCCTGCTTGCCGGCGCGATACCAGGCTTCGCCCAGTTCGCCGCCGCCGCGCACGTGTGCGATGGCAAACGCCATGCCGCGATCGAGCAGGCTCAGGCGGGCGTGGGAGAACCACGGGTCGAGGCTTTCGCCATAGGCGCCGTAGCCGTACAGATACAACGGCACCGGTTGGCCGAGCGCTTCGCGTTTGACCACCAGGCTGATCGGCACCTGCGTACCGTCAGGCGCGGTGGCCCACAGGCGCTGGCTGACATAGGCGTCGGCGTCGAACGCGCCGAGCACCGGGGTTTGCTTGAGAACTTGTTGTTCGCCCGTGTTCAATTCCAACTGGCGGATTTGCGCCGGACGATTCAACGCTTCGTAGCGCAGCCGAATCCGCTCGCTGACGAACTCCAGGCTGTTTTGCACATGCAGGCTGTAGGCCGCGTCCGGCAGTCGCACCCGGTAGCTCGGCAGGTCTTGCGGGTGCACTTCGATGATCGGCAAGCCGCCTTCGCGCAGGCTGAGCGTCATGGCCCCGGCATTCAGGCTCATGCCGTCGATCATCACGGAGTCGCTGTGGGGGATCAGGTTCTGCCAATCGGCTTCGCTCGGTGCCGTGCCGCTGTCAACCACGGTGTACAAGGCGAAGTTGATGCCGTCGCGGTTGCTGCGGATGAACCAGGTCCATTGGCCGTCGCGCGCGCCGTGGTCGACGTCGTACTCGTGATCCTCGACCCGTGGTGCGATGCAGGCAAAGGCTTGCTGCGGCTGGTTGGCATCCAGCACCCAGACTTCGCTGGTGGTCTTGCTGCCCAGGGACAGCAGCAATTGCTGCTCGGAACTCGAGCGGTAGCAGTGCATGAAGAAGCGGCCGTCCGGCTCATGAAACACTTCTTCGGCCGCTGTGCCGTCTAGGCGATAGCGGTACAGCTTGTGCGGACGATGGGTGTCGTCCAGTTCGCCGAAAAACAGGGTCAGGCTGTCGTTGGCCCAGGTCATGCTGCCGTCGCAGTCCTGGAACTCCAGTTCGCTGACGCGGCCGTCGGACAATTCCTTCACGAACAGCGTGTAAATCTCATCGCCCGTTGAGTCGACGCTGTAGGCCAGGCGCTGGTGGTCCGGGCTGATGCTGAACGCGCCAAGGGAGAAAAAGCCGCCATTGGCCAACAGGTTCGGGTCAAGCAGCAGTTGTTCCCGGCTTTCATCGAGTTGCAGGCTGTCGTCGGCCGGGCGCGGGCAGCGATAGTGGCGGGAATATTCGTCACCCGCCGTGGTGCGCGTGTAATACAGGTAAGGTCCCCACGGGGAGGGCAGGGACAGGTCGGTTTCGAGAATCCGGCCCTTGATTTCCTCGAACAGGGATTCACGCAGCCCGGCCTGATCGGCGGTTTGCGCCTCCTGATAGCTGTTTTCAGCCTTGAGGTAGTCGAGTACGGCATCGGTGTCGCGCTCTTGCAGCCAGGCATACGGGTCGGAACCTTCGGCCTTGTGGGCAACCGGAGCGTCGCAAAGGGTGGCGGATAGCGGCATGGAGGACTCTCGAACAGTAAACGGAATAGGTTTTGAACCTGTGGGAGCGAGTTTGCTCCGGGCGGCGTTCCGACGATAGCGTTCTGACAGTCAGTATGGATGCTGGATGTGCTGGCCTCATCGCGAGCAAGCTCGCTCCCACAGGTCCTGTGTCCCGACCGGCTGCCATTGATGCAGCCTCAAGGACGAAAAGCCGTTATCATAAGCGCCTCTTTGCCTGCCTTGCCATGGACACCATGACCGAGAACGACTATCTGATCGCTTGGGGCCTCTACGCCTTTGCCGCTTTGGGCTGCCTGTTGGTGTGGATGCGCATCACCCGCTGGATGTGGCGTTGGCTGCGTGAGCCGCTGCGGTTGCTGGTGGCGGTGCTGCTGTTTTCCCCGACCATCATCGACCCCGTGAAGGAAAAGGTCGCCCCGGCCATCGCCATTACGGCCCTTGATCTGTTGTTCAAGGTCGGCAATAACGCGTGGCGGGCGATCTCCGATCTGTTCATGTACGGCATGATCGCGTTTGGCATTTACCTGGTGTTCGTGGCGATTCGCTTCCCGATCGAGCGCGCCTCCAATGCGCGCAAGGAAAGGGCCGCCGCCGCCAAAGCGGCCGCGCTTGCCGAAGAACCGGAAGAGGAGCGTGCCTTCGGCGGCGCTGGCGACGATCGCTATGGTCGTCCCCCTGTTCCGAGCAATCCCCAGCGTATGCGGGTCGAACCCCGCCTGTAACGTCGCCCCTGGCTTGAAGCGAGAGTCCGAGCATGTGTGAATTATTGGGCATGAGCGCCAATGTGCCGACCGATATTGTGTTCAGCTTCACCGGGTTGATGCAGCGTGGCGGCCGTACCGGTCCGCATCGCGACGGCTGGGGCATCGCCTTCTATGAAGGCCGGGGCTTGCGTTTGTTCCAGGACCCGGCGGCGAGCTGCGAGTCGGAAGTCGCGAACCTGGTTCAGCGCTACCCGATCAAGAGCGAGGTCGTGATCGGGCATATCCGCCAGGCCAACGTCGGCAAGGTCTGCCTCTCCAATACCCACCCTTTCGTACGCGAGTTGTGGGGCCGTAACTGGTGTTTCGCCCATAACGGTCAACTGGCGGACTTTAATCCCGGCGCCAGTTTCTATCGTCCGGTGGGCGATACCGACAGCGAAGCGGCGTTCTGCGATTTGCTCAACCGCGTGCGTGCGGCATTCCCCGAGCCGGTTGAAGTCGAGGAACTGCTGCCCGACCTGGTGGCCGCGTGTGCCGAATATCGCAGCAAAGGCGTGTTCAACTGCCTGCTCAGCGACGGCGACTGGCTGTTCTGCTATTGCTCCACCAAGCTGGCGCAGATCACCCGCCGAGCCCCGTTCGGCCCGGCGCGCCTGAAGGACGTCGATGTCATCGTCGACTTTCAGGCCGAAACCACCCCCAACGACGTGGTGACGGTGATCGCCACCGAACCTTTGACCGAAAACGAAACCTGGACCCGCTACGAACCGGGCCAATGGAGCCTGTGGCGACGCGGCGAATGCGTCAGCCAGGGCAGGACCGAATAAGGATTCTTCCCCATGTTGCTCAGTTACCTACGGCTGGTGTTGTTCGCGGCGGGCCTGTTGATCGGTGTCCAGGTGCCGGGGTTCATCAATGATTACGCCAAACGGGTCGAGGCCCATCTGATCGAAGCGCAGGCCAGCCTGAGCGGCTTTCAGGGGACGGCCAATCAGTTCTTCAAAGGCGATATGCAGGCCCTGGTGGCCCATTATCGGGCCAGCGAAGACCCGATTTTCCGCAGTGACGCCGACAGCCTGAGCAACCTGCTGACCCGCCAACTGGCGCTGGACAAGCAGTTCCAGGCGATGCAGGGGCCTTGGTACATCCGTTTGCTGCAGGTGGTGCTGGCCGCCGATCCGGACATTCGCAAGGAAACCTGGAATGGCTACAGCTACCAGATCCTGTTGACGCCGGAAGCGATGATCTGGGGCATGAGCGGCGCGATGATGCTGTCGTTCGGCCTGGAGTGCCTGTTCCGACTGATTGACTGGGTGGTGCTGGGCGGCAAGCGCCTGCGCCAGAGCCGGCCGATCGAAGAGCGGGACCTGCGTGGCTTGTGAACAAGGCCCTTGTGGCGAGGGCGCTTGCTCCCTCGCCACACGGTTCGCTAGTCCGCCAGTACGATGTAGCTTTCTCCCACCCTGCGCGCATACCCCTCCAGCACCTGCTGACACAACGCCACAATCTCCTCGACCCACTCCGCGCCCACCCGCCACGACACCACCACTTGCAGATTCGGTGGCCGTTGCTCGATGGCCAGCAAGGTCAATTCCCCGCGCGCCAGTTCCTCGGCCACCAGCACTGGTGGCAACGCACCAATCCCGAAGCCATCGCGCAACAATCGGGTGATCGCCGATACCGAGTTCACACAATTGAGGCGCGGCGCCATGACGCCGTTGGCCTGCATCAGCGCGAGCACTTCCTGGTGTGGATGAGAGTTTTTCGAGTAGGTGATGATCCGTTCATTCGCCAGATCGGCGACGCCTGAATACTCACGGTTGTAGAGGGAATTGCTGGCAACGATCCAGCCCATGGGATGGCTGGCCAGTTCCAGGCTGCGGACGCTTTCCTGGCGCAACAGATCGGTTTGCAGGATTACATCGAGAAAACCTGTTTGCAGCTGATCGCAGAGGTTCAGCGAGGTATCGGCCACCAGCTCGATTTCCACCAGCGGATAGTGATCGGTCATCTGTGCCACCAACGGGCTGAGCCAGGTGTGGATGACCGTGTCCATCACGCCGATGCGCACGCGTCCGGCCTTGCTCGAACGGTTCTCGATCGACTGCCGCAGCGCCTGCATGGTGTCCATCATCTGCTCGGCATAATCGAGCACCTTCAAGCCTTCGGGCGTCAGGCTCACACCACGGGAATCGCGCAGAAACAGCTTCACCCCAAGCTCACTTTCGAGCACGGCGATGCGGCTGGAGATCGACGCCTGGGTGGTGAAGAGTTTGTCGGCGGTCAGGCGAAAGCTCTTGAGGCGGGCGACCCAGACGAAGGTCTCGAGAAACTTCAGGTTCATGGGATTGGCTCGGGGGGGATAAAGATTTCTTATGTCTAAGGCGGGTTTTTATTAGTTGGACGCCACAGGGCAAGCCGCCCAAAAATCGATGCATCCGGTTCCCACGATAGGCGTCGTCGGGGCTCAGAACAATACCAATAAAATCAGCGCGGAGATTCGCCATGAGTGCGCCCGACACCCCCTTCACCCCGAAAGCCGTGGCTCGTCCGGGACCTTTCGACTGGTATCGCAACATCAATCAGCAAGAACGTCGCACCTTCTGGAGCTGCAAGATCGGCTATGGCCTGGACGGCATGGACACCCAGATGCTCAGCTTCGTCGTGCCGACCCTGATTGCCATGTGGGGCATCACCACCGGGCAGGCCGGGCTGATTCACACCAGCACGCTGATCGCTTCGGCCATCGGCGGTTGGGTGGCCGGCATTCTCTCCGACCGCATCGGCCGCGTGCGTACCTTGCAGCTGACGGTGTTGTGGTTTGCCTTCTTCACCTTTCTCTGCGGTTTCGCCCAGAACTACGAACAGCTGTTGATCGCCCGCACCCTGATGGGCTTCGGTTTCGGTGGCGAGTGGACGGCTGGCGCAGTCCTGATGGGTGAAGTGATCCGCGCCCAGGATCGCGGCAAGGCCGTTGGCATGGTGCAATCCGGCTGGGCGCTGGGGTGGGGGCTGACGGCCATTCTCTATGCGCTGTTGTTCTCGGTGTTGCCAGCAGATGATGCCTGGCGCGCACTGTTCATTCTCGGCATCGTGCCGGCGATTTTCGTGATCTTCGTCCGTCGCCTGGTCAAGGACCCGGAAATCTACCGCGAGGCCAAAGCCAGGCAGGAGCCGAGCAACCCGTCGAAGTTCTACGAGATCTTCGCGCCCGGCATGCTCTTCACCACGTTTCGCGCTTCACTGCTGACCACCGGCGCGTTGGGTGGCTACTACGCGATCACGTCCTGGTTGCCGACCTTCCTGAAGAACGAACGCGGTTTGAGCGTGCTCAATACGAGCGGTTATCTGGCGATGGTGATCGTCGGGTCCTACGTGGGGTACGTCATCAGTGCCTACTTGACCGACATCCTCGGCCGCAAAAAGAACTTCATCCTCTTCGCGGTCGGCTCGTTCACCATTGTGCTGCTCTACACCCAACTGCCAGTCAGCAATGGTGTGATGCTCTGGCTGGGCTTTCCGCTGGGTTTCTTCGCCTCAGGCATCTTCAGCGGCATGGGCGCGTTCCTGACCGAGTTGTTTCCGACGCGAATTCGCGGTTCGGGTCAGGGGTTCTGCTACAACATCGGCCGGGCGCTGGCGGCGTTGTTCCCGCTGCTGATCGGTTTGCTCAGCCAGAAAGTGCCGCTGAGTGTGGGAATCGGTGCCTTTGCGGCGGTTTCCTACGGCGTGGTGATCCTCGCGGCCCTGAGTCTGCCGGAAACCCGCGGCAAGCAACTCGACGCCCGGTAACTGATAATCTGCGGGCCTGTCTTACAGATATATCCCGCAGCTAAAAAGAATAATGCCTACAGGAGTGTTCACCGTGAGCCGCCTGCTATTGAACTGCGACATCGGCGAGAGTTTCGGCAACTGGACCATGGGTCTCGACGCCGAGGTCATGCCCTTTATCGATTGCGCCAACATCGCCTGCGGCTTCCACGCCGGTGACCCGAGCATCATGCGCAAGACCGTCAGCCTGGCCCTCAGCCATGGCGTACAGATTGGCGCCCATCCGGCCTATCAGGATCTGGTGGGCTTCGGCCGCCGCTCCATGGCTTACGCGGCCCAGGAACTCCAGGACATCCTGCATTACCAGATCGGCGCCCTCGATGGCATTTGCCGGGCCCAGGGTGGTCGGGTCAGTTACGTCAAACCCCACGGCGCGATGTACAACGACATGATGGCCAACCCGGCGCAATTGCGTGCAGTGTTGCAGGCCGTGGCCAGTTATGACCGCCGCTTGCCGTTGATGTTGATGGCCACCCGCGACAACAGCGCCGCGCAGCAGATGGGCGATGAATATGGCGTGACCCTGTGGTTCGAAGCCTTTGCCGATCGCGCCTACGACAGCGCCGGTATGCTGGTATCACGGCAACTGCCGGGCGCCGTGCATCATGATCCGGAGAGAATCATCGAGCAGGCGCTGATCATTGCCCGTGGCGACCCCCTCACCGCCAGCGACGGCAGCGCCTTGCACTTGCAGGCCAATACCCTGTGCGTACACGGCGACAACGCCAGTTCGGTGGCCGCCGTGCGGCGCATCCGCGAAGCCTTGAATCAGCAGAGCGCGTCATGAAACTGCGGGTGGAAGTGGTCGCGCTGGATTGTCTGATGGTGCGTCTGTTCGATGAAATCGCTGAAGCCAACATGCCGTGGATGCTCGCCGCCAGCGAAAGTCTGCGCAGCGCGTTCGGTGAACATCTGATCGATCTGGTGCCGTCCTACACCACGCTGATGGTGCATTACGACCTTGTCGCGTTGAGTCCGGCCCAGGCACGGGAGGTGATTGCCGAAGCCTTGATCGATTTGTCGCCCAACGCCCGTACGCGTGGCTCCTGCCACGTGCTGCCAGTCTGGTACGACTTGAGCGTCGGCCCGGAGCTGACCCTGTTGGCACAGCGCAGCGGGTTGACGGTGGCAGAGGTGATCCGTCGGCACAGCCAGCGTGAGTATCAGGTGTTCGCCCTGGGTTTCGCGCCGGGCTTCGCTTTCATGGGGCTGGTGGAAGAGGTGCTGGCCGCGCCGCGCCTGGACACCCCGCGCAAGAAAGTTGCCGCTGGCAGTGTCGGCATCGCTGAACGGCAGACCGCCGCCTACCCGGTGGTGTCGCCGGGGGGCTGGAACCTGATCGGTCGCACGCCGGCCAAGCTGTTCGACCGTCACCGCGACGGCTACAGCCTGATGCAGCCGGGCGACACCGTGCGTTTCGAAGCGGTGGATCACGCTGAGTTCATTAACCTGGGCGGTGATGACACGCCATTGGAGGGCCAGGCATGAGCCGTTTGACGATTGAAGCCAGTACGCCGCTGTGCCTGTTGCAGGACGCCGGGCGCTTTGGCGTGCGGCACCTGGGCGTGACTCAGGGCGGTGGGCTGGATTGGCGTTCGTTGTCCTGGGCCAACTGGCTGCTGGGCAACCGGCTGGATGCACCGGTGATCGAAATCACCCTCGGCGGGTTCACCGTGGTGGCCGAGGATGATTGCGTGCTGGCGCTGGCCGGGGCCGATCTTGGCGCACAGGTGGACGGTGAGGCGCTGGCGCCGTGGCGCAGTTTCAGATTGCACAAAGGTCAACGACTGCAATTCACCCAACCGTTACTCGGTGCCCGGGCCTATCTGGCCGCGCCGAGTGGGTTTGATGCGCCGAAGGTGTTGGGTAGCAGCGCGACGGTGGTACGCGAAGCACTCGGTGGCCTGGATGGCATGGGGCGCCCGTTGGGCAAGGATGACTCGCTCGGTTATTCGGGTAACTCGGTGATGCTGCTGCGGGAGTTGCCGGGGGACTTGCGACCAGATCTGCAGCTGGAGGCTCCGCTGGACCTGGTGCTGGGAGCGCAAATCGGCGAGTTCAGTGGCCAGAGCCTGTTCGATGCGTTCAACAACCCATGGCACCTCGACAGTCGCGCCGACCGGATGGGCATTCGCCTGCTGGGCACGGCGTTGCAGTACCAGGGCAAACCGATGATTTCCGAAGGCATCCCGCTGGGCGCCGTTCAGGTGCCACCGGACGGGCAGCCGATCGTGCTGCTCAATGATCGGCAGACCATTGGCGGCTATCCACGATTGGGGGCGTTGACGCCATTGGCGCTGGCGCGGCTGGCGCAGTGTTTGCCGGGGGCACAGGTGCGGTTGCGGCCAGTGGTGCAGGACGTGGCGCACCGCGAGCACATCAATTACCTGCGCCGGTTCAGTTGACCCAGGTAGGAGCTGGCAAGCCAGCTCCTACAGGGCAACGGGATTACTTGGACAGAAACCGCATTCCTTCCTCTAACCCGCGAAGGGTCAGTGGATACATCTGGTCCTCGATCAAGTCCCGCACAATGTTGGTCGAGGAGGTGTAGCCCCAGGTGTCTTTCGGATACGGGTTGATCCAGATGAGCTTTTTGTACTTCTCCTTGAACCGCTGCATCCACACGTAGCCGGCTTCTTCGTTCCAGTGCTCGACGCTGCCGCCGGGCTGGGTGATTTCGTAGGGCGCCATGGCGGCGTCACCGATGAAGATCACTTTGTAGTCGGCACCGTACTTGTGCAGCACGTCCTGGGTCGACGTACGCTCGGAAGTGCGGCGCATGTTGTTCTTCCACACCGATTCATAAATGAAGTTGTGGAAATAGTAATACTCCAGATGCTTGAACTCGGTCTTGCAGGCCGAGAACAGTTCTTCGCAGATCTTCACATGGGCGTCCATCGAACCGCCGATGTCGAACAGCAGCAACAACTTCACCGTGTTGCGTCGCTCGGGTCGCATCTGGATGTTCAGCAGGCCGGCGTCCTTGGCGGTGTGATCGATGGTGCCGTCGATGTCCAGTTCTTCGGCTGCCCCCTGGCGGGCAAACTTGCGCAGGCGGCGCAGGGCGACCTTGATGTTGCGTGTGCCCAGTTCCACCGAATCGTCGAGGTTCTTGTATTCGCGCTGGTCCCAGACCTTGACCGCTTTGCCCTGGCGCTTGCCGGCATCACCGACCCGAATGCCTTCCGGGTTGAACCCGCCGGAGCCGAACGGGCTGGTGCCGCCGGTGCCGATCCACTTGTTGCCGCCGGCATGGCGTTCCTTTTGCTCTTCCAGGCGCTTCTTGAACTCTTCGATCAGCTTGTCCAGACCGCCAAGGGACTGAATCGCCGCCCGCTCTTCATCGGTCAGGGAACGTTCGAATTCCTTGCGCAGCCAGTCTTCGGGGATCAGGGCCTGCAAATGGTCGTCGAGTTTTTCCAGACCGTTGAAGTACGCGCCGAAGGCCCGGTCGAACTTGTCGAAATGCTTTTCGTCCTTTACCAGGATCGCCCGAGACAAGTAATAGAACTCGTCCATGTCGGCGAAGGTCACGCGCTGTTTCAGTGCGTTGATCAGGTCCAGCAGCTCGCGCACCGAGACCGGGACCTTGGCTGCGCGCATTTCATTGAACAGATTGAGCAGCATGGCATTTGCCCCAGATGATCAACGACTGCCGCGACGGCTCATGAACGCCAGGCGCTCAAGCAGTTGCACGTCCTGTTCGTTTTTCACCAAGGCGCCGGCCAGCGGCGGGATGGCCTTGGTCGGATCGCGTTCGCGCAGCACGGCTTCACCAATGTTGTCGGCCATCAGCAGTTTCAGCCAGTCCACCAGTTCGGAGGTCGATGGCTTCTTCTTCAAGCCCGGCACCTTGCGCACGTCGAAGAACACGTCGAGGGCTTCGCTGACCAGGTCTTTCTTGATGTCCGGGTAGTGCACGTCGACGATTTTCTGCAGTGTGACGCGGTCGGGGAACGCGATGTAGTGGAAGAAGCAGCGGCGCAGGAAGGCGTCCGGCAGTTCTTTTTCGTTGTTGGAGGTAATGATGATGATCGGGCGTTTCTTGGCCTTGATCGTCTCGTCGATTTCGTAAACGTAGAACTCCATCTTGTCGAGTTCTTGCAGCAGGTCGTTAGGGAACTCGATGTCGGCCTTGTCGATTTCGTCGATCAGCAGGATCACCCGCTCTTCGGATTCGAAGGCTTCCCAGAGCTTGCCCTTTTTCAGGTAGTTGCGTACGTCGTGGACTTTTTCGTTGCCCAGTTGCGAATCACGCAGGCGGCTGACCGCGTCGTACTCGTACAGGCCTTGATGGGCCTTGGTGGTGGACTTGATGTGCCAGGTGATCAGCTTGGCGCCAAAGGATTCGGCCAGTTGCTCGGCGAGCATGGTCTTGCCGGTGCCCGGTTCGCCCTTGACCAGCAACGGCCGCTCCAGGGTGATGGCGGCATTGACCGCCAGCTTCAGGTCATCGGTGGCGACGTAGGCCTGGGTGCCTTCGAACTTCATCTGCTAATCCTCGAACGGTAACGCCGACCTGAACGAGGCAGGGCGGGGCGCAATAAAATGGGTCAACCCCGACTATAACGCGGTGCCCGGTCTACTGTGAACGCAGACGGCTTATTCAGTCTCTGAATGGAGCGTCACATCCTAACTGGGTCGCGGCGGTTACCGGGCATGTCCATCTGGATATTACCCGGCATCCGGCTTCGGTCGTTCGTAGCGGGCATTGAATGCCTGAATGAATCCATTGCGTAAAATCTGCAAAAACGCCTGGAACGCGCTGACATCTTGTTGATGTACGTTGCCACTGAGTTCAACCCGGGTGGCAAACTGGTTCTTGCCCTGGTTTTTCAGCACGGTCTCGGATCCACCGACAATGGCCTCCCAGATGGAGCGGAACATCCCTTTGTCTTTGTTTTCGACGTCCTGCTGCCAGTTGAACACGTCGACATCCCTGAGCAGCGGTTTGATATAACCCGTCAATTTGGCCTTTTTGGCCTGTGCTTCAATGACCACGTCGCCATGGCCGCCATTGAAATCGAACTTGCCGTAGGCCGAAGCGAAGTCGTTCATACGCTTGAGTTCGATGTCTTTGGCCCGTAGGCGAAACTCGAAGTCTTCGAAATTGCTCAACGGGTCGAAGGTCGCGGTGGTTTCCAGTGGCGCATGCCCCAACAACAGGGCTTTCCCTTCGAAGCGGGCGTCGCGTTTGCCTTTGGTATCCTCCACGTTGGTCAGGTTGTAAATGCTGGCGTTGACCTTGGTGGCGTTCATGTTCACCGGGGGTTTGGAATTGAAGTTGCGGAAGCTGATCTTGCCGTCATCGATTCGCACTTCATTTAGCGTGATCGGCAGCAGTTTGCCCAGTTGGGCGCGCCAGTCGGTGCCCCGACCCGTCTGGGAATTCTGCTTGTTGGCACCACCATCGACGAAGTTCACCTCCGGGTTGAGGAACTGCACCTGTGCCACCACTGCATGGTCGTACCAGAGCGAGTGCCAGCTGACCGAGAGGTCGATCAGCGGCGCATTGACGAACGGCACTGGCACCTTGCCGTCGACTTTGACGATTTTCAGGCCGTTGATCTTGTAGGCGCCACGCCATAAGGCGAGGTCCACGTCAGTGACTTGCCCACGGTATTCGCCCATGTCCGCCAACTTGTCGTTAAGGTAATTGCGCACCAGGTAGGGCAGGGCGATGTGCAGGGCAACCAACAGTACGACGAGGCCTGCGAAGGTCCATAGGGGCCAGCTGTATCGACGTTTCATGATGGCAATTCTCTGGCGAACTATAGCGATTGACTGCGCCGGCCCGCGGACGTTCGCCTGACTGGACGCCCACGACCAACAGGCATACCTTTGTGCGCTTATCAAATGCTGTAGTAAGGACCCAGTCATGAGCCGCATTTTCGCTGACAACGCCCATTCCATCGGCAATACGCCGCTGGTACAGATCAACCGTATCGCCCCGCGCGGTGTGACCATCCTGGCCAAGATCGAAGGGCGCAACCCCGGTTATTCGGTCAAGTGCCGCATCGGCGCGAACATGATCTGGGACGCCGAAAGCACCGGCAAACTCAAACCTGGCATGACCATTGTCGAACCGACCTCCGGTAATACAGGCATCGGCCTGGCCTTCGTCGCCGCCGCACGTGGCTATAAATTGATGCTGACCATGCCGGCGTCCATGAGTATCGAGCGACGCAAGGTGCTCAAGGCCCTGGGGGCCGAACTGGTACTGACTGAACCAGCCAAGGGCATGAAAGGCGCGATCGAAAAGGCTGGCGAAATTGTGGCCAGCGATCCGTCGAAATATTTCATGCCGGCGCAATTCGAAAACCCGGCCAACCCGGCCATCCACGAAAAAACCACCGGCCCGGAAATCTGGAACGACACCGACGGCGCTGTCGATGTGTTGGTGGCAGGCGTCGGAACGGGCGGAACCATTACCGGCGTTTCGCGGTATATCAAGAATACCCAGGGCAAACCGATCATCTCGGTCGCGGTGGAGCCCGCGGTATCGCCGGTGATCAGCCAGGCAATGGCCGGTGAAGAGATCAAGCCGAGCCCCCACAAGATCCAGGGCATCGGTGCCGGTTTTGTGCCGAAGAACCTGGACCTGTCGATCGTCGACCGGGTGGAGCTGGTCAGCGACGAGGAGTCCAAGGCCATGGCCCTGCGCTTGATGCAGGAAGAGGGGATTTTGTGCGGCATTTCCTGCGGGGCCGCGATGGCGGTGGCGGTACGGCTGGCCGAAACCCCGGAAATGCAGGGCAAGACCATTGTGGTGATCCTGCCGGACTCCGGGGAGCGTTACCTGTCGAGCATGCTGTTCAGCGATCTGTTCACCGAGCAGGAGACTCAGCAGTAACACCCGGACGCCGGATGGCGCTGCCGCAGGGACGCGTGCCCTTGCACCGCGGGAGACTGATTCAGGTCAGCGAATGTTCAAGAGTCTTGTGTTAATAAGCATTTATTGCGCAATCCTCAACACTGAATGTCGAATCCCGCGGGTGTTTACTGAGGTCGGTAGTGTTTATCATGCCGACTGCCGCGCCGGGTGAATGGCGTTGTGCAACAGTGTCTATTTCCAAGGAGTTGTTGATGACCTTTTCCTTTGCCGCGAAAGCGTCATTGTTGCTGCTTTTTCTGGGCAGCACCCTCTATGTGCATTTGCGTGGCAAGGCACGGTTGCCGGTGCTGCGACAGTTCGTCAATCATTCGGCGCTGTTCGCACCCTACAACGCCCTGATGTACCTGTTCTCCGGCGTACCGTCGAAACCTTACCTGGATCGCAGCAAGTTCCCTGAACTGGATGTGCTCAAGGACAATTGGGAAGTCATTCGCGACGAAGCGATGCACCTGTTCGACGAGGGCTACATTCGCGCCGCCGAGAAGAACAACGACGCCGGTTTCGGCTCGTTTTTCAAGAAAGGCTGGAAGCGTTTCTACCTCAAGTGGTACGACAAACCCTTGCCGTCGGCCGAACTCCTGTGTCCGAAAACCGTGGAGCTGGTCAGCCGCATTCCCAACGTCAAGGGCGCGATGTTTGCGCTGCTGCCGGGCGGCAGCCACCTCAATCCGCATCGCGACCCGTTCGCCGGTTCCCTGCGCTATCACCTCGGCCTGTCCACGCCGAACTCCGACGATTGCCGTATTTTCGTTGACGGTCAGGTGTACGCCTGGCGCGACGGTGAAGACGTGATGTTCGATGAAACCTACGTGCACTGGGTCAAGAACGAAACCGAGAAGACACGGGTCATCCTGTTCTGCGACATCGAACGACCGCTGAGCAGCCGTCTGATGACCCGTATCAATCGCTGGGTCAGCGGCCTGCTGGGGCGTGCAACCGCGCCGCAGAACCTCGACGACGAGCGCGTCGGCGGGATCAACCAGGCCTACGCCTGGAGCAAGCACTTCAGTGACAAACTCAGCGGTGGGATCAAGCAGTGGAAGCGTCGCAACCCCAAGGCCTACCGAGTGCTGCGCCCGGTGTTGGCGGTGGTGGTGCTGACATTGTTGGGGTATTGGTTGTTTGGTTGAATAAACCTGCGGGAGCCGGTAAGCCGGCTCCCGCAGAGATCGCTTGTTTCGCCAGTTCCTGGTGGAAAATCCAAGAGAGTCGGGCGACAACATCGACGGGTCGACCTTTAACGCAACTTATTGCAATTCATGTCTCACGCTGGTTATAGTCGGCGCACGGTGAGTTTCAGGACTCACTTTTTCCTCCCACGAGAAAAGATCAGCCCATGCCTGCATCCCTCATCAACGCGGTAGTCGATTCAGCGGTCAACGCTGGCGTCGTGCCGTGCGGGAATCAGCAGCCGGGGCAGATCAGTCATTACCCTCCTCCTGTCAGTCGCACGCCAGTGTGCGCGGTGGTCTCGCCGCCAGGTGTTGGCGTTTCGGGCTGATCAGCGTTTTCTGCTGCTCCCCGGTGCCTGCCTGAAAAAAAACACGACTGAATTTCAGCTACGGCTGAGTTGGCTTCTTGCCTGACTACAGGTGGTATTCATGTTTGTCCTTTCGAAAAAGTCCGCGCTCGCGGCGGCTTCCACGAGTCTGTTCGTCCTGCTGTGGAGCAGTGGGGCGATCTTCTCCAAATGGGGGCTGGCTCACGCGTCGCCCTTTGCCTTTCTGTTCATCCGCTTTGTCATTGCCTTGTGCGGCTTGATCCTGCTGGTGCCCTTGCTCAAGCTGAAGCTGCCCAAGGGCGGCAAGCCGATGCTGTATGCCATGGCCACCGGGGTGGTGTTGCTGGGGGCTTATCAGATTTTCTATCTGCTGGCCCTGGACCTGAAAGTCACCCCGGGCGTGATGGCGACGATCATGGGCGTGCAACCCATTCTCACCGTGGTGATCATGGAGCGTCAGCGATCGGCCAGCCGGATGTTCGGCCTGTCGCTCGGTCTGGCCGGGTTGATCATGGTGGTCTATCAGGGCATCGGCCTGGCCGGCATGTCGCTGTCCGGCATGCTCTTCGGGCTGCTGGCGCTGGCGAGCATGACGTTTGGCTCGATCATGCAAAAACGCATCACCGACAACCCTCTCGGCACGTTGCCGGTGCAGTACCTCGCCGGGCTACTGTTGTGCGGGATATTCGTGCCGTTCCAGCCATTCCACTTCGAGCACGGCAGCGGTTTTTTCGTGCCGGTGTTGTGGATGGGTCTGGTGGTCTCGGTATTGGCGACATTGTTGCTCTACCGCTTGATCGCCCGGGGCAATCTGGTGAACGTCACCAGTCTGTTTTACCTGGTGCCGGCGGTGACCGCGGTGATGGACTATCTGTTCTTCGGCAACCGCCTGGCACTGCTGAGCCTGCTCGGCATGTTGCTGATCATTGTTGGTCTGGTGTTTGTCTTCCGTAAGACGGCGTAAAGCTGGACAGGCCCGGCGTGTTGCGCCGGGCTTGTCATGCCGTGACTTGGCCAGTCCAGATCATTCCCCCCTCTCATGAATTGACTCAGGCTCTAGCAAGACGGAACGGTCTGACCGCATTCCAAGACCCTTCCTACATCAATCTGTTTGCCCCGTTGTTAACGTGCCCGCCAATTTTTTGCGTGCACAACCAGGGACGGTTTGCACATCGCGCTTGATAAGGGATAAGCGTATGTTCAGGTCGGCCAATACGGCGCATTTCGCGCTGCACATTCCCGCTGTTCGTAATGATTTCAAAGTCCTCTCCTTTGACGGTGTAGAGGCCATCAGCGCCTTGTACGCGATCCAGGTTGAACTGGTCAGCGAAAATCCGAATGTCGATCCGGAGAGTCTGCTCGGTCAGCCCGCGTTCCTTCAGTTCGGTCTCGACGGCGAAGGTCTTCATGGCCATATCGAAGAGGTGGTCGTCGGTGAAACCGGCAAGCGTCTGACCCATTACCACCTGTGCCTCGTCCCGGCGCTGCACTACTTGCAGTTCAGCCACGATCAACGAATTTTCCAGAAGCAGACGGTGCCGCAAATCATCGCTCAGGTGCTCAAGGGACACGGCATTCAGGCCGATGCGTTCGCCTTCCATGTCAGCACCAGTCCGGAGCGCGAATACTGCACTCAATACGGGGAAAATAATTACGAATTTGTTCAGCGGCTGTGCGCCGAGGACGGTATCGCGTGGCATTTCCAGCATTCGCCGGACGGTCATTTGCTGGTGTTCACCGACGATCAGACCTGGTTCCCGACACTGGCCGATACATCCTATCGACAAGACTCCGGCATGGTGGCGGATCACCCCGTGGTCAACCAGTTCTCCATGAGGTATCGCACCCGCACCAGCACCACCACGCGCAGGCACTATGACTTCCAGCGCCCAAGTGTGATGCAGGAAAGCTGCTTCGCTGCCGAGTTCAGCCCCAAGCTTGAAGACTATTGCTACCCGGTACTGATCAAGAATGAAAAGCATGGTGATCAACTCGCTCGCCAGGCCCTGGAGCGGCACCGTGTTGATTACCGGTTGTTCGAGGGCCAGAGCGATCAGGCGACGCTGCGCAGTGGTCACTTTTTTACCCTGACCGAGCATCCGCGTGAACGCTGCAACGGTCTGTGGCTGTTGCTCAGCGTGACACACGCTGGAAAACAGCCACAGTCTCTGGAAGAGGCGATCACCAGCGACGTCCAGTCCGGGGACGGCTTTAACCAGGGCTATCGCAACAGCTTCAGCGTCATTCCATGGGATGTGTTTTACCGACCGCCAATGCGGACGCGAAAAATGCCACTGGTGAGTCAGACCGCCCGTGTGACCGGACCTGCCAGCGAGGAGATCTATTGCGATGAGTATGGTCGGGTCAAAGTCGAGTTCCATTGGGACCGGGCCGGACTCAACAGTGAAAGAAGCAGTTGCTGGCTGCGGGTATCCAGTAACTGGGCAGGTGAAAATTTTGGCTCTGTGACCATTCCGCGTGTCGGCATGGAAGTGGTCGTCACCTTCCTGGAGGGCAATCCCGACCATCCGCTCATTACCGGTTGCGTGATGAACAAGGTCAACTCGGCGCCTTACCCGCTGCCCGAGCACAAGACCAAAACCGTATTGCGCAGCCACAGCTCCCCGCACACCGGGGGGTACAACGAGTTGTCGATCGAAGACCGCGCCGGGCAGGAAAAAATCTACCTGCGGGCGCAGCGTGACTTCGAGCAATGGGTTCTCAATGACAGCGACACCCGGATTGGCCACGACCGTTTCGAGCAGGTGGATAATCACAGCACCTGCCTGATCAAGGGCGACGAGTCGCGCACCACCCAAGGCGCGCGCAATACGGTGATCGGCGGCGATGAGCTGGTCAACATCACCGGCAACAGCAGCACGACCACAGAAGGCGCCTGGGTGATTCAGGCCGGGCCGCAGGCCCGTGTCACCGCCAACAACGTGGTGATTGATGCGGGGGCCAGCCTGACGCTCACGGCTGGCGGCCATCACTTGATCATCAACTCCGCGGGGATTTTCAGCAGCGTAGCCCTTGTCGAAGGCGGGGTGCCGGTACCCGGGATAGTGCCGCAGGCGGCTGGCTCATTACTCCCCGTAGCGTCGCAACAGCTTGCGCTATCACTGGCCGCGCAAAAACGGGCATTGGCTCAGGCGGCTCAGATGGCCGCTCCGATTTGCGCCGTGTGTCAAAAGCTGGCGGAGAAACGGAGATGAGTCAGGCGTATCTGCTGCTGGATCGAACCCGCATTGAACGTCTGCCCGAGCGTCTGTTTGAGCTAGGGAGCACGACGTTCCGGTCACTCTACCGCAACACCGCTTATGGCCCATTGGAGGAAGTAGGGCCGGTCCTGGTGCCTGTTTCTCCCGATAGCCCGCTGGCCCAGCGATTTTTCCAGGAGTGGAGCACGGCCTGCGGCATCTGGCTGGAGTCAGAGGCGCAGGAAGAGGTCGTGCTTGGGCATTTACGCAGCCTGATTCACGTGCGTGTCGAAGGGGATGTCACGGTCTTGTTCCGTTACCACGACCCCCGGATCGCGGCCTTGTGGCTAACCTCGCTGCCCGCTTTCGAACGTGATCGCTTGATGGGACCTGTGCGACTGATCCGGCTCCCGGAACTGGAGATCCACCAGGAAAATCCCGATCAACCCGCTGCACTCTATGCGCATGAGCCCTGGCTGTTGCTGTCCGCGCATCAGCTGGAGCACTTGGGCAGCGCCCAGCGTCAGCACTTCGCTCAGCAGTTGATCGAACACGGTCAGCGTAACTTTCCCGAGTACCTGCAAGGGCTGGACGACGAGGCATTGCACCAGTGGGCGTCGCACTGCCAGCAGCATGCCGGCCGTCACGGTTACAGCGCCATCGATGAGGTCCTGCTCTGGGCTCGCTTCCAGGCTTTGCTGGGCACCGACTTTCCCGATGCGCCGGCTCACGCCAGTTACCGAAACATGTTGACCGAGCCCGGCCTGTCGCCCAGGCAACGGCTGGATAACCTGAACGCCGAACTGACGCGGCGGCAGGTCACCGACAAGGAGTTCTCCCTATGAGCGCAGAGCAACTGGCCTGGATTGATCGAGCCGCCCAGGCCGAGCGCGCCGCCAAGGCGCAGCCTCACATCGATATCAACTGTACGCTGATGCCGTGCCCCGCCAGCCAGGCGGAGCTTTTCGTCGTGCCCGTGCGTTATGCCCTGGCCGAGGAAAAGGCCACTGACCCTTG
>NZ_JBXAFA010000006.1:0-154018 GCF_058792515.1 Pseudomonas sp. MT92
CGTTTCCACGCCGCCAACGCCCTGGTGGCCGTGGCCGCCGACCTGCTGGCCCTGACCCTGCTGGCCCCGCCGGGCGAGTTCGGCGCCGACGTGGCCATCGGCAGCGCCCAACGTTTCGGCGTACCGCTGGGCTTCGGTGGCCCGCACGCGGCGTACTTCTCCACCAAGGATGCGTTCAAGCGCGACATGCCGGGCCGTCTGGTCGGTGTCTCGGTGGACCGTTTCGGCAAGCCGGCCTTGCGCCTGGCGATGCAGACCCGCGAACAACACATCCGTCGCGAGAAGGCCACGTCCAACATCTGCACCGCGCAGGTGCTGCTGGCCAACATCGCCAGCATGTACGCCGTCTATCACGGCCCGAAAGGCCTGACGCAGATCGCCAACCGTGTGCATCAGCTGACCACGATCCTGGCCAAGGGCTTGAGCGCTTTGGGCCTGAACGTTGAGCAGGAACACTTCTTCGACACGCTGACGATCAAGACCGGCGCCGACACCGCCCAACTGCACGAACAGGCGCACGCCCGGCAGATCAACCTGCGCGTGGTCGATGCCGAGCGTCTGGGCCTGTCCCTCGACGAAACCAGCACCCAGGCCGACGTCGAAACCCTGTGGGCCTTGCTGTCCAGTGGCAAAACCCTGCCGGACTTCGCCGCCCTCGCCGCCGCCACTCAAGCGACGATCCCGGCCGCGCTGGTGCGTCAGTCGCCGATCCTCAGCCACCCGGTGTTCAACCGTTATCACTCGGAAACCGAGCTGATGCGCTACCTGCGCAAACTGGCGGACAAGGACCTGGCGCTCGATCGCACCATGATCCCGCTGGGTTCCTGCACCATGAAACTCAACGCCGCCAGCGAAATGATCCCGGTGACCTGGGCCGAGTTCGGTGCCCTGCACCCGTTCGCCCCGGCCGAGCAAAGCGCCGGCTACCAGCAACTGACCGACGAACTGGAAGCGATGCTCTGCGCCGCCACCGGTTACGACGCGATTTCCCTGCAGCCGAACGCCGGTTCCCAGGGTGAGTACGCTGGCCTGCTGGCCATTCGTGCCTACCATCAGAGCCGTGGCGAAGACCGTCGCGACATCTGCCTGATCCCGTCCTCGGCCCACGGCACCAACCCGGCCACCGCCAACATGGCCGGCATGCGCGTGGTCGTCACCGCCTGCGATGCCCGTGGCAACGTCGACATCGAAGACCTGCGCGCCAAGGCCATCGAGCACCGCGAACACCTCGCCGCGCTGATGATCACCTACCCGTCGACCCACGGCGTGTTCGAGGAAGGCATCCGCGAAATCTGCGGCATCATTCATGACAACGGCGGCCAGGTGTACATCGACGGCGCCAACATGAACGCCATGGTCGGCCTCTGCGCACCGGGCAAGTTCGGCGGCGACGTCTCGCACCTGAACCTGCACAAGACCTTCTGCATTCCCCACGGCGGTGGCGGCCCGGGCGTCGGCCCGATCGGCGTGAAATCGCACCTGGCGCCGTTCCTGCCAGGCCACGCGCAGATGGACCGCAAGCAAGGCGCGGTGTGCGCCGCGCCGTTCGGCAGCGCGAGCATCCTGCCGATCACCTGGATGTACATCCGCATGATGGGCGGCGCCGGCCTCAAGCGCGCCTCGCAGCTGGCGATCCTCAATGCCAACTACATCTCCCGTCGCCTCGAAGAGCACTACCCGGTGCTCTACACCGGCAGCAACGGCCTGGTGGCCCACGAGTGCATCCTCGACCTGCGCCCACTGAAAGACAGCAGCGGCATCAGCGTCGACGACGTGGCCAAGCGCCTGATCGACTTCGGCTTCCACGCCCCGACCATGTCCTTCCCGGTGGCCGGCACGCTGATGATCGAGCCGACCGAAAGCGAATCCAAGGAAGAACTGGACCGCTTCTGCGACGCCATGATCCGCATCCGCGAGGAAATCCGCGCGGTGGAAAACGGCACCCTGGACAAGGACGACAACCCGCTGAAAAACGCCCCGCACACCGCGGCGGAGTTGGTGGGCGAGTGGTCGCATCCGTATAGCCGGGAGCAGGCGGTTTATCCGGTAGCGTCGCTGATCGAAGGCAAATACTGGCCACCGGTCGGTCGGGTCGACAACGTATTCGGCGACCGCAACCTGGTTTGCGCCTGCCCGTCGATCGAAAGCTACGCTTAAGAAAAGCAGCCTCTAGCGGCAAGCCTCAAGCTGCAAGAAAGAGCCGATCGGCTTTAACGTGCAGCTTGTTGCTTGCCGCTTAGCGCTCGCGCGCTGGCGCGCGCCTATAACAAGAAACCGGAGAACAACCATGTCGTTAAGCGTGTTCGACCTGTTCAAGATTGGCATCGGCCCTTCCAGCTCCCATACCGTTGGCCCGATGCGTGCCGCCGCGCGTTTCGCCGAAGGCTTGCGCCGTGATGGACTGCTGACAACAACGACCTGTGTCAAGGTCGAGCTCTACGGTTCTCTGGGGGCCACCGGCAAGGGCCACGGCAGCGACAAGGCTGTGTTGCTCGGCCTGGAGGGCGAACACCCGGACACCGTAAACACCGAAACCGTGACCGCCCGCCTGCAAGAGATTCGCGGCAACGGACGCTTGAACCTGCTCGGCGAACACAGCATTGCGTTCAACGAGAAAGAACACCTGGCCATGATTCGCAAGCCGTTGGCCTATCACCCTAACGGCATGATCTTCCGCGCGTTCGATGCGGCAGGCCTGCAAATTCGCAGCCGCGAGTACTACTCGGTTGGCGGCGGGTTTGTCGTCGATGAAGACGCGGCAGGCGCCGACCGCATCGTTGAAGATGCCACGCCCCTGACCTTTCCCTTCAAAAGTGCCAAGGACCTGCTCGGCCACTGCACCACCTATGGCTTGTCGATCAGCGAGGTGATGCTGACCAACGAAAGCGCCTGGCGTCCGGAAGCGGAAACCCGCGCCGGTCTGCTGAAAATCTGGCAAGTGATGCAGGACTGTGTCGCCGCCGGCTGCCGCAACGAAGGCATCCTGCCTGGCGGCTTGAAGGTCAAACGTCGTGCGGCAGCGCTGCATCGGCAATTGTGCAGCAACCCCGAGTCCGCCTTGCGCGATCCACTCTCCGTGCTGGACTGGGTCAACCTCTACGCCCTGGCCGTCAACGAAGAAAACGCCAACGGCGGACGCGTGGTCACGGCCCCCACAAACGGTGCGGCCGGGATCATTCCGGCCGTGCTGCATTACTACATGCGCTTTATTCCCGGCGCGAACAATGACGGGGTCGTGCGTTTCCTGCTGACCGCCGCGGCCATCGGCATCCTGTACAAGGAAAACGCCTCGATCTCGGGCGCCGAAGTCGGTTGCCAGGGTGAAGTGGGCGTGGCGTGCTCCATGGCGGCCGGCGCGCTTTGCGAAGTCCTCGGCGGCAGCGTTCAGCAAGTGGAAAACGCCGCGGAAATCGGCATGGAACACAACCTCGGCTTGACTTGCGACCCGATTGGCGGACTGGTGCAGGTGCCTTGCATCGAGCGCAATGCCATGGGATCGGTCAAGGCCATCAATGCCGTGCGCATGGCCATGCGTGGTGACGGCCAACATTTCGTCTCCCTCGACAAGGTCATTCGCACCATGCGCCAGACCGGCGCCGACATGAAAAGCAAATACAAGGAGACCGCCCGTGGCGGTCTCGCGGTCAACATTATCGAGTGCTGATGTGCGCTCACCTGCACACTTCTTCAGGAGCTGAATATGTCCACCGAACAACTGTTGAAAACCCCGTTGCACGCCCTGCACATCGAGCTCGGCGCACGCATGGTTCCGTTCGCGGGCTATGACATGCCTGTGCAATACCCGCTGGGCGTGATGAAAGAACACCAGCACACCCGCGACCAGGCCGGCCTGTTTGATGTGTCGCACATGGGCCAGATCCGCCTGACCGGCGCCAATGCCGCCAAGGCTCTGGAAACCCTCGTGCCTGTGGACATCATCGACCTGCCGGTGGGCATGCAGCGCTACGCGATGTTCACCAATGAGAGCGGTGGCATCCTCGACGACCTGATGGTCGCCAACCTGGGTAACGACGAGTTGTTCCTGGTGGTCAACGCCGCCTGTAAAGATCAGGACCTGGCGCACCTGCGCAAGCACATCGGCGATCAGTGCACCATCGAGCCCCTGTTCGAAGAACGCGCGCTGCTCGCACTGCAAGGCCCGGCGGCCGTCACTGTCCTGGCACGCCTGGCGCCGGAAGTGGCGAAGATGACATTCATGCAGTTCACTCGAGTGAAGCTTTTGGGCGTGGAGTGTTTTGTCAGCCGCTCGGGCTACACCGGTGAAGACGGCTTCGAAATCTCCGTGCCGGCACAACACGCCGAAGCCCTGGCCCGCGCCCTGCTGGCCGAACCTGAAGTCGAAGCCATCGGCCTTGGCGCGCGCGACTCGCTGCGCCTGGAAGCCGGTCTGTGCCTGTATGGCCACGACATGAACACCGACACCACTCCGATCGAAGCCAGCCTGTTGTGGGCCATCTCCAAGCCACGCCGTGCCGATGGCGCACGGGCCGGTGGCTTCCCCGGCGCCGAGACGGTATTCGCCCAACAACAGACCGGTGTCGGCCGCAAACGTGTCGGCCTGCTGCCACAGGAACGCACCCCGGTGCGCGAAGGCGCAGAGATCGTCAACGAAGCCGGCGAGATCATCGGCAGCGTCTGCAGCGGCGGTTTCGGGCCGACCCTCGGCGGTCCTTTGGCGATGGGTTACCTCGACAGCGCTTATATCGCGCTCGATACGCCGGTCTGGGCGATTGTTCGTGGGAAAAAGGTTCCTTTGCTTGTAAGCAAAATGCCATTTGTTCCACAACGCTACTATCGCGGCTGATTGACTGTTCCTATAAGTAACGCGGTTGCGTTAACAGTGCACTAATGTGTAACGCAACCGCCATAAAATAGTGCACTGTTTGAATCTAAGCTTCGATTATGAACTTTGCTTATAACGATCGAAAACAATTGAACAAGCATAACGAATAACGCAGCCACTAACGGCCCGGAAAATTGCTCAAACTGAGCAAAACCGGGGGCTTCGCGGGGGCTTGTTTTTTCTCCCGTAGTTGGCGTAGAGTTTGTTCACTGTGTTTGCATGGGTCGCTTGGAATCGTGACCTGGGCAGTAGCCTACAAGTTAGCTACATCCCGTTCGACGTCTTCTTACTCTCCTGCAACCAGCCCCAGTACTCTTTCATGAGAAGGAGGCTGTCATCAATTTTAGCGTCAAAGGAAATAAGAAATGTCCCAACGTCAGAGCGGTACCGTCAAGTGGTTTAACGACGAGAAAGGTTTTGGTTTTATCACTCCAGAGAGCGGTCCGGATCTGTTCGTACATTTCCGCGCCATTCAGGGCAACGGCTTCAAGAGCCTGAAAGAAGGCCAAAAAGTGACTTTCATCGCCGTGCAAGGCCAGAAAGGCATGCAGGCTGACGAAGTCATCGCAGAAGCCTAATTTTCTGTAACGAAAAAGCCCCTGATGCTGACATCAGGGGCTTTTTTGTGCGCGCAAATCCGTAAAATGGCTTCTTTTTTCGCCGAGAGCCTGCCATGTCGAAACACCTGCTTACTCCTCAGGGCGATTTTCCTGTCGCTGGCCTGGGTCGTCGCCTGGCCGCGATGTTCTACGACTTCCTGCTGTGTACCGCGCTGCTGATCGTCACCAGCGGCATCTACAAGATGATTCAAATGGCGATCATCGGCGAAGACAAAATGCGCGCCCTCACCGAATCCGGCGCACTGGATGGCGATCCATTGCTGTCGACAGTGCTCCTGTTCGTACTGTTCGGCTTTTTCGCCAAGTTCTGGACCTGGTCTGGGCAGACGCTGGGAATGCAGGTCTGGTGCATCCGCGTGCAGAATGCCGATGGCTCAGCGATCAGCCTGTGGCAGGCTTTGCTGCGCTTCGTGGTTGCCATCGCATCACTGCTATGTGTCGGCCTGGGTTTTTTCTGGTCGCTGTTCGACAAGCAGAAACGCAGTTGGCATGACATGTATTCCAATACCCGGCTGGTGCGGATTCCAAAGAAGTCCAAATAAATTCGCACCGCACAAATCATTGTGGGAGCGAGCCTGCTCGCGATGGCGTATCAGTCAACATGCATGTGACTGACAGTCCGCCATCGCGAGCAGGCTCGCTCCCACAGTTTTTTCTACTCGCTGATTGAACTCAGGCGTTGCCCGCCAGTTTCATCCGCGCCGCATGGGTGAAATCGAGCATGCGCTTCAGCGGTCGGATCGCCTGTGGAATCAGCGCAGGATCAACAAAGATCTCATTCGCCCCCTCCTTCAAGCTCTTGAGCGTGCGCTCAAGGGTATTCATCGCCATCCACGGGCAATGCGCACAACTGCGGCATGCCGCGCCGTTACCGGCCGTTGGCGCCTCGATAAAGACCTTGTCCGGACACAGCTGCTGCATCTTGTAGAAGATGCCACGGTCAGTGGCGACAATCAGAGTCTTGTTCGGCAGGCTCTGCGCCGCCGCGATCAGCTGACTGGTGGAGCCAACGGCATCCGCCAGCTCGATCACCGACGTCGGCGATTCCGGGTGCACCAGAATCGCCGCATCGGGATACAGCGCCTTCATGTCTTCGAGCTGCTTGGATTTGAATTCCTCGTGAACGATGCAGGCACCATCCCAAAGCAGCATGTCGGCGCCGGTCTGGCGCTGAATGTAGGTGCCCAGGTGCTTGTCCGGGCCCCAGATGATCGTTTCGCCGTTATCCATGAGACTCTCGACGATCTCCAGCGCGCAGCTGGACGTCACCACCCAATCCGCCCGGGCTTTGACCGCTGCTGACGTGTTGGCATAAACCACCACCGTACGCTCGGGGTGCTGATCGCAGAACGCGGAAAACTCGTCGACGGGGCAACCCAGGTCCAGCGAACAAGTCGCTTCCAGGGTCGGCATCAGGATGCGCTTTTCCGGGTTGAGGATTTTGGCGGTTTCGCCCATGAACTTCACACCGGCGACCACGACGGTCTTGGCCGGATGGGCATTGCCGAACCGGGCCATCTCCAGCGAATCGGAGACACAGCCCCCGGTTTCTTCAGCCAGGGCCTGAATGATCGGATCACAATAGAAGTGAGCCACCAGCACTGCATCCTGAGCCTTGAGCTCGGCAGCGATAGCGGCACGGTAATAGGCTTCCTCATCGGCGGTCAGCGGCTTGGGCTGCTTGGCGTCGAGGTGGGCTTGAACCAGAAGGCGTTCGGAAATCTGCGTCATGTTCGCAAGACCTGCAGGCGCATTCGCGCGAAAGTCGAGTATACACCCGGCTCCGGACCCTTCAGGGGTACCGCCGGGAAAGTGGGTATTCATCAGGCACGGACAGTGTTGAAGCTGGGCAAGGCTACAGAATATCCCGGGGATGCAAAAGATGATTCTGACCTGCGTCACGCAGTGCAGCCCAAGAACGGGGCGGACCTAAATCGCAGGCAAAAAAAAATCCGGAAATCCTCACTTTCGTGGGCCTTCCAGACTTTTAAAACAGCTTGAAAATGGTGGGTCGTGTGGGATTCGAACCTACGACCAATTGGTTAAAAGCCAACTGCTCTACCAACTGAGCTAACGACCCGCTGTGTGGTGGCGCGTATAATACTGATTTTTAAGGACTATTCAACACCTTTTTTAAAATAATTTAAAAATAAGGTGTCGGGTCGCTGATTCCGGCCGCTGCAAAGCCTTCCGCACGCAGCCGGCAGCTGTCGCACTTACCGCAGGCACGACCATTATCGTCGGCCTGATAACAGGAAACGGTCAGGCTGTAGTCCACACCGAGCTTCACGCCAGCCTGGACGATCTGCGCCTTGCTCAGGTTTTGCAGTGGCGCCTGGATGCGGAAGCCCTGCCCTTCTACGCCGGCCTTGGTAGCCAGATTGGCCATGCGCTCGAACGCTTCGACGAACTCGGGACGGCAATCAGGGTAACCGGAGTAGTCGACTGCGTTCACGCCGATAAAGATGTCACGCGCGCCCAGCACTTCCGCCCAACCCAGCGCCAGCGAGAGAAACACCGTGTTGCGTGCCGGGACGTAAGTCACCGGAATGCCTTCGCTCGGCGCTTCCGGCACGTCGATGCTGCTGTCGGTCAGCGCCGACCCGCCAATGCCATTCAGGTTCAGTCCGATCACCTTGTGCTCGACCACACCCAAATCACGAGCAACACGTTCGGCAGCGTGCAATTCGGCACGGTGCCGCTGACCATAGTCGAAGCTCATGGTGTAGCAGCTGTAGCCATCGGCGCGGGCCATGGCCACGACAGTCGCCGAGTCCAAACCTCCGGAAAGCAGGATGACTGCACGTTTTTCAGCAGTGTTCAGTTGTTCTGTCATATCAGCGCCCCGGTTCGTCGTTCCAAAGATATTTATGCAGCTGCAATTGCAGACGCACTGGCAGGTTGTCCGCCACCACCCAGTCAGCCAGGTCCCGAGCATTAAGGTCATGGTGACTAGGCGAGAACAGGACTTCGCCGGCGCGCCGATCAAGACCGTACTGGATCAATTTGGACACGGACCAGTCATAGTCTTCCCGCGAGCAGATGACGAACTTCACCTGATCGTTGGGCGTGAGCAGCTCAATGTTCTCGTAACGGTTGCGATGCGCCTCGTTCGAACCTGGCGTTTTCAGGTCGACGACGCGACTGACGCGGGAATCTACCGCCGATATATCGAGAGAACCACTGGTTTCCAGTGACACTTCGTAACCGGCATCGCACAACCGCTTGAGCAATGGAATGGCGTTGGGTTGTGCCAGAGGCTCGCCGCCAGTGACACAAACATAACGCGGACGGAAACCAGCCACTTGCTCAAGAATATCGTCGAGCGTGCGGATGGTTCCGCCGGTGAAGGCGTAGGCACTGTCACAGTATTGGCAACGCAACGGGCAACCGGTCAGACGCACAAAAACAGTGGGCAGGCCGGCGGTCCGAGTTTCACCCTGCAACGAGTAGAAAACTTCGGTAATTCTCAATGTGTCTTGCATAGTCGCCACGGGCGTAACAGCTAAACAGGCTGTCCGCCTCCGTCAGGCACTTCAAGGGACCCCGGCAATGCGCAGATCCCAAAAAGCGTGTTTCAGAAAAAGGGGGTGAATTCTAACGAAAAAACCCGCGACAAGCGCGGGTTTCTTCGAAACGGGTCAAGCAGGCTTACATGCGCTGCAGATCGCGTTGAGCCAGCTGAGCGGCGGAAGTGCCCGGATACTGGGAAACCACCTGCTGCAGAATGCCTTTGACGCGGTCGGTGTGACCGAGACGGCGCTCTACGTCAGCGAGCTTGTACAGCGAATCAGGCACCTTGGCGTGCTTCGGGTACAGCTGCGAAACCTTGGCGAACGCCTGACCTGCGCCTTGCAGATCACCTTTGGCCAGGTTGACTTCGCCCAACCAGTACTGGGCATTACCCGCGTATTGGCTGTTCGGGTATTTGCGCAAGAACGCGGCGAAAGCCTGACTGGCCTTGTCGAAATCCTTGGCCTTGATCAGGTCGAAGGCTGCGTCGTAATAGAGCTTTTCCTTCGCCGGGTCCGCCGGTTCGCTACCCGCGGCGGGTGCTTGAGCGGCAGCCGCTCCCGCACCTGCGCCAGCTGCAGCAACGGGGGCGTTCAAATTGCCACCGGTAGAAGAATTCTCAGGAGTCGCGGCCGGTGCAGCGCCGGTTCCTATGCGCCGATCCAGGTCCTGGTATCGCTCCAGGTTTTCCTGCTTCATGCGCGCTACATCATTCTGCAGAACCTCGATCGCGCCTTGCTGACGCTCGATTTGTTGCTGCATCGATTGCAGTTGGTTGAACAGCTCGCCCTGTGCCGAGACAGGGGCCGAAACCCCTCCCCCGGCATAGGCGCCGTTCGTACCGTAACCTGCAGGCGGATAACTGCTCCCGCTATTGTTATAACCGGAGTTGTTATCGACCACAGGAACCGCAGCCCACACCGAAAGCGGTGCGAGACTGAGAGCCAGAACAGTTACAGCACGACGGCACGTTCGCATGACGAATTACTTACGCAGTTCGACGCGACGGTTTTGAGCCCAGGACTGCTCGTCGTTGCCGGTAGCAACTGGACGCTCTTCGCCGTAGGAAACCAGTTCCAGCTGAGCTGGGGAAACACCTTGCAGTACCAGGTAGCGCTGAACGGCTTTCGCACGACGCTCGCCCAGTGCCATGTTGTACTCACGAGTACCACGTTCGTCGGTGTTGCCTTCCAGAACAACGCGAGCGCCGTTTGCTTTCAGGTCTTTGGCGTGAACGTCCAGAGCGCGCATGGCTTCTGGCTTCAGGTCCGAGCTGTCGTATTCGAAGTAGAAAGTGGTGATTGCGCGCAGAGCAGCTTCTTCGCTCAGGGAGCCGTCAACTGCACCAGTGTTTGCGCCGTAACCAGCGTTTGGATCTACAGCGCCTTCACCGGCATTGTCGCCGCCTTTGGACGAGCAACCTACAGCTACAGCCATGGCCAGAGCCAGCGCAGCAAATTTACCAAACTTCAGCATTTCCATCGTGAAACTCCTAATGAACCCCAGTGTGTTAAGTAAAACGTATAGCGCCGCGTCAGTTCAGGTAAGGGGACCAGGAAGGTTCTCTGACTTCGCCTTGAGCGGTAGGAAGCGGGAGCCTTACGCGTCCATTGATGGACACGAGCATCAAGACTCCCCGGCCCTGCTGGCGGGTGGCGTAGATTACCATGGTGCCGTTGGGCGCGACAGTGGGCGACTCGTCCAGAGTGCTATCAGTGAGGATTTTTACACTACCGCGCTGCAAATCCTGGGCCGCCACTTTGAAATTGGTGAAACCGTCCTGGCGGTGAATCATCACCAGGGTCTTTTCGTCAGCCGACAATTTAGGGTTGGCGTTGTAGTTACCGATGAAGGTCACACGCTCGGCACCACCACCGCCCACGCTGGTTTTGTAGATCTGCGGCTTGCCGCCACGGTCGGAAGTGAAGTAGATGGTCGAACCATCCTTGCCCCAGAACGGTTCGGTGTTGATGCCTGGACCGTTGGTGACACGGGTGATCTGACGCGAACCCAGGTTCATCACGTAGATGTCAGGGTTACCGTCCTTCGACAATACGAATGCCAGGCGATTGCCATCTGGCGACCAGGCTGGCGCACCGTTGAGGCCTTCGAAGTTGGTGATCTGCTCACGGCGACCGGTGTCGATGTTCTGCATGAAGATGCGTGGGCGCTTCTGCTCAAACGAAACGTAGGCGATGCGCTTGCCATCCGGTGCGAAACGCGGCGACAGGATCGGTTCACGCGATTGCAGCAGCGTCACGGCGCGAGCACCGTCATAGTCCGAACGCTGCAGCGTGTAGCGAGTGTTCTTCTCGGAGAAACGCTCGGCGGTCACGTACAGCAGACGAGTCGAGAACGCACCTTTGATACCGGTGAGTTTTTCGAACGACTGGTCGGAGATGTAGTGCGCCATGTCGCGCAGTTGATCGACGCCACCCGACACGCTACCGGTCAGCACTTGCTGCTCGGTGGCGACGTTGAACAGTGCGTATTGAACCTGCAGGCGACCGCCGGCAGGAACGATGCTACCGACCATGACGTACTGGGCGCCCAGCGCCTTGAAGTCACGGTAGATGATTTCGCTGGCCTGGCTTGGCTGGCTGATCATGTTCTGCTTGGGAATCGGCGAGTAGTAACCCGAGTTACGCAGGTCGTTACCGATGATTTCGGCCATGTCGTCCGGCAGCACGCTGCCGCCCTGGTTGCCGAACGGGACAACGGCGATCGGAGTAGCCCGATCGCTGCCGCTGGTGACCAGAATGTTTTTCTCATCTGCCATCGCCATCCCTGCCATGCAGCAGATAACGACCAGCATTCCTCGAAGAAGGTTTCTCACAAGGCTAGATCCTCAGGTGTGAATGTCATCTTGAATGAACGATACGGAGCGAAATCGCTCGGCTTCATTCCCTGCATTTCTGTCAAACGTCCAATATTCTTCACCGCCGCTACAGCCGATGCGTCAAATGGACCGTCACCGCTGGACTTGGCCACGCTGACCGAAGTCACCGTACCGTCCGGCAACATGCCAATTTGCAACACGACCGTCATGCCTTTGCGGGCCGAAGGTGGACGAGCCCAGCCTTCCGCTGCACGAGCCCGAATCAGGTCATCGAAACTGCCGGCGACTTCGTCGCCCTGCTCATCGGCCAAGGCCTGCTGACGCTGCGGCGTGTCGGAAAGCAAATCTGCCAGGGCCTGAGCCTTTTTATCCTCGGCGGATTTACGTGCCGCGTCCTGCGCTTTCTTCTTCGCAGCATCGGCAGCAGCTTTCTTCTTCGCTTCTTCGGCGACTTTCTTCTTCGCCTCTTCAGCTTCAGCTTTCTTCTTGGCGTCTTCCGCGGCTTTCTTCTTCGCGTCTTCGACAATCTTCTTCTTGGCTTCTTCAGCGGCCGCTTTCTTGGCCTCTTCTTCAGCAGCCTTCTTGGCTTCTTCTTCCGCTTTCTTCTTGGCTATATCAGCCAATTGTTTCTCTTCTGCCTTCTTGGCTTCGGCGGTCTTCTTCGCTTCATCGGCTTTCTTGGCTTCATCAGCCTTTTTCGCCTCTTCCGCTTTCTTAGACTCGGCGGCCTTCTTGGCTTCCTCGGCCTTTTGAGCCGCTTCTTCTTTCTTTTGTTCCGCAGCCTTCACCGCTTCCTGCTCGACCTTCTTCTGTTCCATCTGTTCGACTTCGGTCTGACGCGCCGCAGATTTCTGCGCTTCACCGGCAATCTTCTGATTGGTCTGGGTGGTCGCCCGACTTTTCGATTTCAGCTGGTACAAGGTCGCCTGGACAATCGGCTTGGCCGGCGGCAGTTCCGGTGTCATGGCGAAACTGACGAACAGCATGCCGAACACCAGCACGTGCAAGCCAATCGCCCAGACACTAGGCCAGAAGTAGCTTTCCGAGGCGGACGGCTCTCGCTGTTGTTGCATCAGGGCGCCTCGGTAATCAAGCCAACATTACCGACCCCGGCTTTCTGCAATCCGCCCATGGCGCCCATGACAGAGCCGTAATCGACGGACTTGTCGCCGCGAATGAAGACCTGGGTGTGCTTGCCGCCCTCGTTGCCGGCGCGAATGATCTTGGTCACCGCATCGGTCATTTGAGGCAAGGTCATGGCCCTGTCCTGCTGCTTCTCTGTATCGACTTCGCTGCCAAGATTCCAGTAATAGGTCTTGTCAGCCTTGATCGAAATGGTCAGGACCTGGGTGTTGTTGTCCTGCGGCAAGGCCTCACTGGAAACCTTGGGCAGATCAACTTTCACGCCCTGATTGAGCATCGGCGCGGTCACCATGAAGATGACCAGCAGTACCAACATCACGTCGATGTAGGGCACCACGTTCATCTCGGCGACCGGCTTGCGCTTGTGTCGAGCTCGAGCGATTAAAGCCATTGGAAATTACCTGCTTATTCTTCGCTGGTGTGCACTTTGCGGTGCAGGATCGCCTGGAATTCATCGGCGAAGGTGTAGTAACGGCTCAGCAGGGTTTCGCTGCGAGCAGAGAAGCGGTTGTAAGCGATAACGGCCGGGATGGCGGCGAACAGACCAATCGCGGTGGCGACCAGGGCTTCGGCGATACCGGGCGCCACAGTCGCCAGCGTTGCTTGCTGGGCAGTCGCCAGGCCACGGAAGGAGTTCATGATGCCCCACACGGTACCGAACAGACCGATGTACGGGCTGACGGAGCCGACGGTGGCCAGGAATGGCAGACTCTGCTCGAGCTTTTCTTCTTCGCGGGAAATGGCGACACGCATGGCACGAGCCACGCCTTCCATGACGGCTTCAGGATCGACGCCTGGTTGCTGACGCAGACGGGAGAACTCCTTGAAACCGGCGCGGAAGATCTGCTCGACCCCCGAATCCGGGTCCGGGTTGCTGCCGGCCTGACGGTAGAGCTTGGACAGGTCGATACCCGACCAGAAGCGCTCTTCAAAGCTCTCCAGGGCACGTCGGCCAGCGCGTATCAGATTGCTGCGCTGAAAGATCATGATCCACGAGGTCACCGATGCGGCTACCAGGATCAGCATTACCAGTTGCACCACGACACTGGCATTGCTGACCAGGCTCCACATGGAGGAATGGTCGACGACGTTAGCTTCCACGCTTTATCTCCTGCTTTGAGTGTGTACCCGCGCCGCTCACGTCGGCAAAGGCCGCTCGTAGAGCTTCGGGAATGGCCCGGGGTTTCAAACTGTTAGTGCGCACACAGGCCACCAAAAACTGCCCCTCGCAGAGCAGCACATTATCCGTAGCCCGCCTGACCTGCTGTTTAAAGCGCAGGCTGGCACGGTTCAATTCGATTACTTCAGCGCTTACCAACAGTTCGTCGTCCAGTCGCGCCGGCGCGTGGTAACGCGCTTCGCTGGAATGCACGACGAACAACAGGTCCTCCCCTGCCAGCTGCGATTGGGCAAAACCCAGTTCTCGTAGCCGCTCGGTTCGAGCCCGTTCCATAAACTTGAGGTAATTAACGTAATACACGATGCCGCCCGCATCGGTGTCCTCGTAATAAACGCGACAACGATGTGCGAAAGGCTCAAGCCCGTTTTGCGCGCGCATACTCTAGTGCTTACTCCTCAGGTTGCCAATCCGGCGAGACAACTGTTTTTCATTGTTCTGCGGCTTTCTTGCAAAAGTACGGTCCTAGGACAGCACAATGCCCGAATAAATCAGCGCGCAAAGGTTATTAATCGTCCACGGCATCAAGGAACTCGTCTATCACGGGCATCTCGCCCAATCGTGACGGAATGTTCAAGCCGAAATGCAGATATGCATGCCGCGTCACCACCCTTCCCCGCGGCGTGCGCATGATGTAGCCCTGCTGAATCAGATAGGGTTCAAGTACGTCTTCAATGGTGTGACGCTCCTCGCTGATGGCTGCGGCGAGACTGTCGACCCCGACCGGCCCGCCATCGAACTTCTCGATCATGGTCAGCAACAGACGTCGATCCTGGTGATCGAAACCACGCTCATCGACATCCAGCAGGTTCAATGCCAGGTCGGCAATCGGCTTGGTGATGTGCCCCTTGGCGCGAACTTCGGCGAAATCCCGCACACGACGCAGCAAGCGATTGGCAATTCGCGGGGTACCCCGGGCACGGCGGGCGATTTCAAAGGCGCCTTCCGGATCCAGCGGCAAACCGAGGATGTTCGCTGAACGACTGACAATCGTGGCCAGATCGGCCGTGCTGTAGAACTCCAGACGCTGCACGATCCCGAAACGGTCACGCAACGGATTGGTCAGCATCCCCGCCCGCGTGGTCGCACCGACCAGGGTGAAGGGCGGCAGATCCAGCTTGATCGAGCGTGCGGCCGGCCCTTCACCGATCATGATGTCGAGTTGGAAATCTTCCATGGCCGGATATAGCACTTCTTCGACAATCGGCGACAGTCGATGGATTTCGTCAATGAACAGCACGTCATGGGGTTCAAGATTGGTCAGCAGCGCGGCGAGGTCACCCGGGCGCTCCAGCACAGGCCCAGAAGTGCTCTTGATCGAAACCCCCATTTCCTGGGCGATGATATTGGCCAGGGTGGTTTTACCCAGGCCCGGCGGACCAAAAATCAGCGTGTGGTCCAGGGACTCACTGCGCCCGCGGGCCGCCTGGATGAACAACTCCATCTGCTCGCGAACGGTCGGCTGACCGATGTACTCGGCCAGGCTGACAGGGCGTATCGCACGGTCCTGGACTTCCTCGCGATCACGGGGACCACCCGTTGCGGCGATCAGACGATCAGCTTCAATCACTTAGATCATTCCCTTCAGGGCACGACGAATCAGGTCTTCACTGCTCAATCCTTTCTCCTTGATCGCGGAAATCGCCTTGCTGGCTTCCTGAGGCTTGTAACCCAGGGAAATCAGCGCACTGACTGCATCGCTTTCAGCAGTATTCACCGGGGCCGGGCCATCTGGCTGGTTCGGCACCAGGGCAAACATCGCCGGCACCGTTTCCCAGGCCTTGAAGCGATCCTTGAGTTCGACCAGCAGGCGCTCCGCGGTTTTCTTGCCCACGCCCGGCACCTTGGTCAACGCCGAGGTGTCCTGGGATTGCACGCAACGGACCAACTCGTCGACCTCCAGACTCGACATCAAGGCCAGCGCCAATTTCGGTCCAACCCCATTGAGACGGATCAACTCGCGAAAAAAGTCTCGCTCGCGCTTGCCGACGAAGCCATAGAGTAACTGCGCGTCTTCGCGTACGACCAAATGGGTATGCAGCGTCAGCGGTTCACCGACCGACGGCAGCCGATACAGCGTAGTCATGGGCACTTCCAGCTCATACCCCAGACCGTTTACATCGAGAATCAGATGCGGCGGCTGTTTTTCAGCCAGTGTGCCGCGCAAGCGTCCAATCACGTTACAGATCCTTGAGCGTTGGCCAGCGCGAGGCCAGCGACTGACAGAACAAGGATTTTGCGCCGACGACACAGGCGAAAAACCTTCATTCCATAAAATTGACTGTTGATGCTATCAGAGACGCAAGCGCCCGCCACGACTGCGTGCCGTGCCCAGACCATGGGGCAACAGGCTGGAACGGGTGTGAGCATGGCAAATGGCAATGGCCAGGGCATCCGAGGCATCGATTTGCGGCTTGCTGGTCAGCTTCAGCATATGCATGACCATCATTTGCACCTGCTCTTTGTTTGCCCCGCCCGTCCCGGTTACCGCTTGCTTGACCTGGGTTGCGGTGTATTCGGCAATTTCCAGGTTTTCTTCGGCACCAGCGACAATGGCCGCGCCGCGAGCCTGTCCGAGTTTCAAAGCCGAGTCGGCGTTACGTGCCATGAACACCTTCTCGATGCCCATGGTCACCGGACCGTAGGTCTGGATGACCTCGCGAACGCCGCGATAAACGATTTGCAGGCGCTCATGCAACTCGCCCGACCCCGTGCGAATGCAGCCCGACGCCACGTAAACGCAGCCTCGGCCGGTATCGCGCACCACGCCATAACCGGTGATACGCGAACCGGGGTCGATACCTAGAATTAAAGTCATAACGCCTGCGGGTATTGAAAAAAACCAAGTGTCGAACCTGTAGGAGCGAGCTTGCTCGCGATGGACGCGAACGATGACGCGGGCTAACTGAATTAGCGCGCCGCTCTCGGGCTCATCGCGAGCAGGCTCGCTCCTACAAAGGCAAAATCAACCGAGCTGTGCGGCCACCGACTCTGGAATATCCGCGTTGGAGTAAACGTTCTGTACGTCATCCAGGTCTTCGAGCATGTCGATCATTTTGAGGACTTTCTCGGCGCCTTCCAGATCCAGCTCGGCGCTGGTGGTCGGCAGCATGACGATTTCCGCGTCATCACCCTTGAACCCGGCCGCTTCCAGCGCGTTACGCACGGAATAGAAACCGGCAAACGAGGTGAACACGTCGATGGAACCATCTTCATTGGTCACCACGTCATCGGCATCAGCCTCCATGGCCGCTTCGATCAGTGCGTCTTCATCAACGCCAGGCACAAAGGAGATCTGACCCTTGCGCTCGAACAGGTAGGCGACCGAACCGTCGGTACCCAGGTTGCCGCCGCACTTGCTGAACGCATGGCGTACCGCCGCCGCCGTGCGGTTGCGGTTGTCGGTCATGCACTCGACCATCACCGCTACACCACCCGGGCCGTAACCTTCATAGGTCAACTCGACCACATCGTCAGTGTCTGCCGCGCCGGTGCCTCGGGCAATGGCCCGATCAATGATATCGCGACTCATGTTCGCACCCAGGGCCTTGTCCAGGGCCAGGCGCAAACGCGGGTTGGAGCCCGGATCACCGCCACCCTGACGGGCCGCGACGGTCAGCTCACGAATCCACTTGGTGAAAATCTTGCCTCTCTTGGCATCCTGACGTTCTTTGCGGTGCTTGATGTTCGCCCACTTGGAATGACCTGCCATAACTCGCTCCGAATTCTCTTTGACACATTACCCGCCACGCGGCATCGCGTCGGCCGGCAAAAAAAATTTCGACCCTTATAAAGAAAAGGCGCATCCGAAGATGCGCCCTTCAGGCCAGTCTTACTCAGCCTTAGGCGTTTCGCGCAGACGAATATGCAGTTCGCGCAATGCCTTGGCATCCACCTGCCCCGGCGCCTGAGTCATGACATCCGCCGCGCTCTGGGTTTTCGGGAAAGCAATCACTTCACGGATCGACTGGGCGCCGGTCATCAGCATCACCAGGCGGTCCAGACCGAAAGCCAGGCCACCGTGCGGCGGCGCGCCGTACTTCAGGGCGTCGAGCAGGAAGCCGAATTTCTCTTCCTGTTCGGCTTCGTTGATCCCCAGCAGACGGAACACCGACTGTTGCATCTCTTTGCGGTGAATACGAATCGAACCACCACCGAGCTCGGTACCGTTCAGAACCATGTCGTAGGCGCGGGACAGAGCGGCTGCCGGGTTGGCCTCCAGCTCTTGCGGGGTGCACTTCGGCGCGGTGAACGGGTGGTGCAAGGCGCTAAAGCTGCCGTCGTCGTTTTCTTCGAACATCGGGAAGTCGACGACCCACATTGGCGCCCACTTGCAGGTCAGCAGGTCCAGGTCGTGGCCGAGCTTGATCCGCAGAGCACCCAGGGCTTCGCTGACGATCTTCGACTTGTCGGCGCCGAAGAACACGATGTCGCCGTCGACCGCACCGACGCGATCGAGAATCACGTTGAGGTTGGCTTCAGGGATGTTCTTCACGATTGGCGACTGCAGGCCTTCGACACCCTTGGCGCGCTCGTTGACCTTGATGTACGCCAGGCCCTTGGCGCCGTAGATGCCGACAAACTTGGTGTAATCGTCGATTTGCTTGCGTGGCATGCTGGCACCGCCAGGAACGCGCAAGGCGGCGATGCGGCATTTCGGGTCGTTGGCCGGGCCGCTGAACACCTTGAAATCGACTTCCTTGAGCTGATCGGCAACGTCAACCAGTTCCAGCGGGTTACGCAGGTCCGGCTTATCGGAACCGTAACGACGCATAGCCTCTTCGAAGGTCATGTGCGGGAACTCACCGAACTCCAGATCCAGCACTTCCTTGAACAGGTTGCGGATCATGCCTTCGGTCAGGCCCATGATGTCTTTTTCATCGAGGAAACTGGTCTCGATGTCGATCTGGGTGAATTCCGGCTGACGGTCGGCACGCAGGTCTTCGTCGCGGAAGCACTTGGCGATCTGGTAGTAACGATCGAAGCCGGCGACCATCAGCAGTTGCTTGAACAGCTGCGGCGATTGAGGCAGGGCGAAGAACGAACCGGCGTGGGTACGGCTCGGCACCAGGTAGTCGCGCGCGCCTTCAGGGGTGGCGCGAGTCAAGATCGGCGTCTCGACGTCGAGGAAACCGTTTTCGTCCAGGTAGCGACGAATGCTGGTGGTCATGCGCGAACGCAGACGCAGCTTCTCGGCCATTTCCGGGCGACGCAGGTCAAGGAAGCGATAGCGCAGGCGGGTTTCCTCGCCAACGTCGGAGAACTCGTTCAGCGGGAACGGCGGTGTTTCCGACTCGTTCAGCACTTCCAGCTCGTAGCCGAGGACTTCGATCATGCCCGACGCCATGTTGGCGTTGGTAGCACCGGCCGGACGCAGGCGAACCTTACCGGTGACCTTCACGACATACTCGCTGCGCACGCGGTCGGCGGCGGCGAAGGTTTCAGCGCGGTCCGGATCGAATACGACCTGGGCCAGACCATCACGATCACGGATATCGAGGAAAATCACCCCACCGTGGTCACGGCGACGGTGGACCCATCCGCAAAGGGTAATTTCCTGGCCGTCCAGGCTTTCGTTCAGTTGGCCGCAATAATGGCTGCGCATCATGGTCGTGGTTTCACTTCTCGTAATTCGAAATTCGGTTGGAGGCCCTGCGTATATACCAGTCGGCATATGATGCAAGGGCTCGCACGTGTCGTTCAACTCAGGTCCAGACCCTAGTCAGCTTTGTCGCCGCCGGCCAGGTTCTTCTTGGAACCGGTCTTGAAATCGGTTTCGTACCAGCCAGTACCGCTCAGGCGGAAACCCGGCATGGACAGCATCTTCTTAAGCTCTGGCGCCTGGCATGCAGGGCAGTCGACCAGCGGTGCGTCGCTGATCTTTTGAATGGCTTCCAACTGATGACCACAGGAAGCACATTGATAATCGTACATCGGCATGAGGTTTGTCTCGGTGATCAGATTGCTACCGTCTACACTCGGTTTTACGGCAAAGCGCGGGATTATATCCATTAAATGCAGCCTGTGCAGCCGTAAGACTGCACAGATCGACACACCGCTGTTCCACTGAGACAGTCAGGCCATCACCATGCAACGCCCTTCCTTGCGACTGTGCACGACACAGACAACACGCACCAGACCGCTGAAATTCTTCACCCCTCCATGACGCAAATGCACTTCGCGATCCACGTGGGACAACAATGCACTGACCGAACAACAGTTGATCCTGGCCATATCGCCCAGGATATCCCAGTAAACCTGCTCAAGCCGCAAACAGGTGGCGAAGCCATTGAGCCGCACCGACCGGGACAAGGGCCGGGCCAGCCCCATATCGAATTCGCTGACAAACGGATCAATCCTTTTGCCTGTGAGCGGACCGCTCCTCTGCTCGTTTCGCCTGTCCTCATAATCCATACCGTTGACACTCCTTTGCCATTCCGGGCTTTCATAAGCGCAATTTGTGTGCTTATAAAACCGCGAGGGCAAAGTTATATCCAGATGACTTTATGACCATCCACGTAGGATAAGCCAACAACTGAAGGCAGATCATGGAGAGCGTCCTACTCCGTGGTTTTTCCTACGCCCCCAAGTACAAGGGTCATTCCAGCATCAGGGCGTATTGCCGAAAAAAGACAAGACAGCGCGCGGACGACACCCGCCGGGTGTCGTCCGCGCACAGAATGAGTTACTCAGCCAGCAGTGAGCGCAGCATCCAGGCGGTCTTCTCATGAACCTGCATACGCTGGGTCAGCAGGTCAGCCGTGGGCTCGTCACTGACTTTTTCCAGCAATGGAAAGATGCCTCGAGCCGTACGTGTGACTGCCTCCTGGCCTTCGACCAATTGCCTGATCATGTCCTCGGCGGCTGGAACACCTTCTTCTTCCTTAATGGAAGACAGGCGCGCATAGACTGAATAGGCACCAGGCGCCGGAAATCCGAGTGCGCGAATTCGCTCGGCAATCAAGTCGACCGCCAGTGCCAGCTCGTTGTATTGCTCCTCGAACATCAAATGCAGGGTCCGAAACATGGGACCGGTGACGTTCCAATGGAAGTTATGGGTTTTCAAATAAAGTACGTAAGTGTCCGACAGCAGCCTCGACAATCCATCGACGATGGACTTGCGGTCCTCTTCACTGATTCCGATATCGATTGCCATGTTTTTCCCCTAGAGGTGACGAAATTCATCCGACAGGTGCAGGATCACTCTAGCAAGCCCTCCCCCCCGCCGCAGCCCTGCCCCCCCTTTTCATCCCACGAAAAATCGCCGCCCATGCACCGCTGGACTCCCTGATTTGAGTAGCTACTGGCTTTGCTGTTAAATAGGCGGTGTGTCGCTGACCCCTATATTTTCCGGGCGCCGCGCATAGGCTGACAACGGGTACGTGCCCAACGCCTCTTATTGTTCTGAAGCGAACCGTGCTCGATCAGCTCTTCCTTGTGATCCGTCTTAACGTGAGTTAATCAAAATGTTGAAAATCGTCCACCTGCTAATGGGCGCAGCGGCTCTGCTGCTGTCCTTCATCCCTAGCCTGCGATCCGAAGCCGTACCTTACCTGCAACAACCCGACGCACTGTACCTGGCCTTTTTCGGCCTGCTAAACCTTACTCTCGCTCCTGTTATCCCTTACTGGAACAAAGGCCCGCGCCATCAATTGCAGAACCTGGTCAGCGCCCTGCTGGTTCTGGCTGTTGTCCTGCAAACACTGACGCTGATCGCACCGATGCCGGTGATCGCCGGTCAACCTGCCGTTCTGTTCAGCCTGGTCGCTGCCCTGATTGCCGTTGTTTTGCACCTGGCGGTCAGTTTTTACAAATCGTCACCGGCCACCACTTCGCCTGGCTATGACATGAGCAACCGCGATACCGGCACCGTCAAGTGGTTCAACACGTCGAAAGGCTTCGGCTTTATTTCCCGCGACTCCGGTGACGATATTTTCGTGCACTTCCGGGCCATTCGCGGTGAAGGCCACCGCGTCCTGGTCGAAGGCCAGCGCGTGGAGTTCTCCGTCATGAACCGTGACAAGGGCCTGCAAGCCGAAGATGTGATCGCCGCTCTGCCGCGACGCTGATTCAAGGCATAAAAAAACCGCGAACAGCCAGGCTGTTCGCGGTTTGTTATTGCCGGCGCCTGGGCCTTAATAATGTGGCGGTGGCGCCTCTTCCTCGAACGACTCGAACTGGCCGGCCATTTCTTCCTGGCGCTTGAGCAATGCGGCCATTTGCAGTTGCAGGCGCTCAACCGCACGCTGCTGTGCCGCCACCACATCATTCAATGCCTGAATGGTGTCATCCTGAAACGCCAACTGGCTCTCCAGATCGGTAATGCGATCTTCCAGGCTCATGATTCAGCCCTCCACGAACGAAAAATTACTGGTCAGCACCAGACGCAGCCGATCTCGAATCACCTCGACCTGCTCGGCACTGTAGGGTTTGGCCGGGTGCTTGCCCCAGACCGGAGCCGGCCAGGCGGCGTCCTCACGCTTGCGCACGATCACATGCATGTGTAACTGGCTGACAACGTTGCCCAAGGCCGCGACATTCAACTTGTCGGCGCCGAACGAGTCCTTGAGCACCTCGGCCAGCGCAGTGGTTTCTTGCCAGAGCCGCAACTGATCGGCGACATCCAACTGAAATATCTCACTGATATCGTCGCGGCGAGGGACCAGGATGAACCAGGGATAATTCGAATCATTGGACAACAGCAACCGACATAGCGGGAAATCGCCAATCGGCAACGTGTCTTGTTGAAGTCGTGGATCTAAAGCGAACACTGAGTGCACTCCCGCCTGGTCATCAATTTTCAGCTTAGCGCCCACCCCGAAAGATCGCGCACCAAGCGACTGGTCGGCAGCATACCTGCGAATGTCGCCGGCTTCACGAGCAACCATTGTCGAAGCCCGCCCGAGAGCCTGCAAAGGGCCGACGCGCGCCCCGAGATGAGACATTTCATGGCGAAACGCACCATTACTGACCCGATGCCAGCAAAACGAATAGCGAAATGACCAGCAAATACCTATCCGTTCAGGGCGTGACAAACGCGTAACTGTACGAATTCAGTACAGCGCATAAAATTATTTGCACCAAAACCGCACAATGCGTCTACGCTGAATGCTTCGACATCCGCCATTTACCCACTGACGGGGTGAACCGGTAACGTTTTTGGTTGTCACGCCGCCGTACATCGCGATCAACACGATGCAAACCATGGCGTCAAGCACGAATAACGGAAGCATGAACCCCCCGGTTTTATGAGGTTTTGGCGCACCAGGCAGGCATTCAGAAAAAAAGATCAGCAAAAAGCTGGTTTGTGCACATTTGTTGCATTAGCACCCACATCGTCTATGAGGACACCGCTGGAAGCGGGAACCTTGAGACCAAAAAAAAACAGTGGCAGGTAGCCCGATGGAGATTCAAACGTTTCACCAGGGACTCTTTTTACCGATGCTCAAGCCCAGAAACAGCATTAAAGTTGTCCGTCCTGTTGCATCGGGGCTGTAAATTTGCGACATCTAGCAAGCCGTTTGCGACAGGGTCGTAAAGAAGCTGAAAGGTTAGATGCGCAAGTATCGCCAACATTGTCGGCGTGATATAAGTTTGCGCCGACACAAAAAGAAAGAGCCGCCCAGATAATAAAACAGGTGGGACGGCAGTACTCTTCTAAAAACCAAAGGAGCAAATCACGATGCGCGTGATGAAGTGGAGCATGATCGCACTGGCTGTTGCAGCTGGTACCTCGCAGTTCGCAGTAGCGTCCTCCCAGGACGATTCCAAGGGTTTCTTCGGCGATCAAAGCCTGAAACTGAAAACCCGTATGGAATACATGAACCGCGATTACAAAAACGGTGTTAGCAACCCGTCCTCCGGTACCTCCGGCTACCGTCAGGATACCGGTGTTAGCCAACTGCTCAACTACGAGTCGGGCTTCACTCAAGGTACTGTAGGTTTCGGCCTTGATGCCATGGCAATGGGCTCGGCTAAACTTGACGGTGGCTCGGGTCGCCGCGGTAACGGTCTGTTCGCCAACGACAGCGATGGCAACCCGGAAAAATCCCAAGGCAAACTCGGTGGCGCAGTTAAATTCCGCCTCTCCGATACCGTACTGAAATACGGTCAGCAGTTCGTTGCCAGCCCAGTGTTTGCTACCGATGACAGCCGTCTGCTGCCAGAAGTTGCTACCGGTACCCTGATCACTTCCAAAGAAATCAAGGGCCTGGAACTGAACGCTGGTCGTTTCACTTCCCTGAGCAAACAAACCGGCATGGGTCGTGACAGCATCGGCGGTCTGCCAGATGAAAATGGCAACGGCGGCAAAGGCCTGACCAACATCAATATCTTCGGTGCAAGCTACGCTTTCACTGATAATTTCACCGGTGCCCTGGCTGCGTCGGATGCTGATGACTACTTCAAAAAGTACTACATCAACCTGAACTACACCCTGCCAATCGCTGACAACCAGTCCCTGAACTTCGACCTCAACGGTTACAAAACCAAAGGCGAAAGCCGTGGTGACCTGGTTGACGCTATCGGTGACGGCACCCTGGGTGTGGACAACAACCTGTGGTCCCTGGCTGCTGCCTATAGCCTCGGCGCTCACAAGTTCACCGTCGCTTACCAGCAATCCAGCGGTGACAACGCTTACTACTACGGCGTTGACGGTAACAGCACCATCTTCGTATCCAACTCCATCCAGATCTCCGACTTCGTGGGTCGTGAAGAGAAGTCCTGGCAGGCTCGCTACGACCTGAACATGGCTACCTACGGCGTACCTGGTCTGAGCTTCATGACCCGTTACGTGAAGGGTGACAACATTAACGTTGCCAATGCTGGTGAAGGTAAGGAATACGAATGGAACCTGGAGTCCAAATACGTAGTCCAGGAAGGTCCGGCTAAAGATCTGTCGTTCCGCGTACGTTACGCCAACTATCGTTCGAACGCAGCGTACAGCGGCTACTCGCCTGACCTGTACGACACTCGTCTGATCGTAGAGTACCCGCTGAACATCCTCTAATCCGGGTGTAACACAGCAAGTACTGTAAAAAGCCGCCCACCTCTTCAGGTGGGCGGCTTTTTTATGCCTGCCATATTCATGAAAAACCAGCAAACAACTTCATTTCATAACATCAGTCTTTTTTTCAATGAACTGATCAAAACTCACAAAAAAGCCCAAGAGGCAATTATCCTCTTGGGCCCAGTGCCACTAACGGAGCAAATAACCAACTAAGTTGGTATGGCTTACTGCACTGCCGCTTCCTGAACCACACGAACAACCCGTTGTGGAAATGGAATATCGATGCCAGCCTTTTTCAATCGATCACGGGACTGTTCATTAAACATGAACATTACGTCCCAATAATCTGCCGTTTTGACCCACACTCGTAGGGAAACAGTGATCGAACTGTCACCCAAGGTCGAAATGACCGCCTGAGGCGCGGGGTCCGTCAAAACACGCGGATCCTTGGCCAGGTCCAGCAAGACTTGACGGGCCTTTTGCAAGTCTGCTTCGTAATCCACGCCAACGTCGAACACTACTTTGCGGGTCGGCTGGCGATTGGTGTTGGTGATGATGCCGTTCGACAGATTGCCGTTTGGCACGATAATCGTCTTGTTGTCACCTGTTCGTAACACGGTGTGGAAGATCTGGATGCTGTCGACAGTACCGGCGACACCTTGAGCTTCAATCCAGTCACCGATTCGGAAAGGCCGGAACAGCAAAATCAGCACACCACCGGCAAAGTTCGCCAGACTGCCCTGCAGCGCCAGACCAATGGCCAGACCCGCCGCACCGATCGCAGCCACGAACGAAGTGGTTTCCACACCGATCATCGACGCCACGCTGACGATCAGCAGTATCTTGAGAATGATATTCGCCAGGCTACTGATGAACCCTTGCAGGGCCAGATCCGCATTGCGCAGGGCCAAAAGACCGCCGAGCTTTTGCGTGACCTTGTTGATCAGCCACCAGCCAATGGCCAGGGTGATCACTGCCAGCAGCACACGACTGCCGTATTCCATGATCATCGGGATCCAGGCCTGGGATACCTTGACCAGGTTGTCTACTTCAGCATTCAAATCCATCTATTTTCTCCTGATTTCCGGCCATCCGGCACACGAAAAATAAACGGTAGAAATGACCGTCCCCTCAGGGGCAATCGTTTCTACCGTTGCTTGGGCCTCGGACGCCGAAAACGCCGAGAGGTTCCCGCTTGCTACGTCAGTCGCGGAAGTTGTTGAACTGCAGCGGCATGCCGAATTCCTTGGCCCGCAGCACTGCAATGGCCTCCTGCAGGTCATCACGCTTCTTGCCGGTGATGCGCACTTGCTCGCCCTGAATGGCGGCCTGGACCTTGAGCTTGGCGTCTTTGACGTGAGCGACGATTTTCTTCGCCAGCTCTTTGTCGATACCTTCCTTGAGGACGGCTTCCTGCTTCATCAACTTGCCCGATGCAAAGGCATCCTTGACTTCAAGGCATTGCACGTCGATCTTGCGCTTGACCAGCGACAGCTTGAGGATCTCAATCATCGCTTCCAGCTGGAAATCCGCTTCGGCGGTCAGGTTGACGGTCAGGTCCTTTTCCTTGAACTCGAAGCTGCCTTTGCCTTTCAGGTCATAACGACGATCGAGTTCCTTGACGGCGTTTTCGACCGCGTTGGTGACTTCGTGTTTGTCCAGTTCGGATACCACGTCGAACGACGGCATGTAATTTCTCCAATAAATGGGCGCGCCGATGAAGCACACCTGGCTTGCGGTAAAAATCCGCGCTGATTATAACGGGTCTTTCCCATCATTCACTGTGAGCCTTCCATGCGCGCCTTAAACAGAGCAAAAAGCTGATGTCCACAACCTGGCATGTCCTGGGGGCCGGAAGCCTTGGCACGTTGTGGGCGACGCGCCTGGCTCGGGCCGCAGTGCCGGTGCGGCTGATCTTGCGGGATACCGCGCGCTTGCAGGCTTACGAAACGGCAGGCGGGCTGACACTGGTCGAACACGGAGAGGCGCGGCACTACCCGGTGCCCGCCGAAACTCCTGACAGTATCGAGCCGATCAATCGCCTGTTGATCGCCTGCAAAGCCTACGACGCTGAAAAAGCCGTGGCGCAAGTCGCATCACGCCTGGCTCCCGGTGCAGAGCTGATTCTCCTGCAGAACGGCCTGGGCAGTCAGGACGCCGTCGCAGCGCAGGTACCACAGGCACGCTGCATTTATGCATCAAGCACCGAAGGCGCCTTCCGCGACGGCGACTGGCGTGTGGTGTTCGCCGGTCATGGATTCACCTGGCTTGGCGATGTTGGCCATCCAGTCGCGCCGATCTGGCTCGAGGACTTGAGCGCCGCCGGTATTCCCCATGAGTGGAGCACCGATATTCTGACCAGACTGTGGCGCAAACTGGCGCTCAACTGCGCGATCAATCCGCTGACGGTGCTGCACGATTGCCGAAATGGCGGTCTGCTGGAGCATCACTGTGAAGTCGCTACCCTTTGCGGCGAACTGACCGAATTGCTTGAGCGCTGTGGCCAGCCGGCGGCGGCCGAGAACCTGCAGCAAGAGGTGGAACGGGTGATCCATGCCACCGCTGCCAACTACTCTTCGATGCATCAGGACGTGAACAATCGACGTCGCACCGAAATCGGTTACTTGCTGGGTTACGCCTGCAAGGCGTCGGACAGGCACAAGCTCAACCTGCCGCACCTCAATCAACTGCAACAGCGCCTGGTTACCCATCTGAAAAGCCTTGGATTGCCCAGCGACTGAGCAGCGGCTACGCTGGCCACTTGTTCCTTTGCAGCGATAAACCTGATGCCATTGCGCCAGCGCCTTGAAAACCTTCCTGTCGGCCAGAAACTACTGGCCGCCCTGTTGGTGCTGTTAACCACCGTCCTGCTGGTCGCCAACCTGACCTTTATCAGCGCCGCGTATTACATTTCCCAGGAAAGCATGGCCCCGCAGGCCCTGCAGACCATTGGTCGACTGGTGTCCAACCCGAGCCTGGTGGCCGATGCCTTGCAATCGCCACAAAACGCCGAGCGCCTGCTCAATGAACTCAACAGCTATTCCCCGCTGCGGGCAGCCGCTCTCTATGACGGCAAGGGTGTACGTCTGGCACAGCTACAGCATGGCGACCACCTGAACCTGCCCGAGCGTTACCGGCACATCGAAGCCTGGCAAGCCACCGAGTTTCGCAGCAATCAAGTGATCACCCTGCCCCGTCCCGGGACTGACCCCGGCCACTTGCTGCTGGTGGCCAGCAGCGAACTGCCGATGGCGTTCTATACCGGCACCCTGACCGCCAGTCTCGGGATTCTGATCTTCAGCGTGCTGCTGTGGATGGTGATCGCCCGGCAAATCAAACGCCTGATTACCCGGCCGATCCACGAACTCGAAGAACTCTCCCGGCAAGTGACGCGGGAAGAGAACTACGCCTTGCGCGCCTCGCGTGGAAATCACGATGAAATCGGCAGTCTCGCTGAAGCGTTCAACACCATGCTTTCGCGCATCGAGGCCCGGGAGCAGCAACTCAAGCGGGCGCGGGATGATTCTCAGGCCGCTTATGACCAGGCTCAGGGGCTGGCTGAAGAAACCCGGCACACCAACCGCAAACTGGAGCTCGAAGTCCAGGTACGCAGCAAGATCGAGAAGAAACTCACCGGCTTTCAGAATTATCTCAACAGCATCATCGACTCCATGCCGTCGGCCCTGATCGCCCTCGACGAGCAGCTCTACGTCACGCAGTGGAACCAGGAAGCCAGCGCCCTCTCCGGCACGCGCCTCGATGAAGCCTTGAACCAGCCAATTTTTCTCGCTTTCGAACCGCTCAAGCCGTTTCTCCCACAACTCAAGCAAACCGTCGAACAACACACTGTGGCCAAGATCGAACGCGTGACCTGGGTCAAGGACGATGAACCCAAGCACTACGCCCTGACCTTCTACCCACTGATGGGCGGCGCCGGGCGTGGGGTGGTGATCCGGATCGACGACATCACCCAGCGCCTGTCCCTGGAAGAAATGATGGTGCAGTCGGAGAAAATGCTGTCTGTCGGTGGCCTTGCCGCCGGCATGGCCCACGAGATCAACAACCCTTTGGGCGCGATCCTGCATAACGTGCAGAACATTCGTCGACGCCTGTCCCCCGATTTGCCGAAGAACCTTGAGCAGGCCGAACAGGTCGGCGTCGAACTGTCGACGGTCAATGACTACCTGCAAGCCCGCGAAGTGCCGCAGTTGCTCGACGGCATTCAGCAAGCCGGCGCCCGAGCGGCAAAAATCGTGACCCACATGCTCAGTTTCAGTCGCCGCAGTACCCGACAAATGGCCCCTTGCGATCTACCGGCGCTGATCGATCAAGCCGTGGAAATCGCCGGTAACGACTTCGACCTGGCGATCGGTTTCGATTTCAAGGGCCAGGCAATCATTCGCCAGTTCGACCCGGCGCTGGGCCCGGTGCCCGGCACGGCCAACGAGCTGGAGCAGGTGCTGCTCAACCTGCTGAAAAACGCCGCCCAAGCCATTCACCAGCGCGAAGACGACAGCGAACCGGGACGGATCATTCTGCGTACCAGGCTGAATCCGCCCTGGGCCGAAATCCAGGTCGAAGACAACGGCGTCGGCATGAGCGAAAGCGTGCGCAAACGTACGTTCGAACCCTTCTTCACCACCAAGGAAATTGGTCAGGGCACCGGTCTCGGCTTGTCCGTCTCGTACTTCATCATCACCAACAACCATAAGGGTCAGATGGAAGTGCAATCGACCCTGGGCCAAGGCACCTGCTTCACCCTGCGCCTGCCATTGGCGGGCACCCCGCTCGTCTCTCAAGAACTCAATCAGCTATCGAGGTAACCATGGGCTTTCGCTTGTCGAAGATTTACACCCGCACCGGCGACAAAGGCGAAACCGGTCTGGGCGACGGCCGCCGCGTGCCCAAGGACCATCCGCGGATAGAGGCCATTGGCGAGGTCGATACGCTTAACAGTCAGGTGGGTGTGTTACTGGCCGGACTGGCCGCGCAAAGCGCCGAGCATCCGGGGTTGAAAGAAGTGGTCGAGGTATTGGCGCCCTGTCAGCACCGACTGTTTGACCTTGGCGGCGAACTGGCAATGCCGGAGTATCAAGCGTTGAACGCCGCAGAAATCGAACGCCTGGAAGCGGCGATCGATGTGTGGAACGAGGAGCTGGGGCCGCTGGAGAATTTCATTCTGCCGGGCGGTTCGATGCTGATTGCCCAGGCTCACGTCTGCCGCAGCCTGGCTCGCAGTGCCGAGCGCCGCTGCCAGCACTTGAACGCGCTTGAACCGCTGGCCGGAGTGGGGCTCGCATACATCAATCGATTGTCGGATTTGCTGTTTGTGATGGCGCGGGTGATTGCTCGGCGTCAGGGGGTTGCGGAGATTCTTTGGCAGCCCGCGGCGAAACCTGAAGTTTAGTCGTCGCCTATTAGGCCCTCTTCGCGGGCAAGCCCGCGAAGAGGTCGGCAGCATCACTGCATAATCAAGCCTCAGGCCAAAACGCCCGAATCCCGGCCACACCTTGCGCACCCGCCGCCCAAGCCTTCTGAACCTCCGCAGGCCCAACGCCACCGAGCAGGAACACCGGTTTGCTGAAACCGTCGATCAAGGTAGAGGCCTGTTCCCAACCCAGCGGTTGGGCGCCCGGATGAGTGAGGGTCGGCTGCACAGGTGACAGGGTCACGAAGTCCACGCCCATCTCTTCGGCCAGCGCCAGTTCTTCGGCGTTATGGCAGGACGCCGCCAACCAGCGCGACGCCGGCAATGGACGACCGGCCGCTGCGTATTTGCGCAGCTGCGCCGAGGTAATGTGCCAACCGGCGGAAGGGAAATCTCCCAGCCATTCGAACGGGCCCTTGATCATCAATTGCGCCTTGCCGGCGCACAGTCCCACCGCGTCCACAGCCAGATCACGATACTTGGGGTCGTAACCGTTCGGTGCGCGCAGCTGGATCAGCTTGATGCCGCTCGCGATGGCTTTCTGGATCCCCCTCAACAAGGCCGGGGTTTCCAGATCCTCCGGGGTGATCAGGTATTGCTCGGGCAAACGGGCAGCGGCGACGATAGGTCGATTGGCCTCAGGAAACTCGTAATTCGAGAGCTCACGGGCGGTCACCCAGGCCAAAGGCTGACCTTCGGCACCATGAGGTTCGCCGGTGAACGCCGAGACTTCCCAAACATCCAGTAATACTTGCTTGTCCGGGTAGTCGTGTTGAACCTTGATCAGCGGTCGCGCGACGTCGACGACAATGCCCAATTCTTCGTGAAGCTCGCGACCAAGAGCCGTTTCAACGGACTCGCCAGCTTCGACCTTGCCACCAGGGAATTCCCACAGCCCCCCCTGATGCTGGGTGTCGGCACGGCGAGCGATGAGAATCTTGCCGCTGCTATCACGGATAACGGCGGCGGCTACGTGTACTCGTTTCACCGCTTGATTTCCTCCAGTCCGGCCTTCTGCCAGGCCTTGAAGGCTGGCCATTGGTAGATGGTTTGAACATAGGCTTCGTCAGCTGCGGACAGCTTCACCTGATAGGTGCGCAGGCGCACGGCGATGGGCGCAAAAAACGCGTCGGCCAGGGTGGCCCGACCAAACAGGTACGGCCCGCTTTCCGTCGCGGCTGCGCGGCACTCGGCCCATAACGCGGACATGCGTTCAATGTCCGCCTGCACGTCGGCCGGAACCGGCGACAGCGGCGCATCACGGCTCAGGTCGAATGGCATGTTGCCGCGCATGGCGAAGAACCCGGCATGCATCTGTGCGCACGCCGAACGCGCCTGGGCACGGGCGGCGACGTCCTTGGGCCAAAGATCGGCATCCGGGAACTGTTCTGCCAGGTACTCGGCAATCGCCAGCGAATCGGCAATGGTGCCGTGTGAGGTTTTGAGCAGGGGTACTTTGCCGGTCGGCGAATGCTTGAGCAGCCGATCGCGGGTGTCCGGCTGGTTGAGCTTGATCAGCTCCTCGGTATAGGGGGCACCGGTCAGGTCGAGAGCCAGGGCGCCGCGCAGGGACCAGGAGGAAAGCAGTTTGTCGCCAATGATCAGGTGAAGGCTCATGTTCGGGACCTTTTGATGAAGGGGACAGGCCAGTCTAGCCAGTGACTGGCAGGCCGCCATCGCTAGCAGGCTAGCGCCCACAGTTGTTCGGGTTTACACAAATCCGATGTGGAAGCGAGCCTGCTCGCGATGGGGTCGACGCGATCTTAAGTACGGTACTCGGCGTTGATCTTCACGTACTCATGCGACAGGTCGGTGGTCCAGATGGTTTCGCTGCAATCGCCACGTCCCAGTTCGATACGGATGGTGATCTCTTCCTGCTGCATCACCGCCGCGCCCTGGGCTTCGGTGTAAGTCGCGGCGCGCGCGCCACGGCTGGCGATGCACACGTCGCCGAGGAACACGTCGATCTTGCTCACGTCCAGATTCGGTACACCCGCGCGGCCAACGGCGGCGAGGATACGACCCCAGTTCGGATCGGAAGCAAACAATGCAGTCTTGATCAGCGGCGAGTGGGCCACGGTGTAACCAACGTCCAGGCACTCCTGGTGATTAGCGCCGCCGTTGACTTCAACGGTGACGAACTTGGTCGCGCCTTCACCGTCGCGCACGATCGCCTGGGCCACTTCCATGCACACTTCGAACACGGCTTGTTTCAACTTGGCGAACAACTCGCCTTCAGCGCGTGTGATTTCCGGCAGCGCGGCCTGACCAGTGGCGATCAGCATGCAGCAGTCGTTGGTCGAAGTGTCGCCATCGATGGTGATACGGTTGAACGACTTGTTGGCGCCGTCCAGCAACAGGTTTTGCAACACATCGCGGGAGACTTTGGCGTCGGTGGCGATGTAGCCCAGCATGGTCGCCATGTTCGGGCGGATCATGCCCGCGCCTTTGCTGATGCCGGTGACGGTGATGGTCACGCCGTCATGCTGGAACTGACGGCTGGCACCCTTGGGCAGGGTATCGGTGGTCATGATGCCGGTGGCAGCGGCTTCCCAGTTATTGACCGACAGGTCGTCGAGGGCGGCTTGCAGCGCGCCTTCGATTTTCTCGACCGGCAGTGGCTCGCCGATCACACCGGTGGAGTACGGCAGCACCAGGCTGGCATCCACACCTGCCAGCTCGGCCAGTTTGGCACACGTGCGCGCGGCGGCGGCAAGGCCGGGTTCGCCGGTACCGGCGTTGGCATTGCCGGTGTTGGTCAACAGGTAGCGTACCGGGCCTTGCACGCGCTGCTTGGCCAGGATCACCGGTGCCGCGCAAAAGGCGTTGAGGGTGAACACGCCCGCGACGGTCGAACCTTCGGCACAGCGCATGACCACAACATCCTTGCGCCCCGGGCGCTTGATACCGGCCGAGGCAATACCGAGTTCAAAACCGGCAACCGGGTGCAACGTTGGCAAAGGACCAAGACCAACAGCCATGAATGCGCTCCTTATAGATGATGTGTGCACCGCTTCAGGAAGAGCGGTGGTGTAAATGGCAAAACGCCGCGACGGCAGGAGCCGGTCGCGGCGCGGGTATTTCAGCGTTTGAAACGGGGTTACTGAATCTGCCCGTGGCAATGCTTGAATTTCTTGCCCGAACCGCAGTAGCACAGCTCGTTACGGCCCAGCTTCTGCTCACTGCGTACCGGTGCGGTGGCCAGGGCCACATCGACCTCCTCACCCAACGCTTCCGGCTGCTCCAGACCTGGTGCTTCTTCATGCAGGAACTGCATGCGCGCCGCCAGTGCTTCGGCCTCCTGACGCAAACGGGCTTCTTCTTCGGCCGGATCTTCGCGACGAACCTGAACGTGGGACAGCACACGGATCGAATCGCGCTTGATCGAATCGAGCAGTTCGGAGAACAGCGTGAACGACTCGCGCTTGTACTCCTGTTTCGGGTTCTTCTGGGCATAGCCACGCAGGTGGATGCCGTGACGCAGGTGATCCATGGTCGACAGGTGGTCTTTCCACAGGTCGTCCAGCACGCGCAGAACGATTTGCTTCTCGAAAGTACGCAGCGCCTCGGCGCCCGCCTGGTCTTCTTTCTCGTTATACGCCGCCACGAGTTCCTGCATCAGCTTCTCGCGCAGGGTTTCTTCGTACAGGTGATCGTCTTCGTCGAGCCATTGCTGGATCGGCAGCGCCACGCCGAAGTCGCTCTGCAAGGCGGCTTCCAGACCGGCCACGTCCCACTGCTCCGGCAGCGATTGCGGTGGAATGTGTGCGCTGACGGTGGCGTTGAGCACGTCCTGACGGAAGTCGGCGATGGTTTCACCGATGTTGTCGGCGGCCAGCAACGTGTTACGCATGTGATAGATCACTTTACGCTGTTCGTTGTTGACGTCGTCGAACTCGAGCAGTTGCTTGCGAATATCGAAGTTGCGACCTTCAACCTTGCGCTGCGCCTTTTCGATGGCGTTGGTCACCATGCGGTGCTCGATCGCTTCGCCAGGCTGCATGCCCAGGGCTTTCATGAAGTTTTTCACCCGGTCAGAGGCGAAGATGCGCATCAGGCTGTCTTCCAGAGACAGGTAGAAACGGCTGGAACCGGCATCACCCTGACGACCGGCACGACCACGCAACTGGTTGTCGATACGGCGCGACTCGTGACGCTCGGACGCGATCACCTGCAAACCGCCCGACTCGAGCACTTGCTGGTGACGCTTCTGCCAGTCGGCCTTGATCTGGGCAATCTGCTCAGGGGTCGGGTCTTCCAGCGAAGCCACTTCCACTTCCCAGTTGCCGCCCAACAGGATGTCGGTACCACGACCGGCCATGTTGGTGGCGATGGTCAGTGCGCCTGGGCGACCGGCCTGGGCGATGATCTCGGCTTCCTTTTCGTGGAACTTGGCGTTCAGGACCTTGTGTTCGATGCCTTCCTTCACGAGCAGGCTGGACATGTGCTCGGACGTTTCGATGGTCGCAGTACCCACCAGCACCGGACGACCGGCAGCCATGCTTTCCTTGATGTCGGCGACGATTGCCGCGTATTTCTCGTCGGCGGTCAGGAACACCAGGTCGTTGTAATCCTTACGGGCCAACGGCTTGTTCGGTGGAATGACCATGACCTGGAGGCCATAGATCTGGTGGAATTCGAACGCTTCGGTGTCGGCCGTACCGGTCATGCCGGACAGCTTGCTGTACAGACGGAAGTAGTTCTGGAACGTGGTCGACGCCAGGGTCTGGCTTTCGGCCTGAATGTTGAGGTTTTCCTTGGCTTCGATGGCCTGGTGCAGACCCTCGGACAAACGACGGCCCGGCATGGTACGACCGGTGTGTTCGTCGACCAGGACAACCTGGCCATCCTGCACGATGTATTCGATGTTGCGATGGAACAGTTTGTGCGCACGCAGACCGGCATACACGTGAGTCAACAGGCTCAGGTTGTGCGCCGAGTACAGGCTCTCGCCTTCAGCCAGAAGGCCGATGCGGGTGAGGGTTTCTTCGACGTACTGGTGACCGGCTTCGTTGAGCTCTACCTGGCGGGTCTTCTCGTCAACGGTGTAGTGACCGGCCTTGGTGACTTCGCCTTCGACTTCCTCGACATGCAACTCCAGCTGCGGGATCAACTTGTTGATCTCGATGTACAGCCTGGAGCTGTCCTCGGCCTGACCGGAAATGATCAGCGGCGTACGGGCTTCGTCGATGAGGATGGAGTCGACTTCGTCGATCACGGCAAAATTGAGTTCACGCTGGAATTTTTCTTCCATGCTGAACGCCATGTTGTCGCGCAGGTAATCGAAACCGAATTCGTTGTTGGTGCCGTAGGTAATGTCGGCGGCGTAGGCGGCGCGCTTCTCTTCCGGCGGCTGGAACGGCGTGACCACGCCGACCGTCAGGCCGAGGAATTCATAAAGCGGGCGCATCCAGTTGGCGTCGCGGCGAGCCAGGTAGTCGTTCACCGTCACAACGTGCACGCCCTTGCCTGACAATGCGTTGAGGTAAACGCCCAGTGTCGCCACCAGGGTCTTGCCTTCACCGGTGCGCATCTCGGCGATCTTGCCTTCATGCAAGGTCATGCCGCCGATCAGCTGGACGTCGAAGTGGCGCATACCCATGACGCGCTTACCGGCTTCGCGGGCGACCGCAAAGGCTTCTGGCAGCAGCTTGTCGAGGGTTTCCCCTTTGGCGATGCGGGCCTTGAACTCATCTGTCTTGGCACGCAATTGATCGTCCGAAAGGGCCACCATTTGCTCTTCGAAGGCATTGACGAGTTGCACCGTCTTGAGCATGCGTTTGACTTCACGCTCGTTCTTGCTTCCAAAAAGTTTCTTTAACAAAGGCGCAAACATATCGGCAGGATCTTCCACACTAAAGGGATGGAGGGCGGCCCCGTGAGTCGCCCGTGCAGCCCTCATGGCCGCATGCGAACGAGCATTCTACCCGGAAACGATGGTGAGGAAAGTGGCGTTATTCCACGATGCTGGCACAGCGCTGTGACGGGGCTCACTTAAAATAGGGGCAAATGGCTGAACTTCAAGCCATAGGCGACAGAAGTTACTTGTTGATTTAATGGGCAAACCCCGCATAAAAGCAATGGGGCAGGTGCATCCGGTGCTTTCTGCTACCATGGCGGCTCTGTTACTTCAGGTGTCTGATCATGGCATTTCGCCCTCTTACGGCCAGAGCACCCGCCGTCCTGCTTCGCGAAGCCAAACCGCTCAAGGCCATCCTCGGCCACGCTCAACGCCTTGGACATCTGCAGCGGCTGCTGGAAAGCCAACTGCAACCGGCCGCCCGCGAGCATTGTCATGTAGCGTCGTGGCGCGAAGGCAGTTTGTTGCTGATTGTCACCGACGGTCATTGGGCCACTCGACTGCGTTATCAACAAAAGCGCCTGCAGCGGCAATTGCAGATGTTCGACGAGTTCACCAACCTCACGCGAATCCTGTTCAAGGTGCAGCCACCTACGGTTCAGCAAGGTGCCGCCGGGCATACCATGGATTTGTCCAACGATGCCGCCGCCACCATTCAGGCGACAGCCGACGGCATCAGCGACCCGAACCTGCGGGCCGCGCTGGAACGATTGGCGGCGCACGCCAGGCCCAAGGGTTGATAAAAAACCAATGTGGGAGCGAGCCCGCTCCCACCGTTTTTTACGCGCTGACTCAAATCAGCGGCGTTTGCTGCCGCCTAATAATGATCCCATCAACCCGCGCACCAGTTGCCGTCCCAACTGGTTTGCCGCCTGGCGCATCGCCGACTTCAGCGCCTGCCCTGCCGCCGTGCCGAGGAATTCGCCGGCCTGTTCGGTGAAACTTGGCTCCTGCGGAGCCGGCTTGCCGGGTACAGCTTCAGGCGCCAGGCCTTTGCGCCCCATTAGCACTTCATAAGCCGATTCGCGATCGATCGGTTTGTCATATCGCCCCTGCAATGGCGAGCTGGCAATCAATGCCGCGCGCTCGGCTTCACTCAGCGGCCCGATCCGCGATTGCGGTGGTGCCACCAGCACCCGCTGGACCATCTCCGGCGTGCCCTTGTCCTGCAAGGTGCCGACCAGCGCCTCGCCGATCCCGAGCTCGGTCAGCACCGACAGGGCATCGAACGCCGGGTTCGGCCGGAAGCCCTCGGCCACCGCCCGCAAGGATTTCTGCTCCTTGGCGGTGAATGCGCGCAAGCCGTGCTGGATGCGCAAACCCAACTGCGCCAGTACGTCATCCGGCAGGTCAGCCGGCGATTGGGTGACGAAATACACGCCGACACCTTTCGAGCGAATCAGCCGCACCACTTGTTCCAGACGATCCTGCAATGCCTTGGGCGTACCGGCGAACAACAGGTGTGCCTCGTCGAAGAACAGCGCCAGCAGCGGTTTATCCGCATCGCCGCGCTCCGGCAATTGCTCGAACAATTCAGCCAACAGCCACAACAGGAAAGTCGCATAAACCTTCGGCGCTTCATGAACCAGACGACTGGCATCGAGCAAATGAATACGTCCGCGCCCATCGGCACCCGGTTGCAGAATATCTTCGAGTTTCAGCGCCGGTTCGCCGAACAGCGCTTCGGCGCCCTGCTGTTCCAGGATCGCCAGGCGCCGCAACAGCGCCTGACTGGACCCGGTGGTCATCAACGCCGCGTCGTCGCCGAGCAACGCCGGATTGTCCTTGAGGTGATTGAGCAGCGCCTTCAAGTCTTTCAGGTCCAGCAGCAACAGGCCTTCGCGGTCCGCGACCTTGAAGGCGGCGTACAGCGCCGACTGCTGGCTATCCGTCAATTCGAGCAAACTGCCCAACAACAGCGGCCCCATTTCGCTCAAGGTCGTGCGCAATGGATGACCGGACTGACCGTGAACATCCCACAGCGTTACCGGATAAGCCTGAGGCTTGTGGTTCAGCCAGGGCATGCCGGCGATCCGCTCGGCGATTTTGCCCTGGGGATTGCCGGCGGCGCCCAAGCCACACAGGTCGCCTTTGATATCGGCGGCGAATACCGCTACACCGGCGTCACTGAAGGCTTCGGCCATGCGTTGCAAGGTAACGGTCTTGCCTGTCCCGGTGGCGCCCGCGATCAAACCGTGGCGATTGGCCAGGCGCATGGCCTGGGTGATCGGCTGCCCCGCGGGATCGGCGCCGATAACGATTTGCAATGACTCAGACATTTGGTCACCCATGGTTAATCTTTGGTCCTACACGGCCGATAGAAATAACTACAAAGCACACAGACACAATCTGTAAGAAATTTCTCTAAGGAGCGGCGGAAATATCACTTGCTTTGAACCTTGCACATTTTGCGTCTCTTTATAAAAGCACGCGCTGTACATTAAGACCTTAGCGGACCCCTAAGTCATGAACAAAAATCTGCGTTTCAGCCATAAAATCCTGCTTGCCGCCGCGCTCGTCGTCATTACTGCCTTCGCCTCATTCACGCTGTACAACGACTACTTACAGCGCAACGCCATTCGAAGGGACCTGGGCAATAATCTGCAGGAGATGGGCAGGGTCACTGCCAACAACATCCAGACCTGGCTGGCCGGTCGCAGCTTGTTGATCGAAAACCTGTCGCAAACCGTCGCTCTGAACCCTGATACCGGCAACGTTTCCAATCTGCTTGTGCAGAAAGCGGTGACGTCGACGTTCATGGGCGCCTATCTGGGCAACAAGGATGGTTCTTTCATGATCCGTCCGGACAGCAAGATGCCCGATGGCTATGACCCGCGCGCTCGCCCCTGGTACAAGAGTGCGCAAAGCGCGAACGGCCCTGCATTGACTGAACCGTATATTGATCTGGCCTCTGGCCAACTGGTGATTTCCATCGTCGACAGTGTGATCAAGGACGGACAAAACATCGGTGTCGTCGGCGGCGACTTGAGTTTGCAAGTGATCGCCGACACGCTTAACGCGCTGGACTTCGGCGGCATGGGCTACGCCTTTCTGGTCAGCTCGGACGGCAAGATCCTGGTCCACCCCGACAAATCGATGGTGATGAAATCGCTCAAGGATGTTTACCCGCAGGAGACGCCTGCCATCAGCAGCGACCTGAGCGAAATCCAGGTCGATGGCAAAACCCGCATCATGACCTTCACCCCGATCAAAGGATTATCGTCGGTGAACTGGTACATCGGTTTATCCGTGGACAAGGACAAAGCCTTTTCCACGCTCAGCGAGTTCCGCGCCTCGGCAGTCGTTGCCACCGTCATTGCCGTGGCGATCATCATCGCCCTGCTGGGCATGCTGATCCGCATCCTGATCCAGCCGTTGCACGTCATGACTCGCGCCATGGCCGATATTGCCGACGGCGAAGGTGACCTGACCAAACGCCTGACCATTGTGAACCACGATGAGTTCGGCATCCTTGGCACCGCTTTCAACCGCTTTGTAGAGCGCATTCACGGTTCGATCCGCGAAGTGTGTTCGGCCAGCGGGCAGGTCAACGAAGTCGCGTTGCGGGTCGTCGCGGCCTCGAACTCCTCGATGTACAACTCCGACCAGCAGGCCTCACGCACCAACAGTGTGGCGGCAGCCATCAATCAGCTCGGCGCCGCCGCCCAGGAGATCGCCCGCAACGCCGCGCAAGCATCGACCCAGGCCAGCGATGCCCGCAGCCTGGCCGAAGACGGCCAGCACGTGGTCGATCGCAGCATTGCCGCGATGAATCAGCTATCGAGCATGCTCAGCGCCTCCAGCAGCAATATCGAGTCGCTCAACAGCAAAACCGTGAACATCGGGCAGATTCTCGAAGTGATCACCAGCATCTCCCAACAAACCAACCTGCTGGCCCTCAACGCCGCCATCGAAGCCGCACGAGCGGGTGAAGCCGGACGCGGGTTTGCCGTGGTCGCCGACGAAGTTCGCAACCTGGCGCACCGCACCCAGGAGTCGGCGCAACAGGTACAGACCATGATCGAGGAGCTGCAAGTCGGCGCGCGCGAATCGGTCAGTACCATGAGCGACAGCCAGCGCCACAGTCAGGACAGCGTGGACATCGCCAACCTGGCGGGCGAACGCCTGAGCAGCGTGACCCAGCGCATCGGCGAAATCGACGGCATGAACCAGTCGGTGGCCACGGCGACCGAAGAGCAGACGGCCGTGGTCGAGTCGATCAACGTCGACATCACCGAAATCAACACCCTCAATCAAGAAGGTGTGGAAAACCTGCAAGCGACCTTGCGTGCCTGTGCCGATCTGGAACAGCAGGCGGCGCGACTGCAGCACCTGGTGGGCAGTTTCCGAATCTAGCGTCTGATCCCCCCTTATGGCGAGGGAGCAATCTCCCTCGCCATAACATCGCCGTTACCTCCGTCCTCGCCCACAAATCCGCAACCGAACAACTATTCTTCATTAAGGTCAACCAAGGGAGAGCAACGGACCGGAGGGATGTTGATCGTGCACATCGCTGACATAACCATGTTCTACGCCCCCGCCAGCGGTGGCGTGCGCACTTATCTGGATGCCAAACACCGTCGCCTGTGCAACCGGCCGGGTATCCGCCACAGTTTGTTGATTCCTGGGGCCTCTTTTAGCGAACGTGATGGCATTTACACCGTTCCAGCGCCCGCCCTGCCCTTCGGCAAGGGTTATCGTTTCCCTCTCCGTCTCGCGCCCTGGCGCAATGTCCTGCAGGATTTGCAACCGGACCTGATCGAGGTCGGCGACCCTTACCTCACCGCCTGGGCCGCCCTGGATGCCCGACGGCAACTGGACGTGCCGGTCATTGGTTTTTACCACTCGGACCTGCCGCTGCTGATCAGCAACCGGATGGGCAATTGGGTCACCCCCAACATCGAGGCTTATGTCAGGAAGCTCTACGGCAATTTCGACCGCGTGCTGGCGCCCAGTCGGGTCATGGCTGACAAACTGACAGGCCTGGGGGTGAAGAACGTTTTCGTGCAGCCTTTGGGCGTCGACTTGCAGACCTTCCACCCCGACGCCCGTGATCCGGGGCTGCGAGCCGAACTGGGCATTGATGAAAACACCCATCTGCTGATCTTTGCCGGGCGCGGTTCCAAAGAAAAAAACCTGCCTGTGCTGCTTGAGTGCATGAAGCGCCTGGGCCGGCGCTTTCACTTGCTGCTGGTGGGCTCTTCGATGCCGGCTGCGGTGCCGGATAATGTCACTGTCGTCGACGAATTCTGCCCCGCCGCGCAAGTCGCCCGCCTGATGGCCAGTGCCGATGCGCTGCTGCATGCCGGTGATCAGGAGACCTTTGGCCTGGTGATCCTCGAAGCCATGGCCAGCGGAATTCCGGTGGTGGCCGCGGCGGCCGGGGCCTTTGAGGAAATTGTCACCCGTCAATGCGGCTTGCTCTGTACGCCCAACGATCCGCAAGCGATGGCCAATGCGGTGCACGAACTGTTCAATCAGGGCTGCGCCGCCCTTGGCCAACAAGCGCGGCGCCATGTCGAACGACATTACTCCTGGGACACCGTGGTCAACAGCCTGCTCGGCCACTATCACGCCGTACTCGGCAGCCAATGGCCGCAGGTGGCCAATGGCTGAGCCCATGGCCCCGCCCAGCCTGTTGTTGGTGCTGCACGACGTCGCACCACACACCTGGGCCGATTATCAGCCCTTTGTCGAAGCCGTCGATGCTTTGGGCAACGTGCCGGTGACCTGGCTGGTGGTGCCGAACTTCCACAAACACGATGACCTGGAGGCGCATCCCGGATTCCGTCGCCTGCTCAGCGGAAGACTCGCTCGCGGTGATGAGCTGGCGTTGCACGGTTATTTCCATTGCGACGACGGACCGATGGCGAGCAATCCCCGAGACTGGTTCATGCGCCGGGTCTACACCCACGAAGGCGAGTTCTACAGCCTGACCCGGGAAGCGGCCCTCACCCGCCTGCACGCCGGCATCGAAATGTTTCAGCGTTACCGTTGGCCACTGCATGGCTTCGTCGCTCCGGCGTGGCTGATGAGCGAAGGGACGCGCCAGGCCTTGCGTCAATTGCCGCTGAGTTACACCAGCGACCCGCAACACCTCTATCAATTGCCGGGTTTTGCCGTCGTCGATGCCCCTGGCCTGGTCTGGAGCGCGCGCAGTGCCTGGCGCCGGGGAATATCGAAGCTGGTCAGTGATCAACGCGAACAACGCTGGCGACAAGCGCCGGTGATTCGGCTCGGCCTGCACCCGGTGGACATGCGCCATGAGTTCTCCCGCACGTATTGGCTGCAAACCCTCAAGCGCCTGATCGCCGAAGGTCGAGTACCGATGACCAAGGCAGACTGGCTGGCACGACACTGCGAGCGCATGGGTCGTGCCGCATGAGTCGCGGCTTTCTGCTGTTCCTCGGCCTGCTCGCGGCGGTGCTGATCCCTTGGCTATTGGGCGGGAGCGAGACCTGGTCGCGATTGCAGAGTTTTCCGTTGAGCGAATTGTTGATCATGTTCGGCATGATCCTGTTGTGCTGGCTGATCAATACGCTGCGTTTGCGCCTGTTGCTGGGAGATCAACGGGATAAGGTGAGCCCGGTCAAAAGCCTCGGGGTGGTGATGGCCGCCGAATTTGCCTACTGCGCCACGCCGGGCGGCAGCGGCGGGCCACTGACGATCATGGCGCTGCTGGCACGCAACGGCGTGCGGCCAGCGAGAGGCAGCGCGGTGTTCGCCATGGATCAGCTCAGTGACTTGCTGTTCTTTCTCTGCGCGTTGAGCGGGATTCTGATTTATGCCCTGTTCCAGCACTTGAGCCAGCGCATGGAATGGTTGCTGACCGTCAGCGCGATCTCGATGTTCGGCGGATTGATCAGTTGCATCGTCGTGGCTCGCTATCATCGCGGGCTGATCCGTCTGACCGGCCGGTTGCTGGCTCGTCTCAATGTCAAAGCCAGCACCCGGGTTCGCTGGGCCCGCAAGCTCCTGCATTTCCTTGCAGCCTTTACCGACACCCTGAAGCTGCCCTTTCAGACATTGATCACGGTGTTTGCCCTGACCTGCCTGCATTGGGTCTTGCGTTACAGCGTGTTGTACCTGGCACTGCGCGGGCTCGGCGCGGACTTGCAGTGGGCCTGGAGTTTTCTGATCCAGATGCTGTCATTGAGCGCAGGGCAATTCAGTCTGTTGCCGGGGGGCGCGGGGGCGGCGGAATTGACATCGGCGGCGCTGTTGGCGCCCATGGTGGGGAAATCCACGGCAGCAGCGGCGATCCTGATCTGGCGGGCGGTGACTTACTACTTTTATCTATTGGTGGGTGGCCCGGTATTTCTATTGATGCTTGGCCGACCCTTGCTCAAGAAGCTGATGAACTTCAAGCAGGCTTAGGCGGTTTTTCGGGCGGCTCCTGCAATTGCTCCCACAATTGGGCCGCGCCGGGAAACTCCGTGCCGTCCTCCGGGCTCATGTCATCCGGGTCATAACGACTCAAACAGCCCTCCCCCAGCGTGGCGGGTGCCCTGGAAGTGGCTTTATCCAGTGGATCGGCCATAGACATATCCTCAGTGTAGAAACGGCGAAGGGCCTGAAGCGATTGAACGCCCAGGCCCTCCGAATTTCAACCGTGTCGTGTGGCGACGGTCAGAACACCACGGTTTTGTTGCCGTGCACCAGCACCCGGTCTTCCAGGTGATAACGCAGACCGCGGGCCAGCACCATTTTCTCGACGTCACGACCGAAACGCACCATGTCTTCGATGCTGTCGCTGTGGCTGACGCGCACCACGTCCTGCTCGATGATCGGCCCGGCGTCCAGCTCTTCGGTCACATAGTGGCAGGTCGCACCGATCAGTTTCACACCACGCAGGGAAGCCTGGTGGTAAGGCTTGGCACCGACGAACGATGGCAGGAAGCTGTGGTGAATGTTGATGACCTTGTGCGCATATTCGCGGCACAGTTCCGGCGGCAGGATCTGCATGTAGCGGGCCAGTACGACCACTTCGGCATCGTGCTGTTTGACCAGGCGCGAGACTTCGGCGAAAGCCGGCTCCTTGTCCTGTGGATTGACCGGCACGTGGTAGTAGGGAATGCCGTGCCATTCGACCATGCTGCGCAGGTCGTCGTGGTTGGAAATCACACAGGCGATTTCACAGTCCAGTTCGTCGCTGTGCCAGCGATGCAGCAAATCAGCCAGGCAATGGGACTCGCGGCTGGCCATCAGGACCACGCGCTTCTTCTGCTCGGTATCGGTGATGCGCCAGTCCATCGAGAATTCTTCGGCAATCGGCGCAAAGGCTTCGCGCAAGGCTTCGATACCGAAAGGCAGCGAGTCGGCACGAATTTCGTGACGCATGAAGAACCAGCCACTGAGATTGTCCGAGTGATGACTCGCTTCAGTGATCCAGCCATTATGGGACGCCAGAAAATTACTGACTTTGGCAACGATGCCGACGCGGTCCGGGCAAGAAATCACCAGCCGAAAAGTGCGCATGAGGGGAAACTCCAGAACTTCGCAAAGGCGGGCATTCTAACGATTGCGCAGCAAAACTGCAGTATTGATGACGTAGCACCATGCCCGACCGTCAGCGACAGGACCGTTGCCGCCGTCGGCAACCGGCGGTAACAGCGGCGTAGTTAAACATCTACAAGCATACAATTGTGAATATCCGCGCCGGTGTATCGCACTATTTAACCGCACATCCAGTGTGCGGCGAATTTCATCGCGACTAAATTAAATAAAACTCCCTTTAATGTTTACTTGATGAAACACCCTGACTATTATTGCGGCACTGTTCCCTGCCATCCTATGACCTGCATAAGGTAGTCATCATGTCCCTGATCAACGAATATCGTGCCACCGAAGAAGCTATCAAAGAGCTGCAAGCCCGTTTGAAGAACCTGTCCCAAGACGACAAACTGCAAACCGAGCTGGAATTCGAAGGCAAACTGCGCACCCTGATGGGCGAATACTCCAAGTCCCTGCGTGACATCATCGCGTTGCTGGATCCAGAATCCAAAACCAAAGCACCACGCGGCGGCGCTGTAAAAACTACCGGCACCAAACGTGCTCGCAAAGTTAAACAATACAAAAACCCGCACAACGGCGAAGTCATCGAAACCAAAGGTGGCAACCACAAGACTCTGAAAGAGTGGAAAGCCAAGTGGGGCGGTGACGTGGTCGAAGGCTGGGCTACCCTGCTGGGCTAAGCCGCGGTGCTTGTCGCGAAATGAACTGCAAAAAAAGAACGCCAGCATACGCTGGCGTTTTTTTATGCCCGGAGTTCAGGCTTCGGGGATTTTCGTTTTCAAAGACTCAAACGTTTACGCAACCCCTGGACATATTCCTGCCATTCATTCAGCACCGATTTTTGAAACGGTGTCGCAGTAACATTCAGTTGGGCTGCGGTCTGTACGAAACTTTCCAGGGTATTGGGAGCGCCCCACTCAGGCACTGACAAACGTTTCTGACAGAATAATCGCCAGCGTTCTTGCTCGTCGAAATTCAACGTATCGGGAAAGTTACGTGCGCGATATCGAAACAATAATTCCGGCAAACGCTCATCATCGAACGGCCATTGCGCTTGCGCTAATTGTGCCGGATCGGCCATTCGCACTTGTTCGCACAGGCGTCGATCGCGATCACCGATAAAACCGTCGTATAACTGTTGTTCCGGGTCCTGACTCGCGGTGAAATCCTCGCGGGCGTATATCGCCGAGACTTTATCCTGCCAAACTTTTTTCGCATCGTTTAGCCGCAGCGCACGCTGCTGATAAAGCGCCATATCCAGCCCCAGCCGCTGCTGATCTTCCGGGCGAAGTACCGACATCGGCGCCACCACCGGGCATTTATTGATGTGAATGAGCTTGAGTGGAACCGGCAACTCACCTTCGGCCAGATCTTCACGACGGGTATACAACCGCTGTCGCAATGTCTCGGCGTCCAGGTCGAGCAGCCCCTGAGGATCCAGCTGCAGATCACAGACGATCAAGGCGTTCTTGTTACGCGGATGCCAGGCCAGGGGCAACACCACACCGACGTAATTACGCGTCGCGGAAAAGCGCCCGGAGACATGCACCATCGGCTGCAGCAATCGAATCTGATCCAACACCTTTTGCTTGCTGCGCAGATTAAACAGCCAGTCATACAGCTTCGGTTGCTTTTCCCGGATCAGCCGCGCCAGCGCGATGGTGGCCCGTACATCCGATAGCGCTTCGTGGGCGTTGCCATGGTCGATGCCATTGGCGGCGGTCAAACGTTCGAGCTTGAGCGTCACCCGGCCTTCATCATCCATCGGCCAGACGATGCCATCGGGGCGCAAGGCATAGGCCGCGCGCACTACATCGATCAGATCCCAGCGACTGTTACCACCCTGCCACTCCCGCGCGTACGGGTCGAAAAAGTTGCGATAGAGGCTGTATCGAGTCATTTCGTCGTCGAAACGCAAGGTGTTGTAACCCGCACCGCAAGTACCGGGCGCCGCGAGTTGGGCATGCACCCGGGTCATGAAGTCAGCTTCACTCAGGCCGTGCTCGGCCAATTGACCCGGGGTTATGCCGGTGATCGCGCAGGCCGCCGGATGCGGCAGGATGTCGTCACTGGGCTGACAATAGAGATTGACCGGCTCGTCTATTTCATTGAGATCGAAGTCGGTACGCAGTCCCGCCATTTGCAGTGGGCGATCGCAACGGGGGTTGATGCCCGTCGTTTCATAGTCGTACCAGAAGATGGAGGTCACGGGCTATTCCTGAACTGAAGATCGGCGAAGTCTAGGCGTTCATATCCCGCCCCGGCCAGCAAACTTGTCATTGAATCATCTCTGCTTGTTTACCGTGCAATACATGTTGTGTCGTATTCCCCGGTGAGGCTGCTAGCATCCGTAGGACAGTCCATCCCGATCAGGCCACATCATCAGGTAGCCCATGCTCGAGACTACAGCACTGCCAAGGAAAGCAACGCTGTCCCTGCCACTGGATACGCGGTATCAAGTCGAAACGCCGGAAGGCATCGATTTGCCATTGCGCCCGGCCGGGCTGATGGTCCGTGCGCTGGCGTTCACCATCGACCTGATGCTGCGCGGGTTGATCCTCGGCTCGCTGTTCATTGTTTTGGCGATGCTCGGAAAACTGGGCGCCGGACTGGGCTCACTGCTGATCTTCGCGGTGAGCTGGTGGTATATGGTGCTGTTCGAAGTCCTCAACCAGGGACGTTCACCGGGCAAACAGTGGATGGGCCTGCGCGTGGTGCAGGACGACGGCACCCCCATTGGCTGGTCGGCATCGTTGCTGCGTAACCTGTTGCGATGTGTCGACCTGTTGCCGTTCGGTTACTTCCTCGGCGCCATCAGTTGCTTGCAACACCCTGGATTCAAACGCCTCGGTGACATTGCCGCCGGCACCCTGGTCATCTACCGCGAACAACCACTGAGCCGGCCGCAGCTGCCGCCCGCCGAACCCCGCCGCCCTGCATTTCCCCTGACACTGGCCGAGCAAAGGGCCATCATCGGCTTCGCCGAGCGCCAGAGTGAACTCTCTGCCGCCAGGGTCAACGAACTCGCGTCCATCCTCGCCCAACCACTGCAGGTTCGGCCGCCACAGGCGGTGGCCGAGCTCAACGGCATCGCCCGTGGTTTGTTGGGGTCGGCATGAAGCAAAGTCTTTTCGAACATCGGCACATGGCCGAATGGGAGCAGTTTTCCCGGACGCTGGACAGACTGGAGGGGAACAAGAACGCCGCCGGCGTCGAAAACTTCCCCAGCGATTATCGCCGTCTCTGCCAGCACCTGGCATTGGCGCGGGAGCGTGGCTACAGCAGTTTTCTCATCGACTCGTTGCAACAACAAGCGCTGCGCGGGCATCAACAGCTTTATCGCCACCGCAGCCGACTCGGCCCCCATGTGTTGAGTTTCATCCTGGCGGACTTCCCTCGGCTGGTACGCGAGCAATGGCGTTTCGTGCTGGCTGCCTGCCTGATGTTTTTTGGCAGTCTGATCGGCTTCGCGCTATTGGTGTACTTGTACCCGGAACTGATCTACAGCCTGATTCCAGCCGAACAGGTGAGTGAGATGCAGGGCATGTACGATCCTGACGCCGGTCACCTGGGACGCTTGGCGGAACGCGCGGCCAGTGAAGACTGGGCGATGTTCGGCTACTACATCATGCACAACACCGGGATCGCCTTTCAGACCTTCGCCAGCGGTTTGCTGTTTGGCCTGGGCAGCGCATTCTTCCTGATTTTCAACGGCCTGATGATCGGCGCGATAGCCGGGCATCTGACCCGGATTGGCTTTGGGCAAACCTTCTGGTCATTCGTGATCGGCCATGGTGCCTTCGAACTGACGGCCATCGCCCTGGCCGGAGCCGCCGGCCTGCAATTGGGCTGGGCATTGATTGCACCAGGGCGCCAGCCCCGTGGGGAGGCCTTGCTGGTGGCGGCGCGCAAGAGCGTGTTACTGATTTGCGGGGTCATGCTGTTTCTGCTGGTTGCGGCTTTTATCGAAGCCTACTGGTCGTCGATGACGGCGCCCTCGCCCCTGATCAAATACCTGGTCGGTGCGGCACTATGGATGTTGATGGCGGCGTATTTGCTGTTTGCCGGACGGAGCCGCCATGCGCCTGAGTGACGCCAGCGTGGTGATCCGTCCGCGTCCGACCTGGGAAGCCATGGACCTCGGCGTGTTGTTGAGCCAACGCCACCGGCGCCTGCTGATGACCAGTTGGGCCATTGTCACCTTGCCGGTTTTCGTGCTGTTCAGCGCGGTCTTCTGGACATCGCCGTCTCTCGCGATATTCCTTTTCTGGTGGCTGAAACCGGCCTTCGAACGCCTGCCGTTGTTCATTCTGTCCAAAGCCATGTTCGGTGAAACGCCCACACTGAAACAGGCGCTTTTCCAATGGCCGCGACTGCTCCAGCCCCAATTGCTGGCCAGCCTGACCTGGCGAAGACTGAGCCTGAGCCGCAGTTTTCTATTGCCAGTGGTGCAGCTCGAAGGCCTGGGCGCAGAGGCGCGACAGCAGCGCATACAGGTGTTGTTACAGCGCGACGCCGGTGCGGCGCGGTGGCTGACGGTAATAGGCGCGCATCTGGAAACAGCGCTGTGGATCGGCATGATGGTGCTGTTCTACCTGCTCTTGCCACAACAGGTTGCACTCGACTGGAACTGGCAGTCGCTGATTGCTGCCGGCACTCAGGATTGGCAGTGGCTGGAACACCTGACCAATGCCTTCTATGTCCTGGTGCTGATCGTTTGGGAGCCCATCTACGTTGCCTGCGGGTTCAGCCTGTACCTGAACCGGCGCACCGTGCTGGAAGCCTGGGACATCGAACGGGTATTCCGCCAGCTCCGCAAGCGTTTGAACGGTACATCGGTTGCGTTGCTCCTGACGATAATGCTGTCGATGCCGAACGCGCAGAACGCCTGGGCAGCCGAGTCGACCATGACACCTGACAGCCCGCGTTTGCTGGAACAACCACTGACCAGCCAGGCGTCCCGCGACAGCATCAAGGCAATCCTCGAGCAGCCCCCCTTCAAGAACAGGGAAACCGTGACCCGTTATCGCTTTGGCGAGGCGCAAGCGACCCGCGAAAACCAGAGCGACGACCGCACTCCCGAGTGGCTCAAAGCGCTGTTGAAGCTGTTTGACAGCCAGCGCTTCAGTGCATTGGCCACGCTGATCGAAGTGGTGTTGTGGGGGACCGTGATGGCGGCCATCGGCGGGTTGATCTGGCGTTATCGTCACGGGTTGCAGGCTTTCTTCAGCCGTCGCCCGAGGCCGCGCGAAAAAGCCGCGCGACCGTTACCGCAGCAGGCTTTCGGCCTGGACCTGAGTCCTGACACGCTCCCCCACGACATCGCCGCCAGCGCCGAAAGCCTCTGGCAAACCCACCCTCGGGAAGCGCTGGGATTGCTCTATCGCGCGTTGCTCAGCCACTTGCTGCACGACTTCAACATCGCGTTGAAAGCTGCCGACACCGAAGGTCAAGTCCTGGAGCGTGTCGAACGATTACAACAACCGGCCCTGTCGGCTTACAGCAGAAACCTGACCGGACACTGGCAGAACATGGCCTACGGTCATCGACCGCCACCGGCACATGTGCGACAGCAATTGTGCGATGGCTGGCGCAGCTTGTTCGGCCCGGAGGCAGTCCATTGATCCGGCGTGCCTGGCTAATGGTTGGCGTAATCATTGCCATGTTGCTGGGCGCACTGAGTATTTATCTGTACCTCAAGGCAATCCCCTATCCGGCGGAAATCGACCACGGCCCCTCGCCCGAAGCCCAGGCCAATCCCTACCTGGCCGCCGAACATTTCCTGCGCAAACAGGGCCTGACCGTCAGCCATGCCAACCGCTTCGATGTCCTGCCCAGCCTGGAGCCACGTCACCATAGCCTGCTGTTGCTCGGCGACCGCTACACCATGACACCCCGGCAAATTGACCAGCTGATGAGCTGGACCCGGGCCGGCGGGCGCCTGTTGTTCGTCGCTCAGTCGCTGTGGGATGAGAAGACCGGACAAAGTAACGATCTGTTGCTGGACCGGGTCCAGTTGCACCAATCCTTGAGCAAAGACCTCAAGGCCCCACCGCCCGACATCAGCGACGACCCCTATCCCACACTCACCAAGCTCTATCTGGAAAACGAACACGCGCCGGCCTATGCCAGCTTCGACACCGCGTTCCATCTCGAAGACCCGAACAACCTCGCCCAGTCCTGGGCCAACAGTGCCAAGGGCACGCACATGATGCAGCTCAACCATGGGCTTGGCTCGATCATTGTGGTGACCGATGCCGACCTGTGGAAAACCCCCGCTATCGATCAATACGACAACGCCTGGCTGCTCTGGTACCTGACCGCGGACACGAACGTGACCCTGTTGTTCAACACCGATCACGACAGCCTGTGGACCTTGTTGTTGCGTTATTTCCCCCAGGCGCTGGTTGCCCTGATCGCCCTGATCGGCCTGGGTTTCTGGCACGTCGGCGTGCGTCACGGCCCGCTACTGAAGCCAGCGACGAAGGCTCGTCGCCAATGGCAGGAGCACTTGCACGCCAGTGCCGATTTCATGCTGCGCCGCAGTGGTCAGGGCCGTCTGTTGGAAGCATTGCAGCAGGACATCCTGCATCGCATGCGACGGCGCCACCCGGGTTATGAACAACTCGGCGTCAGCGAACAATGGCAGGTGCTCGCACGCCTGACCGGCCAACCCACACACGCTATTAGCCAGGCCATGAGCCCGCGACCGAAGCAACGGCTTTCCAGTGGCGAATTCAGCCGCCTGGTCGCTCAGCTGCAAACCCTGAGGAATGCCTTATGATCCGGCGCCTGAAAAGCGTTGGATTTCCGTGAAATTGGAAACAGACACGTGGAAACTCAGGTGTTTCAGGGTCTATTCAATGCTCTAACTGATGAGTGCAGAGGACGGCAGAAGGAGTCCCTGGAGCAGCGACTCTGGATCATTCCACCGATCATGAAGTGTGGTGCTCCCCCTCGCCTCATTTACACATTGAAATAGTCATGCAACGGATCCTTTAGCCATTCCTGTAGTTCTGCTTCGGCCTGCTCCAGTGCGGTGCGATTGAGCAGTTTGCGCAATAGGGCAATGTTCACCGCGCGGGCCCGGAGGTTGAAGGCCGAACTGCGTTCGCCGGTTTGGGACGGTTGATAGATGCCAAGCTTTTCGTACAGCTGCTGCAAGCGGTTCTGCACGCTGCGCAACGACAGGCTGCGGCGGTTGGCGATGGTGCGGTCGGTCAGCCCCAAGGCGATGTCTTGCAGCACTTCGTATTCTGCATCGGTAAGGCCCACCGACTGGTCCTGGGCCTTTTGCTGGACGCCGCGAATCTCGCGGTCGATCACGCATTGCTGCTCGATGAACAGGCTGCGCAGCGCCAGGCGCAGGCGTTCTTCGGACGCAGTCTTGAGGATGTAGCCGTAGGCCGCCCCTTGCGGAACGATGCGCGCAATACCGCGTACATAGGCTTCATCGGCATAGTTGGACCAGAACAGAATCGAGGTCTCGGGACGCTCCTTCCAGATCGTCTTGGCCGCCTCGACGCCCGTTCGCCTGGGCATTTGCAGGTCCATCACCACACACGCCACTTGATGCTCGTGGGCCAGACGCTCGCCGATCTGGCCGTCGTCGGCCTCCAGCAGGCGCGAGCATTCGGGCATGGCGGCTTCTATGACTTCTTTGAGGAAGGCGCGGTGCACCGGATCGTCTTCTATCAACAGAACGTCCATCAAATCTCCGGATCGCTAGTCAGGTGGTATTCGTCCAGGGGCAACCTTATGCACACCCGTGTGCCCTTGCCCTGTTCGCCACGGTCGATTTGCACCTTGGCACCCAGCAACTGGGCGCGGATCTGCATGTTTTTGATGCCGCCGGTATCCAGGCGATTGCTGCAATCAAGGCCCAGGCCATCGTCGATGATGGTCAGGTTCAGATGGCGCCGCGAGCGGCTGATGTCGATGGCAATCGAGTCCGGCGAAGCGTGTTTGATCGCATTGTTGACCGCTTCCTGAATGATGCGGAATAAAGCGATTTTTTGCGGCTCGGCCAGGCGATTGGCTTGGCCCAAGGTGTTGTCGCGCAGGTGCGTGGCAATTTCCAGCCCGCTATTGCGCACGCTGCGCAGGAGCAAGTCCTCCAGGCCTTCTTCGAAACCGAACAGCTGCAGCACCGTGGGTTTGACCGCATCAATGATAGAGCGCAGCTCTTGCATGCTCTCCTGCAAGGCCTGGCTGATGGGACGCAATGTCTCGCCGCTCAGGCTGTCTTGCAGTTGCAGGCGGGCGAGGCGTCGATGCAGGCGGGTCATGTCGGCCAGGGTCTGGTCGTGCAAGTCCATGCCGATGCGCTGGCGTTCGTTTTCCAGCTCTTCGGTCAGGCGCAAGGCCCCGAGGCGCAAGCCTTCTTCCCGGGCGCGGGTCTGGGCCTGGGCGATGGCCAGTTCCTTGGCCTGGTCGGTCTGGCGCAAGGCGTATAGATAAGAGGCGAGCAGGTCGGCGACGTGTTGGGCATGGTGCACATCGTCCAGGGTGTAGTAATTGGCCGAGTGCATGGAGCAGCTCAAGGCGCCGATCACTTCGTTTCGCACCCGCAACGGCACATGCAATCGACTGCGCAGTTGGGCATCGAAAATCGGCCGGTTGAACGCACCGGGAAACTGAAAACGCGGGTCGTTCATCGCGTCATCACTGAGGATGAAGGGCGCTTCCCCCAGCAACAAAGTGCGCAACGGGCTTTGCGACACTGGCAACGGCTGCTTGGCAAAACCGCTCCATGAGGTATGAACACCGGCCTCGTAGGCAGTGTGCAGATGGTTTTCGGCATTGAGCAGCAACAGGCTCACGTCGAGGTGATCGTGGGGCAGGATGAAGCGGATCTGCTCGGAGACCGCATTGATCATCGACTGGAAGTCCAGCAAGCCAGCCAGGGCCCTGGAGATGCCGAGAAAGTGTTTGAGCACTTCTTCGGCCTGAATGTGTGGTCGTAGCACGATGGTTTCGGCTCTGATTTTGTCCGGCTCACCATACGCCGTGTGCGGTGTGTCCACCACGCCAAGCAGGCGGGCGAGTGAAGGTTTGCGGTGTCGCGCGGGTTTTGTGCGGGATCCCGCACCCATCATGCGTGTATCCGCCGAAAGTCTGCACCTATAGCCACAGACACCGCCTGCTCAGGGGGTGCAGACTGGCCCCGAATGCGTAGTACCACCGGTCAGTTGTTTGCCTGCTGCCGAAAGCCCACAACAATAACAAGGGTCACACTATGAAATTCCAACCATTGCGCTGTGCGCTGCTGTCCAGTGCACTGATTCTGCTGCCAAGCTTCGCCGCTCTGGCCGATACCTCCGATAAAACGATTGCCTTGTCCAACAACTATGCGGGTAACTCCTGGCGTCAGGGCATGCTTGCCAGTTGGCAACAAACCACGGAAAAAGCCGTCAAGGACGGGTTGATCGCCGGTGCCGATTCGTTCACCACGGGTGAGAACCAAGCCACGGAACAAGCGGCGCAAATCCAGAACCTGATCCTGCAGGGTTACAACGCCATCGTCATTGATGCAGCATCGCCCACCGCCCTCAACGGCGCGGTGAAGCAGGCGTGTGACGCAGGCATCATCGTCGTTTCCTTTGACGGCGTGGTCACCGAGCCTTGCGCCTACCGCATCTCCATGGACTTCAAGCAAAGCGGCATCGCCCAGATGGACTATCTGGCCGAGCGTTACCCCGACGGTGCCAATGTGCTGGAGGTGCGCGGCCTGGCCGGGGTCTCTGTGGATGAGCTGATTCACTCCGGAATTGTGGCCGGCGCGCAGAAGCATCCCAAGCTCAAACTGGTCGGTTCGGTGAATGGCAACTGGTCCCAGACCGCCGCGCAAAAAGCGGTGGCCGGGGTGCTGCCCAGCTTGCCGAAAATCGACGCGGTGGTGGCCCAGGGTGATGATGGTTACGGCGTGGCCCAGGCGTTTACCGCGGCGGGGCGACCGATCCCGACCATCATGTTCGGCAACCGCGAGGAAGAGCTGTCGTGGTGGAAGAAACAGAAAGACGCCAATGGTTACCAGTCCTTCTCCATCTCCAGCGCACCGAGTATTTCCAGCCTGGCGTTCTACGTCGCCCAACAACTGCTGGATGGCAAAGAACTGCCCCACGACTTGCTCTCGCCAGCGCTCAGTGTGACCCAGGACACCCTGGAATCCTCGCTCAAGGGCGTTGAAAAGGGCGGGATTGTCAGTCAGGTCTACAGCATCGAAGACGTCGCGGGCCTGAAAACCTCATCCGCCCAATAACCAACGCACATCGCGCCGCGGTGTTTGGCTGAGCGGCGTGGCACTGTCGAGGAGGCTGTTATGACTTTCCCCAACCCTGCGTTGGTGACCTTTACGGGCACTGGCAAGTCGTTCGGCGCGGTGCGTGCGCTGAGCGAGGTCAATCTGAGTTTTCACCGGGGTGAATGCCTGGGCCTGATCGGTCACAACGGCGCCGGTAAATCCACCCTGATGCAGGTGCTGGCCGGTACCCTGAGTGCCGATTGCGGCGTGTTGCACTTGGCCAGGCATGAAGTGCGCAGCAGTTACAACGTGCAGATGGCCCGCCAGCACGGCATTCGTTGCGTGTTTCAGGAACTGTCTTTGTGCCCGAACCTGAGCGTTGCCGAGAACCTGCGGCTGATGTCGCCAGCGATTCGTGGCTGGGGTTGGCGCCGACAGGCCAAGGCGCTGATCGACGCCAGCCTTGATGAGATTTTTCCCGGCCATGGTATTGCAGCCGACGACATCGTCGCCGACCTGCCGATTGGCAAGCGGCAGATGGTTGAGATTGCCCGTGCTTTTGTCCAGGTGGATGAGCGCCTGGAACTGGTGATTCTCGACGAGCCCACCTCTTCGCTGGACGCCCGGGTGGCCGAGCAATTGCTGGGTTTCGTCCGGCGCTTCGTGGCGGGTGGCGGCAGCGTGGTGCTGATCAGCCATATCCTCGGTGAGATGCTCGACACCTGCGACCGCATTGCGGTGATGCGCGATGGCCGCATCGTGGAGATTCGCCCGGCGGGGGATTTCAGTCACGCCTCGCTGGTGGAATGCATGGGCAGCGCGACCAAGGAGGCAGTACAGCAGCAGGCGTTTGTCTCCCGTCGTGAAGGCAAGGCCGCAGTGGTCGAACAGCGGCCGGCGCGCCAGGTCGATGGCCAGACGGTCAAGGCCCATACCGGTGAAATCGTCGGTCTGGCGGGCCTGGCCGGGCATGGTCAGAGCCAACTGCTGATTCAAGTGTTGCGCCAACGCATCACCCGCGGCCAGGGGGCGGCGCTGGTGGCCGGTGATCGGCAGACCGATGGCGTTTTCCCGCTGTGGTCGATTGCCGAAAACATCACCATCAGTTCCCTGGCGGACCTCAAGCGCGGCGCCTTGATCGATCCACAAGCCGAACGCGCCATGGCCGAACAATGGCAGACCCGCATGGGCATTCGTACGCCGGACATGGACAACCCGATTCTTTCATTGTCCGGCGGAAACCAGCAAAAGGCCCTGTTCGCCAGGGCCCTGGCCTCGCGTAATGACCTGATCCTGATGGACGACCCCATGCGCGGCGTCGATGTGGGCACCAAACGCGAGGTGTATTCGATCATCGCCCAAGAGGCCGCCAAAGGCCGGACCTTTATCTGGTACACCACCGAACTGGAAGAGCTCGACTACTGCGATCACATCTATGTGTTTCGCGACGGTCAGGTGGTGTTGGATCTACCCCGCAACGAATTGAGCGAGGAGCAGATTTTGCGTTGCTCCTTCGAGGAACAACCGGCATGAACCCATCCCTGTCCTTGAGCGCGCTAGCGCTGAAAAAACCGCAGATCAATCGTGCGCGGCTACTACGCAGCGCCTTGCCTGGCTTGTCGCTGGCGTTGCTGCTGGTGGCGATTTTCATCATCCAGCCACGGGCCATAAGCTACATGGGCATGAACCTGATGCTCAACCTCGCGGTGCCGATTGCCTTGGCAACCATCGCGCAGATGCTGATCATCACGGTCAATGACCTGGACCTGTCCCTGGGCAGTTTCATCAGTTTCGTTGCCTGCGTCGCGGCCACTTTGCTCAACGAGCATCCGCTGCTCGGTTGCCTCGCATTGCTGGCCTGTATCGCGGTGTACGCGCTGATTGGGGCGTTGATCCATACCCGCAATTTGCCGTCGATCGTAGTGACGTTGGGCATGTCGTTTATCTGGATGGGCGGTGCCGTGTTGCTGCTACCCGCGCCCGGCGGCAGCGCGCCGCACTGGCTGCAAAGCCTGGTGCGGATCAAGACACCCTGGCTGCCGTTCGCAATCATCGTCTGCATAGTACTGGCATTGCTGGTGCATGCCTTCCTCATGCGTTCGCCCCTCGGCGTGGTGTTGCGCGGGGCGGGCGGCAACCCGCTGGCGGTGGCCAAGGCCGGTTGGTCGCTGCTGCGCATCAAGGTCTCGCTCTATGCCCTGGCCGGCAGTTTTGGCGTATTGGCCGGATTGTTCCTGGTGGGCCTGACCACCTCGGCGGACGCCACCATCGCCCTGCGCTACACCTTGCTGTCGATTGCCGGGGTGATCCTCGGTGGCGGCGAATTTGTCGGCGGTCGGGTGTCACCGATTGGCGCGGTACTGGGTGCCTTGACCCTGGTGCTGGCCGGTTCGTTGTTGTCATTCATGCGCATTTCCCCTGACTGGCAGATCGGTGCCCAGGGCGCAATCCTGATTCTGGTGCTGGCCCTGCGTGCCGCCGTCAATCGCCTGGAGACCCGGCCCCTATGAACCCTCGTGCTTCGTTGTCCACGCTGACGCGCAAACCCTGGTTATGGTCGTTTTTGGCGGCATTGCTGATCTGGCTGGCGACCATCGCCTTTACCGGTGGAGCGGGCGCCGGTTCGCTGCTGTCGGGCGCCCTGAGTTTTTCGGCGTTTTTCGTCATCGTCGGCATCGGCCAGATGTTCGTCATCACAACCGGTCCCGGCAATATCGACCTGTCGATCCCGGCCAATATCGCCTTGAGCGGCGCCATCGGCATGAAGTTGATGAACGGCGATCCAGGGTTGATCTGGCTCGGTGTGCTGGGCGTGTTCTGCAGCGGTCTGTTGGTGGGCTGTAGCAATTACGCGTTGATTCGCGTGCTGCGCATTCCGCCGATCATCGCCACCCTGTCCGCCAGTTTCCTGTTGCAGTCGATGGCCATCGCTTACGGCCGTAGCGTGCGGGTGCAACCGCCGGAAATTTTCTATCAGTTCTGCACCGGCAACCTGTGGGGCGTGCCGTACCTGGCGATCAGCGTTGTCGTGCTCGCGGTGCTGATGGCGGTGGTGCTCAACCGCACCCTTTACGGGCGTTGGGTCATCGCCATCGGCCAGAACCCGCGAGCCGCCGAACTGGCGGGTGGCCGGATCGGGCGTGTGCGATTTGCCACCTATGTGCTCAGCGCGTTGCTGGCCTCCTTGTGCGGATTGCTGCTGGCGGGCTTCTCCGGCGGTGCGTCCTTGAGCATGGGCGATGAATACCTGTTGGCCTCGATTGCCGTGGTGGTGATCGGTGGCACCTCGGTGGCAGGGGGTTTTTCCAACGTGCCAGGGATCTGGGGCGCATCGCTGTTTCTGTATTTACTGGTGAGCATGCTCAACACCTTCGGCACCAGCGCCGGGGTACGGATGATCCTCACCGGGTTAATCATCATCGCGGTGATTACCGCCGTCAGCGGCCGCAGATCGGCCCGCTCCGCTTGAATCTTGGGTACTGACATGTCCGAACCTGTTTACGAATACCTCGACCCGCGCTTTCGCGCGCTGACGTTGCCCAATACCCAGTTGGAGCGGCTGTACGACCAATGCCGCTGGGCCGAAGGTCCGGTGTGGTTCAACGATGGCGGCTACCTGCTCTGGAGCGACATTCCGAACCAGCGCATCTTGCGCTGGACCCCGGAGCAGGGCGTCTCGGTCTATCGCCACGCCTCGAACTTCGCCAACGGCAACACCCGAGATGTGCAGGGACGCTTGATCACCTGTGAGCACGGCACCCGCCGCGTGACCCGCACCGAGCCGGATGGCTCGATCACTGTGCTGGCCGAGCGCTTTGAAGGACGACGCCTTAATTCGCCGAACGATGTGGTGGTGCATCGCGATGGCGGCATCTGGTTCACCGACCCGACCTACGGAATCCTCAGCGACTACGAGGGCTTTAAGGCTGACCCCGAGCAGGCGAGTCGCAATGTCTACCGCATTGACCCGCGTACCGGCGAGCTGAGTTGTGTCGCCGACGACTTTGTGCAGCCCAATGGCCTGGCTTTTTCGCCGGACGGCAGCACCCTCTACGTGGCCGATTCGGCGCGCACCCACGACCCCGATGCACCGCATCACATTCGTGCCCTGACGGTGCTGGACAATTGCCGGCTTGGCGCTTCGCGGGTGCTGGCGCAGATTGAGCCGGGGATTCCCGATGGGCTGCGGGTCGACGTGCAGGGCAATATCTGGACCAGCGCCGGGGACGGAATTCAGTGTTTCGCGCCGTGTGGCACATTGCTGGGCAAGATCCTGCTGCCGGAGAAAGTCGCCAACCTGACGTTTGGCGGGCCACGGCGCAATCGGTTATTCATTACCGCGAACACTTCGCTGTACATGATTCATGTGGCGGTGGCAGGGGCGCAAATGCCTTGAAACATTGCGCACCCGCCCCTCGATCCCGACAAGAGCGACCAAGCGGGTATATAACTTCCTGAGCGGATTCGCGATGTAGCGCTCGTGATGGCCTAACCTCCACTTCAGACAACTCAAAACGAGAGGTCACTCCGGACGTGCAATCGTGCAGATTGGCAGCCAATCACAGGTTACGCACGTCAAAAAATGAAAAAAACCAGATTAGGTAAGTGACTGATTTATGGAAGAAAAACCACAGGTGACAGTCACCAGCGCTGCGCAAGTCGTGACGAGTGAACAGATCGAGCCCGGCACACCTGGCCATGCCGAGCAGCAACGCCTGCGCGCCAGCCAACTGGCCCAAGCGATACGCAACGAGCTGCAAAAAGTCGTGATCGGCCAGGGCAGCGTGATCGACGACGTTCTCACCGCGCTGATTGCCGGCGGCCACGTATTGCTCGAAGGCGTGCCGGGGCTGGGCAAGACGTTGCTGGTACGCGCGCTGGCGCGTTGCTTCGGCGGTGAATTCGCCCGTATTCAGTTCACCCCGGACCTGATGCCCAGCGATGTCACCGGGCATGCGGTGTACGACCTGCAAACCGAGCAATTCAAACTGCGCAAAGGCCCGCTGTTCACCCACCTGTTACTGGCCGACGAGATCAACCGTGCCCCGGCGAAAACCCAGGCCGCCTTGCTCGAAGCCATGCAGGAGCGGCAAGTCACCCTGGAAGGTCGCGCCCTGCCGATCGCGCAGCCCTTCATGGTGCTCGCCACACAGAACCCCATCGAACAGGAAGGCACTTATCCACTGCCGGAAGCCGAGCTGGATCGCTTCATGCTCAAGGTGCGCATGGACTACCCGGACGCCGGGCAGGAACTGGACATGGTGCGTCAAGTCTGCCGCTCTACCCGCGCCGACATGCTCGACGTGCAACCATTGCGCACCCTCCTGCAGGCCAAAGACGTGCTGGTCCTGCAACGTATCGCCAGCGAACTGCCCCTGGACGATCAGGTGCTCGACTACGCCGTGCGTCTGGCCCGTACCACCCGCGGCTGGCCGGGACTGACACTCGGCGCCGGGCCCAGAGCCTCCATAGCCCTGGTGCGTTGCGCCAGGGCGCGGGCCCTGTTGCGCGGTGGCGAGTTCGTGATTCCGGACGACATCAAGGGCTGCGCGCTGGCCGTGCTGCGCCATCGGGTGCGCATCTCGCCAGAACTGGACATCGAAGGGCTGGAGGTCGATCACGTGCTACGGCAATTGCTCGATCAAGTACCGGCGCCACGCCTGTGAAACCGACCCGCCTGCTGTTGCTCTGGCTCGCCTTGCTGCTGGCCGTCGGCATCGTGCTGGGCGCTGTGCGGGCATTGGGAATCGACGTTGCACCAAGCCTGCTACGAATCAACTGGGCGTTGCTGCTGGCGTTGCTGGTATTGGCTGCTCTGGACATCGTGCTGATCAAACGCCTGCCATCCCCGAGGGTTACCCGACGCCTGTCCGGCAGTCTGGCGCTGGGTCGATGGAGCGAAACCAACCTGGAGGTCGAGCATGATTTTTCCCAATCATTGAACATCCAGCTCTTCGACCACGTACCGGATGGGCTGAACGTTGAAAACCTGCCCCTGACGGTGGAGCTTCAGCCCGGCCAACGCAGCCTGACCGGCTATCGTCTGCGCCCGCTCAAACGTGGTCACTTCAGCTTCGAACACTGCGAAGTCAGCCTGCCCGGCCCATTGGGCTTGTGGTCCGACAAACGCCTGCTGACCGTTCCGGACCAGACCCGTGTCTATCCGGATTTCGCCCGCCTCTACGGCGGCCAGTTACTGGCTGTGGATAACTGGCTCAGCCAGCTCGGCGTACGCCAACACCAACGCCGTGGCCAGGGGCAGGAGTTTCATCAGTTGCGCGAATTTCGCGAGGGCGACAGCCTGCGGCAAATCGACTGGAAGGCCACCGCCCGCCAACGCACGCCGATTGCCCGGGAGTATCAGGACGAACGTGACCAGCAGATAATCTTCCTGCTCGACTGCGGACGCCGCATGCGCAGTCAGGACGGCGAGCTGTCGCATTTCGACCATGCGCTCAATGCCTGCCTGCTGCTGAGTTACGTCGCACTACGCCAGGGCGACGCGGTGGGATTCAGCACCTTTGCGAGCGAGCAAGCTCGCTACCTCGCCCCAGTCAAAGGCACCGGGCAACTCAACGTTTTGCTCAATACGGTCTACGACCTGTACAGCAGTCAACATAGTGCTGACTATCAAACCGCCATCACCCAACTTTTGGCCCGACAAAAACGTCGAGCGCTGGTGGTGTTGATGACCAATCTGCGCGATGAAGATGATGAGGAACTGCTCACGGCCGTCAAACGAATGGGCAAACAGCATCAAGTGATCGTCGCCAGCATGAGGGAAGACGTACTCGACCGCATTCGCCAAGCCCCCGTGCAAACCTTGTCCGAAGCACTGGCCTACTGCGGAGCGATGGATTACCTCAATGCACGGACCAAACTCCACGAGAAACTGGACGCTCATGGGATATCAGCAATAAATGTCTTGCCCCGGGAATTGGGTGTGGACTTGTTAACGCGTTATCTGAACTGGAAAAAAAACGGTACGTTGTAGGGGGGCGGTGGCATCAGGCGCAATCAAACATTCCCGCTCCAAAAAACATAAATCGCCTTACCAACAACGAACGCCCCAAAAAACACATCTAATTGCGCAATGTAAAATTCAACCACCCATCTGCAACACCCACCTAAAAAAGACAACCCCATACAAAACGACAACACCAACCCTCCCCCCAATAAAAACTGACGGCAGCATTTTCAAAATCAATAACAAGAAGAAATCCATCAAACACTTTGAAGTACTACCGCCCCTCGACCAGAAGCCATTTCACACTGACGCGTTTAGAGGTTTAGCACGACCACTAACAAAACAGACAGCATGATTGCTCAGCACGAAGAAATTAAAGGTGTTTTACTTATCACGGAATCAAATCAACTACATTCCCCCAACTATCGCGCTCACCCACGCCATTATTGGTTCCGTCATACTCAATTCGAATTTTAAAACCCGCTCTGAACACGGGGTCATGAACGACGCTCAGGCCCACGCTATAGGCATGCCACTGCGCGTTTTGGCTCATCGCGTCGGGTGAGTTCACACGCTGTGAGCCATAACTTTCAAGTTGCACATCAATATTGGCGCGATACCAATACTTATTACTCGGCCGACTGGTCAAAAAGTACCTCAATGTCCGCACATACACTCGGCCACTATCAAATTTATATTGATACTCCACCTGCCCCGTCAACTCCGGAACTCTTAAATGCCGATGATGATAAGTGAAAACCTCCACACCTTCCCAAAAACTATCGAAAAGCTCTTCACCTTCACCGCGCGCTACAAATGAACCATCTTTAAAGTCATCAGCCAGCACGTATTTCACCACAAGATTTTCTTTATCAGCTTTACCATTCATCTGCCACCTCCACAAAGACACTAATAGACTGCCCAGAAAAAATAACTCAATCGCCTATTCATTTACCACTGTCAGAACTGACAGTTATGAAGACACAAATGGAATAACCAATATGACTTTTTATTTCCAAACCAGAAATATTAATACCAGGTTCATTGACGTAAGACTGTGCCCTGGAGAGCAACGACCTTCCTCGCAACAATCTCACGCCCATGACCAAACACGCTGGGCTCTTGTAGGCGGCGCCGCTCAATAGCGTGCATTTGACAAGCCTGTGATGCTTCAACGGAAGCACACACGCTGAGGGTAGTCAGCCTGTGATCATTTGCCTCTCAAGCCGAAGCCGGCAACGTATGAAAACTGAAGTACTGCTTCAACGCCTCTACCAGTTGCCCATACTCCGGCGGCGGCCGGTGCAAGCTGAACCCGGCGTCATAGTGCTGAGGGGTTGCGTCTTCGTGGCACCACAGGCAACACGCCCGCAGGTCGATGACCTGTTGGCAACCATCGCTGGCGGGGATCTTCAGGCGTAAATCGAAGTCCGCGCCGATCATCAGGGGCAACTGACTGATCAGCATCAGCCCGTCCTCGGACACGTTGCCCAGAAATCCGATGGGTTTGTCGGTGATGCTGTTGAACACTTTCAGAAAATACGGCAGTTGATGCCGCTCGATCCGGCGGTCAGTGAACATGCTGAATTCGCTATGCAAGGCCCTTAAGCAGGGCCGCACTAATGCTTCGGAACAGACCTGCCTGGTGTGGTTTGACAGCCACGGGCGGCCCGCTCTCCCCGATCCCGGTGCGACAGTCGCCGAAAACCGCTGCCGCTTACCTCTGCCGATCACAGGTGTTACCTCGGTTTAGAGGCAAGGCTCTAAAACCGGTCTAATCGACTATAGCTCACCACCGCCGGTAGGCCAGCCATCAGATGACCACTGACATCAGAACCGGGTCGGGCGCACCACCGCCGCACTGCGAGTCGGGTAATGGCCCAGGCTCTGCAGGGTTTCCAGGCGAGCGCGGGCGCGGTAGGCGTACTCGCTCTGCGGATAGGACGCGATAATGAATTGGTAAGTCTGAGCCGCATCGATAAACATCTTCTGCCGTTCCAGGCACTGACCGCGCATCATCGAGACTTCAGGCCACACATAGGGGCGTGCCCGGCTGTCGCGCTCGACCTTGGACAACTCAAGCATCACCTGCTCGCAATTGCCACGGTCATAGGCACTGTAGGCATTGTTCAAATGATGATTCATCGCCCAACGGGTGCAACCGGTGACGCTGAAGGCGCTGATGGCAAGGGCAGCAACGAGTACGAAACGCATGGGAAAATCTCCTGTCTTGAACGCTGTATCGACCCATGGTCGGAAATCTTCAGGCGGCCGGGATGCAAAGTTGCGGTGTTCAATAAAGAAAGCAATAAGTAGTGCATACGAACAATGACTACAACTTCGGACCATAGTAGCCTCACTCAGCGCTTGAACTCAGGAGTCTTTGCATGTCCGTCCGTCGTACCAAAATCGTTGCCACCCTTGGCCCGGCCAGTAACTCGCCGGAAGTTCTCGAACAGCTGATTCTGGCTGGCCTGGACGTCGCCCGTCTGAACTTCTCCCACGGCACCCCCGACGAGCATAAGGCTCGCGCCAAGCTGGTGCGTGATCTCGCTGCCAAGCATGGCCGCTTCGTGGCCCTGCTGGGTGACCTGCAAGGCCCGAAAATCCGTATCGCCAAATTCGCCAACAAGCGCATCGAGCTGAAGATCGGTGATCAATTCACCTTCTCCACCAGCCATCCGCTGACTGAAGGCAACCAGCAAGTGGTCGGCATCGATTACCCGGATCTGGTCAAGGACTGCGGCGTGGGCGACGAGCTGCTGCTCGACGACGGTCGCGTCGTGATGCGTGTCGATACCGCCACCGCCACCGAACTGCACTGCACCGTGACCATCGGCGGTCCGCTGTCGGACCACAAAGGCATCAACCGTCGCGGTGGTGGCCTGACCGCACCGGCCCTGACCGAAAAAGACAAGGCTGACATCAAGCTCGCCGCCGAAATGCAGGTCGACTACCTCGCCGTATCGTTCCCGCGTGACGCTGCCGACATGGAGTACGCCCGTCAACTGCGCGACGAAGCTGGCGGCACCGCCTGGCTGGTGGCGAAGATCGAACGCGCCGAAGCCGTGGCCGACGACGAAACCCTCGATGGCCTGATCAAGGCATCCGACGCCGTGATGGTGGCCCGTGGTGACCTGGGCGTGGAAATCGGCGACGCCGAGCTGGTGGGCATCCAGAAGAAAATCATTCTGCATGCACGCCGCCACAACAAGGCCGTGATCGTGGCGACCCAGATGATGGAGTCGATGATCCAGAACCCGATGCCGACCCGTGCTGAAGTGTCCGACGTGGCGAACGCCGTGCTCGACTACACCGACGCCGTGATGCTTTCTGCGGAAAGTGCCGCCGGTCTGTATCCGCTGGAGGCCGTGCAGGCCATGGCACGCATCTGTGTCGGCGCCGAAAAGCACCCGACCAGCAAGACGTCCAGCCACCGCATCGGCAAGGAATTCACGCGTTGCGACGAGAGCATTGCCCTGGCGACCATGTACACCGCCAACCACTTCCCGGGCGTGAAGGCGATCATCGCCCTGACCGAAAGTGGCTACACCCCGCTGATCATGTCGCGCATCCGTTCCTCGGTGCCGATCTACGCGTTCACCCCGCACCGTGAAGCCCAGGCTCGCGCGGCGCTGTTCCGTGGCGTGTACACCATTCCGTTCGATCCGGCTTCGCTGGCGCCGAACGAAGTCAGCCAGAAGGCGATCGACGAACTGGTCAAGCGCGGCATCGTGGTGAAAGGCGACTGGGTCATCCTGACCAAGGGCGACAGCTACCACACCACCGGTGGCACCAACGGCATGAAAATCCTGCACGTTGGCGACCCGATGGTCTGAGTGACTGCTCGCTGAAAGACGAAAGCCCCGCCATGTGAATGCCGGGGCTTTTTATTTTCTGATCCAGTGAATGCGTGGCCCGTAAAGGCCACGCTCAACTCAATGCCTGTTGATAAACCCTGCCAACGCCGCCATCGCTTCCGGCGAACGCAGCCGCTGGGTGAACAACGCACCCTCTTCTTCTATGACCTTGCGCAACATCTCCCGATCCGGCGCCCTCATCAATTGCTTGCTGATACGCACCGCTTCCGGCGGCAGCGACTCAAAACGCAGCGCCATTTCCCGCGCCTTGGCCAACGTCTCTTCGCCACTGCCCAAGGCTTCGCAGGCAATGCCCCATGCGGCAGCTTGTTCACCGTTGAACCCCTCACCGAGCAACAGCAACTCCGCCGCCCTGGCCTGCCCGAGCAAGCGCGGCAGGATCAGGCTGGAACCGAATTCCGGGCACAAACCAAGGTTGACGAATGGCATGCGCAAACGCGCATCGCGGCTGACGTACACCAGATCACAATGCAGCAACAGGGTCGTACCAATGCCCACCGCTGCACCCGCCACCGCCGCGATCACCGGCTTGCGGCATTCAAGCAGGTTGAGCATGAACTGGAACACCGGGCTGTCGAGGCCGCTCGGCGGTTGCTGGATGAAATCGGCAATGTCGTTGCCGGCGGTGAAGCACTCACTGGAACCCGTGATCAGTACGGCATGGATTTCAGGGTCGTGGTCGGCCAGTTTCAGCGCTTCGGCCAGGTGGCTGTACATGGCGCGGGTCAGGGCGTTTTTCTTGTCGGGACGATTCAGCTGCAGGGTCAGCAGCCCCCGTTCGCGTTCAACTTGGATGGCATCGGTCATGGCAGGTCTCGCGTCTGAAAGATCAGCGCTCAACCACGGGGCAGGAAGACGTCGGCCAGCAGTTGATTGCGCGGCAATCCCGCCAGGTACAGGCGTCGAGCAAAGGCGTCGATGCTGTCGGGGGCTCCGCAGAGTAAGGCCTGGGTTTGCCGGGAAACAAGCCGCAGTTGCGCCAAAGCCGCCGGCAACTCGGCCGCGGTCCACAGCTCGATACTCAGGTTCGACCGGTTCGCCGCAAGGGCTTGCAGGGGTTTGGCCAGATAATGCTCATTGGCATCATGGGCCAGGTGAATGACACGAATCGCACCCTGGTGATCCTGGCGCAACGCTTCGCGCAACACACCGAACAGCGGCCCCAATCCGGTGCCCGCAGCCATCAGCCACAGCGGGCGCTCGTGCCAGTCCGGGTCGTAATGCAAGGCCCCGCCACGCAACTCGCCGAGACGGATCCCGTCGCCGATCTTCAGTTGACGCGCCGCATCGCTGAATTGCCCGGGCTGTCGACAATCGAGGTGAAACTCCAGAAAACGGTCATCTTGCGGCAGGCTGGCGAGGGAGTAAGGCCGCGCCACATTGCCCGCCCACAACACCAGATGCTGGCCGGCGCTGTAGCGCAATGGCCGCTGCGGGATCAGGCGCAAACGCAACACGCTGGCGCTCAGCCAATCGACGGCGGCGACCTCGGCCGGCTGGCCATCCCGCTGCGGGTCGAAGGTGTGCACCTGCAGGTCCTCGATCACCTGGCACTGACAGGCCAGGCGCCAGCCTTGCTGACGCTGCTCGGCGCTCAAGGCATCGGGACGGCTGTCGCTCGGCAGGCCTTGCACACATTGCACCAGGCAGGCATGACAACTGCCGGCGCGACAGCTGTAGGGCACCGGCACGCCGTTCTGATTCAGGGCATCCAGCAAATTACTGCCCGCCGCCACCGACCATAGACGGTCGCCAACACGCAACTCAGGCATCGACGTTTTCCCAGGCCGCCGCGCAACGGTTGCGGCCGTCGCGTTTGGCGCGATAAAGCGCCTGGTCCGCGCGCTGCAAGGCATCGTCGAGATCATCACCGAGTTCCAGCAGGGTCATGCCGGCGGACAGGCTGAGGTTGCGCACATTCAGGCCAATCAACTCGACATCGGTGAAGGCTATGCGCAGCCGCTCGCAACAGGAGGTCAAGCTCTCGGGATCGCAATCGGGCAGCAGCACCACGAACTCCTCGCCGCCATAACGGGCCAGGACATCACCCTCGCGCAGACAGGCCGAGGCCACGCCGGCAAAGGCTTGCAACACCTGGTCGCCTGCGGCGTGGCCGTGCAGATCGTTGATGCGTTTGAAATGGTCGAGATCGATCAGCGCCAGGCCATGCACGACACCCACTTCCATGGCGTTCAACTCGCGGGAGGCCAGGCGCAGGAAGTGCCGACGATTGAACAATCCGGTCAACTCATCAGTGGCCACCAGGTCCTCGAGCTGACGCATCATCCCGCGCAGCGTGTCCTGGTGCGCCTGCAAGGCAAATCGCCGCTGACGCATGCGGTGTCGCGAAGCCTGGACATAACCGGCATAGAGCACCAGCCACACCAGCACGATCAACAGCACGCACACTTGCAACGCCGCCAATGCCGGGTCAGGCAACTGGAAGTGGTAGCCCTCCCACAGCGTGATCGCGCTGAAACTGAAAAACACCAGCGAGGCACAACGCACAAATGAGCGACGGGACAGATGGAACAGCCCGAACAGCAGAATCAGTACGTAAAAAACCAGAAACGCCCCACGGGCATCCCCCAGGTGTGCGATCAGCCAGGTTTGCCACCCCAGCCCCAGCAAGACTTGGGCCTCGGTCAGGCTGGGGTCGGCAAAGCGCAGGTTGAGGCCCGAATAGAACAGTGCAAACAGCGTCGCCTGACTGATGACCACCAGTGCGCTGCCAATGGCAACGCCGGAGAGCGACTCTTCATAGTGCCCGGTAAAAAATGCCAGCCACAGCAATACCAATGCCAGGGCATAGGTGCCGGCCGCAAGGGCGAAACGCTTGAGCAACAGTCGCTGGATGGCGTTATGGGTCAATCGTTGACTCACCGAATGAAAGGAGACTGACAGAGCGTCCTACTCTACAGACCGTATGTCACTTTAGTGGCGTGGCCAATAAATGACCATCCTATTTTCAAGGGTGGATAACAGGAATACACGCGACTCAACGGGAGCAAGCTCCCTCGCCACAAAAGCAATATGCCTTTATCTGCCCGTTTCAAACTTGCTGCTGCCTGTATGCGACCAACGATTGATTACCGGCGGGTGTTTACCGAACCGAGGCGCGTTATACTGCCGCGCCTTTTTAGCGTCGCGCCAGCATGCCCGGCGTGCCTTGAAAGGTGCTTGCAACCGACCGATGCACCCAAGCTGCAAGCACCTTATTGAATGTTCCCGTCTTTTAGAGGAGCGCGACTCATGACCGTGATCAAGCAAGACGACCTGATTCAGAGCGTTGCCAACGCCCTGCAGTTCATTTCCTACTACCACCCCGTGGATTTCATCCAGGCGATGCACGAGGCCTACCTGCGTGAAGAATCGCCGGCAGCCCGTGACTCCATCGCTCAAATCCTGATCAACTCGCGCATGTGCGCCACCGGCCACCGTCCGATCTGCCAGGACACCGGCATCGTGACCGTGTTTGTCCGCGTGGGCATGGACGTGCGTTGGGATGGCGCCACCATGGGCCTGGACGACATGATCAACGAAGGCGTTCGTCGCGCCTACAACCTGCCGGAAAACGTCCTGCGTGCCTCGATCCTTGCCGACCCGGCAGGCGCTCGCAAGAACACCAAGGACAACACCCCGGCCGTTATCCACTACTCCATCGTTCCGGGTAACACCGTGGAAGTGGACGTGGCGGCCAAGGGCGGCGGTTCCGAGAACAAATCGAAAATGGCCATGCTCAACCCGTCCGACTCGATCGTCGACTGGGTGCTCAAGACCGTTCCGACCATGGGCGCCGGCTGGTGCCCACCGGGTATGCTCGGCATCGGCATCGGCGGCACCGCCGAGAAAGCCGCGGTGATGGCCAAGGAAGTGTTGATGGAATCCATCGACATCCACGAACTGAAGGCCCGTGGCCCACAGAACCGCATCGAAGAAATGCGTCTGGAACTGTTCGAGAAGGTCAACCAGTTGGGCATCGGCGCCCAGGGCCTGGGCGGCCTGACCACCGTGCTCGACGTGAAGATCATGGATTACCCGACTCACGCCGCTTCGCTGCCGGTGTGCATGATCCCGAACTGCGCCGCCACCCGCCACGCACACTTCGTGCTCGACGGCTCCGGCCCGGCGTCCCTGGAAGCGCCACCGCTGGACGCCTACCCGGAAATCGTCTGGGAAGCAGGTCCTTCGGCCCGCCGCGTGAACCTCGACACCCTGACCCCGGAAGAAGTGCAGAGCTGGAAGCCGGGCGAAACCATCCTGCTCAACGGCAAGATGCTCACCGGTCGCGACGCCGCGCACAAACGCATGGTCGAGATGCTGAACAAGGGTGAAACCCTGCCGGTCGACCTCAAGGGCCGCTTCATCTACTACGTCGGCCCGGTCGATCCGGTCCGTGAAGAAGTGGTTGGCCCGGCTGGCCCGACCACCGCCACGCGGATGGACAAGTTCACCCGTCAGATCCTCGAGCAAACCGGCCTGTTGGGCATGATCGGCAAATCCGAGCGCGGCCCGACCGCCATCGAAGCGATCAAGGACTACAAGGCCGTCTACCTGATGGCTGTCGGCGGCGCGGCTTACCTGGTGGCCCAAGCCATCAAGAAATCCCGCGTGGTGGCTTTCGCCGAACTGGGCATGGAAGCGATCTACGAGTTCGACGTGAAAGACATGCCGGTCACTGTTGCAGTCGACAGCAACGGCGAGTCGGTACACATCACCGGTCCTGCCATCTGGCAGAAAAAGATCAGTGACAGCCTGGCGGTGGAAGTGCAGTAAGTATTTCGACTGACCACTGAAAAAGGCGACAGGGCTAACCCTGTCGCCTTTTTTATTGCCAGATGCGTCCCCCGTAGGAGCGAGCCTGATCGCGATGGACGCATGGGCAACACGGTTTGTCTGTTGCCCCGCGTTATCGTTGACGACCATCGCGAGCAGGCTCGCGCCTACAAGGGTCAAGCGGCGCATGTTATGGTGCGCGCCCTCTGTACCTGTGTGTCATACCCAGCATGTTCGAGTTATCTCGCCCCTTGCGCCTGGCGCTCTACACCCTGGTGATCATCGCCGGTGCCGCCATCGCCGCCACCCTGGCGATGCGCCACACCGTACGCCAGTCCATGGTCGAAGACGCCGCCCGGGCCAATCAGCAATTGGCGCTGTACGCCACGTCGCTGCATACCCTGATCGAGCGTTACCGTGCCCTGCCCTCCGTGCTGGCACTGGACCCGCAATTACGCGAAGCACTCAATGGCCCGGTAAGCGCCGAGCAACAGGACGTGCTGAACCGCAAGCTGGAAAAAATCAACGGCGCCGCCGAGTCCTCGACCCTGGAATTGCTTGATCGCACCGGCCTGGCCGTGGCAGCCAGCAACTGGCGTTTGCCCAGCAGTTATGTCGGTCACAATTATGGTTTCCGCCCTTACTTCAGTCAGACGCGCACCCAGGGCACCGGGCGTTTTTATGCGGTGGGCGTGACCAGTGGGATACCGGGTTACTTCCTGTCCAGCGCCGTCAGCGATGACGACGGGCAGTTTCTCGGCGCGATGGTGGTCAAACTGGAATTTCCGGAACTGGAACGGGAGTGGCGTCAGGGCAGCGACACACTGCTGGTCAGCGACGCCCGTGGGATCATCTTCATCGCCAACCAGCCGGGCTGGCGCTATCGGCTTTTGAAACCGCTCAATGACAGGGATGACACCGAACTCAAGGCCACCCGCCAATACGACAAGCAGCCACTGACACCGCTTGATTATCAATCGCTGCGCCGTTTTGACGAAAACAGCGAGCTGGCACGGGTCGATGGCCCGGACGGTAAGTCTGATTACCTATGGGAGTCCCTTCCGCTTCCCGCCGAAGGCTGGACGCTGCACCTGCTGCGTCGCCCGCACGTCGCGTTCGAGGACAGTCGCAACGCTGCACTCGCCGCTGCCGGCCTTTGGTTGACCCTGGTGTTTCTACTGCTGTTCCTTAACCAGCGCTGGCGTCTGGCGAAAATGCGCCAGCGCAGCCGCGAAGAGCTTGAACAGCTTGTAGAAGAACGTACCCGCGACCTGCGCACCGCCCAGGAAGGCCTGGTGCAATCGGCCAAACTCGCGGCGCTCGGGCAGATGTCCGCCGCCCTCGCCCATGAGATCAATCAGCCTTTGACTGCCCAGCGCATGCAGCTGGCCACGCTGCGGTTGCTGCTCGACCACGGCCGCGTCGACGACGCCTACAAAGCGCTCAAACCGCTGGACGAGATGCTCACGCGCATGGCGGCGCTCACCGGACACCTGAAAACCTTCGCCCGGAAAAGTCCCGGTGGTTTGCGCGAACGCCTGGATCTGGCCACCGTGGTGGACCAGTCAATACAACTGCTCGACACCCGATTGCGCGATGAGCAAGTCAGCACGGTGCTGCATCTGACCCGCCCGGCCTGGGTACGGGGTGATGCGATTCGCCTGGAACAGGTGCTGATCAATTTGCTGCGCAACGCGCTGGATGCGATGCAGGACAAACCCTGCAAGCGCCTGGAAATCCGTCTCGAAGCCGATGAACAATTGTGGCGCCTGAGCGTCATTGATAACGGTGGCGGCATTGCCGAAGAGAACCTGGCCAAAGTGTTCGACCCGTTCTTCACCACCAAACCGGTCGGCGATGGACTGGGCATCGGTCTGGCTGTTTCCTTTGCAATCGCTCACGAGTCGGGCGGGCGCCTGACGGCCGGCAATCGCGACAACGGCGCCGTGTTCTCCCTCGCCCTGCCCATCGACCTGGAGGCCCATGGCTCATGCTGAATTCCGTGATGGTGGTCGACGACGAAAGCAGCATCCGCAGCGCCGTCGAACAATGGCTGAGCCTGTCGGGGTTCGATGTGCAGTTGTTCAGCCGTGCGGACGAGTGCCTGGCGCAGTTGCCGAAACACTTTGCCGGGGTGATTCTCAGCGATGTACGCATGCCCGGCATGAGCGGCCTGGAACTGCTGGCCGAAGTGCAGCAGCGCGATGCCGAGCTGCCGGTGATCCTGCTGACGGGCCACGGCGACGTGCCGATGGCAGTGGATGCGATGCGCGACGGGGCCTACGACTTTCTGGAGAAACCCTTCAGCCCCGAAGCCCTGCTCGGCAGCCTGCGCCGCGCGCTGGACAAGCGCCGGCTGGTGCTGGAGAACCGTGCCCTGCATGAACAGGCGGACAATCGCGCCAAACTCGATGCCACGCTGCTGGGCGTATCCCGTGGCTTGCAGACCTTGCGCCGTCAGGTGCTGGAGCTGGCTGCATTGCCGGTCAATGTGCTGATCCGTGGCGAAACCGGCAGCGGCAAGGAACTGGTTGCCCGCTGCCTGCACGACTTTGGCCCGCGGGCGGATAAACCTTTTGTGGCGTTGAACTGCGCAGCCATCCCCGAGCAACTGTTTGAAGCCGAGCTGTTCGGTCATGAGAGCGGTGCGTTTACCGGCGCCCAGGGCAAACGCATCGGCAAACTCGAATACGCCGACGGCGGCACGCTGTTTCTCGATGAGATCGAAAGCATGCCCTTGGCGCAGCAGGTGAAGCTGCTGCGCGTGTTACAGGAACAGAAACTGGAACGCCTGGGCTCGAACCAGAGTATCCGCGTGGATCTACGGATCATTGCCGCGACCAAGCCGGACTTACTCGACGAAGCACGGGCCGGGCGTTTTCGCGAGGACCTGGCTTATCGTTTGAACGTCGCCGAGCTGCGTCTGCCGCCGTTGCGCGATCGCCGCGAAGACATTCCGTTGTTGTACGAATCGTTCGCCCGCCATGCCGCCGAACGCCTCGGGCGCACCTTCGCGCCGCTGAGCGGCCCGCAGTTGAGCCACCTGCTGAGCCACGACTGGCCAGGCAATGTGCGTGAACTGGCGAATGTCGCCGAACGTCAGGTGCTGGGGCTTGGCGAACCTGTTCCTGCTGGCATCGACCCAGGGCAGTCACTGGCGGCCCAGCAGGAAGCCTTTGAGGCGCAGTGCTTGCGCGCGGCGCTCACCCGACACAAGGGTGACGTCAAGGCCGTGCTTGAAGAGCTGCAACTGCCACGCCGTACGTTCAACGAAAAGATGCAGCGTCATGGCCTGAGTCGAGAGATGTTCCTGCAAGAAAACTGAATGCTCCAGCGCCTTTAATGGCCTCTTCGCGGGCTTGCCCGCGAAGAGGCTGGTCCAGGCAACATTCCCCATGAGCAATTTTTCGCTCACACCCAACCTTTCATGAGCGGATTTCCGCTCATAAGATCGCTCCAACCCCTCTAAAACGGCACTCTCCACCTTGGCACACCTCCTGCTATAGCCCCCGCAGGCTGCGTTAACGCGCGCTCCACAAACAATAATTAGACGAAGGATCCTTCAATGGATAACTCCAATACCCTGCCCCGTGGGTCGGCCGCCGTGCCGACAAGAGAACGCACCACCTCCAGCCGTATCAAGTCGATCTTCAGCGGCTCGATCGGCAACATGGTCGAGTGGTATGACTGGTACGTCTACGCCGCTTTCTCCCTGTACTTCGCCAAGACCTTTTTCCCGAAAGGCGACACCACTGCACAACTGCTGAACACCGCCGCAATCTTCGCCGTGGGCTTCCTGATGCGTCCGATCGGTGGCTGGCTGATGGGCCTGTATGCCGACAAGGTCGGGCGTAAAAAGGCCCTGATGGCCTCGGTGTACCTGATGTGCTTCGGCTCGCTGCTGATCGCCCTGAGCCCGGGCTATGAAATCATTGGCATCGGCGCGCCGATCCTGCTGGTGTTCGCCCGCTTGCTACAGGGCCTGTCGGTCGGTGGCGAGTACGGCACCTCGGCCACTTACCTCAGTGAGATGGCGACCAAGGAACGCCGCGGTTTCTACTCCAGTTTCCAGTACGTGACCCTGATCTCCGGCCAGCTCATCGCGTTGGCCGTGTTGATCGTATTGCAACAATTGCTGACCACCGAGGAGCTGTACGCCTGGGGCTGGCGCATTCCGTTCGCGATCGGCGCACTCTGCGCCATCGTCGCGCTGTACCTGCGTCGCGGTATGGAAGAAACCGAATCGTTCACCAAGAAGGAAAAGGCCAAGGAAAGCGCGATGCGCACCTTGCTGCGTCATCCAAAGGAACTGATGACCGTGGTCGGCCTGACCATGGGTGGCACCCTGGCGTTCTACACCTACACCACGTACATGCAGAAATACCTGGTGAACACCGTCGGCATGAGCATTTCCGACTCCACCACCATTTCCGCCGCCACGCTGTTCTTGTTCATGTGCCTGCAACCGATCATCGGCGGCCTGTCGGATAAAATCGGTCGTCGGCCGATCCTGATCGCCTTCGGCATCCTGGGCACCCTGTTCACCGTGCCGATCCTCACCACCCTGCACACCATCCAGACCTGGTGGGGCGCGTTCTTCCTGATCATGGCGGCGCTGATCATTGTCAGCGGCTACACCTCGATCAACGCGGTAGTCAAAGCCGAACTGTTCCCGACCGAAATCCGCGCCCTGGGTGTTGGCCTGCCCTACGCACTGACCGTGTCGATTTTCGGTGGCACCGCTGAATACATCGCACTGTGGTTCAAGAGCATTGGCATGGAGACCGGCTACTACTGGTATGTCACTGCCTGTATTGCCGTATCGCTGCTGGTGTACATCACCATGAAAGACACCCGCAAACATTCGCGGATCGTCACGGACTAAGTCCAGCCGCGTCACCATCAAAAGGGGCAGACCGTCATGGGTCTGCCCCTTTTTTTGTTTGGCATGGCATGAAAAAACCTTCACCCCCGTGAGAGCCGGATTAATCACGAGTTAATGCTTAACCACCACCCTGAACCTGCCTGATCGATTAACTGCGATGCGCTCACTCAGACCTTGAAAGCAAAAATATCTGCGGGCCTTAACATCTATTTAATCGATTGTTATTAGCATTTATTTGCGCTTTTTAATCAGTTTAATTGGCGTAGCATGAGACCCATGCCCAAGACACAACCGCCAACGAATCTGGAGAAATGAAGATGAAAACCAAACTGTTCCTCGCCCTGGCCCTCACCGTACTGACCGCCAACACCTTCGCCGCCGACGGCTTTGACCGTACCAGCTCCGCCGTTGCAGCAGACGGCTATGAACGCACTGGCTCGGCCACCGTTGCCGCTGATGGCTACGACCGCACCGGTTCTGCCACCGTTGCCGAAGACGGCTACGACCGCACGGGCGGCGCCACTGTCGCCGAAGATGGCTACGACCGTACTGGCGGCGCCACCGTCGCTGAAGACGGCTACGACCGTACTGGCGGCGCTTCCATCAGCTGATCCGCAATCGCGGCACCACAGCCCGGCCTCGGCCGGGCTTGGTCATTTCTGGAGAACACTAAATAAGACAACCCCTCAGGGTCCCCCATAGAAGACCCCGACTCTCGCGATTGACTGGAAATTAGTCATCGTCGCCAGCAATATGACCCTCTCTCGAAAAACCCAGGTTTACCCGATGCCCGACGATATCCACTATTACGAACCTGCCAACGGCCATGGCCTGCCCCACGATCCGTTCAACGCAATCGTCGGCCCACGCCCTATTGGCTGGATTTCCTCCCAGGATGCCGATGGCCATTTGAATCTGGCGCCTTACAGCTTTTTCACGGCCTTCAATTACATTCCGCCGATCATTGGTTTTTCCAGCATCGGGCGCAAAGACAGCCTGAACAACATCGAACAGACCGGTGAGTTCGCGTGGAACCTGGCGACCCGGCCATTGGCCGAACAGATGAACCAGAGCTGCGCTATGGTTGGCCCAGAGGTGAATGAATTCGAGCTGTCCGGGCTGACCACCGTTGCCTCGAACGTCATTTCAGTGCCACGGGTGGCCGAAAGCCCGGTGTCCTTCGAGTGCAAGGTCACGCAGATCATTCAGTTGCAGCGGGCAGACGGGAATGTGGTGCCGAGCTGGCTGATTCTGGGCGAAGTGGTCGCCGTGCATATCGCCAGGAGACTGTTGAAGGACGGTGTGTACGACACCGCCGCGGCAGAGCCGATTCTGCGCGGCGGCGGACCAGCGGACTACTTCCAGTTGGGGCCTGAGGCCTTGTTCAAGATGTATCGCCCGGGGGCGGTCAGGTAGTTACCAGATCAGGGCGCCGTCTTCGCTGACACCCTTGAGGTGAGTCAACTGCAGAGCGGCCGCTTCGTCCGCTTCTTTGGCGGTCTTGAACGTCTGCTCTTCCAGCAGCTTATTGAAGCGAGGCGCCCCCGAGCCACCGATGGCTTTAGTGGCGATTGCGGCGTAATACCCGCCTTCACGGGGAACGACCGCCGATACTGCTTCGAAGGTTTCAAAGGCTTTGCGTGCCATGTCGCGCATCCTGTCTGGTTGAGAATAGTGCCATTAAACCCTCAACCAGCCAGTTTGTGTACCGCAGCCCCGGACTGGCGGAGGGCCTGCGCCGCCGACACATCCCTGAAGGTGTGAAAATCCAGGCTATTGACCACCAGTTCCTGCACCAGCTCGGCGAAGATCTCCATGGCCGGGGTGCTGAAGTACGCGGTCATGGCCTGTTGGTTAGTCCAGAAACCGGAGACCAGCCACAACTCGGGGTCACATTGCGAATGCTGCAAGGCAAAGCTCAGGCAGCCTGGCGCGGCGCGAGACGGCTCAATCAATGCGCTCAAGCGCACACCCAGCTCCTGCGAACGTCCGGCGCGCGCTCGAACAAAGGCCATATGACTGACGGGGATCTGCTTAGACATGTTCAACCCTCCCAGGGAGTCGTGTGGCAGCCGGGGGACGGGCTGCGACAGGATCAAAGGTTAAGGGTTGGCGTGCATGGCTCGTTAGTCGATTTCTGCCGGGACGTTGCACAATCCTGCGAGCGTGCATGGATTGGCTGTAACAATGTGTAAAACACTGTCACGGTTCTGCCCTGCGAGTTTCAAGCAAGTTTTGCCGTCTCTGTCCGGTCTTGTCGGGGTAAAAAGCAACGCCCATGCAGAATCAGGCAAGCATCCGGCAGGATGTGTCTACCGCCGCGACTTGCACAAACTTATGCTCTGCCCGTTCAATCCAACCTTGCCGAGGATGCCTCCCATGTCGTCGCTCGATCACTTTCAAGCCCCGCTGGACGCCGACATGGAGAAACAGCGCGCGGAACTGGCGGCGATCATTCGTCGCAACACCGCCGAAGATGGCAGTTATGCCACCGCTGTCGATTCGCTGCTCATGTCGCGCCACAGCCAAAACCACGACTTCGCCCCGGTGCTGGCGCAACCGGCACTGTGCATCATGGCCCAGGGGCGCAAGGAAGTTCGGCTCGCCGATGAGTTCTTCAATTACGACCCGCTCAATTACCTGGTCGTCTCCGTCTCGATGCCACTGAGCGGCCGGGTTGTGAATGTCACGTCGCAGGAACCGATCCTGGCATTGCGGCTGGACATCGACCCGGCGGAAATCACCGCCTTGATCGCCGACGCGGGTCCGCTTGGCGTGCCCACCCGGCCGACCGGGCGCGGGCTGTATGTCGAACGGCTCGACAGCGCGATGCTCGATGCAGTGCTGCGACTGGCACGGTTGCTCGACACGCCGAAAGACATTGCCATGCTCGCGCCACTGATTCGCCGGGAAATTCTCTATCGGTTGCTGCGCAGCAAACAGGGCCACCGGTTGTACGAAATCGCCATCGCCAACAGCCAGAGCCATCGCATCAGCCAGGCAATCAAATGGCTCAACAGCAACTATGAACAGCCGCTGCGCATCGATGATCTGGCGAAGGAAGTGAACCTGAGCGTGTCGACGCTGCATCATCGTTTCAAGGCGATGACGGCGATGAGCCCGCTGCAGTACCAGAAACAACTGCGATTGCAGGAAGCGCGACGCTTGATGCTGGCCGAAGGGCTGGAAGCTTCAGCGGCGGGATATCGGGTCGGGTATGAAAGCCCTTCGCAGTTCAGCCGCGAGTACAGCCGTTTGTTCGGCGCGCCGCCGTTGCGGGATCTGGCGCGGTTGCGGTTGAGCGTTTAGCCAGGATTTGTGCAGTCAGTACCGGCCCCATCGCGAGCCAGCTTGCTCGCGATGGGGCCAGAGAGGCCAAGATCCAATCCGGATCAGGCTCCCAATACCCTGCACGCCTCGGCAGGAAGGGTCACCGACACCGGGTGCCCGACGCTCAAGCCAAAGCCCTGACACGGCGTGCTCAGCGCCGTGAATGTAACCCCGGAACATTCGACCGTGGTTTCGATGGTCGCGCCGATATCCCGTACGAACGTCACCTTGCCCAACAACCGATTACCCGCCGTCGCCTGCGGCGCCGACAGTTGCAAGTCTTCCGGGCGAATCAGCATCTTCACTTTCTCACCGACCACAATGCTGCTGCAGATCGGCACTTGCAGCGCATCACCGCCCGGCAGACTGATCTTGCCATTGCCCAGCGCCGTGGCCGGGAAGATATTGCCCGAACCGATAAAGTCCGCGACGAATTCGTTGGCCGGGTGCCGGTAGATTTCGATCGGCGTACCGACCTGCTGCACCCGGTGCTCACCCAGCACGACGACAATATCCGCCATGGTCATGGCCTCACGCTGGTCGTGAGTCACCATGATGGTGGTGATGTTCAGGCGTTGTTGCAGCTGACGGATCTCCACCTGCATCGACTCGCGCAGCTTGGCATCCAGCGCCGACAGCGGTTCGTCGAGCAAAAGGATCTTCGGGTGACTGGCAATCGCCCGGGCAATCGCCACCCGCTGACGCTGCCCGCCGGAGAGTTTGGCCACCGGGCGATCAATCATCTGTTGCAGCTGGATCAATTCCAGCAACTCCACCACTCGCGCCTGCTGGTCAGCCTTGCTGACCCCGCGCAGTTTCAGCGGGTAAGCAATGTTCTCGCCCACCGTCATGTGCGGGAACAGGGCCAGGGACTGGAAAACCATGCCGAAATTGCGCAAGTGCGCCGGGGTTTGACCGATGTCTTCACCGTCCAGGCGAATCTCACCGCCGGTCAGGGTTTCAAGACCGGCGATCATCCGCAGCAGCGTGGTTTTGCCACAACCCGAAGGGCCGAGGAAACACACCAGCTTGCCCTCGGGCAAATGCAGGTTTACATCTTTTACCGCGCAGGCCGAGCCGTAGTGTTTCTCGACGTTTTCCAGAATCAGACCAGACATAAATCACCTCAAGAAATCAGGGGTTCTGGCTGGAGGTCGCCGAGCGATGATCAGGCAAGGCAAAAGTCTGCGAAGAAGCGGAGTTGACTTTAGTCAATGAGCATTCTGAGCTGACTTTTAACGCAGCATGATCGAGCGCAGGCACCTCCAGACAGGAGCTAGAACGAAACGCCACCTTCGCCAACCAGCTTCTCCAGCGCCCAGATGAGGACGAAGTCGATCAGCACGATCAGCACGGCAAACGAAAATACGGTTGGGTCGAGTGAAGACACGGTGCGGCTGTACATCCAGATCGGCACGGTCATGACGTCGATGGTGTAGAGGAAATAGGTCACGGTGAATTCGTTGAACGAGACGATGAACGCCAGCAGCATGCCCGCCAGAATCCCCGACTTCATCAACGGCACCACCACATCGACGATCGCCCGCAGCGGTGACGCGCCAAGCATTTGCGCAGCCTCTTCGACTTCGCTGCCGATGGAGAGCATGGCGGCGGTGCAGTTCTTCACCACGAACGGCAACGCCAGGATCACGTGGGCAATCACCAGGCGCGAGGTGGTCATCTGGAACGGCAGGCTGTCGAACACCAGCAGCAACGCCAGGCCCAACACCACCATCGGGAACACCAGCGGCAGCGACATCAGTTGCAGCGCCACGGCTTTGCCGCGGAATTCGCAACGGGTCAGTGCGTACGCCGCCGGCACCGCGATCAGCGTCGCGAACACCATGGTCAGACACGACACCATGAGGCTGGTGGTCATGGCTTTGCCCAGGCTCAACACGTCGCTGGCGTCCGGCGAAACGAAGGTGTGCCAGGCGGCCTTGTACCATTGCAGGCTGTAGCTGCTCGGCGGGAAGTCGAGGTTCGACGCGCCACTGAAGGACATGACGATCATGGTCAGGATCGGCAACACCGCCAGCAACAGGATGAAGCCGGACAGTATGCCTGCGAACTTGCCGGTTTCTCCCGGCAACAGCGACTGGCGCTTTTTGATCAGGGTACTCATTGCGAAGCCTCCAGTCTGCGCCGACGACGGCCAGTGATGTATTCGGACAACGTCATGATGGCGAGCGTGGTGACAATCAGCACCACACCGGCAGCGGACGCGGCGGGCCAGTTCATCAGCGGCGCGATCTGGTCATGCACCATCACCGCCAGCATCGGCACGCGACGGCCACCGAGCAGCAGCGGCACCACGAAGCTGCTGGCGTTATAGGCGAACACCAGGGTGGCACCGGTGATGATCCCCGGCAGGCTCATCGGCAACACCACTTGGCGGAACACTTGAAAACGACTGGCGCCCAGGGTGGCGGCGGCCTCTTCGTAACTGCGCGCAACGCCGCGCATGGCGCTGGCGATCGGCAGCACGGCCAGCGGGAAGGCGGTTTGCACCAGGCCCATCAACACGCCGTTCTGGTTGTAGAGCAGCATGATCGGACGCTTGATCAGGCCCAGGCCCATCAACGTCTGGTTGAGCATCCCGCCCGGGCCGAGAATGACCAGCCAGCCGTAGCTTTGCAGCAGCAGGTTGACCAGCAAGGGCAGCAGCACCGCCGCGAGGAAAATCCGGCGCACGAACGGCGAGGTCAGGCGCGACATGGTGTAAGCCACCGGGATCGCCAGCACGACCGCGATCACTGCGCTGATCAGCGCCAGGCGCAGGGTCAGCAGCAGGGATTTGAGGTAGTAGGGTTCCAGCAATTGCGCGTAGCTGGCCAGGCTGAACCCGCTCCATTCCGCGCCCTTGGTGCCCACGCTCATGCGCAGGACCAACAGGCTGGCGGCAATCAGTACGCCCAGAAACAGCATCGACGGCGAAAGAAACAGCCAGGCGCGCGTCGTCGGCGAAACACCCCGATCAGTGCGCGCGGGAGCGGCACTCACCGGATGGGTCAGAGGTTGGTGTTCCATAGCAAAGGTCTCGTCAATGGAAGATCAGTGGCACACGGAAGCGGGGTATCAACCCCGATCCCCTGTAGGAGCGAGCTTGCTCGCGAAGGACGTGAAGGCGCCGCGTAGTTTCAGGCAGCCCTCGTCATCGTTAACGTCCATCGTCGGAACGCCGCCCGGAGCAAGCTTGCTCCTACAGATCAGGAAGAAAAGATTTCCGTGTAACGACGAATCCATTGGTCATGCACGGTGGCCAGGAAGGCGTTGTCGTGCATGATCGCCTTCTCGGCAATCTGCTCTGGGGTGAGGATGTACGGGCTCTTGCGCGCTTCGGCGGAGATGATCGCCTTGGCGTTGACCGGGCCGTTGTAGATGTCTTCGGCCATCTTGCCCTGTACCAGCGGGTCCAGAGAGTGGTTGATGAAGGCGTAAGCCAGGTCGGTGTCGCCCGGACGGTTTTTCGGCATTACCGATTGCATCAAGTCGGTGTAGAAACCTTCTTTCATGCCGAAGGTTGCACTCAGGCCGTAGTTCGGATCGCGGATCTGTTTCGGGAAAAACGCCGGCGCATACAGGCCACCCATGTCCAGCGAACCGGTGCGGAACAGTTCGGCGATCTGGTTCGGGTTTTCACCCAGGGTCACCACGCGATCCTTGAGCTCGGCGAGTTTCTTGAAGCCCGGCTCGATGTTGTGTTCGTCACCACCGGCCAGTTTGGCGGCGATGATGATCAGGTCCATGGCCTCGGTCCAGTTCGGCGGCGGCAAGAAGATGTTCGGTGCCAGCTCGGCATCCCACAGGGCGGCGTAGCTGTCCGGAGCTTCCTTCTGCGTGCGAGTGCTGTAGACCAGGCTATTGCACCAGAGCAGGTAACCGATACCGTGGCCATTGGCGCCGGTGCGATACTTTTCCGGCACATCGACAATGTTGGGAATGCGGTTGAGGTCGGGTTTTTCCAGCAGGTTGGCGGCGGCCAGACCTTCGGCGCCGACGCCTGCCAGGGTGATGATGTCGTATTGCGGACGATCACCGCCGGCCTTGAGTTTGGCGACCATTTCCGAGGTACTGCCGGTGCGGTCAGCGATGACCTTGACGCCGTATTTGTCCTCGAACGTCGCGGCGATGTTGCGCAGTGCAGCCAGGCCTGTGTCGTCGGACCAGGTCAACAGACGCAGGGTCTTGCCCTGGAAACGGGTATCACTGGCATTGGCCTTGACGAACGGCAGGCTCATGGCCGCCGCAGCAACCGAGGCTACGCCCACAGTCTTGATGAATTGACGTCTGTTCAGATCATGCTCGCCCATTACGGACTCCCTTTGTTTTTTTAGGTATAAGGCAGGTCGAAGCTGTTGCATCCGCGCGACTGGATCAGCGCTTTCCCCTCTATTTTCGGGGGGTTGGTTGAACCAGTGAGTTCATCCTGAGGTTGTGTAAAACCGCTGACTATCGATAAAAACTCATTGAAGCCATGACGCCAGCACATGCCTCCCCGTAAGAGCGAGCCTGCTCGCGATGGACGTCAACGATAACGCGGGGCGTCAGACAGCCCATGTCGTCCTTGCGTCCATCGCGAGCAGGCTCGCTCCTACAAGGAGGGGGTCAGACGGCTCGAATCACGTGCTTGATTTCCTGGAAAGCCTGCAAGCCCCACGGGCCCAATTCACGACCGATGCTGCTCTGTTTGTAGCCACCCCAGGCGGTCTGCGGGAAGATCACCTGTGGCGCGTTGATCCACACAAGCCCCGCTTGCAAAGCGTTGGCGACGCGATCCGCCGTCTCGGCATTGCGCGTCACCACGCTGGCGACCAGACCGAACTGACTGTCATTGGCCAGGGCAATCGCTTCGGCTTCGCTGGCAAAGCTGCGCACGCAAATCACCGGGCCGAATATCTCTTCACACCACAGCGCACTGTCGAGGGGCACTTCGGTGAAGATGGTCGGCTGCAAAAAATATCCGCGCGGCAGATCCGCCGGGCGATTGCCGCCGCAAATCAGCTTGGCACCGGTACTCAAACCGCGGTCGATGTGGCCGAGCACGCGCTGGTATTGCGCTTGATTGACCAGCGCGCCCATTTCCACGTTCGGATCGAACGGGTCTGCCACGCGAATCGCTTCGGCACGGCTCTTCAATCGAATCAGGAATTCATCGGCCAGTTCGTCGGCGACCAGCACGCGGCTGGTGGCCGAGCACATTTGCCCGGCGTTGAAGAAACCGCCGCCACAGGCGACTTCCACGGCCAGGTCGATATCGGCATCGGCCAGCACCAGCAACGAGGATTTGCCGCCCAGTTCCAGGCTCACGCCTTTGACGGTTTCTGCCGCGCGTTGCATGACCTGTACGCCTACCGCGTTACTGCCGGTGAACGACACCTTGGCGATGCGCGGGTCCGCCGACAGCGGCGCGCCAACCGCCAGCCCCGTGCCGCACACCAGGTTGAACACACCGTCGGGCAAGCCGGCTTCGGCAATGATTGCCGCCAGTTCCAGCTCCGGCAACGGCGTCACTTCCGAAGGCTTGAGCACCACGCAGCAACCGGCAGCCAGGGCCGGCGCCAGTTTCCAGGCCGTGGTGACCATCGGGAAATTCCACGGCACGATCAGCCCGACCACGCCGCAAGGTTCGCGGCGCAGACGAGCGCGGAAATCTTCGCTCGGCAGTTCAACGGCGCTGTCCTGTTTTGCGTCGAGGCCTTCGGCCAGACCGGCGTAATACTCGAACGTGGCGATCACGTCATCGACGTCGATGGCCGCTTCGAATTGTGGCTTGCCGTTGTTGAGGGACTGCAAATGCATCAAGTGCTCACGACCGGCCTGCACGCCGGCGGCGATTTTGCGCAGGATCGCGCCGCGCTCGGCACCGGTGGTTTTCGACCAATCGGCGAAAGCCCTGGTCGCGGCGCTGACGGCTTGTTCGACAGCGCGCTCGTCACCGCCCTTCACCGTGGTCAACAGGGCTTCGGTTGCCGGGTTGATCACCCGCAGGTGTTCGCTGCTGGCGGACCATTGGCCGTCGATGAACAGGCCGTCCAACGTGGTGGGTAAGGTCAAGGCCGCGCTCATTTCGACACCGCCTTGGTCCAGGCCGTCTGATCGATTTCGATCAGGGTCGGGCCTTGGCGGTCCGAGGCTGCGCGCAAGGCGCCACGCAGTTGCTCGACGCCGCTGACTGCTTCGGCGGCACAGCCCAGGGCCTTGGCCACCGCGATGAAGTCCGGGGTGTAGATGTCCACGCCGACCGGCTCGATGGCGCGGTTGACCATGTATTTCTTGATCTCTTCGTAGCCCTGGTTATTCCACAGCAGCACGATTACCGGCGTGCGCGCTTCAACGGCGCTGGCCAGTTCCGGCAGGGTGAATTGCAGGCCACCGTCACCGATCAGGCACACCACCGGCGGACGTGCGCCACCTTCGATACTGCCGCCCAACCAGGCGCCAATCGCCGCCGGCAAGGCGTAACCGAGGGTGCCGTAGCCGGTGGACGAGTTGAACCAGCGACGCGGGCGCTGCGGGTTGAACGTCAGGTTGCCGGTGTACACCGGTTGGGTCGAATCGCCGACGAACACCGCGTTCGGCAATTCGTGCAAAACGGTTTCGAGGAAACGGGTCTGGGCCAGGGTCGGCGCATCCCAGGAGGCCGCCAGTTCTTCGCGCAGGCGGGCGGCACGCACCTGGCCCCAATCGTTGCGGCGCTCGGCCAGGGACTTGTGCGACAGCGCGCTCAACAGGGCTTGCGCGGCGTTGCGCGAGTCGGACACAAGGGCCATGTGCGGCGGATAGTTGCGCACGGTCTGGTCCGGGTCAATGTCAACACGCAGCAGCTTGCCGGGAATGTCGAAGCCACCGGCGAAGGTAACGTCGTAGTCGGTCTCGGCCAATTCAGTTCCGATCGCCAACACCACGTCGGCCTCGGCGACCAGCGCGCGAGTGGCGACCAGGCTTTGGGTCGAACCGATCAGCAGCGGGTGACCGGATTCCAGCATGCCCTTGGCATTAATGGTCAGGGCGACGGGCGCGTCCAGCAGCTCAGCCAGTTCAGTCAGCTCGGCGGCGGCGTCGATGGCGCCGCCGCCGGCGAGAATCAGCGGACGCTTGGCGCCCGCCAGCAGTTCGGTCATGCGCGACACCGCAGTCGGCGAGGCCCCGGCGCGGTCGATGTTCACCGGGACGCTGGCCAGCAGGTCGTCGGCGTCTTCCACCAGAACATCCAGCGGAATTTCAATGTGCACCGGGCGCGGACGGCCGGCCTGGAACAGCGCAAACGCCCGGGCCAGAACACCTGGCAATTCCGAGGCCGACATCAGGGTGTGGGAGAACGCCGCGACACCGCCGCACAAGGCGCTCTGGTTCGGCAGCTCATGCAGCTTGCCGCGACCGCCGCCCAACTGGTTGCGCGATTGCACACTGGAGATCACCAGCATCGGGATCGAGTCGGCATAGGCCTGGCCCATCGCGGTGGTGATGTTGGTCATGCCGGGGCCGGTGATGATGAAGCACACGCCCGGTTTGCCGCGGGTGCGGGCATAGCCGTCGGCCATGAAACCGGCGCCCTGTTCGTGACGCGGCGTGACGTGGTTGATGCTCGAACGGGCCAGCCCGCGATACAGCTCCACGGTATGAACCCCGGGGATGCCGAACACCTGCTCCACCCCGTAACCTTCGAGTAACTTGACCAGAACTTCGCCACACGTCGCCATGTCATTGCCCTTTTTATTCGATTGAGACGCCGGGCCTGCGCAGTGTTTATGATGGATTCGCAGGTCCAGGGATGGCCTCATTGGAACGGGCGACACATAGCCGCAACAATGGATAAAAAATCATACTAGCCATGTCCTCACGTCATACCTTGGATCCGAATGAAACGACTGCCTCCCCTGCCGGCGCTGTACACATTTTTGATTACCGCGCAGTGCTGCAACTTCACCCGGGCCGCCGAGCAACTGCACATCACTCAGGGCGCAGTGAGCCGGCAGATTGCCGGGCTGGAGGATCACCTGGGTTATGAACTGTTCATCCGCCAGGCCCGAGGCCTCGACCTCACCGCCGAGGGACGGGAATGGCTGCCACGTGTCCGGCAGATTTTCGGCCTGATCGATGAAGCGGTGGAGCAGATCGGCGAGAAGCGCGAAACCCTGCGACTCAAGGCCCCGACCTGCGTCATGCGCTGGCTGTTGCCACGGCTGTTGCAGTGGCAGAAAGAACGCCCGGACGTGCCGGTCGAACTGACCACCACGGTCAAGCACGGCGTGGATTTCCATCGCGAGCAATTCGACGCGGCCGTGATGTATGGCGCGCCGCCGGAGGCTTCGCTGGTGTCGCAACGCCTGTTCGAAGAACGACTGACACCGGTGTGCTCCAAGCCATTGCTCGAAGGCCCGGTGCCGTTGCACACGCCGAAGGATCTGGAACAGCACATGCTGCTGCACCCGACCCGGGATGAACGGGACTGGAAGGCCTGGCTGGCCTCGGCGGATGTTCGCTTGAGCAATGTGAGCAAGGGTCAGCATTTCGAAACGCTGGACCTGGCGATGTCGATGGCGTCACAGGGAACCGGTGTAGCAATCGGCGACTGGTCGCTGATTGGCGATGACCTGAGCGCCGGGCGGCTGGTCATGCCTTTCGATCTGATCGTAAAGACAGGCTTGGCGTATTACCTGGTCTCCCCCGAAAAACCCGGACCTTCGGCGAAATTACGCGAGCTGACGGGGTGGTTGGTGGAGCAGGCGCAGAGTCGCTGAAAGCCAGGAGTCCTGGCGTGATACCCCTGTGGGAGTGAGCTTGCTCGCTCCCACAGAGACAGTCAGTTCAATAACCGACGGTAAACCGCTGGCGAATGTGCTTCGGCGCTTCCACTTCATCCAGCATTGCGATGGCAAAGTCAGCGAACGTGATCCAGCTGCGCCCTTCGCTGCTCACCAGCAGATTATCCTTGCCGATGCGGAATTTACCTGTGCGTTCGCCTTCGACAAACTCTGCCGATGGCGACAAAAAGGTCCAGTCCAGACCCTGTTCCTGACGCAGGTTTTCCAGGAACTCGGCACCCGCCCCGGCTTCTGCCTTGTACTCGGCCGGGAAGCCTTGGCTATCGATCACCCGGGTGCCATCCGGCAACAACAAAGACCCGGCACCGCCCACCACCAACAGGCGATTGACCCCGGCCTTTTTCACCGGTCCGATGACGGCACTGGCAGGCAGCGTGGCGAAATGCGCGGCGCTGATCACCAGGTCATGACCCGCCACTGCGGCTTGCAACGCAACACTGTCGAGGGCATCGACATTCTGGCTGACCACGCCGGTACGCTGGCCGATCTTCGAGGTATCGCGGGCGATGGCGGTGACACTGTGACCACGGCGCAGGGCTTCTTCCAACAGCTGGCTACCGGCACGACCGGTGGCACCGATGATTGCGATTTTGCTCATGACGTTCTCCAGTTGGCTTGAGGTGTATCTGTAGCGACAAAAATGTTTATGTGGCGGTCATCACAAAAACTCATTCACCCCACTTCATTTCGCCCTTGGCGACCTTGGCGCTCAGCTCCAGAGAGCTTTCGTCACCCAGTGTCGGGAAGCGTTTTTTCATCGCGGCGATCAATGCGGCCGCATCCTTGGCCCTGGCGGTTTCCACGTCGAAGGCCTTGATGTAATCGGCGGTGAATTGCACCGCCGCCAGGGAGCGGGCGCTGTCACCGAGGTAATGTCCCGGGATGACGGTTTTCGGTTTCAGGGTTTCGATCGAGTGCAGCGTAGTCAACCAATCGGCATGGGACTGCGGGGTTTGGGTGTCAGCCATCCACAGGTGAATGTTTTCTGCCACGACCACGCCACCGACCACGGCCTTGATCGATGGAATCCACACGAAGCTGCGATCCGGTTGCTTGCCCTCAAGACCGACCACCTGCAGTTTTTGCCCTTCGAGCATCAGGCTGTCGCCCTTCAGCACATCCGGCACGATGGTTTTAGCCGGTACGTCGGCGCCCATTTTCGGCCCCCAGAACGCCAGTTTGCCGTCGACGGTGTGCTTGATGTGATCAACGGTCGGCCGGGAAGCGAGCACCTTGGCGTTGGGGAATGCAGCCGTCAGGGTGTCGAGGCCGAAGTAATAGTCCGGGTCGCCGTGACTGATGTAGATGGTGGTCAGTTGCTTGCCGCTGGCGCGGATTTTTTCCACCACCTGTTCGGCCTGGGACTTGCCGAATTGGGCGTCCACCAGAATGGCCTCTTTCTCACCGCTGACCAGTACCGATGTCACCGGAAAAATGGCCTTTTCTCCGGGGTTGTAGACATCCAGGGTCAATGTCGACGCAGCGGCGTGAGCGGCGAAACCGAGAGCGGTGGTCGCCAGCAAAACGCGTTTGAGAGTGGTGAAACCGATCATCTGTTGCTCCGTATCCAATGGCTGTGGTGGTCCCTTGCAGGGGCGAGCAAGCTCGCTCCTACAGGGAACAGAGCTTAGTTGCCTGGTTCAGTACAAAAAATGCGATGCTGGAACATAGTTTGTTTCTGAAATCGGGCAAATCATGGATCGTCTACAAGCAATGCGGGTGTTCGTTACGGTGGTCGACCTCGGTAGCCAGTCGGCCGCCGCCGATCATCTGGAGCTTTCCCGGCCGGTGGTTTCCCGGTATCTGGCCGAGCTGGAAGACTGGGTCGGCGCGCGCTTGATGCACCGCACCACACGCAAGTTGAGCCTGACCGCGGCCGGCAGCGAAATCCTGCCGCGCTGCCGGCAAATGCTCGACTTGTCCAGCGACATGCAAGCCGCCGTCAGCGAACCGGACGAAGCACCGCGCGGCCTGCTGCGGGTCAGCGTCAGTACTTCATTCGGCCAGGCGCAACTGGCCGATGCCATGGCGGCGTACGTCAAGCGCTACCCCGGCGTGAGCATCGACATGCAGATGCTTGATCGCACGGTGAACCTGGTCGATGAGCGCATCGATCTGGCGATTCGCACCAGCAATGACCTGGACCCCAATTTGATCGCCCGCCGACTGACCGTCTGCCGCTCGGTGATCTGCGCCTCTCCTGCTTACCTGCGCGAGCACCCGGCGCCGCAACGGGTCGAGGACTTGAGCCAGCACAATTGCCTGACCCATTCCTACGTCGGCAAAAGCCTGTGGCATTTCGAGCAGGAGGGCGAAGACGTCTCGGTGCCCGTGCAGGGCAACATCAGCGCCAACGAAGCCAGCACACTCATGCGCGCGGCGATGGCCGGTGCCGGAGTGGCGATGCTGCCGACTTATCAGGCGGGCGTGCACATCCACAGCGGCGAGCTGGTCCGCCTGTTGCCAAGGGCCGAACCGCGACAGATGAACGTGTACGCGGTGTACGCTTCGCGCAAGCACATGCCGGCGGCATTGCGCAGCCTGCTGGATTTTCTGGTGGTGAGGTTCCCCGAAGAACCGGTGTGGGATATTGGCCTGTAACCTCCGTTCCCACAGGGGCCCTCAACGTTCGTGGCATCACTGGCAACTCACTGGCACTGACCTATGCTCAAAGTAATACCGGAAGGTATTCGTTCAGAGGTCAACGCCATGAACATCAGAACAAGAAGATACCTCGCCATTTTCATCACCTGCGCGGTCACGCTCGGGCTCTATGGCGCTGCGGCCTGGCGGGTCGAGCAGTTACGCAACCTGCCCCGTGAATACGCCAGTTGCAACTTCGAACGCTGCATTCCACACAACGCGACCCTCAATGCCCTCCGTTAACAGAGGGGATCAGGCTTCATTGCCCTGATCGGCCTTCAAGCGGTCGCGGAAGGCCTTGGCCGAGATCCCCACCCTGCGTCGGAACAGGCGTGTGAAGTTGGTCGGATCCGAGAACCCCAACACGTCGGACATTTCGTAAATGGTCATGCTGGTGTAGGTCAGCAAGCGCTTGGCCTCCAGCAATTGGCGTTCGTGCATGATCTGCAACGCCGGCTGACCGGCCAGCTCCCGACAGGTGCCATTGAGGTGGGACACGGAAATCCCCAGCCGATGGGCCAGATCCTCGACTTTGACATGCTGGCGATAAGTCTCTTCCACCAGTTGGATGAACCCGTTGAGGTACTCCCGCGCACGTTGCGGCCGCTGCGAGGCTGAACGACGCTGAATCACCTGACGGCTGACCCATACCATGATCACGCTGACCAGCGAATGCATCAGCATTTCCCGCGCCGGTTGGTGCCCCGTGTATTCGGCTTGCAAGGCCGAAAACAAGCTGTTGAGGTACTCGCTGTTTTCACCCGCCGAGTAGCTCTCGGCCTGGGCCAGCGCATTCCCCGAATGCCCCAGTTGCGCCTGCAGGTGGGCGATCAACGGCGCGGCCAGGGTCACGACGAACCCTTCGACATCTTCGGAAAAACGATAGCCATGCACGGATAACGGCGGCAGGACCAGGATTGCCGGCTCGCTCAGTTGCGTATGTTTGCCTTCGATTTCAAGCTCTGCCTGACCTTTGAACACGAAGAGCAACTGGCATAGATCCGGGTGGCGATGGGGCTTGATTTCCCATTGATGTTCGCGACTGCGTTTGGAAATGGTTTCACAGTGCAGCAAGTCCGGGGTTGGCCAGTTCAGGCTTTCACCGTAGAGCTTGAACACCGGAATCGAAGGCAGGTCAGGCTTGTTCATCACTTCAATCCAGGCCTCGAAATAGATGACGGACGATAATCGCACCGATTGGCAGAATGCACAGATATCGGCTCAGTTTTCACCCTCAATTGACAGACTCGCAAGTGAAAAATGCAAGCACTCGATCCATAAAACTCGCTCAGCGACCCTGGTCGTGTGCTGCTTGGGAGTCATGAAAACAATGAAAACCCTGAAACCCAAGTTGCCATCATTGGCGCCGGTCCTTCCGGTCTGCTGCTCGGTCAATGGCTGCACAACGCCGGCATCGATCCCCTCGTTCTCGAACGTCAGAGCCCGGACTATGTGCTTGGGCGAATCCGCGCCGGGTCCTTGAAAAAGGCATGGTAGAGCTGTTGCGCCAGGCCGGCGCGGGTCAGCGCATGGACGCCGAAGGATGGGTCCACGGTGGCTTCGAACAGGCCCTCGATGGACGTCAGGTGCGTATCGATCTGCACGCCCTGACTGGCGGAAAAAACTGATGATCCAAGGCCAGACCGAGGTCATCCACGACCTGATGGCCGCTCGTCAGGTCGCCGGGTTCGATGGCTTCCATGGCGTGGCGCAGCAGTCGAGGGCTATCGAATAGCCTGCTATCGATTTAAACTGGCGAGCACCCCCCGCTCGCCTTGCCACTGGCGGTTATCACTGCCCGCAGGTTTTCTTCGTGACCAATCTCAAACAGCCTGAAACGCCCAAGCCGGCTATCCGAAGCGTATTGATCGCCCTGATGCTGGCCATTTTCCTCGGCGCCCTGGACCAAACCATCGTCGCCGTGTCGATGCCGGCCATTTCCGCGCAATTCAAGGACGTCAGTCTGCTGGCCTGGGTGATTTCCGGGTACATGGTAGCGATGACGGTCGCGGTGCCGATCTACGGCAAACTCGGCGACTTGTACGGGCGCCGCAAGTTGATGCTGTTCGGCATGGGCCTGTTCACCCTGGCGTCGTTGTTCTGCGGCATGGCCCAGAGCATGGAACAACTGGTGCTGGCGCGGATTTTTCAAGGCGTCGGTGCCGGCGGCATGATCTCGGTCAGCCAGGCGATCATCGGCGACATCGTGCCGCCACGGGAACGCGGTCGTTATCAGGGTTATTTCAGCAGCATGTACGCCGTGGCCAGCGTGGCCGGTCCGGTGCTGGGCGGCTACATGACTGAATACCTGTCCTGGCGCTGGGTGTTCCTGATCAATTTGCCGCTGGGCCTGGGTGCCTGGCTGGTGGCCAATCGCACCCTGGTGGGCTTGCCGATACCGCAACGCAAGCCGGTCATCGATTACCTCGGCACCCTGCTGATGATCGTCGGGCTGACGGCGTTGCTGTTGGGCATAACCCTGGTTGGCCAGGGACATTCATGGCGCAGCGTCGAAGTGCTGGCCCTGCTCGGTTGCGCCGTGTTCGTGCTGGGCTTGTTCGTGACCTGTGAACGACGGGCACAGGAACCGTTGCTGCCCATGCATCTGTTCGCCAATCGCAATGCGGTTCTGTGCTGGTGCACGATTTTCTTCACCAGTTTCCAGGCGATCTCGCTGATCGTGCTGATGCCGCTGCGCTTTCAGAGCGTGACCGGGGCCGGGGCCGACAGCGCAGCCCTGCATCTGCTGCCGCTGGCCATGGGTATGCCGATCGGTGCCTATTTCGCCGGCCGCCGTACGTCTGTGACCGGACGCTACAAACCGATGATCCTGACAGGCGCCGTGCTGATGCCAATCTCGATTCTCGGCATGGCCTTCAGCCCACCCCAGGCGATTGTGCTAAGCAGCCTGTTCATGTTGCTCAGCGGCATCGCCGGGGGCATGCAGTTCCCGACCTCACTGGTGGGCACACAGAACTCAGTGGAACAACGTGACATAGGCGTCGCCACCAGCACCACCAACCTCTTCCGGTCGCTGGGCGGCGCGGTGGGCGTTTCTGTGATGTCGGCGCTGCTGCTGGCGTTGCTGCAGGATTCGAGTTTCGCGCACCTGGCCGGCTCATCGCTGATTGCCGAAGGGCATTCGGGGAATGTGCTGCTGGACGGTTTGAACGCTGCAGCGGGGGATACACAAAACGCTCTGCGGGCCGAACTGCTGCTCACTTTCCGGCATCTATTGATGGTCAGTGCCGGGGTGTCGCTGCTGGGGCTGGCGGCGGCGATTGCCATGCCGAACATGCTGTTGCGGGGGCGGGAAGACAAGGTTCGGTAGATGAACCGAGTCGCCCGCTATCGCGAGCAAGCTCCGGGCGGCGTTCCGACGATGACGTCATGACAGACACAACATCTTTCAAGGGCTGTAATACCCCACAGCCACCAGGAAATGCCCGACTTTCTTCAGGTAGGCATGCTTGTCCTCGACCTTGCCAGTGACCGGATTTTTCCAGCGATAGTCGTATTCGCCGTAATCCTGCCCGGCCATGAGCGCCAGCATCGGCTCGCCCACCGGCTTGCCTTCAGGGTCGCTGATCTTGCTGAAATCGGTGTTGATCAAGCGCAGGTTGGTGCCGTGGGCGACGTAACGCCGGGTATTCAGGTCGACGACAAACACATACAGGTCATCCTGCAAATAACCGCCCTTGAGGGAATTGATGGCGCTCAGGGTGCCCTTCTCGTCTTTGGCCAGATCGGCCGCGGCTTTGTTCAGCAGTGCCATGGCCTGTTCCGCTGACGCCCGTGGCAGGTAATACCCGACCGCCAGAATCCGCTGGCCGACACGCTGGTAGTAGACGTGCTTGCGTTCGATTTTGCCGTCGGCCCAGTTCTGCCAGCGGTATTCCGCCTGCTGGATGCCGTTGCCCTCCGGCACTTTCAGGGCGTCCTTGAAGGTTTTCTGCAAATCCGGCCCGAGGGTTTCCGATACATCCCGGCCGATCAGCGCCGAGGATGGCCCGCCGCTGGCAAGCATCACGCCCTTGGTATCCAGTACAAAGACATAACGGTCCTTGTCGACAAATTCGCCCTGTCGGCTGAACGCCGCGAAGGCCTTGTCGCCATTCTCGTGGTAATAGGCCAGGGCTTTTTCCAGTAAGGCGATGGCGGCCTGACTGTCAGATTTTTCGGTGTTGGCGGCTTGAACCTGGCCCAGGCACAGCAAAAGCATGCTGCCCAGCAAGGCCAATTTGTGCAGAAACCCCATTGCGCATCCCTCGATCTTGATCGTGTTTCAAGAGCGTAGACGGGTTGGGGCCATGTACGAATATTCAGGATCCGTAGTGAACGGATTGGGGCGGCTTTGCCACCCGGCGGGAGCAAGCTCCCTCGCCACAAGTGTTCATGCGCAGGTCTATTACTGGCGGGCGCGCAGTTGCTGCTGCAGATTCTGGATCTGCGCCTGAAGGGTATTGATATTGCGAGTGACCTGGCTGCGGAACGCATCGAATTCGGCAGTGTTGGTCGAGCCTTGGACAGGCGTCGGGCGATTGTCCTGTTCGCTTTTGAGCACCACGATCTCCTGCTCCAATCGCTCGATGGCGGCGCTCGGATTGCCTTGTTTCTTCAATGCGGTGATGTCGGCACCGAGGCTTTTCAGCTGTGCATCGAATTTTTCCGTGTCTGCCGGAGCACTCTTCAACGCGGCCACGTCGCTGATCAAGACTTTGACCTGAGCCTGCAATTGCGTATTGGCGGTTTGGTGCTCAGTGCTCTGCGCGCTGATTTGCGCCAGGCGCTTATCCAGATCGGTGGTTTGTGCCGTCATCTGCGCCAGGCGCTTGTCGAGATCCGAGGTCTGGCCCGCGACGCCTTGTTGTTGCTGACTCTGATCCTGCAGCTTGCTTTCCAGCTGTTTGATTTGCAGCTTCAGGGCTTCGCTGTCGCTGGTGACGTTGGTCTGACTGGCCACCACCTTGCCGGAAATATCCTGCAGGCGCCCCGCCGCTTCTTCACTGATCCGGGCGAAGCTTTCCTGGGTGGCCACCAATTGCTGCTCCATCAGCGAAATCTGCTGAAAGCTCCACCAGGCCAAGCCCGCGAACGCAAAGAACAAAGCCCCGACCAATGCCCACAACGGCCCGGTGCTCGGGCCTTTGGCCTGCACTACCGGCACAGGCCGTGAGTGCACGGAAGTACGCGTGGTGACCGGAAAATCATCGTCGTCGAGGCTGTCGGCGCGCAGGCTCGGTACATCGTCGAAGTCATCGTTGGCATCGTTACGCATGGACATTGAGTCAACCTTTGTGAAACGCGGTGATAGCTGGATGCGGCGAGTATAACCTTCACGCCGCACCGATTGACCTTCACCCCTGGGCCCGGTTCAGTGCCGCGCTGCTCAGCGAATATCCTGGGCCTTCCACCAGCCGCAGAACTCATCCAGCGCTGTCCACAGACTGACCTTGGGGTCGTAATCCAGATAATGCCGGGCGCGGCTGATGTCCAGGGTGAAATTTTTGTTCATGACCTGCATGCCCAACCGCGACAGGGTCGGTTCGGGACGCCCCGGCCACAACTTGCACACACCCTCATTGAGCGCTGCGACGGTGTAGGCCAGGCCGTAGGAACGGTAGCGCGTTACTTGTGGGACTTCCATTTTGCGCATGACGTAATTAACCACGTCCCACAATGGAATCGGCGTCCCGTTGCTGATGTTGTAGGCCTTGCCCAGGGCGGACCCGCTGGTCAGCAAACTGCTGAGCAACGCTTCGTTGAGGTTCTGCATGCTGGTGAAATCGACCTTGTTCAGGCCGTTGCCGATAATTGCCAGGCGCCCCTTGCGCTGCATGTTCAGCAGGCGCGGGAAAATGCTCATGTCACCAGCACCGGTAACGAAGCGCGGACGCAGGGCCAGGGTCTCGAGGCCGAATTCCTGGGCACCGAAGACTTTTTGCTCGGCCAGGTATTTGGTCGCGGCGTAAGGATGCTTGAAGCGTTTGGGCACCTGTTCTTCGGTCAACCCCAGGTGATCGCGACCATCGAAATAAATCGATGGCGATGACAAATGCACCAGCCGCCGGACCCGCTGTTTCAGGCAGGCTTCGACGATGTTTTCGGTGACCTGGACGTTACCTTGGTGAAAGTCCTGATAACGTCCCCACAAACCGACGGCGCCGGCGCAATGCACCACGGCCTCGACGTCGGAACACAGGTCACGCGTCAGTTCAGGATCACTCAAATCGCCCTGGATGAACTCGGCGCCGCGCCGCACCAGATGCTCCACCCCTTCGGCCCGGCGACCGTTGACCCGCACATCCAGGCCCTGTTCCAGGGCAAAACGCGCAAAGCGTCCGCCGATGAAACCGCTTGCGCCGGTGACCAGAATCTTCATGTATTGCTCCAACAAAATGCAGTTGCGAGCTTCAAGCCTCAAGCCGCAAGTTAAAAACGATGCGCAAGCACTTCACTTGCAGCTTGCAGCTTGACGCTTATTGCTGCTCCAACGGCACCAACCATTGCTTCGACGCGCGCACCAATTGATCGGTAAGAAGACCCAGCAATTGACCGCCATTGCGCCAATGATGCCAGTACAGCGGCACGTCGATCGGTTTATCTGGCAAAAGCTCCAGCAACGCACCGCGCTCCAGCTGTTCGCGAACCTGCAATTCGGGCACCAGTCCCCAGCCGAGGCCCGCTTCGGTGAGGCGAATAAACCCTTCAGAGGACGGGCATAAATGGTGTTCGAACCCACCATCGACGCCGAGAGACGCCAGGTATCGATGCTGCAGGAAATCATCCGGGCCAAACACCAGCGCCGGCGTCCGGGCCAACTGATCGGCGCGCACGCCCTGGGGGAAATGCCGGGCAATGAAGGCCGGACTGGCCAACGCGCGGTAGCGCATCGCCCCCAGCAACACACTGCGGGCGCCCGCCACCGGCCGCTCGCTGGCACAGAGGCATGCAGCCACTTCACCTGCACGCATGCGTTTAAGGCCCACGGTCTGGTCTTCGACCACCAGATCCATCAACAGATGTTGTTCCGCGCAAAAATCCCCCACGGCCTGCGCCCACCAGGTGGCCAGGCTGTCAGCATTCAAGGCGATACGCAGGCGTTCGGGCAGGCCTTCTTCGTCCAGCGCCGGCACCAGCGTCTGCAAATCCCGCTCAAGCAAACGCACCTGCTGCACATGGTTGAGCAAACGCCGGCCAATTTCCGTGGGAGTAGGCGGTGTGCCCCGGACCAACACCGGTTGGCCGACCCGCGCTTCAAGCAATTTGATGCGTTGAGAAATCGCCGACTGCGACAAACCCAAGACCTGGGCGGCACGCTCGAACCCGGCCTGTTCGACCACAGCGGCGAGGGCAGACAGCAATTTATAGTCGAACATCAGTTTTCCTAATGAGCGATCAGCAAGATTGGTTTTTCTTATACAGCCTGACACGGGAGAATGGCCAGCAAGAATGCTTGAACAAGGAACCCCCACATGGCTGGCGAAACTTCATTGGCAACACTGCTGCGCAGCATGAGCCCACAACTCAATGCCGGCGAGTACGTGTTCTGCACCTTGCATGACGGCCAATGGCCGGCGGGCCTGGAGATCATCGGCAGCTTCCGCGAGCAGGAAGGTTTGACCGTGATTCTCGAACGTTCCCGCGCCGAACAGGCGGGCTTCAGTTTCGACTACGTCGCGGCCTGGATCACCTTGAACGTGCACTCGGCCCTCGAAGCTGTCGGTCTGACCGCCGCGTTCGCCACGGCACTGGGGCAGGCCGGCATCAGTTGCAACGTGAACGCCGGCTATTACCACGACCATTTGTTTGTCGGCCAGGCCGATGCCGAACGCGCCATGCACGTGCTGCGCGATCTGGCAGCCAATGCGGAGTAATCATTATGTGGCAAAGCTATGTGAACGGCCTGCTGGTGGCCTTCGGACTGATCATGGCGATCGGTACCCAGAATGCGTTTGTGCTGGCCCAGAGCCTGCGTCGTGAACACCACCTCCCGGTGGCGGCGTTCTGCGTGGCCTGCGATGCATTATTGGTGGCCGCCGGGGTTTTCGGCCTGGCGACGGTCCTGGCGCAAAACCCGACCTTGCTGGCCGTCGCCCGTTGGGGCGGTGCCGCGTTTCTGTTGTGGTACGGCACCCAGGCGTTGCGCCGGGCCTGCTCCAAACAAAGCCTGCAACAGGGCGAAAACCAGACTGTGCGCTCACTGCGAGCGGTGATGCTCAGCGCGCTGGCGGTGACCCTGCTTAACCCGCATGTCTATCTGGATACCGTGTTGCTGATCGGCTCCCTCGGCGCCCAGCAGACAGAGCCCGGCGCCTATGTGGTGGGGGCGGCCAGTGCTTCGTTGCTGTGGTTTTTCACCCTGGCGCTTGGCGCGGCATGGCTGGCGCCCTGGCTGGCTCGCCCCAGTACCTGGCGCATCCTCGACCTGTTGGTGGCCGTGATGATGTTTGCGGTAGCGTTGCAATTGATCACCGCCGGCTGATTTATTCCAAAAGGCTCTGGAACCTCTATTCCACACAGTTGTTGCGTGGTTATGCCGTCCCCCCGGTGCTATGATCCGACGCCTGCGCCGCAAAGAGTACAAACTCCCCCGGCGCTAGTCTGGCCGCCCGTGATCGGCCTTGCGCTCACCGCAACTGACCTGATTAGGAGATCCACCATGGCTTTCGAATTGCCGCCACTGCCTTACGCACACGATGCACTGCAGCCGCACATTTCCAAGGAAACGCTGGAATATCACCACGACAAGCACCACAACACCTACGTCGTGAACCTGAACAACCTGGTGCCAGGCACCGAGTTCGAAGGCAAGACCCTGGAAGAAATCGTCAAGTCTTCCTCGGGCGGTATCTTCAACAACGCCGCTCAGGTCTGGAACCACACTTTCTACTGGAACTGCCTGGCGCCAAACGCTGGCGGTCAACCTACCGGCGCGCTGGCTGAAGCCATCAACGCTGCTTTCGGTTCGTTCGACAAGTTCAAGGAAGAATTCAGCAAGACGTCCATCGGCACCTTCGGTTCCGGTTGGGGCTGGCTGGTGAAAAAGGCTGACGGTTCCCTGGCCCTGGCCAGCACCATCGGCGCCGGCAACCCGCTGACCAACGGCGACACCCCGCTGCTGACCTGCGACGTCTGGGAGCACGCTTACTACATCGACTACCGTAACCTGCGTCCGAAGTACGTCGAGGCGTTCTGGAACCTGGTCAACTGGAAGTTCGTAGCCGAGCAGTTCGAAGGCAAAACCTTCACCGCGTAAGCTCGATACCCGTCAAAAAGACCCGGCTTTCCAGCCGGGTTTTTTTTTGCATGAGTGGTTGAGTCGGTCAGGAATCGTCAGCTGGCAGGCCGCTTTCGCGGGCAAACCTGACGCCTGCAGACGAATCGCGCAATCCAAAAAGAACCAGCCCCTGTTCCCACGACGAAACCATTTTTCAAGCCCTTGCCCCAACGCTACAGCCGTCTAACATCAACCAGTAGGAAAATATCTCCACATCCCCTCAAGTTGAAGGACTCGACAACCGACACAGTACTAATCGGACAATTAATCCAGTCAACAACCTATTGGCCAAACTGCAGGAAAAAGCCCCTACAGATGATTGTCCCTTTGACTGCGATCACGGGATTGCCAATACTCATGGCAACTTGATGCTACCCGCACGGAACAAGGAATAGCCCTTTGAAGCTGGAACTCAAGAACAGCTTGTCGGTGAAGTTGCTCCGGGTCGTGCTCCTGTCGGCATTGGTCGTCGGCGTAGTCTTGAGCTGCGCACAGATCGTTTTCGATGCCTATAAAACACGCCAGGCCGTCGCCAATGATGCCGAACGCATCCTCGATATGTTCCGCGACCCTTCGACCCAGGCCGTCTACAGCCTGGACCGGGAAATGGGCATGCAGGTGATCGAAGGCCTGTTTCAGGACGACGCTGTGCGACAAGCCTCCATTGGTCATCCCAATGAAGCCATGCTCGCGCAAAAATCCCGTGAGTTGCAGCATTCCAAAAGTCGTTGGCTGACTGATCTGATCCTGGGCAAGGAACGCACCTTCACCACCCAACTGGTGGGTCGCGGCCCTTACAGCGAGTATTACGGCGACCTGAGCATCACCCTCGACACCGCCACCTATGGGCAAGGCTTTATCGTCAGTTCGGTGATCATTTTCATTTCGGGTGTGTTGCGGGCCCTGGCGATGGGATTGGTGCTCTACCTGGTTTATCACTGGCTGCTGACCAAACCCCTGTCGCGGATTATCGAGCACCTGACCGAAATCAATCCCGACCGTCCCAGCGAACACAAGATTCCTCAGCTCAAGGGCCACGAGAAAAACGAGCTGGGTATCTGGATCAACACCGCCAACCAGTTGCTGGAGTCCATCGAGCGCAACACCCATCTGCGCCACGAAGCGGAAAACAGCCTGCTGCGCATGGCTCAATATGATTTCCTCACTGGCCTGCCGAATCGCCAGCAATTGCAAACGCAGCTGGACAAGATCCTCGTCGACGCCGGCAAATTGCAGCGCCGGGTCGCCGTGCTTTGCGTCGGCCTTGATGACTTCAAGGGTATCAACGAGCAGTTCAGCTACCAGACCGGCGACCAGTTGCTGCTGGCCCTGGCTGATCGACTGCGCGGGCACAGCGGTCGCCTCGGCGCCCTGGCTCGTCTGGGTGGCGACCAGTTCGCCCTGGTTCAGGCCGATATCGAACAACCCTACGAAGCCGCTGAACTGGCGCAAAGCATCCTCGATGACCTGGAAGCGACGTTTGCCCTCGATCATCAGGAAATTCGCCTGCGGGCCACCATCGGCATCACCCTGTTCCCGGAGGACGGAGACAGTACCGAGAAGCTGCTGCAAAAAGCCGAGCAGACCATGACCCTGGCCAAGACTCGATCGCGTAACCGCTATCAGTTCTATATCGCCAGCGTCGACACCGAAATGCGTCGCCGTCGCGAACTGGAGAAAGACTTGCGCGACGCCTTGGTCCGCAACCAGTTCTACCTCGTCTATCAACCGCAAATCAGCTACCGCGATCATCGCGTGGTGGGCGTCGAGGCGTTGATCCGCTGGCAACATCCCGAGCACGGACTGGTTCCGCCAGACTTGTTCATCCCACTGGCCGAGCAGAACGGCACCATCATCGCCATCGGCGAGTGGGTGCTGGATCAGGCCTGCAAGCAACTGCGCGACTGGCATGACCAGGGCTTCAGCGACTTGCGCATGGCGGTGAACCTGTCCACGGTGCAATTGCACCACGCCGAGCTGCCGCGGGTGGTCAACAACCTGCTGCAGATGTACCGCCTGCCACCGCGCAGTCTGGAACTGGAAGTCACCGAAACCGGCCTGATGGAAGACATCAGCACCGCCGCCCAGCACCTGCTCAGCCTGCGTCGTTCCGGCGCGCTGATTGCCATCGATGACTTCGGAACCGGTTATTCATCGCTGAGCTACCTGAAAAGCCTGCCTCTGGACAAGATCAAGATCGACAAGAGCTTCGTTCAGGACCTGCTCGATGACGACGACGATGCAACCATCGTTCGCGCCATCATCCAATTGGGCAAGAGCCTGGGCATGCAGGTGATCGCCGAAGGCGTGGAAACTGCCGAACAGGAAACGTACATCATCTCCGAAGGCTGCCACGAAGGTCAGGGCTACTTCTACAGCAAGCCACTGCCGGCGCGCGAGTTGGGGGCTTACTTGAAGCAAGCCCAGCGCAGCAACGCCGCTATTTTGTAATCGGGTATCCGTCGTGCCTCGCTCCTGCAGGGTGGATTGCGCCCTTGTGCGAATAAGAAATATTTTCAAGAACAGTCTTTACACATAATGCGAAAGATTTGCATTATGTCGCAGTTTTGCGCGCCCGCCGCGCCATACCACCTCCCTTTCGAAGCAGGATGTTCGCCATGATTCGTATGCCTCTGGCTACCGCCAGTCTGTTGGCCATCGCAATTTCCCTCGCCGGTTGCGGTGAGGGCAAAGACAAGGAAAAGACGGCCGCCCCTGCGCCGGCCGCCAGCACTGCCGCTGCCCCGACTGCTGCCGGCAAAGTCGATGAAGCCGCCGCCAAAGCCGTTGTCGCGCACTACGCCGACATGGTTTTCGCTGTTTACAGCGATGCCGAATCCACCGCGAAAACCCTGCAAACCGCCATCGACGCCTTCCTCGCCAAGCCGAACGCCGACACCCTGAAAGCGGCCAAGGCCGCCTGGGTCGCTGCCCGCGTTCCTTATCTGCAGAGCGAAGTGTTCCGCTTCGGCAATACCATCATCGACGACTGGGAAGGTCAGGTGAACGCCTGGCCACTGGACGAAGGCCTGATCGACTACGTCGACAAATCCTACGAGCACGCACTGGGTAACCCTGGCGCCACCGCCAACATCATCGCCAACACTGAAGTTCAGATCGGTGAAGACAAGGTCGACGTGAAAGACATCACCCCGGAAAAACTCGCCAGCCTGAACGAGCTGGGCGGTTCCGAGGCAAACGTCGCCACGGGCTACCACGCTATCGAATTCCTGCTCTGGGGCCAGGATCTGAACGGCACCGGCCCTGGCGCCGGCAATCGTCCTGCCTCGGACTACCTGGAAGGTGCCGGCGCCACTGGCGGCCACAACGATCGTCGTCGCGCTTACCTGAAAGCCGTGACCCAACTGCTGGTCAGCGACCTGGAAGAAATGGTCGGTAACTGGAAGCCGAACGTGGCCGACAACTACCGCGCCACCCTGGAAGCGGAACCGGCTGAAACCGGCCTGCGCAAAATGCTGTTCGGCATGGGCAGCCTGTCCCTGGGCGAACTGGCGGGCGAGCGCATGAAGGTTTCCCTGGAAGCCAACTCCCCTGAAGACGAGCAGGACTGCTTCAGCGACAACACCCACAACTCGCACTTCTACGATGCCAAAGGCATTCGTAACGTGTACCTGGGCGAGTACACCCGCGCCGACGGCAGCAAAATGACCGGTGCCAGCCTGTCGTCCCTGGTGGCCAAGGCCGACCCGATCGCCGACGCCGCGCTGAAAGCCGACCTGGCCGCGACCGAAGCCAAGATCCAGATCATGGTCGATCACGCCAACAAGGGCGAGCACTACGACCAGTTGATCGCTGCCGGCAACACTGCAGGCAACCAGATCGTCCGTGACGCCATTGCATCCCTGGTCAAACAGACCGGTTCGATCGAAACCGCCGCCGGCAAACTGGGTATCAACGACCTGAACCCGGACAACGCTGATCACGAGTTCTGATCAACGCTGCCTGATAAGAAGGCGACCTTCGGGTCGCCTTTTTTTGCCTGATTTTTCAGTGATGCTGATGACTTGCCCATGATGGCGGTGACGCGGTCTCAACTCGAATCCTGCCCCACATCAAGTAAACGATAATTCCTCTTATTCAAATTCCCATCCCCTGTTAGACTTTGCGCCCTTGTTTTGCTCGTCTCGCAGGATGTCTGATGCCCCCGCTGCCTCTTCGCTTGTTCGCACTGTTTCTGGCCCTGGGCCTGAGTGCCTGCGATGACACCCCGCGTTTTACCAAGGCCGAACCCGGTGAAGCCCGCTCGGGTGGCAGCGCAACCGTACGCAAGACCGATCAGAACGCCTTCTCCCTGCCCTCCGCCAACCTGCCACCCTCGCGGCGCGTGGACTTCAGTGTCGGCAACAGTTTCTTCCGCAGCCCCTGGGTGATCGCCCCGTCCACCACCACCGCCCGCGATGGCCTTGGCCCGTTGTTCAACACCAACGCCTGCCAGGGTTGCCACATCAAGGACGGCCGCGGCCACCCTCCGGGGCCCGATGCGCCGAACGCAGTGTCGATGCTGGTACGCCTGTCGATTCCCGATGCCCCGGCCTACGCCAAAATCATCGAACAGCAGGGTGTCGTGCCGGAACCGGTCTATGGCGGGCAGTTTCAGGACATGGCCGTTCCCGGCGTTACCCCGGAAGGCAAGGTGCGTGTCGATTACACGCCAGTGCCGGTTCGCTTCAAGGACGGTGCCGAAATCGAGTTGCGAAAACCGAGCCTGAGCATCACTCAACTGGGTTACGGCCCAATGCACCCTGACACCCGATTCTCGGCCCGCGTCGCGCCGCCGATGATTGGCCTGGGCTTGCTGGAAGCGATTCCCGAAGACGCCATCCTGGCCAACGCCGCCGCTCAGGCCAGGGACAACAAGGGCATCGCCGGACGCCCGAACCGGGTATGGGATGACGCGCAACAGAAAACCGTCCTCGGGCGGTTCGGCTGGAAGGCCGGGCAGCCGAATCTCAACCAGCAGAACGTTCACGCGTTTTCCGGGGACATGGGCCTCACGACCAGCCTTAGGCCCTTTGATGACTGCACCGACACGCAAACGGCCTGCAAACAGGCGCCCAGTGGCAATGGCCCCGATGGCGAGCCGGAAGTCAGCGACAACATCCTGCGCCTGGTGCTGTTCTACACCCGCAACCTTGCCGTACCGGCCCGCCGCGATGTCAGCGCGCCAGAAGTGCTGGCGGGCAAGAACCTGTTTTTCCAGGCCGGTTGCCAGTCGTGCCACACACCGAAATACACCACCGCCGCAAACGCCGCAGAACCTGAGCTGGCCAATCAGGTGATTCGCCCCTACAGCGATCTTTTGCTGCATGACATGGGCGACGGCCTGGCCGACAACCGCAGTGAATTCCAGGCCGGTGGCCGCGACTGGCGCACGCCGCCGTTATGGGGCATCGGCCTGACGCAAGCGGTCAGTGGCCACACCCAGTTCCTGCACGACGGCCGTGCCCGCAATCTGCTTGAAGCCGTGCTCTGGCATGGCGGCGAAGCCAAGGCGGCGCAGCAACAGGTTTTGACGTTCAATGCCGAGCAGCGCGCGGCGTTGCTGGCGTTTCTGAATTCTCTTTAATACGCATTCTTCCAGCGGGAGCCCGACATGTTCCGTCCCAAATTGTTGTTCACCAGCCTTGCCGCGCTAGCCCTCGGCGCTTGTTCGCCACAGGACCCGCAAGCCGTCACCTCGGCGGCCATCGCCAAATCGGTGATCCTGCCGACCTATACCCGCTGGGTCGAAGCGGACCGCCAACTGGCCGTCAGCGCCCTCGCCTACTGCGAAGGCAAGGAGTCACTGGACACCGCCCGCGCCGACTTCCTGCACGCACAAAAAGCCTGGGCGGAACTGCAACCGCTGCTGATCGGCCCGCTGGCCGAGGGTAACCGTTCGTGGCAGGTGCAATTCTGGCCGGACAAGAAAAACCTGGTCGGCCGTCAGGTCGAGCAACTGGTCACTGCACAGCCACAGATCGACGCCGCCGCCCTGGCCAAGTCCAGCGTCGTGGTGCAAGGTTTGTCGGCCTACGAATACATTCTGTTCGACAGCAAACCGGACGTGGCCGACCCGGCACAGAAAGCCAAGTACTGCCCGCTGCTGATCGCGATTGGCGAGCGTCAGAAGCAACTGGCCGAAGAAATTCTGAAGAGCTGGAACAACACCGACGGCATGCTCGCGCAGATGAGCAAGTTCCCGAACCAGCGTTATGCCGACTCCCACGAAGCCATCGCCGACCTGTTGCGTGTACAAGTCACCGCCATCGACACTTTGAAGAAAAAGCTCGGCACGCCGATGGGCCGCCAGAGCAAAGGCGTTCCGCAACCGTTCCAGGCTGATGCCTGGCGTAGCCAGTCTTCCCTGACCGGCCTCGAAGCCAGCCTTGCCGCCGCCAAAACCGTTTGGGAAGGTGTCGATAACAAAGGTCTGCGTAGCCTGCTGCCGAGCGAGCAAAAGCCGTTGGCCGACAAGATCGACGCTGCCTACGCCGCGTCGCTGAAACTGTTCGCCAGCACCCAGCGTTCGCTGACCGAAATGCTCGCTGACGATGCCGGTCGCCAGCAACTCAACGATCTCTACGACAGCCTCAACACCGTCCACCGCCTGCACGAAGGCGAGTTGGCCAAGGCGCTGGGCATCCAACTCGGCTTCAACGCCAACGACGGTGACTGATGAGGGCGAGTGCCATGCTGCGACGTCAGGCTCTGACTTTGGGTAGTTTGCTGCTGGGAGCAGTGACACTGGGCGGCTGGACGCTGTTCAGGCAAAAGGACAAAAGCCCGCTGCTGCTGTCCGCACGGGACGATACCGATGGCAAGCACTACGCCGTCGGTTATCGGCTCGATGGCACCCGGGTGTTTGCCACCCAGGTTGGCCAGCGCTGCCACGACATCATCAATCACCCGACGCTGCCGATGGCGCTGTTCGTCGCCCGGCGTCCGGGCACCGAGAGCTACCTGATCGACTTGCGTAATGGCACGCTGCTGCAAACGGTGGCATCGCAGCCGAACCGGCACTTCTACGGTCACGCCGTGATTCACAAGAGTGGCGACTGGCTATACGCCACCGAAAACGACACGACCGATCCCGGTCGCGGTTTGCTCGGTGTGTATCGGTTCGAAGGCGAGCGGCTGGTACATGCCGGCGAGATCTCCACCCATGGCCTGGGCCCGCATCAGGTGTCGTGGATGCCCGACGGTGAAACCCTGGTGGTGGCCAATGGCGGGATTCGTACCGAGGCCGAAAGCCGCGTCGACATGAACCTCGATGCCATGGAACCCAGCCTGGTCCTGATGCAACGCGACGGCACCCTGCTGAGCAAGGAAACCCTGGCCCAGCCAATGAACAGTGTGCGTCACCTGGGGATTGCCAGCGACGGCACCATCGTTGCCGGCCAGCAATTCATGGGGCCTGCCCACGAGTCCTCGGAGCTGCTGGCAATCAAGCGTCCGGGCCAGCCGTTCGTGGCGTTCCCGGTGCCCGAGCATCAACTGCAGGCCATGGGGCATTACACCGCCAGCGTCGCGGTGCACAGCGGTTTGCGACTCGTCGCCTTGACCGCGCCAAGGGGCAACCGCTTTTTCATCTGGGACCTGGACAGCGGCGAAGTGCGCCTGGACGCACCTCTGCCCGATTGCGCAGGGGTCGGTGCGGTGGCCGATGGTTTTGTGGTGACCTCGGGCCAGGGTCGATGCCGGTACTACGATTGCCGCCAGACAGATCTGATTGCAAAACCGCTGGATCTGCCTGCCGGGCTCTGGGACAACCATCTGCATCTGATTTGAACACGCCGTTGCCTTTTTAGGAGCCGAGCGTGCTCGCGATGGTGGCTGCGCATTCCATATGGCAGTGACTGATACACCACTATCGCGAGCAAGCTCGACTCCCTCAGGTTTTGCGCCCGCCAGGAAAAAGTGGCAGTTGGATTCACGCTCCCACTCGCGGTAATGTGCCCCACTGTCTCACCTGATTTTCTCCAAGGAACTGGAAATATGCTGCGTCGCCGCATGCTGATCATGTTGGGTATTGTTCTGTTGGTCGTGCTGGCCCTGGCCGGTTACAAAGCCTTCTCCATCTACACGATGATCCAAGGCTTTGCTGCGCCAAAACCGCCGATCAGTGTCGCCGTGGCCACGGCCACCGAACAGCCATGGCAGGCCCGGCTGCCGACCGTCGGTACACTCAAGGCTTTACAGGGCGTGGACCTGAGCCTGGAGACCGACGGCACCGTCGTCGATCTGCAGTTCGAGTCAGGGCAGAAGGTCAAGGCCGGCCAACCCCTGCTGCGACTCGACAGCGCGGTGGAAAGCGCCCTGCTCGAAACCGCCCAGGCCGACCTCGGGCTGGCCCAACTCGATTATGGTCGCGGCAGCCAACTGGTGGGCAGTCAGGCCATTTCCAAAGGCGAGTTCGATCGACTCTCGGCAGTCCTGAAAAAGAGCAAGGCGTCGGTCAATCAGCTCAAGGCTGCGCTCGGCAAGAAAAGCATCGTGGCACCGTTCAGCGGAACCATCGGCATTCGTCAGGTCGACGTCGGCGACTACGTGGCCAGCGGCACCATGATCGCCACCTTGCAGGACCTCAGCAGCCTGTATGTCGATTTTTTCGTGCCCGAGCAGTCCGTACCGAAAATCGCCATCGGCCAGCCGGTTGAAGTCATTGTCGCGGCCTACCCGGCCCAGACCTTCCCCGGCACGATCAGTGCGATCAACCCGAAACTGGAGAACAGCACGCGCAACATGCAAGTCCGCGCGACCCTGGCCAACCCGGACGGCAAGTTGCTGCCCGGGATGTTCGCCAGTCTGCAGGTGATGCTGCCTGACCCGCAGTCGCGCATCGTCGTACCGGAAAGTGCGATTACCTACACGCTCTATGGCAATTCGCTTTATGTCGTGGCAGAGAAAAAGTCCGAAGACGGCAGCCTGGAAAAAGACGACAAGGGCCAGCCGATCCTGATCGCCGAACGGCGTTTCATCGAAACCGGCGAGCGCCGTGACGGGCTGGTGATGATTACCAAAGGCGTGCAGAACGGCGAAAAAGTGGTAACGGCCGGCCAGATCAAACTGGACAACGGTGCGCACATCGCTATCAGCGACGACAAGACCCTAGCCGAGAAGAACAGTCAGCCGCGCGCTGACTGATCAAGGAACCCCCATGGCTTTTACCGACCCGTTCATCCGTCGCCCGGTGCTCGCCACCGTGGTCAGCCTGCTGATCGTCCTGCTGGGCTTTCAGGCCTGGAGCAAGCTGCCGCTGCGCCAGTACCCGCAAATGGAAAATGCCCTGATTACCGTCACCACGGCCTATCCAGGGGCTAACGCCGAGACCATCCAGGGCTACATCACCCAACCGATGCAACAGAGCCTGGCCAGCGCCGAGGGCATCGACTACATGACGTCGGTCAGTCGCCAGAACTTCTCGGTGGTCTCGATCTACGCGCGCATCGGCTCGAACAGCGATCGCCTGTTCACCGAACTGCTGGCCAAGGCCAATGAGGTCAAGAACCGCTTGCCCCAGGATGCCGAAGACCCGGTCCTGAGCAAGGAGGCGGCTGACGCCTCGGCCTTGATGTACATCAGTTTCTATAGCAAGGAGCTGAGCAACCCGCAGATTACCGACTATCTGTCGCGGGTCATCCAGCCGAAACTGGCGACCCTGCCGGGCATGGCCGAAGCAGAGATACTCGGCAACCAAGTATTCGCCATGCGCCTGTGGCTGGACCCGGTAAAGCTCGCCGGTTACGGTCTGAGCGCCAGCGACGTGACCGATGCGGTGCGCAAGTACAACTTTCTCTCCGCCGCCGGTGAAGTGAAAGGCGAGTACGTGGTCACCAGCATCAACGCCAACACCGAACTCAAATCCGCCGAGGCATTCGCCGCGATCCCGCTCAAGGTCGAAGGCGACAGCCGTGTGCTGTTGCGGGATGTGGCGCGGGTCGAGATGGGCGCGGAAAACTACGACAGCATCAGCTCTTTCGGTGGTACGCCCTCGGTGTACATCGGCATCAAGGCGACACCCGGCGCCAACCCGCTCGACGTGATCAAGGAAGTGCGCAAGATCATGCCGGACCTGGAAGCCCAACTGCCCCCCAACCTCAAGGGTGAAATTGCCTACGACGCCACACTGTTCATTCAGGCCTCAATCAATGAGGTGATCAAAACCCTGTTCGAAGCCGTGCTCATCGTGATCGTGGTCGTGTTCCTGTTCCTCGGCGCGCTGCGCACCGTGGTGATCCCGGTCGTCACCATCCCGCTGTCGATGATCGGCGTCATGTTCTTCATGCAGATGATGGGGCACTCGATCAACTTGCTGACCTTGCTGGCCATGGTATTGGCCATCGGCCTGGTGGTGGACGACGCCATCGTTGTGGTGGAAAACATTCACCGTCATATCGAGGAAGGCAAGACGCCGCTCGACGCGGCCATCGAGGGCGCCCGGGAGATCGCCATGCCGGTGGTCTCGATGACCATTACCCTGGCGGCGGTGTATGCGCCGATCGGCTTCCTGACCGGTCTCACCGGAGCATTGTTCAAGGAATTCGCCCTGACCCTGGCCGGCGCGGTGGTCATTTCCGGCATCGTCGCCCTGACGCTGTCACCGATGATGTGCGCCCTCCTGCTGCGCCACGACGAAAACCCCAGCGGCCTGGCCCATCGTCTGGATCTGATTTTCGAAAGGCTGAAGCGCCGCTATCAGAAAATGCTGCATGGCACGCTCAACACCCGCCCCGTAGTGCTGGTGTTCGCTGTGATCGTGCTGTGCCTGATTCCGGTGCTGCTCAAGTTCACCAAGTCGGAACTGGCTCCGGATGAAGACCAGGGCATCATTTTCATGCTGGCCAACGCCCCGCAACCGACCAACCTTGATTACCTGAGCGCCTATACCGACGAGTTCATCACGATCTTCAAGGCGTTTCCCGAGTACTACTCTTCGTTCCAGATCAACGGTTTCAACGGTGTGCAATCGGGGGTCGGTGGCTTCCTGCTCAAACCTTGGAACGAGCGTAGCCGGACCCAGATGCAAATTTTGCCCGAGGTTCAGGCGAAACTGGCGGGCATTGCCGGACTGCAGGTTTTCGGATTCAACCTGCCGTCCCTCCCAGGCACTGGCGAGGGCCTGCCCTTCCAGTTCGTCATCAACACCGCCAGCGATTACGAGTTGCTGCTACAAGTGATGGACCGGGTGAAAAAGCGCGCGATGGAGTCCGGCAAGTTCGCGTTCGTCGATGTCGACCTGGCCTTCGACAAGCCGGAGGTCGTCGTGGATATCGACCGTGCCAAGGCGGCCCAGATGGGCGTATCGATGCAGGACCTCGGCGGCACACTGGCCACCTTGCTGGGTGAGGCGGAAATCAACCGGTTCACCATCGAGGGTCGCAGTTACAAAGTCATTGCCCAGGTCGAACGCCCCTTCCGTGATAACCCTGACTGGCTGAACCATTACTACGTCAAGAACAGTCAGGGCGAGCTGCTGGCCCTGTCGACCCTGATCTCTGTGTCTGACCGGGCGCGGCCTCGGCAATTGAACCAGTTCCAGCAACTCAATTCGGCCATTCTTTCCGGGGTGCCGCTGGTCAGCATGGGTGAAGCCATCGATGCCGTGCGCCAGATCGCAAGGGAAGAAGCCCCGGCGGGATTTGCCGTCGACTATGCCGGCGCATCGCGGCAATACGTGCAGGAAGGCAGTGCGCTGTGGGTCACCTTTGCCTTGGCACTGGCCATCATTTTCCTGGTGCTGGCCGCCCAGTTCGAAAGCTTCCGCGACCCGCTGGTGATTCTGGTCACCGTGCCGCTGTCGATCTGTGGCGCGTTGCTTCCGCTGTTCCTTGGCTGGTCGAGCATGAACATCTACACCCAGGTCGGCCTGGTGACATTGATCGGTCTGATCAGCAAGCACGGGATCCTGATCGTCGAGTTCGCCAACCAGTTGCGCAAGGAAAAAGGCCTGACGCCACGCGAGGCCGTAGAGGAAGCCGCAGCCATTCGTCTGCGCCCGGTGTTGATGACGACCGCTGCCATGGTCTTCGGCATGGTGCCCTTGATCATCGCCACGGGGGCCGGTGCCGTTAGCCGCTTTGATATCGGTACTGTCATCGCGACGGGGATGTCGATCGGGACGCTGTTCACATTGTTTGTATTGCCCTGCGTATACACACTGCTGGCTAAACCCGACCAACCTTGAATGATACCGATCGCTCAGTGTCAGTGAGCGTTGAGCAATCAGGCACAAAAAAGGCCTCGCATTAGCGAGGCCTTTTATTTGGGCTTCATTCTGTTCAACTTTGCGGTTTCAATCCTTGAGTGAGCCCGAACATAAACAACAACAAATCATGATCGGGCTGGGTTGCTACGGACGCCTTGGCGACCCGTGGCAATGGGCAGTGCGCGTCACCGTGCGCTGAACTGAGAACTTGCGTGCGGGGCTCCTCCCAGGCAGCCACCGCCAGTGAAGCAACCGCCAAGGCCCCTGCCAGAAACAAACCTCGCGCGACTTCGAGTTTCATTGCTATAAACCTTTGATAGCGCTGCCAAACGCCGTGTTGTAAAAGTAGACGAGTTTGCTCCAGTCCGTCGTGTTGAACGACGAATGGCGGCGCAACTGCTTCATGTCGTGGATCGCCGCGCGCTGGGCGCTGAGGCGTTGGCGGCATTTCTCCAGGTCAATGAGGGCGACCTCGACCTTGGCTGCATCCCCCTCGCCTGTCACGCGTACGAACACATGCTTGATATAGATACAGCTGTGCTGCCAGCGGCCTTTGTGCATACGGGCCAGGTTCTCGGCCAGATCCTTGAGCACGCGATCATGCACCGCCTCCCCGTAACGCTCACGGCCACCGCCTGCGTACCATTGTTCGATTTCTTCAAAGCCGTCCAGTGATTTGGTAACCAGCAGCGCGCGCCATTTGTGCACAGGATCGCGCTGTGCGCCGCAGAAAATGATTTCAGGAACACGAACGCCGAGTTCACGAACACCGATGAGCGCATCACGCTCGCGCAACACCGTCGGCCGACCGAAGGGGTGCAACCAGGTGCGATGGATATGCCCGGTCTGCCGTTTGACGTACAGCAACTGACCATCGCTGCCCACGACCCGTTGCACACCGCTTTCACCACCGCGACGGACGTTGGGTTCTTCTACCCATTCACCACGCTGGTTCCAGAAATAGTCGAAGCGGTCCTGGGGAGCGACTTCCGTTTCTGCTGCACATTGCACTGCCATTCAATTACCTCTTGCGTAACACATATACCCGCCACATCGCATAGAGCGGTAAAAAGTCCAGTTGTTCCTGAATGCGGAAACCCGCCTGCTCAAATTCTTTTTCTACCGTAGCTGCCGGTAATACAAATCGGTTTTGGTAACCTTCCTGCCCGCGGTTTTTCTCCGCGCGCTTGCGCTTCCAGGCTTTGAAATTGCCGTCCACCCACAACGAAAGAATCACACTGTCACGGGTGACGCGTTCGAATTCACGCAAGATGGTCAGTCGATGCTCGGATTCACCGATGTGATGGAGCAAACGCATGCAGAAAATGCTGTCGACGGCGTTATCAGGCAAAGCGATGTCGAATGCAGATGTATGCAGGGCTTGCACCCGCTTCACCACATCGGCCGGTTGCGCCTGCGTCGCAATCTTCAACATGGACTCGGAGTTATCGGCGCCGATGATCACGCGATTGGGCTTTTCTGCCAGCAACGGCCAGAAACGCCCCGCGCCGCAGGGTAAATCAAGGACCAGCCCCGGCTCACCAACCAGCGCCAGTGCTTTACGCGCCAATTGTTCATCCCGCCAGTGGGACAGCCGGCGGCCAAGTCCGTCCTTGTGCTTGCGCAGGTACCGTTGGGCGTGTTGGTCGTCGTACTTTTCGGAAAAATCCAGTTTGATCGGGCCATCTGCCATTATCAAAGTCTCCTGAGCTTCTGATACCGACCACCTTAGGCAGCGAATAGTCAGTGTCAGGTTACGCCTTTGTGAAAAAAAAGTTATGCAAAAGCCAGAACTTTTTCAAGATTTTACAAGGCGGCGATAGGGCAAGAATTGGCCGACTTCAGGCTAATCAGTTCACATTGGATGTATACAGCTGCACCTCAAAACGACAACCATTGGGTTCCATGGTTGTCAGGCTGACGCTCCAGCCCTGGTTTTCACAAATTCGTTGTACCAACGACAGCCCGAGGCCCAGCCCCTCCCCGCGTTTTTCGGTACCACGGACGAACGGTTCGAACATCGCTTCACGCTTTTCTTCGGGGATGCCCACTCCACTGTCTTCGACCAGGAACCCATTGCTCGTGAGGGTCAAGCGGATGAATCCATGCTCAGTGTAATGAAGCGCGTTACGCAGCAGGTTGCCCATCACCGCGTGCAGCAGGGTCGCGTTATAAGCAGTGGATTGCGGACTACCGGGTTCGAAGATCAACCTCAGTCCTTTCGCCTCGATCGGCTCTCGCCAAAGATTCAGTAGCCCATCGGCCACCTGACGAACGGATTGCTGCGGCGCCATACTGGCGTCTTCGCGTTGAGCGCGGGCCAGCATCAAGAAGGTCTGAACCAGCTCGCGCATCTCCTCACAGGCACGAGCGATTCGCTCGACCTGAGCACGGCCACGCTGATCGATCCCCGGGTTTTCCAACAGCAATTCGCAGGAACTGGCCAGCACCATCAAAGGCGTGCGCAGTTCGTGGCTGACGTCACTGGTGAACAGCCGCTCCCGGGTCAATGCCTGACGCAAGCGTCCGAGGGTGGCGTCGAAAGCCACGGCCAGCTCGCCCACTTCATCGGCTGCATAATCCGGCGCCAGAGGTGGCGCCAGCCCTAGCAACTGGTCACGATGACGCACCTGGCGGGCCAACCGAACCACCGGGGCCATCACCTTGCGCGCCAGCACCCAGCCGAGAAAAACCGCCAGCGCCAGGCTGAGCACGAAGCCCACCAGCACCACGGCAAACAGGACCCGCTCGCGCTCTTCGAAGTCGCTCTGGTCCTGCAACAGCACATAACGCCGTCCGTCGACTATTTCGACCATCGCGTGGTATGACAGATTCTCGCGGAACACTTCATGAAATCCCGCGTCCAGGTGCCGCAAATCCTTGGGCAGCTCGAAGTCTCCATGCCCGCCACTGAAATAGAACAACTGGTCCGGTTCAGGGCGATGGCTCCACTCCTCGACGTTGTCCATCAGTAACAGGCGTTGCAGGTCGCCACCCAGACCTGCCGAAATAAGCTTTTCTTCCACCAGGTGCACGGTGGCGATAATGCCCATGGCAAAGGCGCCCGCCACCAATGCGCTCATCAACGCGAAGGCAATGATGATGCGCTGGGAAAGGCTCTGTTTAAACTCCATCACGGCCCTCGGCCAAGCGATAACCCACGCCGTGCACAGTCTGCAGTAACGGTTTGGCGAAAGGCTTGTCGATCACTTGACGCAGTTGATGAACGTGGCTGCGCAGGCTGTCACTGTCTGGGCAGTCATCGCCCCACAGCGCTTCTTCGAGAATTTCCCGACGCAGCACATGAGGGCTTTTCTGCATCAGCACGGCCAGCAACTTCAGGCCCACCGGGTTGAGTTTGAGCAAGCGACCTGCGCGGGTGACTTCCAGGGTATCGAGGTCGTAGCTCAAGTCGCCGACCTGCAAGGTGCGGCGACCGCCACCCTGGGTTCGGCGCATGACCGCCTCGATGCGCGCGGCCAGTTCTGACAGGGCAAAGGGCTTGATCAGGTAATCATCGGCACCGGACTTGAAGCCTTGCAGCCGGTCATCCAATTGATCGCGGGCGGTGAGCATGATCACCGGCGTATCGCGTCGGGCGTCTTCGCGAAGGCGTTTGCACAAGGTATAGCCGTCAATACCGGGCAGCATGATGTCGAGCACAATCAAGTCGTAATGTTCGGTGGCCGCCAGGTGCAGGCCAGACAAACCGTCCTGCGCGCAATCCACGGTGTAACCCTTGAGTCCCAGGTAATCAGCCAGATTGGCGAGGATATCGCGGTTGTCTTCAACCAATAAAATTCGCATCGGCATCTCCTCCGTATACAGTAACGGCCGTCTTGGCCCGCGCAGCTTAAGGCCAAGTGCTGCTCAGGGCTAGGGCCGCAGGGCACAGAGTCGGCTTAGGCGACCAAAGCAGCCAATTAACGAGCTTTTCACCCCCCGTTCACAAGCCCGCGACCGCTCTTGAAGTAGAATGGTGCTGATTGCTTATAAGGAATGATGCCAATGGATGTTTTAAAGACGGCGCCCATGCGTTTTCTACAGCTGATTGCCGGCACTTGGCTGGCCATTTTTTTCCTGACCCGAATGGTTTTGCTGCTGACTCACCTGGATGAGGCCGGTAGTGGTTTCCTTTCGGTTTTCGGTATCGGACTGCTTTACGACCTTGGCTTCATTGCCTATGCCGTGCTGCCGATGGGGTTGTATTTGCTGCTCTGCCCGCCAGCATTGTGGCGCCGCCGTGGCCATCGCTGGTTTCTTCAGGGACTGTTGACCGTCAGTCTGTTTGCAATGTTGTTTACCTCGGTGGCCGAATGGCTGTTCTGGGATGAGTTCGGCGTGCGCTTCAACTTCATTGCCGTCGACTACCTGGTGTACTCCGACGAGGTGCTTAACAACCTGCTCGAGTCCTATCCGATTGGCACATTGCTGAGCATCCTCGCCGTACTGGCCGTTGCCTTGAGCTTCGCATTGCGCAAGCCCTTCAATGCTGCGCTGAACGCACCGTTGCCGCCGCTGCGCACCCGGCTGGCCAATGCGCTGGGCCTGTTGATCGTCGCCGGTCTGAGCGCACAACTGCTTAACCAGGATGCCCCGCGTGCCCAGGGTGGCAACGCCTATCAAAACGAACTGGCGAGCAATGGCCCTTATCAGTTCTTCGCAGCCTTTCGCAATAACGAACTGGATTACCAACAGTTCTACGCCACCCGCCCTCCTGCCGTTGTCGCGCAACAGATTCGCGCCGAGTTGAGCGAACCTGGCGCCCGCTTCATCGGTGAGGATCCACAAGACATTCGTCGGGTCATCGACAATCCTGGCACGCCGCGCAAGCCCAACATCATATTGGTCACCATCGAAAGCTTCAGTGCCAAGTACATGGGCAGCAACGGCGACGAGCGAAATCTGACCCCGAACCTCGATGCCTTGCGTAAACAGAGCCTGTACTTCAACAATTTCTACGCCACCGGCACCCGCACCGATCGCGGCCTAGAGGCCATTACCCTGGCGATCCCGCCAACGCCGGGACGTTCGATCGTCAAGCGTGTGGGTCGCGAAAGCGGTTTTGCCAGCCTCGGTCAGCAACTCAAAGCCGTGGGCTATGACAGCGTATTTGTCTACGGCGGACGCGGTTACTTCGACAACATGAACGCCTTTTTCGGTGGCAATGGCTACCGGATCGTGGACCAGAGCAGCGTCGATGAATCGGAGATCCACTTCAAGAACGCTTGGGGCATGGCCGACGAAGATCTCTACAGACAAACGCTCAAGCTGGCGGACGCGGATCACGCAAAGCAACAGCCATTCCTGCTGCAATTGATGACGACGTCCAACCATCGCCCTTATACCTATCCAGACGACCGGATCGACATCAAATCCGGTAACGGGCGCGATGGCGCGGTTAAATACACCGACTACGCCATTGGCGAGTTCCTTGATCAGGCTCGCAAAAAGCCCTGGTTCGACAATACAATCTTTATCTTCGTCGCCGACCATACCGCCGGCAGCGCAGGCAAGGAGGACTTGCCGATCAGCAACTATCAGATTCCGTTGTTCATCTATGCGCCCAAGCTGATTGAAGCCCGTGAGACAGCACAGCTGGCCAGCCAGATCGACCTGGCCCCCACGCTGATGGGGCTGCTGAATCTGGATTATGTGTCGACGTTCTTTGGTCGCAATCTGCTGCAGGACAATCCTCTGCCGCCGCGCGTAGTGGTTGGCAATTATCAGCATTTGGGCCTGTTCGACGGCAAGGACCTGGCCATTCTGAGTCCCCGTCAGGGCCTGCGGCGTCACGATGAAGCATTGACCGAGAGTCGCGAGTCCAGGGCTACTGCCACCGACCCGCTGATCACCCGGGCAATCACCTATTACCAAACCGCCAGTTATGGCTACAAGCACCAGCTGCTTGACTGGAAAGCGCCCATGGAGGGCACCGGTCAAGTCGGCGAACGTTAACCGAAAAGCCCCGGGCTGATGCCCCGGGGCTTTTTCAATTGCTCAGGATCCATCATGTCATCAACTGTTGTCCGCCCTGCCTCTCGCCCGCTTAATTTCTGGGTGTGCCTGGGCGTTCCCGCCATTGCGGCGATCACTCTTGTATTGCTGGAACTGACGTCCCTGGACATGGATCTCGCCAGGCTGTTCTATGACCCGACAGCCGGTGAATTCATCGGCAAGCACAGTTACTTCCTGGAAAACATCCTGCATGACCGCGCCAAGCAAGTGGTCATCGCGTTTTCGGTTTTCGCCATCCTCGGTTTCATTGGCTCGTTCTTCATGGCCAGACTCAAGCCGTTCAAACGGGAGCTGGGTTGCCTGGTGCTGTCCCTTGGTTTGGCGACCTCGTTTGTCACCCCGATGAAAGCGGTGACGGCGGTGCAATGCCCGTGGAGTCTTGAGCAGTTCGGCGGCCACGAAACCTACAGCGAATTGTTGAGCCCTCGCCCGCACACCAATAAACCGGGTCGATGCTGGCCCGGCGGTCATGCCGCGACCGGGTTCACACTGTTTGCCCTGTTCTTCGTACTGCGCGACCGTCGCCCGCGCATGGCGCGTGCCGCGTTTGTCTTCGCCTTCACCCTGGGCACGGTGTTCTCCCTTGGCCGGATGATGCAGGGTGCGCACTTTTTCTCGCACAACGTATGGACGGCGATTTTCTGCTGGCTGATCAGTTTGGGGTCGTATTACTGCATTCTTTATCGGCCGGCGATGAAGGCGCAACGCGAGGCAAACACAGAACCTGTCGGCGCCTGAAACGACGCCATCGCAGGCACGCCGCGCGCCCACACCGGATTGCTCTGCACCTGTACAAGCGCGGCCAGCCCGCGGTGGTAGCGACGCGGTCTACCGAGTCGCCAACGTGAAGCCAATAAAAAACCCCGCCTGCTTTCGCAGGCGGGGTTTTTTCGTACGGGGTAAGGCTGGCTTACATCATGCCGCCCATGCCGCCCATGCCGCCCATGTCTGGCATGCCGCCGCCAGCTGGTGCGTCGTCCTTGATCTCGGCGATCATGGCTTCGGTAGTGATCATCAGGCTGGCAATCGACGAAGCCGCTTGCAGAGCCGAACGGGTCACTTTGGCCGGGTCCAGGATGCCCATTTCGATCATGTCGCCGTACTCGCCGGTCGCAGCGTTGTAACCGAAGTTACCTGAGCCTTGCTTGACCTTGTCGACCACAACGCTTGGCTCGTCACCGGAGTTGGCAACGATCTGACGCAGTGGCGCTTCTACAGCGCGACGCAGCAACTGGATGCCAACGTTCTGGTCATCGTTGTCGCCTTTCAGCTCGCTGATGGCTTGCAGGGCACGAACCAGTGCCACGCCGCCGCCAGGTACCACGCCTTCTTCAACGGCTGCACGGGTAGCGTGCAGGGCGTCTTCAACGCGGGCTTTCTTCTCTTTCATTTCGACTTCGGAGCCAGCGCCAACCTTGATCACTGCTACGCCGCCGGACAGTTTGGCCAGACGCTCTTGCAGTTTTTCACGGTCGTAGTCCGAGGAAGTTTCAGCAACCTGGGCACGGATCTGGGTGATGCGGGCTTCGATGTCGCCTTGTACGCCAGCACCGTCAACGATGATGGTGTTTTCCTTGGACAGGGTGACGCGCTTGGCGTTGCCCAGGTGCTCCAGGGTAGTGCTTTCCAGGCTCAGACCGATCTCTTCGGAGATCACGGTACCGCCGGTCAGAACAGCGATGTCCTGCAGCATGGCCTTGCGGCGGTCGCCGAAGCCTGGAGCCTTGACGGCTGCGACTTTAACGATGCCACGCATGTTGTTCACAACCAGAGTCGCCAGGGCTTCGCCTTCAACGTCTTCGGCCACGATCAGCAGTGGGCGGCCGGCTTTGGCAACGGCTTCCAGCACTGGCAGCATTTCGCGGATGTTCGAGATTTTCTTGTCGACCAGCAGGATCAGCGGACCGTCGAGTTCGGCAGTCATGGTTTCCGGCTTGTTGACGAAGTACGGGGACAGGTAGCCACGGTCAAACTGCATGCCTTCTACAACCGACAGTTCGTTTTCCAGGCCCGAGCCTTCTTCAACGGTGATCACGCCTTCTTTACCGACTTTTTCCATGGCTTCGGCAATGATGTCGCCGATGGAGCTGTCGGAGTTGGCGGAGATGGTGCCGACCTGAGCGATTGCCTTGGTGTCAGCGCATGGCTTGGACAGGCCTTTCAGTTCTTTGACGATCGCGATGGTCGCTTTGTCGATACCGCGTTTCAGGTCCATCGGGTTCATGCCGGCAGCGACGGCTTTCAGGCCTTCGTTGACGATCGATTGAGCCAGAACGGTAGCGGTGGTGGTGCCGTCGCCCGCGTCATCGTTGGCACGGGAGGCAACGTCTTTGACCAGCTGCGCGCCCATGTTTTCGAAACGGTCTTTCAGTTCGATTTCTTTGGCTACGGAAACGCCATCCTTGGTGATGGTCGGAGCGCCGAAGCTCTTCTCGATGATCACGTTACGGCCTTTCGGGCCCAGGGTCGCTTTTACCGCGTCAGCCAGGACGTTGACACCGGTCAGCATTTTCTTGCGGGCGGAATCGCCGAATTTAACTTCTTTAGCAGCCATGATCGATATTCCTTAAATACTTTGTAGTAGCGGGAAAATGAGCGGGGAATCAGCCTTCGATAACAGCGAGGATCTCGTTCTCGCTCATTACCAGCAGGTCTTCGCCGTCGACTTTCACAGTGTTGCTGCCGGAGTACGGACCGAACACAACCTTGTCGCCCACTTTCACGGCCAGTGCACGCACTTCACCGTTGTCCAGTACGCGGCCGGTGCCTACAGCGAGGATTTCGCCGCTGTTGGCTTTTTCAGCAGCCGAGCCTGGCAGGACGATACCGCCAGCGGTTTTCTTTTCTTCTTCGCTGCGACGGATGACGACGCGGTCATGCAGAGGACGAAGCTTCATTGTCGATCTCTCCTAATTGTGGTTTTCATCGGCCGGTGTAGTCCCGGCGGGTTTAACAAAGTCCGGCGGTGCCGGGTGCGGTTCGTCGAGCGAACCGCGGAAGTCTGTCTGGCATGTTCGCCAGAAACCTTGCGGTGACCGTTACATAAGGGCGCATAAGATTATTACAAGAGCGGGGATCGAAAAAAATTCATCTCGATGCGCCGCAAACGAACACGGCACCCGAAGGTGCCGTGTCGAAATGGAGCGTTACTTGTTATCGCGATGCTCGAACTCGCCCTCGATCACATTGGGCTCCCGGCCCAGCGGTTCGCGAGGTGCAGGACCGCCGCGGGACTGAAGGTCATCGGCGAACGCACGTTGGCGGATCGCTTGCTCCTCGGCGCGCTGGCGCATTTGATTGGCGAGCAGACGACGGGAGACGGGCAGCAGCATGATCAGGCCCAGCACGTCGGTGACGAAGCCCGGCAGGATCAACAGACCGCCCGCAAGGGCCAACATCAGGCCTTCGAGCATGGTCTGGGCGGGCAGCTCCCCACGATTCAGGCTTTCACGGGCACGCAATGCGGTTGCCAGACCGGCGATCCGCAGCACGAACACGCCGAGCATCGAGCCGAGAATGATCAGTAGCAGGGCCGGGAAAAAACCGATTGCCCCGGCCACCTTGACGAATACGAACAACTCCAACACTGGGAGCAGTACAAAGAGCAACAAAAAAGGGCGCATCAAATGGTTCCTCAACGCAAGAATGCCTTGCCAGTAATCCCTAGATGACGTCGCCGTTTCGTGAATTCAAGCGTCAGCCACTTCATTTTTCGGCCATTGTTCTGCATGAGCCAGGAAAACCAAGGCTTCGCGAACTTGTGTCGGAGTATTACATGGCGCTTGGAACGGCAACCAGTGAAGCCCCTGGCCAATGCGCAGGTGCATGCCCTCGCTATCGATACCGACCATCTGCGCCGGTGAGGTTTTCGGTAATCCCGCCAGATCGACGTAATGGGCGATGGCCTTGGCGTGATCGGCATTCATGTGTTCGACCATGCTTACTTCGGCCCTGCCGGCAAAAGGATTGGCCAGGGTCAGTTCGTTGACCCAGTGAATGGCGCCAAAACCGCCGATATAACGATGGCGCACAGGCTTGAGCACCCAGAAATCGAAATCATGGGCCTGGTGATAGTTCTGCGATTCCGGGAAATAGCGATAGTAACGCTCAGCGGCTGCTTCGATATCTGCCTCGTCCTCGAGCTGTTGCGCCTCGGCCAGGTAAGTCAGGCGCCCCACTGCTTGCACGTCTTCGGCCCCGCGTTCTCCGACAAAGAGCGAACATTTCGGATCTTTTTGCAGGTTATGGGTGTGTTGGGCGATACGGCTGATCAGGATCAGCGGCCAGCCCTGGGCATCCAGACAGTACGGAACCACGGAGCCGAACGGAAAACCGGGCATTGCCTTGGAATGCGTGGAGAGTACCCCGCGGTATTCCTTGAGCAGCAATTCTCGGGCATGCTTGGCAGCTTCAACGCTCAATTTATGACTCCTTATATAGAATCCGTCATAAAAACGGACGGGCGCCTGGCGAAAGTACCAGATCGCCAACAGGGCAGTTCTCATGTGCAGCCGGGCCACGCCAGGCGCCGATCGAGAGGCTCTCGCCAACGAAACCACTCTAGACCTGCTACCGGGGCATGCGAATGCAACTCACTGACAAAGTAATCATTATCACTGGCGGTTGCCAGGGTTTAGGCCGTTCCATGGCCGAGTATTTCGCCGGCAAGGGTGCGAAACTGGCGCTGGTCGATCTGAACCAGGAAAAGCTCGACGACGCCGTTGCGGCTTGCAAGGCCAAGGGTGTCGAGGCCCGCGCCTACCTGTGCAACGTCGCCAACGAAGAGCAAGTGACCCACATGGTGGCCCAGGTCGCCGAAGACTTCGGCGCGATCCATGGCCTGATCAATAACGCCGGAATCCTGCGTGACGGCCTGCTGCTCAAGGTCAAGGACGGTGAAATGACCAAGATGAGTCTGGCCCAATGGCAGTCGGTCATCGACGTCAACCTGACCGGCGTGTTCCTGTGCACCCGTGAAGTCGCGGCGAAAATGGTCGAGCTGAAGAACGGCGGCGCGATCATCAATATCTCGTCGATTTCCCGCGCCGGCAACGTCGGTCAGACCAACTACTCCGCCGCCAAGGCCGGCGTTGCGGCGGCGACCGTGACCTGGGCCAAGGAACTGGCGCGCTACGGCATTCGTGTGGCCGGCATTGCACCGGGTTTCATCGAAACCGAAATGACCCTGGGCATGAAACCTGAAGCACTGGAGAAAATGACCTCCGGGATTCCGCTCAAGCGCATGGGCAAACCGGAAGAGATCGCCCATTCGGCGGCGTACATCTTCGAAAATGACTATTACACCGGCCGGATTCTGGAAATGGATGGCGGGTTGCGCATTTAAGGCCACCGCAAAACAACGGTAGGAGCGAGCCTGCTCGCGTTGGTGGGTCAGACATCACTGTGTCGAATGACACACCATCGCGAGCAGGCTCGCTCCTACAAAGGATCGTGCTTCAAATCATCAATCGTCGCTGACAGTGATGTTCGGCATCGCCGGGGTCGCGGCTTCCTGCAATACGATACGCGCGCCGACATGACGGGCCAGCTCCTGATAGACCAGCGCAATCGGGCTGTCCGGCTCGGCGATCACCGTTGGCTTTCCACCGTCAGCCTGTTCGCGGATGGTCATTGCCAGCGGCAGCGAGGCCAGTAGCTCCACCCCATACTGGTCGGCCAGCTTCACACCACCGCCCTCACCGAACAGATGCTCGGCATGTCCGCAGTTGGAGCAGATGTGCACGGCCATGTTTTCCACCACGCCGAGCACCGGAATGTTCACTTTGCGGAACATTTCCACGCCCTTGCGCGCGTCGAGCAAGGCCAGGTCTTGTGGCGTGGTGACGATCACCGCGCCGGCCACAGGGACTTTCTGCGCCAGGGTCAGCTGGATGTCACCGGTGCCTGGCGGCATGTCGATGACCAGGTAATCCAGATCGCCCCACGCGGTCTGTGTCACCAGTTGCAACAAGGCACCGGAAACCATCGGCCCGCGCCAGACCATCGGCGTGTTGTCATCGGTCAGGAACGCCATGGACATCACTTCGACGCCATGGGACTGGATCGGCACGAACCACTTCTGATCCTTGATCTGCGGCCGGGTGCCTTCAGCGATGCCAAACATGATGCCCTGGCTTGGGCCATAAATGTCCGCATCCAGAATGCCCACCTTGGCCCCTTCGCGAGCCAGGGCCAATGCCAGGTTGGCGGCGGTGGTGGATTTGCCCACGCCGCCCTTGCCGGAGGCCACGGCCACCACATTCTTGACGTTGGCCAGGCCCGGAATCTGAGCCTGAGCCTTGTGCGCGGCAATGACGCTGGTGATCTCGACACGCGCCGTCGTCACGCCGTCCAGGCCTTCGATAGCCATCTGCAACAGTTGCGCCCAGCCACTTTTGAACAGACCGGCGGCATAGCCCAGCTCAAGCTGGACGTTGACGCGATCGCCCGCAATATCGACGCTGCGCACGCATCCGGCGCTGACCGGGTCCTGGTTCAGATAAGGGTCGGTGTACTGGCGAAGGACGGCTTCCACCGCTGCGCGATTGACGGCGCTCATGGGCAACTCCGATAACGAGACTGGAAAATCAGGCGGGTATCCTACGCCGGACACAGATTTGTGGCGAGGCTGGAAAATTTCCTGCGGCGAGGGGCTTGCAAAACAACTCCCCTGAGCCATGGGGTGAAAAATATGCGCCGGCGCTTTATAGTGGCCGACCTCCGTTTCATCAAGTAGCCGAGCCCCATGTCCGAGCCACGCAAGATTCTCGTCACCAGCGCCCTGCCCTATGCCAATGGTTCGATCCACCTCGGCCATATGCTGGAATACATCCAGACCGATATGTGGGTGCGCTTCCAGAAGCACCGCGGCAACCAATGCATTTATGTCTGCGCCGACGACGCCCACGGTTCGGCGATCATGCTGCGCGCGGAAAAGGAAGGCATCACCCCGGAACAACTGATCGCCAACGTCCAGGCTGAACACAGCGCCGACTTTGCCGACTTCCTGGTGGACTTCGACAACTTCCACTCCACTCACGCTGAAGAAAACCGTGAGCTGTCGAGCCAGATCTACCTGAAGCTGCGCGACGCCGGGCACATCGCCACGCGCTCGATCACCCAGTATTTCGACCCGGAAAAGAAAATGTTCCTGGCCGACCGCTTCATCAAGGGCACCTGCCCGAAATGCGGCACCGAAGACCAGTACGGCGATAACTGCGAAAAATGCGGCGCGACCTACGCACCGACCGATCTGAAAGATCCGAAGTCGGCAATTTCCGGCGCCACTCCGGTGCTCAAGGATTCCCAGCACTTCTTCTTCAAGCTGCCGGACTTCCAGGAAATGCTGCAAACCTGGACCCGCAGCGGCACTCTGCAAGACGCCGTCGCCAACAAGATCGCCGAATGGCTGGACGCGGGCCTGCAACAGTGGGACATCTCCCGCGATGCGCCGTACTTCGGTTTCGAGATCCCCGACGAGCCGGGTAAATACTTCTACGTCTGGCTGGACGCGCCGATCGGCTACATGGCGAGCTTCAAGAACCTGTGCAGCCGTACGCCGGAGCTGGACTTCGACGCGTTCTGGGGCAAGGACTCCAGCGCCGAGCTGTATCACTTCATCGGCAAGGACATCGTCAACTTCCACGCCCTGTTCTGGCCCGCAATGCTTGAAGGTGCGGGCTACCGCAAGCCGACCGGCATCAATGTGCACGGTTACCTGACCGTCAACGGCCAGAAAATGTCCAAGTCCCGCGGCACCTTCATCAAGGCCCGGACCTACCTGGATCACCTGTCGCCGGAATACCTGCGTTACTACTACGCGGCCAAACTGAGCCGTGGCGTCGATGACCTGGACCTGAACCTCGAAGACTTCGTGCAGAAGGTCAACTCCGACCTGGTGGGCAAAGTCGTCAACATCGCCAGCCGCTGCGCCGGTTTCATCCACAAAGGCAACGCCGGCGTGATGGTCGACACCAACGCCGCGCCGGAATTGACCGAAGCGTTCCTGGCCGCCGCGCCAGGCATCGCCGACGCCTATGAAGCCCGCGACTTCGCCCGCGCCATGCGCGAAATCATGGGCCTGGCGGACCGCGCCAACGCCTGGATCGCTGACAAGGCACCGTGGTCGCTGAACAAACAGGAAGGCAAGCAAGACGAGGTGCAGGCTATCTGCGCCACCGGCGTCAACCTGTTCCGCCAACTGGTGATCTTCCTCAAACCGGTGCTGCCACTGCTGGCCGCCGATGCCGAGGCGTTCCTCAACGTCGCCCCGTTGACCTGGAACGACCATGCGACCTGGCTCGCCAACCATCAGCTGAACGAGTTCAAGCCGCTGATGACCCGGATCGACCCGGTCAAAGTGCAAGCCATGACCGATGCATCGAAAGAAGACCTGACCGCCAGCCAGACCGACACCGGCGCCGCCGCCACGACCGGTAACGGCGAGTTGGCCAAGGATCCGCTGTCACCGGAAATCGAGTTCGACACCTTTGCGGCGGTCGACCTGCGCGTCGCCCTGATCGTCAAGGCCGAGCACGTGGAAGGGGCCGATAAGCTGTTGCGCCTGACCCTCGACATCGGTGACGAGCAACGCAACGTGTTCTCCGGCATCAAGAGCGCTTACCCGGACCCGTCCAAGCTCGATGGTCGGCTGACCATGATGATCGCCAACCTCAAGCCCCGCAAAATGAAGTTCGGCATCTCCGAAGGCATGGTGATGGCGGCCGGCCCTGGTGGCGAAGAAATCTACCTGCTCAGCCCTGACAGCGGCGCCAAGCCTGGTCAGCGGATCAAGTAAGGTTACTGCGGCAAACCGATCCCACAGTCGTGCCTGGCGCGACTGTGGGATTTTCATGTCTGGCCCACCCTCCGCCCTTGCCGGATAATGCCTAAGCTTTTTAGACCGCTCCCGTTAAAAAGCCCCGTTCTAGCCGGCACGATCATGACCGAAACGCTTCTTACGCTTATCAGTGCAGCCCTGATCAACAACCTCGTGTTGCACTGGCCGCTGGGTGTCGATCCGCTGCTGGGCAGCAAGCGCCAGCAGGTCCATGCACTGGGCCTCGCGACCACGTGCCTGATGTTGATTGTCGGCACCCTTGGTCATGCGCTTTACCACGGGTTGCTGGTGCCGTTGGACATGGCATCACTGCGGCTGTTTGTGTTTCTGCCGTTGAGCGTGTTGTTGATCGCTCCGTTGCTGACGTTGCTGGAGCGGATATTCCCGACACTCTCCTTCGAGGGGCTCTGGTTGTTGCTGCTGGGCAACGCGGGCGTACTTGGCGTAGCGCTGCTCAACGCCGAGGATGACCAAGGGCTCTTTCACGCCATCGCCCTGAGCCTGGGTGCCGGGCTGGGTTTCTGGCTGGTGCTGAGCCTGTTTCAAGACCTGCGCCAACGCACACTCGATAACGATGTTCCGCTGCCCTTCCGCGGCCTGCCGATCGACCTGATCAGCGCCGGACTGATCGCAGTGGCTTTTCTCGGATTCAGCGGACTGATCAAAACATGAGTCTGATTCAACGCATCGACGCCCTCTTGCCACAGACTCAATGCGGCAAGTGCGGCCATCCCGGATGCAAGCCCTACGCCGAAGGTATCGCCAGCGGCGAGCCCATCAACAAGTGCCCGCCGGGCGGCAGCGAAACCATCAATGCCCTGGCCGAACTGCTGCTCGTACCGGTGCTGGAACTGGACACCAGCCGTGGCTCGGCTCCGGCGCAGATCGCCTATATCCGCGAGGCCGAATGTATTGGTTGCACCAAATGCATCCAGGCCTGCCCGGTAGACGCCATCGTCGGCGCGGCCAAACTGATGCACACGGTCATCATCGACGAGTGCACCGGCTGCGACCTCTGCGTGGCCCCCTGCCCGGTCGACTGCATTGAAATGCATCCGTTGCCGATCTCCGCAGTGCTGCCGATTGTCGGCGGCCTGGCATTCAGCCTTGAAGAGCAACGCGCCCGCACGGCCAAACGCAATCGGGCGCGGCGCCGTTTCGAGCAACGCAACGCCCGCTTGCAACGTGAAGAAGAACTGAAGGCGGCCGAACGACAGGCCCGGGCGCAACGTGCCGCCCAACCCAGCGCAGCGACGCTTGACCCGGTGCAGGCCGCCCTTGAACGCGTCCGCGCGCAAAAGGCCGCCACTGCCGATGCCGCACTGAAGAAAGCCAAGATCGATCTGGCGATGAGTCGGGCGCAATTGAACAAATCGCTCAAGGCCTTCGGCCATCCGCCGACCTTCGAGCAGCAATCGCAGTTGGTGGTCCTGCAGCAGCAGTTCGAAGCGGCCGAGCAGGCCTTGGCGCTGCTGGGAAGCACGGCTGCGCCCGCGCCCGCCGTTGCACCAGTAAAAGATGCCGATCTGAAACGGGCCAAGATCCAGTTGGCCATGCGCCGCGCCGAACTCAAAAAGGCTCAGACCCTTCAAGCGCCCGCTGAACAGATCGAAACCCTGGAACGTGCGCTCAGCGAGGCCGAGCAAGCCTTGCATGCCGCCGAAGCGCTCAGCGGACAACCCTTGCCAGACCTGACGCGCGTGGAAAAGCGTCCGATCGACAGCCAGCTTCGGCAACTGAAGACCGAACTGGCCTATGCCCGCGCTGACGTCAGCAAACTCGAACGTCGCGCCGACACCCCCGCCGAACAGATGGAAAAGGCTCGCGCTCGCCTGCAGGAAGCCGAGCGTCAGGTGGATGCCCATGTCACCCCTTGACACGGTCGACGAGCGCCTTCAGCAGGCCATGCAGCGGGTACTCCTGGCTACGTTGCCGGGCATGCTCACGTTGTTCTGGCTGTACGGCTGGGGGGTCTTGATCAACCTGGTTCTGGCGGCGGTGAGCGCTTTGGCCGCTGAAGCGGCGGTGTTGAAGTTGCGCAAGCGGTTACTCCAGCCGACCCTGAGCGACGGCAGTGCACTGGTCAGCGCGACATTGCTGGCCCTGGCCCTGCCGCCTTACTGCCCTTGGTGGTTGACGGTCAGTGCCGCCGCGTCTGCCATGCTGTTCGGCAAGTACTTGTATGGGGGCGTGGGCAAAAATCCGTTCAATCCGGCGATGCTTGGCTTTGCCCTGGTGCTGGTGACGTTTCCGCAACAAATGACGCACTGGCCATCCTCCCACGGTATGGACCTGATGGGCGGACTCCAGCAAGTTTTCGGTTTTGGTCAGTTGCCGGATGCCTGGGTCCAGGCCACGGCACTGGATGGCTTGAGGATCAACAAAAGCCTGACCATGGATGAACTGTTCGCCACTCATCCTGCCTTTGGCCAATTCGGTGGTCGAGGTGTGGAATGGGTGAATCTGGCGTTTCTGGCGGGCGGCGCTTTTCTGCTGCAACAGCGCCTGTTCAGTTGGCACGCGCCAGTCGGCATGCTCGCCAGCCTGTTCCTTATCAGCTTGTTGTGCTGGAACGGTTCGGGCTCCGACTCCCATGGTTCGCCGCTGTTTCATCTGCTCAGCGGCGCCAGCATGCTGGGGGCATTTTTCATCGTGACGGAACCGGTGTCCGGTGCGAAAAGCCCCGGCGCACGACTGCTGTTCGGCGCGGGTGTCGGACTGCTGACCTATCTGATTCGCACCTGGGGTGGCTATCCCGACGGCGTGGCATTCGCCGTCCTGTTAATGAACCTGTGTGTACCGGCGCTGGAGCGGTTTGTCGCGTCCAGGCAGGAACGGATTTCGCCATGAGCCGAGCATCGAGCGTTGCGATCCTTGTGGTCATGGCAGGTCTTGGCATTGGCTCGACGTACTTCGTGCAACACACCAGCGCCTCCCGCATTGCCGCCCAACAGCACCTGATCGACAGTCGTAACTTGCTTGACCTGTTGCCGCCGGACAGCTACGACAATCAGCCACTGGAACAGCCGCTCGCTCTCGACGTCACAGCCTTGACCAACAGCACGCTGCTGGGTGGCTACCTGGCAAGCAAGTCCGGCCAGCCCTATGCCGTGTTGCTGCGCAGTCAGACCCTGGGTTATGCCGGCGCCATCGACTTGCTGATCGCCGTCGATGCCAATGGCCGGTTGGTGGGGGTCAAAACCCTGAAGCAATCCGAAACCCCGGGGCTTGGCGCACGGATCGCCGATTGGCCGAATGCCTGGCTTCAGATGTTTTCCGGCAAGTCTCGGACAGATCCTGGCGACAATGGCTGGGCGCTGAAAAAGGATCAGGGGCAATTCGATCAGATCGCGGGCGCGACCATCACATCAAGAGCGGTGATCAACGCCACCCATGACGCTCTGCGCTATTGCGATGAACACCGGCAAGCACTGTTCGGGAGTCCTTCCCATGAATAAATCATTCCTTGTGCAAAACTCGCTGATGCTTGCACCGTTGATCGGCGCTACCGGCTCGCTGATGACCGCTGCGGGCTTCACGCTGACGTTCATCATGGTGACCAGCGTTTTCGCCCTGTGCATGAATGCATTGCGGCCTCGACTGCTCCCGGCGACGCACTTGCTGGCAAGCGTGCTGCTCGCCGCCACATTGACCAGTTGCGCGGAACTCGGCGCCCAACTCTGGTCGCTGCAATGGCATCAGGACCTGGGCATTTATGCCGGGCTGGTTGCCTTGCAATGCGTGGTGTTGGACTGCACTGGATTTTTCCAGAGAACCTGGCCGGCTCGCCTGCGGTTGTATGGCTTGTTCGGCGTATTGATGGTGGGCTTGGGGCTGCTCCGGGAACTCATTGGCCGCGGGACCTTCGGCAGCCACCTGTCATGGCTGACGAATGCCTCGCCAGCGCATTGGGAAGGCTGGATCTTAACCACCGACGGTGGCTTGCGCCTGACCACGCTGGCCCCTGGCGGATTCATTCTGCTGGGATTGCTGATTGCCCTCTGGCAAATCTGGCACCGCCCCACACCTTAAATTGAACGTCTTCGAGGAAACTCACTGCCCATGAATGCCGCAAAACGTCTGGAAATTTTCCGCAGGCTGCATGAAGACAACCCGGAACCGAAGACCGAACTGGCCTATTCCTCACCGTTTGAATTACTGATCGCTGTGATTCTCTCGGCGCAATCGACCGATGTCGGCGTCAACAAGGCCACGGCGAAACTGTTCCCGGTCGCCAATACGCCGGCGGCGATGTATGCCCTGGGCGTCGACGGACTGTCGGAATACATCAAGACCATCGGCCTGTACAACAGCAAAGCAAAGAACGTGATCGAAACCTGTCGCCTGCTGGTGGAGCGCCATGCTGGCGAAGTGCCGCAGACCCGAGAGGAACTGGAAGCGCTGCCCGGTGTTGGCCGCAAGACCGCCAACGTGGTGCTCAACACAGCATTCCGCCAACTGACCATGGCCGTGGACACCCATATCTTCCGAGTCAGCAACCGCACCGGCATTGCGCCGGGCAAGAATGTGGTCGAGGTCGAGAAAAAACTGATGAAATTCGTGCCCAAGCAATACCTGCTCGATTCCCATCACTGGCTGATCCTTCACGGGCGCTATGTTTGCCTGGCTCGCAAGCCCCGCTGCGGCAGTTGTCGCATCGAAGACCTGTGCGAATACAAGCACAAGACCTCCGACGATTGAGGCACTATTGGATTTATTGATTTATCGATTGAAAAAATCTTTTTTACCCGCCGGGAGATTGTCGATATAAGGAGCCCCAAAGGCAGTCTTAGCCTGGAGTAACTAAATGAGCACTGGCAAAGAGCAATTGGACGTAGAAGACGACTTTACCCCCATTGAGGCCGATGACGCTGAACCTGTGGTTGAAGTGGCGAAAACCAACCTGAGCAAACGCCGTACCATCGACAATCTGCTGGAGGAGCGCCGACTGCAAAAGCAATTGGCCGATTACGACTTTGACTTATGACACCTAAAAGCCTCCCGAAACGGAGGCTTTTTACTTTGGCTGCTGTACGGTAAATGCCGCTCATCGCTGAGCGCCAAATACTGATGCAATCACACCAGCCCGTTGCGCTGGGCCAATTCAATCAGGTCCACCAGAGAGCGCGCATTGAGTTTCAACAGCAGGCGAGTCTTGTAAGTACTAACGGTTTTGTTACTAAGGAACATCCCATCGGCAATCTCCTTGTTAGTCTTGCCCTTGGCCAACTGTTGCAAGACCATCATTTCCCGCCCTGACAGACGATCCACCATATCGGCTTCACTGGCGTTACCCAAACTAGCGCGTACGGTATGCAAGGCCTGATTGGGAAAGTAGCTGTAACCGGACAAAACGGCCTTTATTGCACTGAGCAACTCAGTGAGGTCCTGCTGCTTGCAGACATACCCGGCAGCCCCCGACTGCATGCAACGCATGGAAAAATGTCCAGGCGCCTGGGACGTCAATATCAACACTTTCATTGGCATCGCAGTGGATGATAGTCGGGCAATGACTTCCAACCCATCCAGTTTCGGTATTCCAATATCCAGAATGACAATGTCCGGCATATGTTCACGCGCAAGTTGCAATGCATCCACGCCATTATCTGTTTCTGCAATGACTTCGTAGCCATGACGTTCCATCAGCATACGTACCGCAAGACGAATGACGGGGTGATCATCCACGATCAGCACTTTATTCATGGGCAGTCCAATTTCGCTGTTCGAATTTTTAGAGCCCGCACAATAGCCTAGTCGTTTCACCCATGGCATGCCGCCCCCCCCCGGCCACCTACACCGAGAGACATTCCCTACAAATATCGCGGATTAGTCTTACAAAAAAACCGTCTCAGCAAGGCATCGAAAACGAAACCCACGGGAAGACAATTCAATTCTCAACGGTTTTTCGTATCAATTTACGACAAAAAAGTTGAGCAAAAAATCGGAGCAACCGCAGTCTGGCTGATACAGCACACTCAACCACGGCCAAAAAGTAACCGATATTTTCCGTACTTATATTCATACCAGAAATATCACACACCACGTATCCACTTACTCTTACAGCGAAGAAAATCTGACAAACAATCATTACAAAGACACAATTTAAAACCCACTTCCAGCCAAGCCAAATTAAATCAACACAACGCTCACACACATTAAAATGGATATACTTCCTATACAAATCCAAATCATTAACAACACCCAACCAAAATATCGTTATTAAGTCACCGAGAAAAGACAAATTATATATGAGTGAACAACATGACAAAACTCAAAAAAAGAATCACCAACCCCATGACCGTTATCGCGATATTCGCAACACTTTCTGAAACATCCGCAGCGATTTCTCTACCCTTTCTGGATAATAAGGAGAGAGAAATCTACATATGGTTCCTGATCAGCTTCCCCTTTTATTTACTGCTTCTATTTTTCGTCACACTCAACTTTAATTATCGCTCGCTGTATGCGCCTTCAGATTTTGACAAGGGAAAGCACTTCATAAAAGTGCTGGACAAGTCCAAGCATCCAGAAAACAGCCACTCAACGACGTCAAGTGAACATACTGAACGGCATAAGCCAGTGGATGCCGGGCGATCCGCTTCGCCCCCCTGCGCCGCTCAGGCCTCGCTCGTAGACCCAGGCTTGCAGGGTCTGCCCTCGGTTGAACATCACATCCGAATGACCACGCTGCTCAAGGAGTTATGCATCATTGATGCACGCTGCCTGAGCAAAAAAATCGAATTCAGCGCTTTATTGGAGAATATCGAGAGGCCACGGGACAGGCAGGCACACGTGATTTTGTTTCTCACCTGCGCAGAATCGGAGGCCATACTGAAAAACTGTGCAATCAAACATTCCAAGCTGACGCGCAAGCGCCATAGCGCCACATGTTGCGCTGCTTACAATTTGAACACACATGAGGTGACGGTCATTGACCATAGCGGCCAATCGATATCAGAGACGCGCGGGAAATATCAGAGGGAGACAGATAGCAGATAAAGAGGGTGACAAGAAAATCGCGATGTCGAAGGACCAGATAAACACTATTTCGGGCTTGTGGCCTCGTCGATGACGAGGCCACAAATCCCTTACCCGCTCAAAGGCCTTAGAAAAGCTTCCGGCCCTTGTTCGCAGCAATGCGCATGCGCAATGCGTTGAGCTTGATGAAACCCGCCGCGTCGGCCTGATTGTAGGCGCCGCCATCTTCCTCGAAGGTCGCGATGTTGGCGTCGAACAACGACTCGTCGGACTTGCGACCGGTCACGATCACATTGCCCTTGTACAGCTTCAGGCGCACAACGCCATTCACGTGAGCCTGGGACGCGTCGATCATCTGCTGCAGCATCAGACGCTCCGGGCTCCACCAGTAGCCGGTGTAGATCAGGCTGGCGTACTTCGGCATCAACTCGTCCTTGAGGTGAGCCACTTCGCGGTCCAGGGTGATCGATTCGATCGCACGGTGGGCGCGCAGCATGATGGTGCCGCCAGGTGTCTCGTAGCAGCCACGGGACTTCATGCCCACGTAACGGTTCTCGACGATGTCCAGACGGCCGATGCCGTGTTCACCACCGATACGGTTCAACGTCGCCAGCACGGTAGCCGGGGTCATTTCGACGCCGTCCAGTGCGACGATGTCGCCGTTGCGGTAGGTCAATTCCAGATACTGCGGCTTGTCAGGCGCCTTCTCCGGGGAGACGGTCCAACGCCACATGTCTTCTTCGTGCTCGGTCCAGGTGTCTTCCAGCACGCCGCCTTCATAGGAGATGTGCAACAGGTTGGCATCCATCGAGTACGGGGATTTCTTCTTGCCGTGACGCTCGATCGGGATTGCGTGCTTCTCGGCGTAGTCCATCAGCTTCTCGCGGGACAGCAGGTCCCACTCGCGCCAAGGGGCAATCACTTTCACGCCTGGTTTCAAGGCATAGGCGCCCAGTTCGAAACGAACCTGGTCGTTGCCCTTGCCGGTAGCGCCGTGGGAAATGGCGTCTGCGCCGGTTTCGTTGGCGATTTCGATCAGGCGTTTGGCGATCAACGGACGAGCGATGGAAGTACCCAGCAGGTACTCGCCTTCGTAAACGGTGTTGGCGCGGAACATCGGGAAAACGAAATCGCGCACGAACTCTTCGCGCAAGTCGTCGATGTAGATCTCTTTCACGCCCATGGCCTGAGCCTTGGCGCGTGCCGGTTCGACCTCTTCGCCCTGACCCAGGTCAGCGGTGAAGGTCACCACTTCACAGTTATAAGTATCCTGCAGCCACTTGAGGATCACCGAAGTGTCCAGGCCGCCGGAATACGCCAGAACGACCTTGTTTACGTCCGCCATGCCATCACTCCACGGGGTTCTACGGAAAGCCGGGAAGTCTACCGCTCATGCAGGATAATTTACAGAGGCGCGACAGCTTATGACGACGAAGCGACAGATTATGTCGAGAGCGCGACGATGACCGGCGAGTCAGGAGGTCGCCGATGTGGCTGGCTTCGTGGCCTGCGGGGCCACCTGCTCTGGCGGAGCTCCGCGTTCCAGGCGAACGGCGACCCGACGGTTCTTGGCCCGATTGGCATTGTTTGTGTTGGGTGCCAGTGGGTAACGCTCACCGTGGAAGCGCATGGTGACCTGCGATTCCTGAATGCCATTGGCCTTGAAGAACTCCATGACCGCCAGGGCCCGGCGCCGTGACAGGTCGCGGTTGGTCAGGCGGTTGCCGCTGTTGTCGGAATGACCGTCGAGTTCGATGTGATTGACCGTCGGATCGGCCTTCATGTACTCCAGCATCACCTGCAGCTTGGCTTTCGCCGCCGCATCCAGGTCGATACCGCCACCAGGGAAACCAACTTCGGATTGTTTCACCTGCTCGAAGTTCTGCGGCAACAACTTCGCCACGCAACCCTGATAGTCGGCAAACGCCTTGCTGAACTTGACCGGCAGCAACCGCACTTCCGACACACGCCCATCCCCCGAAGAATGCCGGATCACAGGGCTGCGTCCGTCCATCAGGCCACTGATCAATCGCCCCGCCTGCACCTGCGAACTGTTGAACAGCACATTGCCGCTGCCGATTCTCACCGAACCCAGGTTGATATCGCCCCGCCCCGGTTGCCACGGCGCAGCCGCCGCCAGCAAGGTGGCCGACCCGCCACCCATCATGGCGTTGTAGGCATTCAGACGAAACGTCGCCTGCTCGCCAGCACGGCGCACGAATTGTCCCGAGCCAAAATCAGTGATCGGCTGGGTCAGTCTGCATTCGAACTTGTCACCTTCGACCGTCCACTCGATGCTCTCCAGTCGGGTCTGGAAAGTGAGCGCCATCGCAGGAAGGCTGGCAAACACACTGAGCAAGGCTAAATAACGCTGGCGCACGGGAGGCTCCACTGGCTTCTACAACAAAAAGACCGACACACATATGTTTACGGCATACCTGTTGGATATCGGAAGCTTCCCGTAAAACTTGATAGCGAGTGCCTGCAAGAGTCTTTTCCGGTAGCATTCCCCTCAGTTTGACCCGCCTGGAATCCCCTCATGTCCGACCGCCTGACCCTGCTGCGTCCCGACGACTGGCACATTCATCTTCGCGATGGTGCCGTGTTGACCAATACCGTTGCGGATGTTGCGCGCACCTTTGGTCGCGCCATCATCATGCCCAACCTGGTTCCGCCGGTCCGTAATGCGGCTGAGGCCGACGGCTATCGCCAGCGGATTCTCGCTGCTCGCCCGGCCGGCAGCCATTTCGAACCGCTGATGGTCCTGTACCTGACCGACCGCACCCAGCCTGAAGAAATTCGCGAGGCCAAGGCCTGCGGTTTCGTCCACGCCGCCAAGCTGTACCCGGCCGGCGCGACCACCAACTCGGACTCTGGCGTCACCAGCATCGACAAGATCTTTCCCGCACTGGAGGCCATGGCCGAAGTCGGAATGCCCTTGTTGATCCACGGCGAAGTCACCCGTGGCGATGTCGATGTATTCGACCGCGAAAAGATCTTCATCGATGAGCACATGCGCCGTGTGGTCGAGCGTTTCCCGACCCTGAAAGTGGTGTTCGAACACATCACGACCACAGACGCCGTGCAGTTCGTCAACTCGGCTTCGGCCAACGTGGGCGCGACCATCACAGCGCATCACCTGCTATACAACCGCAACCACATGCTGGTGGGCGGGATTCGTCCGCACTTCTACTGCCTGCCGATCCTCAAGCGCAATACGCACCAGGAAGCCCTGCTCGACGCCGCCACCAGCGGCAGCGAGAAGTTCTTCCTCGGCACAGACTCGGCGCCCCACGCCCAGCATGCCAAAGAAGCCGCTTGTGGCTGCGCTGGCTGCTACACCGCCTATGCCGCGATCGAGTTGTATGCCGAAGCCTTCGAACAGCGCAATGCGCTGGACAAGCTGGAAGCCTTCGCCAGCCTCAACGGCCCGCGTTTCTATGGCCTGCCGGCGAACACCGATCGCATCACCCTGGTCCGCGAAGAATGGACCGCCCCCACCAGCCTGCCGTTTGGCGAGCTGACCGTTATCCCGCTGCGCGCCGGTGAAAAACTGCGCTGGCGCCTGCTGGAGGAACACGCGTGAGTGAAGAGCATTTCGACGACGAACAGGAAGGTCATGGCGGCGGAGGCGGTCCCCGTCATCCAATGGCTGCCAGGTTTCGTGGTTACCTGCCCGTTGTCGTCGACGTAGAAACCGGTGGTTTCAACTCGGCCACCGACGCCCTGCTGGAAATTGCCGCGACCACCATCGCCATGGATGAAAAGGGGTTTGTGTACCCGGATCACACCTACTTCTTCCGTGTCGAGCCGTTCGAAGGCGCGAACATCGAAGCCGCCGCCCTGGAATTCACCGGGATCAAGCTCGATCACCCGTTGCGCATGGCCGTGAGTGAAGAAACAGCCCTGAACGACATCTTCCGTGGCGTACGCAAGGCCCTCAAGGCCAATGGATGCAAACGGGCGATCCTGGTCGGACATAACAGCAGCTTCGACTTGGGCTTCCTCAACGCTGCGGTCGCGCGCCTGGACATGAAGCGCAATCCGTTTCACCCGTTCTCCAGTTTCGATACCGCGACCCTGGCCGGTCTGGCTTACGGCCAAACCGTGCTGGCCAAGGCCTGTCAGGCAGCCGATATCGACTTCGATGGTCGCGAGGCTCACTCGGCTCGCTACGACACCGAGAAGACGGCCGAGCTGTTCTGCGGCATCGTCAACCGCTGGAAACAGATGGGCGGCTGGGAAGATTTCGACGATTGACCTGTAGGAGCGAGGCTGCTCGCAATAGTGGTCAACGATAACGCGGGGGATCTGGCTCTCTGCGGTATCCAGCGTTCATCGCTAGCAGGCTCGCTCCAACAGAAAGCATAAAAAACACCCATAAAAAAACCGGCCTCGAAGGCCGGTTTTTTTGTACCTGGAACGTGCCTTACAGAGCAGCAGCGTGCTCAGTCAGGTAAGCCGCAACGCCTTCTGGCGAAGCGTTCATGCCTTTGTCGCCTTTTTTCCAGTTGGCAGGGCAAACTTCGCCGTGCTCTTCGTGGAATTGCAGAGCGTCGACCAGACGGATCAGCTCTTCCATGTTACGGCCCAGTGGCAGGTCGTTGACGATCTGCGAGCGAACAACGCCTTTGTCGTCGATCAGGAACGCGCCACGGAAAGCAACGCCGTCAGCGGACTGAACGTCGTAGGCCTTCATGATTTCCTGCTTGATGTCGGCAGCCATGGTGTAACCCACCTGGCCAATACCGCCGTTGTTCACCGGGGTGTTGCGCCATGCGTTGTGGGTGAAGTGCGAGTCGATCGACACAGCAACCACTTCCACATTGCGCGCCTTGAAGTCAGCCAGGCGGTGGTCCAGAGCGATCAGCTCGGACGGGCAAACGAAGGTGAAGTCCAGCGGGTAGAAGAACACCAGGCCGTATTTGCCTTTGATGGCCGAAGACAGGGTGAAGCTGTCAACGATTTCGCCATTGCCGAGTACGGCCGGTACGGTGAAGTCAGGGGCTTGTTTGCCTACGAGTACGCTCATTGGATATCTCCTGGTGTAGAAACGTAAAAACAAGGTTGGTGCCAGCCTGCCACCCTCAGGCGACAGCCCTGTGACACAAACCCGTTTCGGAAAGACCGGCCATCATACACTGCGTGTTTGACCTGTCCTCAACGGTTTTTCCCTCGACGCCTGAAAACGCCAGGCCGAATTTCGTTTCACCTGTCCTGGAAGCAACCGTTCGTCAGTACCGGGAAAAGCGTTCATAAAGCACTTTGACAATCATTCTCGTTAACATTAAGATCCACCGCATTCGAGCATAAACAAGCGACGGTCTTCACTTATGTATGTTTGCCTCTGCACTGGCGTCACCGACGGCCAAATCCGCGATGCGATCTATGAAGGATGCTGCAGCTACAAGGAAGTCCGCCAGGCTACCGGCGTTGCCGGTCAATGCGGCAAATGTGCCTGCCTCGCCAAGGAAGTGGTACGCGAGACCCTGACGAAACTGCAAACGGCCCAGGCAGCGATTCCTTTTCCAGCAGAATTTACAGCAGCATAAATACCGTATTTCAAAAAACCGGACGCCTGTCCGGTTTTTTTATGCCCGCAAATCAATCGCTTATGTTCCAGACGCGGAACACAAACATTCTTATTCCTATTAATTTTCATATAAGTTTCAATAACTTAGGTTTGACACTATTAAGTGTGCAGCTCAAACTCCGACTTATTGATAGCTAATAAAGGGCAGGACCCCATCATGAAAGGCGACGTAACAGTCATCCAGCATCTCAACAAAATCCTTGGCAATGAGCTGGTCGCAATCAATCAGTACTTTCTGCATGCACGCATGTATGAGGATTGGGGCCTGAACAAACTCGGCAAGCACGAGTACCACGAGTCCATTGACGAGATGAAGCACGCGGACAAGCTGATCAAGCGCATCCTGTTCCTGGAGGGGCTGCCGAACGTTCAGGACCTGGGCAAGCTGCACATCGGCGAACACACCAAGGAAATGCTTGAGTGCGACCTGCGCATCGAACGCACCGGTCATGCCGATCTCAAGGTGGCCATTGCTCATTGCGAAACAGTGGGTGACTTCGGCAGCCGTGAACTGCTTGAAGATATCCTTGAGTCCGAAGAAGAACATATCGACTGGCTGGAAACTCAACTTGGCCTGATCGACAAGATTGGTATCGAGAACTACCTGCAATCGCAGATGGGCGAAGACGAGTAAGTTCTACGCCATTGATCTCGATGCAATAAAAAGCCCCGCTCTCTTTCAAGGAGGCGGGGCTTTTTTTGTACTTGCTCTTGCAGGAGCTGAGCTTGCTTGCGATGGTCGTTAACGATAACGCGGGGAACGGTTCCCCACAACGCTCTTTAGTCCATCGCGAGCGGGCTCGCTCCTACAGGAAGCGAATCAGGCTTCGGTCTTCTGGGCAGCAGCCTTGGCAGCAGCGTCCTTGATCAGCGCCTGCAGCGAACCATCAGCGGACATCTCGGTCATGATGTCGCTACCGCCAACCAGCTCACCCGCCACCCACAGTTGCGGGAAGGTTGGCCAGTTGGCGTATTTTGGCAGGTTGGCGCGGATTTCCGGGTTTTGCAGGATGTCCACGTACGCAAACTTTTCACCACACGCCATCACGGCCTGCGCGGCTTTCGCGGAGAAGCCACACTGCGGGGCATTCGGCGAGCCTTTCATGTAAAGCAGAATGGTGTTGTTGGCAATCTGCTCTTTAATCGTTTCGATGATATCCATGGAGCACCTCGGCTGAACTTTCCGACTCATGGGTCGGCACGGTGGCGCATTGTAACGGAAAGCCGAGCACCCTGCTCGGTCTCTCCGTCAGATACGATCAGGCCGCCGCCACGGTCACCGGAACACCGTTCAACGCCGCATTGCCCGACAACTCATCGAGTTGACACTCATCCGTCAGGTCGTTGGCGCTGGAGCCTGGCTGGCCGCTGGCAATGGTCATTTGCACACCGGGTCGCGCATGGCCCCAACCGTGCGGAAGGCTGACCACACCTTTCATCATATCCAGGCTGCCGACCACTTCAACTTCGATCGTGCCGACCCGGGAGCTGACCCGCACACGCTGCCCGTCACTCAAACCGCGACTGGCCAGATCATCCGGGTGCATCAACAACTGATGACGCGGCTTGCCTTTTACCAACCGGTGATAGTTGTGCATCCACGAGTTATTGCTGCGTACATGACGGCGGCCGATCATCAATAACTCGTCAGCAGCCGGTGCCCGCAATGCAGCAAAGCGCGCCAGATCGGCAAGGATCGCGGCTGGAGCGGCCTGGATTCGCTGATTGGCAGTTTTCAGACGTGGCGCCAGATTGGGTTTCAGCGCCCCAAGATCGACCCCATGGGGATGATCGAACAGCGTTGCCAAAGACAGTTTGTGTTCCGAGACATCGCCATACAACCCCATGCGCAAACCGCGATCGATCATCTGCGCCGGCGCCATGGTCGGCTTCAACTCCTTGCCGGTTTTCGCGGCGAAGGCCTTGGCCAGCCCGACGAAAATCTCCCAGTCATGCAGCGCGCCTTCGGGCTTGGCCAGGATTGCGCGATTGAAACGACTGACGTTACGCACCGCAAACATATTGAACGTGGTGTCGTAGTGGTCGTTTTCCAGCGCCGAGGTGGATGGCAGGATCAGGTCGGCATAGCGCGTGGTTTCATTGATGTACAAATCGACGCTCACCATGAACTCCAGCCCGTCCAGCGCCTGTTCCAGTTGTCGGCCATTGGGCGTGGACAATACCGGATTGCCCGCCACGGTGATCAGCGCACGGACCTGCCCTTCTCCCTCGGTCAGCATCTCCTCGGCCAACGCCGACACGGGCAACTCGCCAGCATATTCGGGGCGCCCCGACACACGGCTCTGCCACAGATTGAAGTGCCCACCCGATGTGGAGGCCACCAGGTCCACCGCGGGCTCGGTGCACATCGCGCCCCCGACGCGATCGAGGTTACCGGTGACCAGGTTGATCAATTGCACGACCCAGTGGCACAGCGTGCCGAACGCTTGGGTCGAGACGCCCATGCGGCCATAGCAAACCGCGCTTGGCGCGGCGGCGAAGTCCCGCGCCAACTGGCGGATCTGCTCGGCCGGCACCGCGCACAACGGGCTCATGGCCTCGGCGGTGAAACCTGCAACAGCCTCGCGCACCTCATCCAGGCCATCCACCGGCAAATGGCTGTCGCGGGTCAAGCCCTCGGCAAACAAGGTATTGAGCAAGCCGAACAGCAAGGCTGCATCGCCACCTGGGCGCACGAACAGATGCTGGTCGGCGATCGCCGCCGTTTCGCTGCGGCGCGGGTCGACCACCACCACTTTACCGCCCCGGGCCTGGATCGCCTTCAAGCGCTTTTCCACATCCGGCACGGTCATGATGCTGCCGTTGGAGGCCAGCGGATTACCGCCGAGGATCAGCATGAAGTCGGTGTGATCGATGTCCGGGATCGGCAGCAGCAGACCGTGGCCATACATCAAATGACTGGTCAGGTGATGGGGCAATTGATCGACCGACGTCGCGGAAAACCGGTTGCGGGTTTTCAACAGACCGAGGAAGTAATTGCTGTGGGTCATCAGTCCATAGTTGTGCACGCTGGGGTTGCCTTGATAGACCGCCACCGCGTTTTGCCCATGACGCTCCTGAATCGCCGCCAGGCGTTCGGCCACAAGGTTGAAAGCGTCCTGCCACTCGATAGGCTGCCATTCGCTGCCCACGCGTAACATGGGTTGATGCAGGCGGTCCGGGTCGTTCTGAATGTCCTGCAGGGCGACAGCCTTGGGGCAGATATGCCCACGGCTGAACGTATCCAGCGAATCGCCCTTGATCGAGGTGATCTGCACGCGGCCTTCGAGTTCGGTGGTTTCGATGGTCAGGCCGCAGATGGCTTCACACAGGTGGCACGCACGGTGATGGAGAGTCTTGGTCATGGCCAGTCTCTGTCTTGTTCTGGGCGGGCAATGTCGGCCGCGGGAACAAAACTATGGCGCCTGCCCCGCCAGCGCGCCAGCGATGTTCGTCTTGTGAATTGCTGGCCATCAGGCCAGCCGATGGCCGCTGCCGATCAGCTCGATGGCAGCCTGGGCGGCACCTGCGACTGAAGCCGCTGGAGGGTTTCGATCGGTTCGTGGGCGGCCTGCACTCCGGTCAGTTCGCCGATCAGGCGCCAATGCTCGTCCAGCCCGGCGCTGATGGTAACCATGCGGTCGATCATGCGTCGCGCGGCTTCCCGGGTCACTTTGTCGTCACTTCGCAAGAGTTCGAAGGACATCGAGGTCATCGAGGCGGTCAGGTGAGTCAGGGAGCGGGCCGTAAGGCCGAGCAATTCCATCAACTGCTGTTCTTTCGATTCCATGCCAAGGCTTCCTGCATCACTCGTGATTTATTTATACCCCAGCACCTTGCGTTAGCAAATGTTTCAGATTGGCAGCGCTGTGCACGAAGCCTGCAAACAACAGGTCATAAACCGACCACACAACACCGCCAACGCCTCGCTCGATTGCCAAGCTGAGCGGGGCCGGTGTACAAAGACCCGGCTACTGTCAGGAAACAGGCTTCAAAAGCGCTACTGCGGTGACCCCGTAGCCCCTCTGAAATCCCCTAAAAACCGTAGCCCTATTGGTAAGACGCGACATTTAATTATAAGATCGCGCCTTCCCTTATTTCGTCGCCCCGTGCGGCTTACGCCGCAGGTCTCGCCCGTTGTTCCGTTAAACAAGGCTTTGAGCATCTGCGGTTTGTAGCAAAAAGGTAGTCAATGATGAGCGCAAGGCACTTTCTCTCCCTGATGGATTGCACGCCCGAAGAGCTGGTCAGCGTGATCCGTCGAGGCGTTGAGCTCAAGGACCTGCGTAACCGCGGCGTACTGTTCGAGCCCCTGAAAAATCGCGTGCTCGGGATGATTTTCGAAAAATCCTCGACCCGCACCCGCATTTCCTTCGAAGCCGGCATGATCCAGCTCGGTGGCCAGGCGATCTTCCTGTCGCCACGCGACACCCAACTGGGCCGTGGAGAGCCGATCAGTGATGCTGCCATCGTCATGTCGAGCATGCTCGATGCGGTGATGATCCGCACGTTTTCCCACAGCACCCTGACCGAGTTCGCCGCCAATTCGCGCGTGCCACTGATCAACGGTCTGTCCGACGATTTGCACCCGTGCCAGTTGCTGGCCGACATGCAGACCTTCCTCGAACACCGCGGCGCCATCCAGGGCAAGACCGTGGCCTGGATCGGTGACGGCAACAACATGTGCAACAGCTATATAGAAGCGGCGATCCAGTTCGACTTCCAGTTGCGCGTCGCCTGCCCGGAAGGCTATGAGCCGAACCCGGAGTTTCTGGCCCAGGCCGGCGATCGGGTAACCATCGTGCGTGATCCGAAAGATGCCGTACGCGGCGCGCATCTGGTCAGCACCGATGTCTGGACCTCCATGGGCCAGGAAGAGGAAACCGCCAAGCGTCTGGAGCTGTTCGCGCCATACCAGGTCAATCGTGCCCTGCTTGACCTGGCTGCCCCCGACGTTCTTTTCATGCACTGCCTGCCCGCGCACCGGGGCGAAGAAATCAGTGTGGATCTGCTCGACGACCCGCGCTCGGTCGCGTGGGACCAGGCTGAAAACCGTCTTCACGCGCAAAAGGCCCTGCTCGAATTTCTCGTTCCGCCTTCGTACCACCACGCATGAGTCAGCCACTCCTGCTTAACCTGCGCAACCTCGCCTGCGGCTATCAAGACCAGCGGGTCGTGCAGAACCTCAACCTGCATTTGAATGCGGGCGACATCGGTTGCCTGCTCGGCTCTTCAGGCTGCGGCAAGACCACCACCCTGCGTGCGATTGCCGGTTTCGAACCGGTGCACGAAGGTGACATCCAGCTGGCTGGCGAAACGATTTCCAGCGCAGGCTTCACCCTTGCACCGGAGAAGCGCCGCATCGGCATGGTGTTTCAGGACTACGCGCTGTTTCCCCATTTGAGCGTGGCCGACAACATTGCCTTCGGGATCCGCAAGCACCCACAAAAGGATCGCGTCACCGAAGAGCTGCTGGAACTGGTCAACCTGAAAAACCTCGGCAAGCGCTTCCCCCATGAGCTTTCCGGCGGCCAACAGCAACGTGTCGCCCTGGCCCGCGCCCTGGCGCCGGAGCCGCAGCTGCTACTGCTCGACGAGCCGTTTTCCAATCTCGATGGTGAATTGCGCCGCAAGCTCAGCCATGAGGTTCGTGACATCCTCAAGGCACGCGGCACCAGTGCGATTCTGGTGACCCACGATCAGGAAGAAGCATTCGCCGTCAGTGATCACGTTGGCGTGTTCAAGGAAGGTCGGCTGGAGCAGTGGGATACGCCCTACAACCTCTATCACGAACCGCTGACACCCTTTGTGGCCAGCTTCATCGGCCAGGGTTACTTCATTCGTGGCCAACTGAGCAGTCCTGAGTCGGTGCAGACCGAATTGGGCGTGTTGCGCGGCAACCGTGCCTACACTTTGCCAGTCGGTGGTGCAGTGGATGTGTTGTTGCGTCCGGACGATATCGTCTATGCCCCGGACAGCGCGCTGAAGGCGCGGATCGTTGGCAAGACGTTCCTTGGCGCATCGACCTTGTATCGCCTGCAACTGGCGACCGGCGCGCAACTGGAGTCGATCTTCCCCAGCCATGTCGATCATCAGGCGGGTGTGGAGGTGGGCATTCGGGTGGCGGCGGAACACCTGGTGCTGTTCCACGCTTCCGGCAGCACGGCGGCACAGATTCCGGTCGTCGAATCCGGTGTCCGGCGGTACAGCGCTACTCACTGAGAAGCACAATCCCTGTGGGAGCGAGCAAGCTCGTTCCCACAAAGGAATCGGTTTAATCCAGCATCAACGTTCCGCTCGCCATCAGCGTCGCATTCCCACCGATCTTCACCCGCTCCCCCTCCAATCGGCAGAACAACTCTCCGCCCCGCGCCGAACATTGATAAGCCGTCAGGCTTGACTTGCCCAACCGCGCCGACCAGTACGGAATCAGGCAGCAATGGGTCGACCCGGTCACGGGATCTTCATTGATGCCAATGGCCGGAGCGAAATAGCGCGACACGAAATCGTGCTGAGTGCCCCGGGCGGTCACGATCGCCCCCAGCCAGGGCAGCTTCGCCAGGGCAACCATGTCAGGCTTGCAGTCGAGCACCGCCTGCTCGGACTCCAGCACCACGAACAACTCATTCGAACCCAGCACATCGATGGCTTCCACGCCCAGGGCGCGCTCGACATCCAGGTTCACACCTATTTCCGAAGGAACGATCGCCGGAAAGTCCAGCCACAGACGCCCACCGTCGCGGCTCACACTCAGCGGACCGGATTGACAGGTGAAATCCAGACGCTCGACCGGCTCTTTATAGATTTCAAACAATACATAAGCGCTGGCCAGCGTTGCATGACCGCACAATGGAACCTCGGTGGTCGGAGTGAACCAGCGGATGCGCCAACCCTGCCCTTCACGTACCACGAAAGCCGTTTCAGCGAGATTGTGCTCCGCGGCGATTTTCTGCATCAACTCATCGGCGAGCCAGGCATCGAGCCGGTAAACCATTGCCGGGTTGCCGCCAAATGGCCGATCACTGAACGCATCGACCTGGTGAAACTCAAGCTGCATAACCGTCTCCTTGTGTTTTGCCCTTGAGCATGCAGCGGCCGAAAACGCTGCACCAGTGACAGTGCAGGCTAATTTTCGCCATACAGCGGCTCAGGCACGCCCGATGTCAGCGAACGTCGCCTGGGTGTGTTCGGCGAGCACGGCAGGGGCCAATTCAACCTCCAGACCCCGTCGACCTGCGCTGACAAAAATGCTCGCAAAAGGCTGAGCCGAATTATCGATAAACGTGCGCAAGCGCTTCTTCTGCCCCAACGGGCTGATCCCCCCCAACAGATAACCGGTTGAACGCTGCGCCGCCGCCGGGTCGGCCATTTCGACCTTTTTCACCCCGGCCGCGTGAGCCAGGGCCTTCAAGTCCAAAGTGCCAGCAACCGGCACTACCGCGACCAGCAACTCTCCTTTCTCACTGGCTGCCAGCAAGGTCTTGAACACCTGCGCAGGGTCGAGCCCGAGTTTCTCCGCCGCCTCCAGCCCATAGGAAGCAGCCTTCGGGTCATGCTCATAGCTGTGCACTCGGTGTTCGGCCCGAACTTTTTTCAACAAATCCAATGCGGGGGTCATGACAGCTCCAGACTTGGCGGCAGTAGAAAATATTGGGCGGGATTCTAGGACATTGGTTAACAAAAGGCTCTATGGCGCGCCCTTCCGTCCACTCAATCACTAGGTCATTCATGCGACGAATAGTTGCATTCTGACTGATGGTTCACTTTCGACCTTTGACAGCAGTGTTTCTTGTCTATATTTTTTCGTTTTTGAAACTGCTCAAAATGTCCTACCGCAGCACCCAGCAACAAACCGGGCACTGGATGGGGATCCTGACCCGGTGAAAAACGCGCTTTGATCATGATGAAAAAAAAGCGCCAGACAATAAAAAATGAGGTTTCGATGACAACCGCTTTACAACAACCATCACTCTCGAGCCAGTGCATGGCCGAATTCCTGGGCACTGCGCTGCTGATCTTTTTTGGTACGGGTTGCGTCGCCGCCCTCAAAGTCGCGGGCGCCAGCTTTGGTCTGTGGGAAATCAGCATCATCTGGGGTATCGGTGTAAGCATGGCGATTTACTTGACCGCCGGAGTTTCCGGCGCTCATCTCAACCCTGCCGTCAGCATCGCACTGAGCATTTTCGCCGACTTCGAAAAGCGCAAACTGCCGTTTTACATTCTGGCCCAAGTGGCGGGTGCGTTTTGTGGCGCCTTGTTGGTTTACACGCTATACAGCAATCTATTCTTCGATTTCGAACAAACTCATCATATGGTTCGCGGCACTGAAGCCAGCCTGGAATTGGCGTCGGTGTTCTCCACCTTTCCCAATCCGAGCCTGTCCACCTCACAGGCCTTTCTGGTCGAGGTGATCATCACCGCCATTTTGATGGGCGTGATCATGTCCCTGACGGACGACAACAATGGCCTGCCGAACGGCCCGCTGGCGCCAATCCTGATTGGTTTGCTGATCGCGGTGATCGGCAGTTCGATGGGACCGCTGACCGGTTTCGCCATGAACCCCGCCCGTGACTTCGGCCCTAAATTGATGACGTTCTTCGCTGGCTGGGGTGACATTTCTTTCACCGGCGGGCGCGATATCCCGTACTTCCTGGTTCCGGTTTTCGCACCGATTATCGGGGCCTGCCTCGGCGCCGCAGCCTATCGCGGCGTTATTGCCCGCCATCTGCCAAGCGTCGCACCTGCTACAAAGGACACAGCACCGGCCATTGACGGCAAACCAAGAATTTCTTGATACCGTTGGCACGTGATTCTGCCCATTCAATCGCGCGCCAGACCTCACTCCCTTATTTCGTCCAAGGCAATCGACATGACCGACACACAGAATAAGAACTACATCATTGCCCTCGATCAGGGTACGACCAGCTCCCGCGCGATCATCTTCGACCGTGACGCCAACGTGGTCTGCACCGCACAGCGCGAATTCGCCCAGCATTACCCGCAAGCGGGCTGGGTCGAACACGACCCGATGGAAATCTTCGCCACCCAAAGCGCCGTGATGGTCGAGGCCCTGGCTCAGGCCGGCCTGCATCACGATCAGGTCGCCGCCATCGGCATCACCAACCAACGTGAAACCACCGTGGTCTGGGACAAGAACACCGGTCGACCGATTTATAACGCAATCGTCTGGCAGTGCCGCCGCAGCACCGAGATCTGCCAGCAGCTCAAGCGTGATGGCCACGAGCAATACATCAGCGAGACCACGGGTCTGGTGACCGACCCCTATTTCTCCGGCACCAAGCTCAAGTGGATACTTGATCACGTCGAAGGCAGCCGTGAACGCGCGCGCAACGGCGAGTTGTTGTTCGGCACCGTCGACAGCTGGCTGATCTGGAAATTTACCGGCGGCAAGGTCCACGTCACCGACTACACCAACGCCTCGCGCACCATGCTCTTCAACATCCACACTCTGGAGTGGGACGCGAAGATGCTGGACGTGCTGGACATCCCGCGGGAAATGCTGCCCCAGGTGAAATCGTCGTCGCAGATCTACGGCCATACCAAAAGCGGCATCGCCATCGGCGGGATCGCCGGCGACCAGCAAGCGGCGCTGTTCGGCCAGATGTGCGTTGAAGCAGGTCAGGCCAAGAACACCTATGGCACCGGCTGTTTCCTGCTGATGAACACCGGCGACAAAGCCGTGAAGTCCAGACACGGCATGCTCACCACCATCGCGTGCGGCCCGCGCGGTGAAGTGGCCTACGCCCTGGAAGGCGCCGTGTTCAATGGCGGCTCCACCGTCCAGTGGTTACGCGATGAGCTGAAAATCATCAACGACGCCCACGACACCGAATACTTCGCCAACAAGGTCAAGGACAGTAACGGCGTGTACCTGGTACCGGCGTTCACCGGACTGGGCGCGCCGTACTGGGACCCCTATGCCCGTGGCGCATTGTTCGGCCTGACTCGCGGCGTCCGTGTGGATCACATCATTCGTGCCGCACTGGAGTCGATTGCCTACCAGACCCGCGACGTGCTCGACGCCATGCAGCAAGACGCCGGCGAACGCCTCAAGGCCCTGCGCGTGGACGGCGGCGCCGTGGCGAACAACTTCCTCATGCAGTTCCAGGCCGACATCCTCGGCACGCAGGTCGAGCGCCCGCAAATGCGCGAGACCACCGCACTGGGTGCCGCGTACCTGGCAGGCTTGGCCTGCGGCTTCTGGGGCAGCCTGGAAGAACTGCGCGGCAAGGCGGTTATTGAACGCAAGTTCGAACCGGCGCTGGACGAAGCGGCGAAGGAAAAACTCTACGCCGGCTGGAAAAAAGCCGTCAGCCGCACCCGCGATTGGGAGCCGCACGAAGGGGCTGAATAAGCCAGGCTGCGGACTGTATCCGCGAGTAACTGGTCGGGAGGAGATTCCTGCGGCATCATGGGCAAATTTTGCTCGGCAGCCCAAAGGACGCCCCATGAATCTGCCTCCCCGTCAGCAGCAAATTCTCGAACTGGTCCGCGAACGCGGGTACGTCAGTATCGAGGAAATGGCCACGCTGTTCGTTGTTACACCGCAGACCATTCGCCGCGATATCAATCAGCTGGCGGAAGCCAATTTGTTGCGTCGTTACCACGGCGGCGCAGCCTACGACTCCAGCGTCGAAAACACTGCCTACGCCATGCGCGCCGATCAGATGCGCGACGAGAAACAGCGTATTGGCGAAGCCATCGCCGCACAGATCCCCGATCACGCCTCGCTGTTCATCAATATCGGCACGACCACCGAATCGATTGCCCGGGCGTTGCTCAACCACAGCCATCTGAAAATCATCACCAACAACCTGCATGTGGCTTCGATGCTCAGCGCCAAGGACGACTTCGATGTCCTGCTGACCGGGGGCACTGTGCGACGTGACGGAGGCGTGGTCGGTCAGGCCAGTGTCGATTTCATCAACCAGTTCAAGGTCGATTTCGCCCTGGTGGGCATCAGCGGCATCGATGAAGACGGCAGCCTGCTGGATTTCGATTATCAGGAAGTGCGGGTTTCCCAGGCGATCATCGCCAATGCCCGACAAGTGATTCTGGCCGCTGACTCCAGCAAGTTCGGGCGCAACGCCATGATTCGCCTGGGGCCGATCAGCCTGGTTGATTGCCTGGTCACGGATCAGCAGCCTTCCCCTGCGCTGACGCAGCTTTTGAGCCAGCACAAAGTCAGACTGGAAGTCGTTTAAGCACATCCCCCGTGACGAGGGAGCTTGCTCCCGCTGGGCTGCGAAGCGGCCCTCACCCCTTCAATTGAGTTCATTTAGACCCACTGAACTCGCCGCAAAAGCGACGGGAGCAAGCTCCCTCGCCACCAAAGCCGTCCGCTTACACTCTCAATGTTCGTAAATTTTCCTTTCATCGCCATTCGATGAGTTTTTTCAATCGAATCTGACTGGCTGCGTGCGTCTTTATGGGCTAGTATTTTCGCAAATGAACATTTATGTTCGATTTCAAATACAAAACATCAAAGAATCCCGAGGCCCGAGCCGATGCCCACTTCTATCTTGCCCACGCCCCCTCTTGCCGAGGTCTACGATGTCGCCGTCATTGGTGGCGGGATCAATGGCGTGGGGATCGCAGCGGATGCCGCCGGTCGCGGTCTGACGGTGTTCCTTTGCGAAAAGGATGATTTGGCCAGCCATACCTCGTCGGCCAGCAGCAAGCTGATCCATGGCGGCCTGCGTTATCTCGAACACTACGAATTCCGTCTGGTGCGCGAAGCCCTGGCCGAGCGCGAGGTGCTGCTGGCCAAGGCTCCGCACATCGTCAAGCCAATGCGCTTCGTGCTGCCGCATCGCCCGCACCTGCGACCCGCCTGGATGATTCGTGCCGGCCTGTTCCTGTACGACCATCTGGGCAAACGGGAAAAACTCGCCGGTTCGAAAAGCCTGAAGTTCGGTCCCGATAGCGCACTGAAAAGTGAAATCACCAAGGGCTTCGAATACTCCGACTGCTGGGTCGACGACGCACGGCTGGTGGTGCTGAACGCCATGGCCGCCCGGGAACAAGGCGCCCATATTCACACTCAGACCCGTTGCGTCAGCGCTCGTCGCGCCAAAGGCCTGTGGCACCTGCATCTGGAGCGCGCCGATGGCAGTCTGTTTTCGATCCGCGCCAAGGCGCTGGTGAATGCCGCTGGCCCATGGGTCGCCAAGTTCATCCGCGACGACCTGAAGATGGAATCGCCCTACGGCATCCGCCTGATCCAGGGCAGCCACCTGATCGTGCCGAAGCTGTACGAAGGCGAGCACGCGCACATTCTGCAAAACGAAGATCAGCGCATCGTGTTCACCATTCCTTACCTGAACCATTTCACCCTGATCGGCACCACCGACCGCGAATACACGGGCGATCCGGCAAAGGTGGCAATCACTGAAGGCGAAACCGACTACCTGCTCAAAGTGGTCAATGCCCACTTCAAAAAGCAAATCAGCCGCGACGACATCCTGCACAGCTATTCCGGCGTGCGTCCGCTGTGCAACGACGAATCCGACAACCCGTCGGCCGTCACCCGCGATTACACCCTAGCGTTGTCGGGCAGTGGCGAAGAAGCACCGTTGTTGTCGGTATTCGGTGGCAAGCTGACCACCTACCGCAAACTGGCCGAATCGGCGCTGGCGCAACTGGCGCCGTACTTTGCGCAGATGAAGCCGAGCTGGACCGCCAACGCGACCTTGCCGGGCGGCGAAGACATGACCACCCCGCAAGCGCTGAGCGCGTTGATTCGCGACAAGTTCGACTGGGTCCCGACAGAAATTTCGCGCCGCTGGGCGACCACCTACGGCAGCCGTACCTGGCGTCTGCTCGAAGGCGTACAGAACCTCAGCGACATGGGCGAACACATCGGTGGCGGCCTCTACACCCGCGAAGTCGATTACCTGTGCAGTGAAGAGTGGGCCACCACCGCACACGACATCCTGTGGCGTCGCAGCAAGCTCGGGTTGTTCACCACGGCCGCGGAACAGGACAAGCTCAAGGATTACCTGAACAAGGTCGAGCAGCACCGCAGCAAGATCGAAGCAGCCTGATTGCACCGCTTGATACTGTAGGAGCGAGCATGCTCGCGAAAAACGCCAGGGCAACGCGGGGTATCCGGCAGAGCGCGTTATCGTTGACGTCCATCGCGAGCAGGCTCGCTCCTACAAGAGGCGCTGTCTCATATATCCCGCAAATCTGATTCATGGATGGGCTGATCACGGTGCGTCGCCCGCTGGTACTGCGCCGGCCAGATGGCTTTGCGTCCGCCGAGATCGTCATCCGCGTGCAGCGGCCAGTAAGGATCACGCAACAACTCGCGGGCCAGGAAAATGATATCCGCCTGACAGGTGCGCAGAATGTGTTCGGCCTGAGCCGGCTCGGTGATCATTCCTACGGTGCCAGTCGCGATTTCCGATTCCTTGCGAACCCGCTCGGCGAAGCGGGTCTGATAACCAGGCCCAGTGGGAATTTCCGCATTCGCCGCCGTGCCGCCGGACGAAACATCGATCAGGTCCACACCCAGCGCCTTGAGCCGCCGCGCCAGCTCGACGGTTTCATCGGGATTCCAGCCGTCCTCCACCCAGTCAGTGGCCGAAACCCGGACAAACAGCGGCAACTCTTCGGGCCACACCGCGCGCACCGCTTCGGTGACTTGCAGCACCAGGCGGATGCGATTTTCGAATGAGCCGCCGTACTGATCGCGCCGTTGATTACTCAAGGGCGAAAGAAACTGGTGCAACAGATAACCATGGGCCGCATGCACCTCGACCACTTTGAAACCGGCGATCAGCGCGCGCTTGGCCGAATCGACGAAGGCCTGAATGACGTTGGCGATTTCGCCGTCATCAAGCTGCCTGGGCTGAGTGTGCTGGGGGTCGAACGCGATCGGTGACGGACCGACCGGAAGCCAGCCGCCCTCTTCGATCTTGACGCTGCCATGCTTGCCCAGCCACGGCCGATAGGTGCTGGCCTTTCGCCCTGCGTGCGCCAACTGGATACCCGCAACGGCGCCTTGGGCAGCAATGAAGCGGGTGATGCGTTGCAGCGGCTCGATTTGCTCATCGTTCCACAAACCAAGGTCTTGCGCGGTGATTCGCCCGTCGGCCGTGACCGCCGTGGCTTCGGTGAACACCAGTCCGGCCCCGCCGATGGCACGGCTGCCGAGGTGGACCAGGTGCCAGTCATTGGCCAGGCCATCCACACTGGAATACTGGCACATCGGTGATACCGCAATGCGGTTGAGCAGGGTCAGTTGACGAAGGGTATAGGGTTCAAGCAGCAGACTCATGGGGCACCTCTCGAATCAGTGGTCAGGCTCCAGGGTTCTGTTTGAAAAGTCGACGAGTGACAGGAAATAGGTGCAGCACCCGCCCCCGCGGGCAAAAAATTCGACAAGACGTCACAAGGATTATCAAGCAGTGCTTAGAGCCTAGTCGACAATGGGGGATGGGGAAGGGTTCAGGAATGAAACAGACAATCTGCACACAGCACAGTCCTTGTGGCGAGGGAGCTTGCTCCCTCGCCACAAAAACAGTATCAACCAATCCCTTTTCCAACAACAAAAGC